>JANMDU010000117.1:0-6548 GCA_031376455.1 Variovorax sp. | reverse complement strand
ATTTGAAAAGTTTACTTTTAACGCCAAAAAATTTTTTCCGAACCTAACCGGCCGCTTTTTTGAGGCATTACGCCCTATTTTTTTTTTTTACAAAACCATGACGGCGGCCCAAATGCCAAAAACTCGCAGCCGCTCTAACTAAAAAGAAAATCTCAGCGAACTACTAAATAAATAGCACGTCACGCAATAGATACGGCGGCTACAAGCCAAAAACGCTTAAAAAACTACCAAACTTTCCACCAAGGTGAATCTTTGGCTTTGAAGCCGCGCGCCAGATATTCGCTCTTGGGATAGTTTTTGTCCATGATGCGCTTGGTGTCGTCTCGCAGTTGCGTCATGCCTAAAGCGTCATAGCTCAGCACCATGATGTACAGCGCCTCTTCTGCTGCGGGTACGTTTTGATAATCCGTGACCGCTGTCTGCGCGCGGTTGATGGCGGCGACGTAAGCGTTACGGGTGTAGTAGTAACGCGCCACATGCACTTCGTACTGCGCCAAGGAGTTGACGATATAAGTCATGCGGGCGCGAGCATCGGGCGTGTAGCGTGAATCGGGGAAGCGGTTGACGAGTTCTTTGAAAGCTTCAAACGATTCTTTGGCGGCGTTTTGATCGCGCTCAGACAAATCCTGTTTAGCGATGAAGCCGAACAGGCCGAGGTTGTCGTTGAAGTTGATCAAACCTTGCAAGTAAAGTGCGTAATCCATGCCGGGGCTGGCGGGGTGAAGCTTTTTGAAGCGATCAAGCGTGGCAAGGGCTTGCGCGGGTTCGTTGGCTTTGTATTGCGCAAAGGCTTTTTCTAACTGGGCTTGCTGAGCTAGCGGCGTGCCGGCTGCACGGCCCTCAAGGCGCTCGAAGAGGGGAATGGCTTTGTCCCATGCGCCGGATTTGGCTTCATCTTTCGCTTCAGCGTAGATTTTATTAGGGCTCCAAGCGTCGGTGCGGTCGGCGATCGGATTACTCGAACATGCAGCTAGCACAACAAGACTGGCGCAGGCGAGAGTGCAAATGATCGTGCGAAAGGCTGATAATCCTAGGCTCATAGTGAATTTCCAAAGTATCAAATGATTATATCGAGCGGTTATGCTGAGCACAGCGCCACAAACCAAGCGTTAGATGACGAGCTGGATGAGGCAAGCTTCGTATCCGGCACCAGTGTGGATGCAGCGCATCTGACGCAGGAGCACAGCTTCACTACAGGCCATGAGCATCACGGCGAGCGCTTGGATCGCGTGCTCTCCCAGCTCCTTCCCGATTCATCGCGCAGCTTTTTGCAGCAATTGATCGACAGCGGCGATGTGATCGTCAACGGCGTGAGCGCCACCAAGGCCGCTGCCAAGCTCAAAGCGGGTCAGCAGCTCATCGTGCGCCAGCGGCCGCTACCTCAAGACACGGCCTTTCATCCTGATGCGGTTGTGGCTAAAACGTTGACTGTGATCTATGAAGACCCGCATTTGATGATCATCAACAAAGCACCGGGCTTGGTCGTCCACCCCGCCGCAGGCAATTGGAGCGGTACATTGCTTAACGGCCTGCTGGCGCATCACCCATGCCACACGCTGCTGCCGCGAGCCGGCATCGTGCATCGGCTGGATAAAGACACGAGCGGCTTGATGGTGGTGGCGCGCACGCGCGAGGCCATGGATGCGCTGATTCGCATGATTGCTGCGCGCGATGTGCGGCGCCAATATTTGGCGATGGCGCATTATCCGTGGCAGGGGGAGAGCCCCAGGCAGGTGGATCAGCCGATTGGCCGCGATCCGCGCAATCGGCAGCGCATGGCTGTTGTTGATCTCGCGCAATATCCAGGTAAAGAAGCCACCACTGATTTTGAATTGCTCTCAAATTCAGAGCACTCTGCGCAGTATATACGTCGGGAAGAGGCTAATAAAGCATCAAATAAAGCGCTAAAAATGCAGTCGGATGAAATCTCAGCCGATGCGTTTTGCTTGCTGCGCTGTATTTTGCACACCGGTCGCACGCATCAGATTCGCGTGCATGCGGCGCATGTGCATCATCCGTTGATTGCAGATGCAATTTATGGTGGCCGGCCAGCGGGTGGGCTGGAGCGCCAAGGCTTGCATGCCGAGAGATTGGCTTTTGAGCACCCGATCACGGGGGAAGACATGGCTTTTGAGGCCGGGTTGCCGCCGGATATGAGCTCGGCTTGTGATACCTTGGGTTTGGGCTACAATCATACAAATTGATAGCGCTGCGGGAAGCAGTGGCTTTTTCAAGCCCGATAAGACAGCCTATATGGCTAGCGAGTTGCACGGATGCCTCGCACCCCTTGTTTTTTGAAACCATAATTTTTGCAATCCTTCGAGATTGCTCTTTGACCACATCGTTTTAGGAACTTGCCTGAGATGAACACATTTGATGCAAAGCGCGTTTTAGAAACCGCTTTGATTTGCGCCAGCCAGCCTATCAGGGTGACCGAGCTGCGCACCCTGTTTGCAGACGAACTGGGCGCAGACACGCTCAAAGATTTGCTGCAAGATTTGCAGCTCGATTGGTTGCAGCGCGGCGTGCAGCTCGTGCAAGTGGCCAGTGGCTGGCGCTTTCAAAGCCGGCCGGAGATGCGCACTTATCTAGATCGCTTGAATCCCGAGAAACCGCCTAAATACACCCGCGCTGTACTGGAAACGCTGGCCATCATCGCCTACCGCCAACCGTGTACGCGCGGCGATATGGAAGACATTCGCGGTGTGACGATCAATTCTCTGATCATCAAGCAATTGGAAGATCGCGGCTGGGTCGAGACGATTGGTCACCGCGAGACGGTGGGCAGGCCTGCATTGTTTGCGACGACGCGCCAATTCTTAGATGATCTCGGCCTCGATTCCCTGGATAAATTGCCGCTGCTCGATGATCCGCAGCAGCAAGTCAAGATGCTAGAAAGCTTGGACATGCCGCTGCCGGGGATGGAAGCGGGCATGGATACAGCAGAAAGTACAGACGAAGCTACAGCGGCAATGCAAATCGCCGAAGAATCTACAACGCCACTTCTTGCCGATGCTGACGTCAACGCGCAAGACACCCCGACCACAAATAGCGCAAATTGATTTGCCCGAACAAAGATCAAAGACCACAGAATACGAAGATGAACGATATGAACGAAACCCCTGAGAATTTAGAGCAAAACCAATCAGTAGCCGGCGCAGATATTGCGCCAAGCGCTCCTAAAAAGAGAGCAACTCGTAAACCGAAAGAAGATGCTGCAAACGAGGCAACGGATGTGGATACGACTGAAGTTGAGACCAAAAAGCGCGTGCGCCGTACCAAAGCGCAAATCGAGGCAGATAACGCAGCGCTAGCTGCTGGCTCTGAGGCGGTCTTAAATGTAGACGCTGAGGCAGACATTGCGCCAGTGGCTGCAACTCAGCCCACACCCGATATGCAGATAGAGACAGTGCAAGAGCGTGCGCCGCGCGGTCGCAAGCCAATGCGTGACGACCGCTTAGAGGGCGGCCATGGTGCTGTTGATCGTCGCCACGGCAGCGAACAACAGGCGATCCTTGCGGGCGACGAGCAGCAAGCCGAGCATGAGGGCAATGAGCAGCAAGCCGAGCATGCTGCGGACGCGCCTGAAGCGACTGCAGAAGCCTTCGTGCCGCGTGATTTCTCGGAGATCGTATCTGGCCAATTTGATGCCGAGCAAGAAGGCGAGCGCCGTTTGCCGCCTAAGCGCGTGTTGCCGCCTTTGCCAGATTCGCCAAAGCTGCACAAAGTTTTAGCGCAAGCAGGTCTGGGCTCACGCCTTGAGATGGAAGACATGATTGCCGATGGGCATATCACCGTGAATGGTCAAAACGCGCATGTCGGTCAGCGCGTGCAGTGGGGCGATGAGGTGAAGATTCAGGGCAAGCTTTTGCAGCTGCGCATTCAGCAGCCGCGCGCTCGCGTGATCGCTTATCACAAACCTGCTGGCGAGATCGTGACCTATGACGATCCGCAAAATCGGCCAACCGTGTTTCGCCGTTTGCCGCGTTTGCCGTTTGGCAAATGGCTTAGCGTCGGCCGTTTGGATTTGAATACCGAAGGCTTGCTGCTGTTTACCAATTCGGGTGAGCTGGCCAATCGGTTAATGCATCCGCGCTTTGGATTGAAGCGTGAATATGCCGTGCGCATTTTGGGCGAATTGACCCCCGAGAACAGACAAAAATTACTCGATGGCGTACAACTTGAAGACGGGCCAGCGCAATTCCTCAGCATTGAAGATGGCGGCGGGGATGGCGCGAATCGTTGGGTGCGCGTCACGATTGGCGAAGGGCGTAACCGCGAGGTGCGCCGCTTGTTTGAAGCAATGGGGCATGCAGTCAGCCGCTTGATTCGCATTCGCTATGGCTCGTACGGCCTGCCAAAAGGTTTGCGCCGCAGCGTGTACATGGAATTGAACGACGCTGAGATTCGTGACATGACGCAAAGCTTGGTCGATGCTGAAGGCGGCGAAGAGATGAAAGTGGGCGCGGAAGCGTTTGCTGTAGAGCCGGGTGAGCGTGGAGAGCGTGGAGAGCGACGCGAGCCACGGGACGGTGGTCGCGAAGGTGGCGGTGGCGCGCGCCCTGAGCAACGCGAGCGTCGTGGAAAATTTGTGCGACGTGGCGGGCGCAATGAGCGTGCTGGCGGCGCGGGCGCGGGCGGCTTCGGTGCGGGAGGTTTTGATGACCGCGCACCCCGCACAGATGGTGCGCCTCAAGAAGGTGGCTATCAAGGTGGGCAGGGTGACCAGCCACGCGAAGGCACAGGCGATCAGCCGCGCCCCTACGACGGTCAACAGCGCGGTAACCGAGGCAACGGCAACGGCAACGGCGAACGCGGTGGCCGGTTTGGTGATCGCAATCAAGGCAATGGATCAGGGCGCTCCGACAACCGATTCGGCAACCGCGCTCCGCGTGATGGCCAAGCCAGTGGTTATGGCTCTGGCAATGAGCAGCGCCATGCAGACCAAAACCAGCCGCGCCAAACCAGCGCGCAAGATGGCTACGGCGATGAGGTCGATGATTTCAACCAAGCCGGCATCAGCCACGAGAGCGGCTACATGCAAGCGAAGAAGCGCGGACGCGGCGGTAATACCGGTGGCGGCTACGCTGGCGGTGGCGGTGGTGGAGGTAGCGGTAGTGGCTATCAAGGCCGTAGCTCCAGCGATGACGGCCCACCTCCCGGCGTCGATCCCACAAAGACCTCCTTTGGCTACATCACGCAAGATGGCTTCCGCAAACAAGGCACCGGCGGTGGGGGTGGTGGCTTTGGTGGCGGAGGCGGTGGCGGTGGTCGAAGAGGCGGTAGTGGTAGTGGTGGCGGCAGCTTTGGCGGTGGCGGCGGTGGCGGCAATTCAGGCGGCGGCAGCCGAGGTGGTCGAGGCCGAAGTGGTGGTGGCGGAAGAGGGCGCTGAAGCGAATTACACGCAGATGCTTAAGCATCCCCCGTTAACGGGATGGCGGCGAACAGCAGAAGCTGCGAAGATTCATTTTTCTAAGGATATTTATGACATTTAGCACGCCCTCTACTTTGATCAAAGCCAATCTAGGCCTCGCATTGCTCTTACTGCTCGGTGCATGCGGCGGTGGAAGCAGCACAACACCTGCTAGCGGCAGCCCCGTTGGGCCTACGCGTGCTGCGGGTTGCCCAAGTGCATTGGTCAGCGCGGTATTGGTGTGCGGCGCTGGTACACCGATCACCAGCGCTCAACTCACTGCCATCGTTGGCACTTACAACAATGGCAGCGCAAATATTGCCGATCAGCTTTTTGTGACTAATCGGGGCACGGTTTATTACGGTACGTCTCCTACTGAATACACGCCATCTTCCTCTTGCGTTGCAGGAAGCGATGCTTTGTTGACCTTCAGCACCACCAGTCGCATTCTCTTCAGTATCAGCAGCACCGCCGTGACTGCTAATGGCAATGCACCTACGAGCCCCGTAACACCGGTAAACAACGCAGCGCAAAGCAGTTGCCAGTTTTGAGTGGGGCTTACTTGTCTTGCATGGCAAAGGGTTAACCCTTATCATGTTGGTATGATAAGAAGCACAGCTGATCCTCTACCTCACATCATTATTGTTGGTTGCGGCTTCGGGGGCTTAGAAGCTGCCAAGGCATTTAAAGCTAAACCAGTGCGCGTCACGTTGATTGACCGCACAAACCATCATCTTTTTCAGCCGCTGCTGTACCAAGTAGCGACAGCGGGCTTAGCGGCGCCATTGATTTCCGCGCCGATTCGGCATGTCTTTCGCGCGCAGCAGAACGTGACGACTTTGCTCGGCGAGGTGCGCGGTATCGATGTGCGCGCTCAGCAGCTCACTTTCACGCATCCCGGCAGCGATGCAGAGCACGCGCTGGGCTTTGATCACCTGATCGTCGCTGCGGGCGCGGCGCACAGTTATTTTGGCAACGATGCTTGGGGGCAACATGCACCGGGGCTCAAAACGCTGCACGACGCACTCGCGATCCGGCGCAAAATTTTGATGGCATTTGAAGCGGCTGAGGCCGAAGACGATGCAGTAAAACGTGACGCACTGCTGACCTTCGTGGTGATCGGCGCGGGGCCCAC
>JANMDU010000088.1:0-20714 GCA_031376455.1 Variovorax sp. | reverse complement strand
CCGGGGCACAAAAGGCATGATCGCCATTCAGCAAAGTGAGCGCAATGGGAAGATTGTGGCGGCCACATTGGTGCATGCCGATGACGAGATCATGATGATCACAGACAAAGGCGTTATCGTGAGAACGCGCGTCAGCGAGATCCGCGAGCTGGGCCGTGCAACGCAAGGTGTGACGCTCATTGCCTTGGATGAAGGTACAAAGCTCAGCGGCTTACAGCGCATTGTGGAAAACGATGCGGTGGTGGATGCAGCGTTGGATGCGGCCGCTGGCGAGGCTTCAGATGATGCTTTACGTGACGGATTGGCAGATGGGCAAGAGCCAAACGGCGACGTTTAACTGCTATTATTTTAATAGCACTCTACGCAGTAAATACGCCGGCTAATTGCATAAATGAGCACTAAAACTCTTTCTCAGCTGCGCATAGAGATTGATGCTGTCGATCAAGACCTTTTGGTCGCTCTGAATCGCCGTGCTGCTCTCGCGGGCGAGGTCGGCGAGATCAAGCGGCTCGAGGGTTCAGCGGTGTATCGGCCTGAGCGCGAGGCGCAGGTGATTGCGGGTTTGCAAAGCGTTAACACTGGGCCTCTTAAAGCGGATAACGTGAGCCATATTTGGCGCGAAATCATGTCAGCTTGCCGCAGCTTGGAGGCGGCGCAACGTGTGGCTGTGCTCGGACCAGCGGGCACTTTTTGTGAGCAGGCGGCGCTGGAGTTTTTTGGTTCATCCGTTGAGCTGATTTACTGCGCGAATTTTGATCAGGTGTTTCAAGCCACGGCGGCGGGCTCAGCGCATTTTGGCGTGGTGGGTGTTGAGAATTCCACCGAGGGGCCGGTCACGCGCAGCTTGGATTTGATGCTGCAAACGCCGGCGAATATCGTGGGCGAAGTCAGCCTGATGGTGCGCCATCATCTGCTGCGTCAATCGCAAAACTTGGACGGTATTGAGGTGGTGGCCGCGCACCCGCAGGCGCTGGCGCAATGTCAAGAATGGCTCAACAAGCATTTGCCCCACGCAGAGCGCAAAGCAGTTTCTAGCAACGCAGAAGGCGCGCGCTTGGCCAAGGAAAATCCAACCTGGGCGGGTATTTCGGGCGAGCGCGCTGCCAGCGTATACGGCTTGCACATTGCTAGCCACGCGATTCAAGACGATGCCTACAACCGCACGCGTTTTTGCATCATTGCATTGCCCGATACGATTCCTGCGCCTCAGCCCAGCGGTAAAGACTGCACCAGCTTGATCATCTCTGTGCCGAACAAGCCAGGCGCTGTACACGATCTGCTCGTGCCACTGAAGAACCATGGCGTATCCATGACGCGCTTTGAATCTCGCCCCGCTCGCACGGGGCAATGGGAATATTATTTTTATATTGATTTGCAAGGCCATGCGCAAGATACGCATGTGGCAAAGGCTCTGAACGAGTTGCAAGGGCTGTGCGCGTATTTCAAAGTCTTGGGTTCGTACCCAGTCAGCTCTTAAAAAGAAGAAGCATTATGTTTGACCAACTCGGATTGATCGGCTGTGGCCTGATGGGCGGCTCATTTGCTCTGGCCATGAAAAAAGCGGGCTTGGTCAAGCGGGTGGTCGGTTACAGCAAATCTCCTTCAACGACGCAACGCGCTTTGAAGATGGGCGTGATTGATGTCGAGGCACCGTCTGCTTTGCTGGCGGCTTCGGGCGCAGATTTGGTATTGATCGCCGTGCCAGTGGCCGCGATTGAAGCCACGCTTAAAAGCATCAAGCACATTCTCACGCCTGACACGCTTGTGATGGATGTGGGTTCGACCAAGCGCAATGTGGTGGATGCGGCGCGGCGTGTGCTGAAAGACCAAGTGGGTGTGTTTGTGGCGGCGCATCCGATAGCGGGCAAGGAGCTCTCGGGCGTTGAGCATGCCGATGTGATGCTGTACGACAAGAAGCAAGTCATCATCACGCCAATTGAGCGTACGCAAACTGTGCAGCTTGCCAAAGCGACGGCGCTTTGGGAGGCGCTGGGCTGCCAAGTGCTGAAAATGTCGCCTGAGGCGCATGATTCGGCTTACGCGGCAGTAAGCCATTTGCCGCATTTGATTGCGTTTGCAATGATGAATGCGATCACGGATCAGCCCAATGGCCGCGAGTATTTGTCTCTTGCGGGCATGGGCTTCAGAGATTTCACGCGCATTGCCGCGAGCGATTCCAAGCTCTGGACGGATGTGCTCATGGCCAATCGGCAAGAGCTGCTCGCGCAATCGCGGCATTTCCAGAAGGCGCTACAAGCGCTGGAGCGCTTGATGCAAGCAGAGCAAGCCGATCAGCTTGAGCATGAGATTGATCGCGCTAGCCTCACGCGCGCCCAGTGGAAGATGACGCAGCGCAAGTGATCTGACGCTCATTTTGCAACTCAGCGCCTATGTTTTCTACAGACTTCCTCGACCTGCCGCCTTTGCAAAGCGCAGCGGGCACGGTGCAACTGCCCGGCTCAAAAAGTATTTCCAATCGCATTCTTTTGCTCGCTGCACTCTCCAGCGAACGCACGCTGATTCATGATTTGCTCGATTCAGATGACACGCGCGTGATGCTCTCTGCGCTAGAGCAACTCGGCTGCGGGGTGGAGCGACAAGTTGGCGGTGTTTCAACAGATGTGGCTATCACTGGACTGGGAGGCCAAGCGCCGAAACATGCCGCCAAGCTTTTTCTTGGCAATGCTGGCACAGCGATGCGCCCACTGACAGCTGCTCTGGCCGTGCTCGGCGGAGATTTTGTGCTCTCCGGCGTGCCGCGCATGCACGAGCGGCCGATAGGCGATCTGGTGGATGCACTGCAGCAGCTCGGTTGCCAGATTGACTACATGGGCAACAATGGTTTTCCGCCGCTCAAGATTGGCCAGCCGAGCTTGAAGCTCGATGCGCCGATTGCAGTGCGCGGAGATGTGTCGAGTCAATTCCTGACCGCTTTGCTTCTCGCGTTGCCATTAGTCGCTAAGCAAGATATTCACATTGATGTGATGGGCGATCTGATCTCCAAACCGTACATCGAAATCACGCTGAATTTGCTGGAGAAATTCGGTATCGTAGTCAAACGTGATGCATGGAAACGGTTCACGATATTGCAAGGCGCGAGATACCAATCGCCCGGTGAAATATGGGTGGAGGCCGATGCCTCGTCTGCTAGCTATTTCATAGCGCTTGGCGCAATAACTACGCCGGAGAATGAGCAAAAAGGCTTAAAAAATGACCACGGAATACGTATTGAGGGTTTAAGTGAGCGTGCCATTCAAGGCGATATTCGCTTTATTGATGCGGCGCGGCAAATGGGGGCTGTGGTGACCAGCGGTGAGAACCATCTCGAGGTCTGCCGAGGTGCTTGGCCACTCAAAGCCATTGACCTCGATTGCAACCACATCCCCGATGCCGCGATGACGCTCGGCATCATGGCGTTGTACGCAGACGGCACAACGACTTTGCGCAACATCGCCAGCTGGCGCGTGAAAGAAACCGACCGCATCGCCGCGATGACAACTGAGTTGCGCAAGCTGGGCGCAAGGGTTGAAGAAGGCCATGATTTCATCAGCATCACGCCGCCGAACTTAAGCGATTGGAAAGCCGCCAGTATCCACACCTATGACGATCACCGCATGGCGATGTGTTTTTCTTTGGCAGCGTTCAATCCAGCTGGCGTCGCCGTGCGCATCGAAGATCCGAAATGCGTGGCCAAGACTTTCCCCGATTATTTTGAAACCTTATTCAGCGTGGTGCAGTCGCGCAGCGTCCCTGTGATTTGCATCGATGGCCCAACAGCCTCCGGCAAGGGCACACTCGCCAGCCGCGTGGCGCAGCAGCTTGGCTTTCATTACCTAGATTCTGGCGCTCTCTACCGCTTAACTGCGCTGGCCGCCAAGCAGCAAGGCATTGCTTGGGACGACGAAACCGCGCTGGCAAAAATCGCCGCGCATCTGCCGGTGGTGTTTGAAGGCGAGGCTGTGCTTCTCAATGAAGATGATGTGAGCGAATTGATTCGCAGCGAAGAGATGGGCATTGGCGCGTCGAAAGTGTCTGTTTTCCCTGCTGTGCGAGCTGCGCTCACGGCTTTGCAACACAGCTTTGCAAGGCTGCCGGGCTTGGTAGCGGATGGCCGTGATATGGGAACGGTGATTTTCCCCGCCGCGCCGCTCAAAATCTTCTTGACCGCCAGTAGCGCCACACGAGCCGAGCGGCGCTATAAGCAGTTGATTTCAAAGGGGATTTCTGCTAAACTTGACATCCTCCGCAATGATTTAGAGGCGCGCGATTTGCGAGATTCTTCTCGTTCATCTGCGCCGTTAAAGCCTGCTGAGGATGCTGTTCTTTTGGACAATTCCGAGCAAACCATCGAAGAATCGATCATCTTTGTTCAGAGCCAATGGCGTAGCAAGCTTGGTTTGTGAATTCACAACTGAGCACAAGGCCCTGCTGACCCCCTTCGCGCTGCATGCGCACGGTTATCAGGATTTTTAACGAACCATGCCGCCAGCCGGCATAAAACCTGCGCTAACTGCTATCAAATTTGAAGCGGCATTCCGTCGCCATTTGCTGCTTTGCGCTAATTCAGGAAATCTCATGTCAGAATCTTTTGCAGCCCTCTTTGAAGAATCGCTCAAGCGCACCGAAATGCGCTCCGGTGAAGTCATCACCGCCGAAGTGATTCGCGTTGACCACAACCACGTCGTCGTGAACGCTGGCCTCAAGAATGAAGCCTATATTGAAATCGCAGAATTTAAAAACGACCAAGGCGAGCTTGAAGTCAAAGTGGGCGATTTCGTCTCCGTTGCCATCGGCGCTGTGGAAAACGGCTATGGCGACACGATCCTTTCGCGCGACACCGCCAAGCGCCTCGCATCTTGGCTCAGCCTAGAAAAAGCGCTGGAATCCGGCGAATTCGTTACTGGCGTGACCTCTGGCAAAGTCAAAGGCGGCCTCACTGTTTTGGTCAACGGCATCCGCGCATTCTTGCCCGGCTCGCTGATTGAGACGCGCCCGATCAAAGATCTGTCTCCGTACGAGAACAAGACTTTGGAATTCAAAGTCATCAAGCTCGATCGCAAGCGCAACAACGTCGTGCTCTCGCACCGCGCTGTGAAAGAAGCCAGCATGGGCGAAGAGCGCGCCAAGCTGATGGAAAACTTGAAAGAAGGCTCCATCGTCAAGGGCGTGGTCAAAAACATCACCGAATACGGCGCATTCGTCGATTTGGGCGGTGTGGATGGCTTGCTGCACATCACCGACATGGCATGGCGCCGTGTGCGTCACCCTTCCGAAGTGGTGACTTCTGGCCAAGAAATTAGCGCGAAAGTGCTCAAGTTTGACACCGAGAAAAACCGCGTTTCTCTGGGCCTCAAGCAAATGGGCGACGATCCTTGGATGGGTGTGGGCCGCCGCTACCCAGCGCAGACCCGCATGTTTGGCAAGATCACCAACATCGCCGATTACGGCGCGTTTGTGGAAATCGAACCCGGCATCGAAGGCTTGGTACACGTCTCCGAGATGGACTGGACGAACAAAAACATCGCTCCCAACAAGCTCGTGACGATGGGTCAAGAAGTTGAAGTCATGGTCTTGGAGATCGACGAAGACAAGCGCCGCATTTCGCTCGGCATGAAGCAATGCAAAGCCAATCCATGGCAAGAGTTTGCAGCGGCCACCAAGCGTGGCGACCGCGTCAAAGGCCCAATCAAGTCCATCACCGATTTCGGCGTGTTCGTTGGTTTGGCTGCTGGCATCGACGGCTTGGTGCATTTGTCCGATCTGTCGTGGACAGATACGGGCGAAGCCGCCGTCAAGAACTTCAAAAAGGGTCAAGACGTGGAAGCCATCGTGCTGGCCATCGATGTGGATCGCGAGCGTATCTCCCTTGGCATCAAGCAATTGGATGCCGATGCGTTCACCACCTTCTCGTCGGTCAACGACAAAGGCTCCATAGTCACTGGCAAAGTCAAGACCGTTGATGCCAAGGGCGCTGAGATTGATCTTGGTCAAGAGATCATGGGCTACCTGCGCGCCAGCGAGATCAGCCGTGATCGCGTGGAAGATGCTCGCAACGTGCTCAAAGAAGGCGATGAAGTCACTGCCGTTGTCACCAACATTGATCGCAAGACACGCCAAGTGTCTTTGTCTGTCAAGGCCAAAGACAATGCCGATGAGCAAGCAGCAATGGCCGATCTGAGCCAAACATCGAGCCGCGAATCAGCCGGTACAACCAGCTTGGGTGCATTGCTGCGCGCTAAGCTCGATAACAATAACTGATCTGTTGCTTCATGACCCGTTCTGATCTGGTGGAGGCGCTGTCCTTGCAATTTGGGCAGCTTACCCAGCGCGACGCTGAATTTGCCGTCAAGACCATTCTTGACGCACTTGGCGAAGCGCTGGTCAAAGGCCACCGTATTGAAATCCGTGGTTTTGGCAGCTTCTCGGTGAATCGCCGGCCGCCGCGTGTGGGGCGCAATCCTCGCACCGGCGAATCGGTGACGATTCCTGAGAAGCGCGTGCCGCATTTCAAGCCGGGCAAAGCGCTACGTGAAGCGGTTGATGCCAAAACAGAAGAAATGCGAGGCAAAGGCTTGTTGTAATCGTATTTCTCAAGCGCGTCTTGCCCGTAGAATCTGAGCTCAACAGCCCACGAGACTTATGCAAAACATCCTATGGCTGCTTCGGTGGATACTGAAGGCAGCCATTTTTTTTACGCTCTTCGCCTTCGCGCTGAACAATCAGCATGAAGTAATTGCGCATTTCTTTTTCGGCAACCAATGGAAAGCGCCCTTGGTTGTTTTGCTGCTCATCACATTTACTGCGGGGCTGTTTGTTGGTGTGCTCGGCATGCTGCCGCGCTGGTGGCGCCAGCGCAAAGCGCAGCAACTGGCATCTGCGCAAGCGAGTAGCGCATCGCAGCCGCAGCCGCAGCTGTCGCCGCAGCCATTGCCTCGCGCTCAGGATGGAGCGGTCTGATGGAAATTGATGTCACGTGGTTCTTGCTTGGTTTGCCGCTCGCCTTCGTGCTCGGCTGGCTCGCCTCGCGCCTGGATCTGCGTCAGTTGCGTATCGACAATCGCCGCTCGCCCAAAGCGTATTTCAAAGGCCTCAATCATTTGCTCAACGAGCAGCAAGATGAAGCGATTGATGCCTTTATCGAAGCAGTGCAAAAAGATCCAGACACGTCGGAATTGCATTTCGCCTTAGGCAATTTATTTCGCCGCCGGGGCGAATACGATCGCGCCGTGCGCGTCCATGAGCATTTGCTGGCGCGTGGCGATTTGCCTAAACCAGAGCATGAGAGAGCGCAGCACGCGCTAGCCTTGGATTACGTTCAAGCAGGTTTGCTTGATCGCGCAGAAGATGCGTTGGCCAAGCTTGAAGGCGGAAAATTTGAAACGCAAGCGCGCCTAGCGCGCCTTGCGATCTATGAGCGGACTCGCGATTGGCCGCAGGCCGAGCGCGTTGCTGCGCAGCTGCAGGCCAGCGGGCAGGGCGATTTCAGCACGCGATCTGCACATTACTTGTGTGAACAAGCCAGTGCGCAAGCGCCAGAGCAGCAACGCGCAACGCTTCTCAAAGCAATTGGCCTCGCGCCGCAATCTGGCAGGGCGCACATTGCGCTCGCTGAGCTTGAAAAGCGCTCGGGCGCTACAAATGAAGCGCTAAATCGCCTGCTAGCCGGCATAGAATCTGCGCCAAGCGCTACGCCTTTGATAGCAAACGAGATCGCTGAGCTTGCCATTCAAACCCACCGGCAAAGCGAAGCGCTTACGGTTTTGCAGGCGCTGTACGACAACACGCATTCACTAGACGTGTTGCAAGCGTTGGCTCAATTGCGCAGCAGCGCAGGCGGCAATAGCGCATTGCAAGCGCAGCAACTAGCGCATCTGCAGAGGGACCCATCGCTCGTTATCGCTGCAGATTGGCTCAAATCGCAAGGCATGCAAGCCGATGTTCAGCGCGCTTTGGATAAAGCGACTAAGCCCCTTCTGAGATATCGCTGTGCATCCTGCGGCTTTGAAGCCAGCCAGCATTTCTGGCATTGCCCCGGCTGCCAAAGCTGGGATAGTTACTCCACACGTCGCGTTGAAGAGCTGTAAAATCAAGCCTCTGGGGCTGCTCTGGTTTCGACGAGGGCTAGACGTCTGGTAGTGCATGTCGAGCTGAATGTGCTCGTAAAACAAATTCAAAAAACCTAACTGCAAACGACGAACGTTTCGCACTCGCAGCTTAATCGCTGAGAGGCTTGCAACATCTCTCCGGTGGGATGGGCAAAGGGATAAGGGGCAACCTGATATTTCTCGGCTGCAAGCTTATTTACATCGGATGGTCTCGCGCTGGGTGACTTAGCGCAGGACGAGAAAATAGGTCGCTGGCCGGCTTCGTAGTGTGCCCCTGCACGACGAGACAGGCGAGACACAAATCAGAAGGCTACACATGTAGATCGATCAGGAAAAAGGTTTTCGGACGCGGGTTCAATTCCCGCCAGCTCCACCAGTATTCTTTCAAGGAGTAGCTCATGGGTCAAGCACTTGCAAAACTTAGCGCAACGGATTTCCTGAAATGGGAGCACGAACAGCCAGAGCGCCATATATTTATTGCTGGAGAAATTTACGCTATGGCGGGGGGCACAGCTGAGCACCAAGATGCCACTCTAGCTACCGGCAGTGTTTTGAAAGCGCACCTCAAGGATACGCGCTGCAAAGTTTTCATTGAAATGCGTTTACGTATTGAGCCAGCAGATGCCTACTTTTATCCTGATGTCCTCGTTACCTGCGATTCTAAAGACATACAAAATCCCAAAATTACAGAAATTCAAGCAGCTGTACTTGTCATTGAAGTGCTATCTCCAAGTACGGTAGCTTTTGATCGTGGCCTGAAATTCGCTCACTATCGTTTGCTTGACAGCCTCCAAGAATACGTCCTCATTGACCCCGATGCCCGCACCGTTGAAGTCTTCCGAAAAAACGCCGCCAACATCTGGGAGCTGCATCCCAGCAATGCTACTTCGCCAGCCGTCACGCTAAAAAGTGTTGATTGGCAAGGCGACATCGCCCAACTGCTCAGCTAACCACCGCCTAAGTCGGAGAAAACATCATGCAATGGAGTGAAGTCATCGCCAACCCGTTTCTGCAAAATTTGCCATTCAAAATCGAATTGAACAAATGGGGAAAAATTGAAATGAGTCCAGCATCGAATCTGCATGGCAAGCTCCAGTTCGATACTGGTTCAGAGCTGAAAAAACGCAAAGCAGGCGTCGTTATCAGCGAATGTTCAATTCAAACAACGGATGGTGTCAAAGTTGCCGATGTCGCTTGGCTATCCAATGCGCTTTACAAAAAAATCGGCCATGAAACCCCATTTTCAGTAGCCCCTGAGATTTGCGTAGAAATCATGTCGCCCAGCAACAGCTGGGCAGAAATGCACATGAAAGCGTCTCTTTATCTTGCCGCTGGTGCGAGGGAAGTGTGGATTCAGCCCTTGACTGGCAAACGCTTGGTGATCAAACCTGAATAACTTAGTTTCCGCCCGCCCCATACCGCCATGCGCCTACAGCCACATCAAATCGCCCTCATTAAACAGCTCACTCGCGATATTTTTGGGGCACAAGCTGTGGTGCGTCTGTTTGGTTCGCGGCTGGATGATGCTGCGCTCGGCGGCGATGTAGATTTGCATATCGAGTGCTCCGAGCGCGTTGAATCTCCAGCGCTAGCCATGAGCCGCTTGGGCGCAGCTTGCTCTCGTGCCATGTTCGGGCGCAAAGTTGATGTCGTCCTCAGCGCTCCCGGTCTTTTGGAGCTGCCCATTCATCGCGTGGCTAAAGCAGAGGGAATTGTCTTATGAAGCAAGTCGATAGTGAGCGCTTAGCTTTTTTATGTAAGGTGACGCGCAAAGAAATTGCGCTTCTCAAGCAGAGCGTCGCAGAGCTACAGCCTATTTTTGATAGCCAAAACGATGCAGAAATCGTATTGACATTGTTTGAAATTCCGCGCTTGAACGAAGCCATTGAGCTTTTTGCAGGACGTTTCAGCCGTCTTCAAGATACGGTGGGCGATAAACTTCTTGAGCAACTGATGCGAGCATTCAGCGAGCCGCCCCTGCCACAGCTCGCCAAGCTGGATCGCGCAGAAAAGCTAGGCTGGCTGTCTAGCGCTGATCTATGGCTAGAAACGCGTCAGCTCCGAAATTTGTTGGTGCACGAATATATCGAAGCGCCAGAATTGCTCATCGCATCTGTGCGCACAGCGCTTGAGCGTTGTGGATTACTGCTAAATACAGCTGATCGCTTGATGGCAGAAGTCCGTAAGCTAAGCCCGCAAAGTTAGTCCTAAAGCCTTTAGTACCATGCGCATCACCCCCGAAGAACACTTCGCCATCGTCCAAGCCGTCCAAGCTCAGGATTGTGCTGCGCAGATATTTCTTTACGGATCTCGCGCAGACGATCAAGCTTTGGGTGGAGACATTGATATTTTGCTACTGTCTGACAAGATCAAGTTGATGAATAAACTCGACATCTTGGTCAATCTGCGGCGTAACCTGGGAGATCGGAAAATCGATCTCGCCGTATTTTCAGATGCAAGCAAGCCTTTCGCAAAAACCGCGCTAGAAACAGGCATTCGCTTGAATTGACTGCTCGCGCCGATTGAATATTGACCACGCGTGACAATTGAAATCTGATCAAAGAAAAATGCCAACATGTAATCATGCTGGCCGTGGATAAGAAATGAAAGTGAATGCATCGCTTTACCTCGCTGCGGGGTGCCAAATAAGTCTGGATTCAGCCCAACTAGCTTAGTCAGTGCTTTTCCCAATTCCAAGCGTGTTCGATAATCGTCGCCAAATCAGTAAATTCTGGTTGCCAATTAAGGCTGGCTCTAGCAAGCGAAGCATCGGCTACAAGCCTCACGGGATCACCATTCCTGCGTGGCAAGTAAACCACTGGAATCTTCTTGCCAGTCACTTTTTCAGCAGTGGAGATTACTTCCTGAACTGAGAAACCATTGCCATTACCTAAGTTATAAGCTTGACTTCCATCCCCGTTCAAAAGCGATTGCAATGCAAGCCAATGCGCCGAGCAAAGATCTTGGATGTGGATGTAATCTCGAATGCAGGTGCCATCAGGTGTGTCATAGTCACGCCCAAAAACTGAGATGTGTGGGCGCTTGCTAGAGGCTACTTGCAATACCAAGGGTATGAGGTGCGTCTCAGGCTCATGCCGCTCGCCAAGCTGCCCTTCAGAGTCAGCGCCTGCAGCATTGAAATATCGCAGACAAACAGATTTCACGCCATATGCTGTGTCGTAGTCTTTGAGTAACTGCTCAACCATCAGCTTGCTACGACCATAGGGATTAATCGGCTGCTGAGGATGTAATTCGTCTATAGGCGAATATTGGGGTTCACCAAACGTAGCTGCAGTTGATGAAAAAACAAAACGCTTGACTCTATGAGCAAGCATTGCATCCAGCAGCGAAAGCGTGTTAACCAGATTATTTTGATAATATTTAGCGGGGTGTCTCACCGACTCACCCACTTGGATGAATGATGCAAAGTGCATCACAGCGTCAAACCCGCGTGATAAGACTGCATCCAAGAGGGTTATGTCAGCGCAACTACCTTTCACAAATTCACCGCATAGAACAGCGTCACGATGACCAGATGACAAATCATCAAGGGTAGTAACGCTGCAGCCTTGCTGCCCAAGCATCTTGACCATGTGTGAGCCAATATAGCCCGCTCCACCAACGACAAGTACCTTCATTCTTTTACCTACTTTCGAGCTGCTAGCCACTCTGTAAACTCTTTGCCAACCTCAGCATGGTGTTCTGCTAAATCGACAGTCGCTTGTAAAAATCCAAGTTTGCTACCGCAGTCGTATCGCGTACCGTCATAACGGAAGGCAAGCACTTTTTCTCGCCTAAGCAATCGAGCAATAGCATCGGTAAGCTGAATTTCTCCGCCAACGCCGCGTGGGAGATTGGATAATTCCGAAAAAATTCCCGGTGTCAAAATATAACGCCCAGCCACTGCCAGCGTGCTCGGTGCAACTTCTGGAGCGGGCTTTTCCACAATGCCGTTGATGTCAACCAAGTCTGGCGCAATATTCTGCCCACTCACAATTCCATAACGGTTGGTGTGAGCTTTGGGGACGTCTTGAACAGCCAAGATACTGTGCTGACATTTTGCAAACTGTTGCACCATCTGCAACGTGATGCCGGGCTTCCCAACCATCAAATCATCCGCGAGTAACACTGCAAATGGATTGCGCCCCACAATATGCTCGGCGCATAACACGGCATGTCCTAAGCCTAATGCTCGCGGTTGTCTCACATAAGAGCACACCATATCAGTTGGAGAAATACTGCGCGCAATCGTCAAAAGCACATCCTTACCAGCCTTTTCAAGCTCGGTTTCTAGCTCATACGCTGTGTCGAAATGATCTTCTACGCTGCGTTTTGTCCGGCCCGTTACGAAAATCATGTGCCGGATACCAACAGCGTATGCTTCTTCAACGGCGTACTGAATTAGTGGCTTGTCGACCACAGGCAGCATTTCCTTAGGCGCTGCCTTAGTCGCAGGCAAGAAGCGCGTTCCTAGGCCCGCAATTGGAAAAACGGCGTGAACTATTTCGGAAATATTGCTTGCGTTCATCGCAATCATTCACTGAAAAATACTTCTGATCTATCGTGCGCACCAAGAAACTCATATTTAACTGTGTTTTCCAACGCCGTGGCCATCGCAACCGGCGGAGTAAATCCAGAGCGCGCCAATGAGGTTTCATAAACTGAATTCGAGCAAAACTTCTTGATCCGAATTGAACTAATCGCAAATTTCTTGCCAGTAGCGAAAGCGACAATGTCAAAAATTTTTCCTGCTAGGGCGCCTACAAAATATGGCAACTTAAAATCCATTTTTGCTTTTCGTCCCAAAATATCATTGATGTTTTGCACCAACGCATTCATAGTGAAATCTGGCTTGTCTATATAGTTATAGATATGTAATCCTGGTTTGAATTGCAAACCATGCTCAATGAATGCGGCTACATTTTCAACATAAGCCATCGATTTTCTATTTTCTCCAGAGCCGATCATTAAAAATTTACCTGACGCAATTTGCCGAAGGAGGTTGTATACGTTGCCCCTGTTTTTCTCGCCGAAAACAACAGTCGGGCGAATAATCATCAACATTCTGGTGTCTGGTGATTCAGCCTGCCAAGCCTTAAAAATCTGCTCCGCCTCAAATTTTGTGCGGCCGTAATCGTTAAACGGTGCAACAATGCCGGATTCGTCGGTTCCGATCAGAGCAAAGCCGTAAATTGCCACACTGCTCAAAAATACAATCTTCTCAACACTGCTTTGAGCTGCGACTGCGCAAATATTTTTTGCTCCATCTACATTGACTTCGTCATATAGCGATTTTGGAGTAACGTCGTCACGATGTTCTGCGGCTAAATTAATCAAAACCGAGCCCGATTCGATTACTCTTCGAAGACTTTCAATTGATCTGACATCGCAAATCTCAACTAAGTGATTGAAGCGATTACTCGGTGCTTTATCTAAAATATTGACTTTGTAACGGTTAGTCGCAGACAGCCGCTCGACGAGCCTACTTCCAATAAACCCACTGCCGCCGATCACACTGATATTATTTGCCATACTAATCGGCAGCCTTTCGAAGAAACTTCAGATATATAAACTCTCTAATACTGCTCGGTGCTAAAAAAACTAGCGAGCGAAGCAACCCGTCAACTGCAGCAGCTATTGGACCTTTAATTTTGTACCGCAATAGATGCTTTTGCATTTGAATTTCTGCCGCTGCATACTTTAAACCACCTCGCCGGCGATACATGTCTGCGCCGGTGGTTGCGTCGACTAGGATGTCGTCCAAGTTACAGACTTTCGCTCCGTTAGCTATCAAGACCGCCCAAAGTGCATAGTCTTCTTTTAAATAAATAGCTGGATACCCGCCCGCTTTTCGAACGGTATCTGTTTTGTAACCGACAGTCATATGATTGAACGGATTTCTCTTTTTGATGAATTTAACTATTTCTGCCTGCGTAAGCGGCACTCTTCTAATGGCAAGCACCGTTCCTGATTTGTCTTTCTCTAAAATTGCGGACCCCGCCAAGTCATAGCCTAAACAGAGCACTGCCATGATTTTTTCAAAACGATTTGAGTGGTTGATGTCGTCAGAATCGGCTCGAATAACAAATTTTGTCGAAACCGCTTGCAGGCCGACATTAAGTGCATTTGCTAGACCGGCATTCTTAGGTAAACGGATGACATTAAGCTCTGCTCTTAGTTTAAAACTAAGTAGAATTTCTTCAAGCGCAATGCTAAGAGGTCCATCTGCTACCACTATGACTTCACTTGGCTTAAGTGAATTATGGAAAACACTAGTTAGGGCTTTAGAAAAATATTCTGCATCATCTCTAATGTAAACGGCCATCAATATAGAGAAACTTCCACTGTATTGTGAGGACGTCATATGGTTAGTTCGTATTTAGAATCATCGGTGTAGCGAACACTGCAAGCATTATAGATTTTTATCTTTCAAAGCGCAGGCACTTTATAAACAGCGAAAACATACTTCACGGATCACAAAAACTCTCACAAAGCTTATCTTAAGCACACAAGTCACATTCAGCTATTATTTTCTTGAAAACAAAAATGCGCGTGCCGATTGCTCCACGACTACAAAACCCAAATCAGTAAGCATCTCGCGTGCACTAGATATTGAATAATTTACACTGTTGTAAGTTGTCTCATGCAATTCTATAAAGATGTTGTCGATCATAGAAAAAGCGCACGCGTCATTTTTAAATATCGCAATTTCAGCGCCTTCGATATCACAAATCAAATCGTAGCGACAACTTTTATCCATGAGCTCAGACAGTCGGATAGATGCAACCGAAACTTTTTGTACTGAATTGCGGCTTAGCTGACCACTACTGACATACGAACTTAACGAATCACTTGAAACACTAAATTCAACTTTTTCGCTTTCGTAATCGACTGCGAAGTTTTTGACTACACAACGCTTCGGAAAATGCAAGTTAATCGTTGCAGCAAGTAACTTCGCAATACTAGGATTAGCTTCAACGCATATCATGTTGCAATCCGGCCTTAGCGCGAGAGCATGCAAGCTTATAAAGCCTAAACTCCCACCAACTTCAATGACGTCGTTTCCATTTTTCGAAAAGTATTTTTTTAAAATTTTAAGTTCATGACGCTCATAAAAACCCAAAAATAACCGACTCACGTTTTCTAGACTGACGTGCTGCTTGTCTATAAAAATGCTAAAAGATTTTCCGAGAATAGAAACGGGAATACGATCGTTATAAATTTTCAGTAACAAAAAGCCTAAAAGCGGTGAACACACTGCCTTGATAAAAATGCGTTTAAGTAAATTGAACATACTATTTAGAGCTTCGGGTAATTTCAAAAAATTCGAGGTATTTTTCCGCAATAATTTTTGCTGAAAATTTTATGATGTTTCGATCAGATTCTTCAGGTGAAATGAGAGCGCTCTTTAACTGAGTAACAACATCATTGACAGTAAAGATAGGGGGGAAAGTAAATATAGCTTTGTTAATTTGATCTCTCATCGCTTCAATAAAGCCGCCTGTAGAAGGGCATACTATTTGAGCTCCGCATGCGTAAGCTTCAAGCAAAGAGATGCCAAACGACTCTGTGGGGCAGCCAGAAAAGAAAATTTTGGTTTCACAAAGAATGCGCTGAATTTCTTGTGCGTTTAAGTTTTCATAGAATTCTGCATGCACTTTATTGCCAGCTAGCAATTTTATGGTTTGTAGCTCTTGGCCGGCGCCAACGATTGTTAAGGTGAAGCCACTACTTTGCAGATCACTTGCAATAAACGCCTTAACGAGAAAGTCAACGTTCTTCTCTTTAACCAAGCGCCCTACATAAGTTATCCTTTTCCTCACTATTGCAGTGAAGTTGAAGTCGCGGTGGAATTCAGATCTCACAGGGTTGTAAACAAAGCCAGTCGGTTTGATGTTCCATGCAGCATGCAAATGCAAACCTGTGTAGCCTGAGACGGAAATCAATGGATGATGTGCAGCGCAAAAGCGTAGTGCGCTGGAAACAGCAAGAGCTTTGGATATTCCGCATGTTCCTATGCCAGGACATCCGTGGGCTACTCCAACAGCTCTTTTAACGAATCTTGAATATACAAGTCCCCAAGTCGACAGTACCCAACCAACTTTAGGGTCTTGCCATTTATTTTTTTTTGAAATAAATTGCTTGTGGGAAGAGATTATTTCAGACGACACATTAAGTTCATTGAACCCCAAGGCCAATGCTTCAGAAAATGCGCGCACGCCTCCACTTTCAACGCCGCCAGTGATGTATGCGTGCGAGAGGGTTTTCATCATGCAAGGATTATATAAGTCATGCTAAGTAACGTTAGCAATCCAGCGTAATGAATTTTTTTCTTGCTATTTCTAGTCATTAACCAAGTGCCCCCAAGCATTACTAGTGATGGTATGGCAATTAGAAAAACGTCTGTTACGACGCCTGCACTTTTATGCCACCTAAAGAACAGCATCATCGCTAAGCTAGCCGTTAGGCAAAAAAAACCAAAATTTGCCTCCCATCCTCTGCTGGGAAAAAGCCTATAAAAATATGGAAAAATGAAAGATGTCGCAGCTCTAATTACCCTTTCTACAGTGACTAAGTAGCCGCCAGCAGAGCCTATTGCGTTTATAGTATGAGATCCGACGAATGCGCCCAAGACGGTTATCGATATGAGGGTGATAGCACTATTTGACTCAAGCGAGTCGTTACTTGAATTGGATTGGTTGATTAATTTAAAACCGTTTAAGCCAGATAACAGGCCTGCAATAATACTCGGCAAAAAGTATGCACCGATGGTACTTAGCGCATCAATTTGGACATAATTTATCACAGCAATTGAAGCAAAACGCGCTGTTGATAATACAAGTCCGTAAAACAAATAATCTGTTCTTAGTAATTCGTACGCTGGGGTAAGGCAAACAGATGAAATCGCTAAAGACAAAGCGAGTTTCTCGGGTGCCTCAATCGGGAGCAGCAGAATTACGCTGCTGCAAAGCAACCAAGAAAAAATTCTTAATGTTAATAGTTTTGATGCTGCGGCGTGTGCATTTAAAGATGTCTCCCAAGATAATCCCAATCTTAAAATTATGGTACCAAGCACTCCAGACAGTAGCTCTGCTGAGGAAACATATGCCACGACACTTGAGCCGAGAGAGCGATTTATACTTACGAAAAGTATCACAGTCGTAACGAAATTTAGCACTTGATAGATGAAGGTAGAGGTAACCCAGCCAATTGAGTTTTGTGAAATAGGCCTCATGATATTTTGTACTCGCCCAAACAGTCGATTTTGTTTCGAGAATAAACTAATATATACACTGTGCAAATGAACAAAAAAGAAAAACAGTACAAAGGCACTAAACGTTCAAACATGTAGGTGAGGTTTGAACGTGGTATGAATGGAACTTTAATTGCAAAATCTAGCAGAGGAAATAACCAAACGGAGGGGTTTGCTGAGGCTTTTTGAGTGAATGCCATTAGAAAACCAAGCAGTAAAGAGCCTAGCGCTACGCCAATCCATCCGCCGATTAAATAAAGTTCACCTACATAAATAGAGCCTGGTCCAAATGCCGAGTCAAAGGTCGCTCCCTCATAAATTGCAAATGCTCGATCAGCAGTAATTGCTAGCCCTTCTCTGCGCCATAAATCCGCCGTTTCGTTACTGTTCATCAAACTAGGAAAAATATTTCCTAGCAGACCAGTTTTAAGAAAATTCACTTCAGGGAACAGTGCGTTGATTTGATCAAGCTGAGTCATTAGATTCACTGGGCCAGATTTCATGAGTACTTGTAAGACAAGTTCTCCGTCTAGCTGCGACGCGTCGCCGCCTCGAAATAACGGCTGAATAATCAAAACCCAAAAACCTACAATTAAAGAAAATACGAAGTAGCGAATTTTTACTTTTATATAGCCTCTTGCGAACCCAATGAAAAGAAACGCCACTATGGGCATAACTGCGGCAAATCTGCCTGCGATGGACGCAACTAACAACTTAGGGCTGATGACGATTAAGAAAACTAAGAAAAACGTCCTTGCAGAGGTTTTTCCTTTCTCAGCAAGTGCTAGAAATAAAAGATAAACATAAAGATTCAAATATGAAAATAACTGAATGATAGGATCTGCGGCATTCATGTCTAGATAGGAAACTCCATACCTCTCTTTGAAGTCAGTAAAAGCATAAAAAGCAGCAGGAATTGTTGTCAGGATAACTAAAAAATATACTAACGATCTTGCGCAGCTTGAGAACCCTCTATTCTGTCGAGAAACGTAGTTAAAATTTATTCGTTTATAACTGAGGCCGTAGCTTGAAAAAACAAAAAGCAATGAGGAAAACAGCAACAGGAAAGAAGTTGCATCAAGATATCTGTCGTAAGCCTTCAAAGCATAAGTTGAAATCAGCGAAGCTCCCCAGAAGAACGTAACTGCTGTGGTAAACGCAACTAGTAGAAAATGTCTTGCCATTTGAAAAATAATATCGAAATTTTCGCGTTTACAAAACAGCCGTTGGCATTACTTTCGTGTTGAATTGGAGATGTGTTACGAAGTTAATTACTTTTTTAAAGCAGCAGTCTTAAACAAACATCACATCGAATACCCATAAACTCAATGGTGAGCCGAAACCGATAAAGACGTTATGCAATAGCAAAGACAAGTTAGATGTTAGCGCTATTTTTAAACTCGTTTTCCCAGCTATTTGAATGAAGGTCATCTACGAAAGCAAGATTCATTTACGTAGCAAAGCTCCCAATTGGTGCGACAAAGTAACATTCTTAGTTATGCAGCGCTATTTGCAGCTATCGAAAGCTTCGCCATCACTTCTTTCTTCCCCATCCTGCGCGCTGCCGCAATGGCTGGCAGTTGGCTGGCGCGGGGTTTGGCTTTTCCTTGCTCCCATTTGTAGATGGATTGGCCGCTGACGCCTAGGAGTTGGCCCATTTCGTTGGCGGAGAGGGATAGCTTTTTGCGCAAAGTGATGAAGCCGTCTTGGCGGAAGCGGAGCTTTTCTTTATCTTCACCTGGGCCAGTAGTTACTTTCGATGACTTGCGGGCTTGCTTACCGATTCGGCCAATAGCGGATTCAAGCGCGGCGATGCGGCGCTTGAGCTCAGCGATTTCTGAGCGGTATCTTGCCGATGATTTTTTCAAATCAGCTGTCTCAAATTTGCCAGATTTTTTGGCAATGCGGGTGATCTCGGCTTTGAGCTGGTTTGCGAATGTGGTCATGATGGGAATTTCTTCAACGATGTACTTTTTAAACCCTAGTGGATTGCTTGCTTTTATTCATTGTGATTATGACCGGTTTGCGTATCAACTCTGTAATGGCTTGCGCTGCATAGCCAGCCAGAGGAGCGCTGCTGCCGTAAGCGCCACAGGCACGAGCGAGCCCCAATTGAGCAGCTGCCAGCCTTGTGTGGTGACGAGTACGCCAGAGGCGAATGAGGACAGCGCAAGGACGGCGAAGACGCAGAAGTTAAGTGCGCCTTGGGCTTTGTCTTTTTCTTCCGGCGTGTAGGCATCGAGCGCGAGTGTGGTCGCGCCGGTGAAGAGAAAATTCCAGCCGACGCCTAGCAGGAAGAGGGCGATGAGGAATTTGTGGAGCTCCACGCCTGAGAGGGCAATGGCGATGCACAGCGCATTGAGCGCGACGCCAACGGCCATGATGCGCAGCGTGCCGTAGCGTTTGATGAGGTGGCCTGTGAAGAAGCCGGGCGCGAACATGCCGATGACATGCCATTCGAGGACGAGGGCAGCGTCTGAGAAGGGCAGGCCGCACTGCTGCATGGCCAGCGGTGTGGCGGCCATGAGGAGGTTCATCACACCGTAGCCCAAGGCGCTGCCGAGTGCCGCAACGATGAAGACGGGCTGCTTCATGATCTCGATCAATGGCCTGCCGCCTTGCGATTTGGTGGGGGCTTTGTGCTCTTGGAAATCGATGAAGGCAACGACAGCCAGCCCGAGCAAGGCGACGAAGGCCAAAGCGAGATAGGCGCCTGTAAAAGGTGTCAGGGTGGGGGTTGACATCAACGTGCGCGTGGCCGAGGCGAGATTGGGCCCGGCGACTGCGCCGATCAGCCCGCCTGCGAGCACGAGGGAGACGGCTTTTTCTTTGAAGCTACTTACGGCCAATTCGGCGGCGGCGAAACGATAGAGCTGGGCGTTGGCGTTGTAGTAGCCGCCAACGACAGTGGCGCCGACGAGCAACCAAAAATTCTTGGCCCATGCGGCGTAGAAGCAGAGCAATGCTGAGACGATGGCAATGACGAGACCGATCAAAAACGAGCCTTTGCGGCCATACAGGCGCTGCGTGCGCGCGACCAGTGGCGTGGCCAGCGCTCCGCCCACGACGTATCCCATCACAGGCAGCGTGGCCATCCAGCCGAAAGGAGCAAGCGCTAAGCCGACCAAGCCGTTGATGGCGATGAAAACGACGTTGTTCGTGAGAAACAGGCCTTGCGCGAGCGCGAGCAGCCATAGGTTTTTGTTCATGGAGCGATTGTGGGGCTTTGGCTGAACACAAAATACGGATAGCAAACAGCCGGACGCAGAAGACGCAGAAGTTACGCAGAAGAAATACAAAAAAATGCGATCTCAAAACCTAACGTCGCCACAAGAGAATGAAGTATGCTGGCGGAC
>JANMDU010000080.1:0-2158 GCA_031376455.1 Variovorax sp. | reverse complement strand
GTTGCTGTCGCTGCTGGTTTTGCCATTGACCATACCTGTGCTGATATTTGGCGCGGGGGCTGTTGAGGCACACACGGCTGGCTTGGGTGTGTCGGGGCACTTCTCTTTGTTGGGGGCACTGCTGATTGTGGGTGTGCTGGTATCGCCTTGGGTCACAGCGGCGGCGCTGCGGATATCGATGGAATAGCGATCACGATCAAGATCTTGTCGACTGACTAAAATGAAGTTATCTATGTGGATTTAAACGTGCATTCAAGCAATATCAACTGGTTTTACTTCGCTGCCCCGCAGCGCTTCTACCCGCTAGCGGGCAAACTCATGCCATGGTTCGCCGCGGCAGGCACTTTACTGGCTGCTTACGGCATGTATCTCGGCCTGTGGGTTGCGCCTACCGATGCAACCCAAGGTCAAGCCTATCGAATCATTTTTGTGCATGTCCCCACTGCTTGGATGTCCATGGTGGTTTATGTTGCGATGGCTGCTTGGGCTGGCGCCGGGCTGGTGTTTAACTCGCGCCTCGCCTCGATGATGGCTTGCGCTCTAGCCCCAACTGGTGCGTTGATGACTTTTTTAGCGCTATGGACGGGCGCGCTTTGGGGCAAACCAACGTGGGGAGCTTGGTGGGTATGGGATGCGCGCCTAACATCTGAGCTTGTGTTGCTGTTTTTGTATATTGGCTTTATGGCGTTGCATGCGTCGATTGATGATGTACGGCGAGCCGACCGTGCGGCTGGTCTGCTCGCACTGATTGGCGTGGTCAATGTTCCTATCATTTACTTTTCGGTCAAATGGTGGAACACCCTGCATCAAGGTGCAACGATCACCGTCAAAGGCGCGAGCATGGCCACACCGATGCTCATGGGCATGCTTGTGATGGCTTTGGCTTTTTGGGCTTACTGCATTGCTCTGGCACTGATGCGGGTACGCGTGATTATTCTGGACCGCGAACGCCATACGGCTTGGGCGCGCTCTGAGATGGGGATCAAGTGATGTGGAACAATTTCGGTGAATTTCTTGCCATGGGCGGCTACGGCCTGTATGTATGGGGCTCGCTGGGGGTTTGTGCTTTGGTGTGCGTTATCGAGCCGGTCTCCCTTGCCCTCAAACGCCGTGCGCTTTTAGCTGAGGTGCGCGAGCAAAGCACTACAAATACAAGACAATCCAACGTATGAAACCAAGAAGTAAACGATTCCTCTTGATCGCATCCGGCCTTGCCGCTTTGGGCGTGGCCGCTGCGCTGGTGCTCAATGCGTTTAACAGCAATCTGGTGTTTTTCTTCAGCCCCACGCAAGTGGCCGCAAATGAAGCCCCTACGGGCAGAAATTTTCGTGTTGGCGGGCTGGTGAAGGAAGGCAGTATCCAGCGCGAGCCCAAAGGCCTGACAACCCGCTTCGTCGTCACCGATCTATCCAAAACCATTCCCGTGACCTACACCGGCCTGTTGCCAGACCTGTTTAAAGAGGGTAAGGGCGTTGTGGCGCAGGGCAAACTGGGAGCCGACGGTATCTTCAAAGCCGATCAGGTGCTCGCCAAGCATGATGAAAATTACATGCCGCCAGAAGCCGCCGAGGCTCTGAAAAACGCCGCTGCGGGCAAGCCGCAACAAACCAGCGCCACGCTAAAACAAACACCTTGAGCACAGCAATATGATCAGTGAACTCGGCCACTTCGCCCTTATTTTGGCCTTCATGATGGCGCTATCGCAAAGCGTGTTGCCATTGATCGGTGCGCACAAAGGTAACGCTGCCTGGATGGCGCTAGCACGGCCATCTGCGCGTGGGCAGTTTTTGTTTGTTGCGATTGCCTACGGCTGCCTGACCTATGCGTTTGTCACCAATGATTTTTCCGTTCAACTGGCCGCACAGCATTCCAACAGCATGCTGCCGCTCATCTATAAATTTACCGCTGTGTGGGGCAACCATGAAGGCTCCATATTGCTGTGGTCACTCATTTTGGCCGGCTGGACACTGGCTGTATCGATCTTCTCCAAACAGCTTGACGACCGCATGATCGCGCGCGTGCTGGGCGTGATGGGACTGATCAGCTGCGGTTTTATTTTATTCACGCTGCTCACATCTAACCCATTCACTCGTTTGCTGCCCGCCGCCCCCGACGGCCAAGACTTGAATCCCCTACTTCAAGACCCCGGCATGATCAT
>JANMDU010000053.1:0-24451 GCA_031376455.1 Variovorax sp. | reverse complement strand
CGAGAATTCAGCAAACTCCTAGCGATCCCACAGCAAAGCAGTTTGCTATAGATTAGTGAGCGCTTCAAGCAATAAATACGCCGGCTAGATGCCACTTTTGCCTCAAAATATGCATGCCCCATCCGCTCCAAACAAGCTCGCCACACGCTTAGGTTATGCAGGCTTGATTCCCTTCGTGCTTCTGGCTTTTCTCCTGTGGATCGTCCAGCCCGATCTGCGCCCATGGCTCACTATTGCGCTCACAAGCTATGCCGCCTTGATCGCCACCTTCCTTGGTGGAATCCATTGGGGAATTGCCGGCAGCAAGGCAGACGACCCAATTTCTGCTCAACGCAGCTTTCATCTCATCTGGGGCATCACGCCCAGCTTGATGGCTTGGCTCGCCCTCATCATGCCCGCCTATGCTGGCTTGCCGCTTATTGCAGCTCTTCTTGTTACCTGCTATGTAGTGGATCGCAAAACGTACCCCCAAGCAGGCTGGGCTGCGTGGCTGCCGATGCGTTTGAGGTTGACCGTCGTAGCGGTTCTTAGTTGCTTGATCGGCGCAGGAGCGATTTGATGCGTCAACTACTCCCTCGCTTAATCACCTCAAAACCCAGATCAACCAAGCTCGGCTGATACTGCCCAGTTTTGATCAAGCTCAACAGCATTTTGGCCGCTTGCACACCGATTTGCGCGCGCGGCGTTCGCACAGTGGTGAGGCTAGGGAGCATTTGATCGCTGCCGGTCAAATCGTTGAAGCCAGCAATCGCAATGCGCTTGGGCACCGAAATCTTCAGCCGCAATGCTGCCAGCAAGGCGCCTTGCGCGAGATCGTCGTTGCAGAAAAATATCGCATCTACCGCTGGCTGTTGCCGCAAAATCTGCTCCAACATTTGCCCACCTAAAGCGAGCGATGACGGCGCAGGGTTAAGGTGTTCCAATCTTGGGTCGTAGAGCCCAGCTTGCGTCAAAGTCTGCCGCCATCCCGCCAAGCGCTGCATCACGCGCGGATCAAGTTGTGCGCCAGCAAAAGCGATTGATTTGCGCCCTCGCTTGAGTAAATGCTCTGTGATCGCTGCTCCCGCGTCGCTCTGCTTGAAGCCTACGCAGTAGGGCGATGTGCTCTCGTTGGATAGAGATGCATCTGGCAAATCCATTAAATGCACGCAAGGCACTTGAGCAGCTTCGATCAAAGCGCGAGTGCTCGCGCTGTAGTTCAGGCCCGTGATCAACAAACCTGCGGGGCGCTGCAAAAGTTGTTCGCGCAGCAGCAGCTCTTCTTGCGCGCTGTCGTAATGCGTTATGCCAATCAAGGTTTGAAAGCCCTCTTGGCGAAGTGTTTGCTGCGCAGCATCCAGCAGATCGACAAACAAGGCGTTGGAGAGCTTCGGAATCAGAATAGCCACATGATCGCTACGCTGCGAAGCCAATGCTCTGGCCGCTGGATCAGGCACATAGCCCAGCTTCATCGATGCCTGCATCACGCGGCTCACCAAATCAGCGGCAACAGCCCGCTCTCCACGCAAGGCACGCGAGACCGTGATCGGGCTCACGCCTGCCACGCGCGCCACATCACTGAGCGTGACTCGGCCGCTGGCTCTTTTATTTGCACGTTTATTTTCGGGTGGCGTGTGCATTGCTCGGGTATGCCCTATTGATTAACCAAGAAGACGATTTTAGGATAGCGCTATCTTGAATTCGAACCCGTGCCATTCCGATCACTTTGCTCCTAATATATTTGCAATATACACATTTTATTTGACTTCTCGGATAGCGCTATCCAAACAAACCCTTGCGATGAATCTGTGTGAAAGTCATCGCCAAAACTGCATTGGGAGAAATTATTTTGTCTAAGCCAGATATCTTGGCCATCAGTGCGCCGCATCCGTTTTACTTAAAGGCGCTGGAAGCTGAATACACCGTCCACATTAGCCCGCAAACGGGCGATGCACAAGCCTTTGCCGAACTCGCGCCGCGCATTGTGGGCTTAGCCTCCAGCGGTGAATCGCGCGTCCCCGGCGATCTGTTGCGGCAATTGCCTGCATTGAAAGTGATCTCCGTCTTCGGCGTGGGCTACGATGGTGTTGACATCAAAACAGCGCGGGAGCGCAACGTGATCGTCGGCCATACACCCAACGTGCTCACCGAAGATGTGGCAGACACGGCACTGGGCTTGTTGATTGCCGTCGCGCGTGGCTTCGCACGTGCCGATGCACACGTCAAAGCGGGGCAATGGCCGAAAGCTGCGCTGCCTTTGGGCAGAAAAGTCTCAGGCGCGCGCTTAGGTATTGTGGGCCTCGGACGCATCGGCCTAGCCATTGCAAAACGCGCCAGCGCCTTCGATATGTCGATTGCCTACACAACGCGCACAGAAAGAAAAGACTCTGGCTACACCTATTACCCCGATGCCGTAAGCTTGGCAAAAAACGTGGATTTCTTGGTGGTGATCACGCCGGGTGGCGAAGGCACGAAGCATTTGATCAATGCAGAAGTGTTGGTTGCACTCGGGGTAAAAGGATTCTTAATCAACGTCGCGCGCGGCAGCGTGGTCGATGAAACAGCTTTGGTGGATGCGCTCTCAAATGGCGTGATCGCCGGCGCTGGCCTCGATGTATTTGCGAATGAGCCGCATGTGCCCGAGGCGCTCTGGGCGATGAACAATGTGGTGCTTTCGCCTCACATCGCTAGTGCCACCACGCAAACGCGCCAAGCTATGGCTGATTTGGCTTTCGCCAATATGCGAGCAGGCACGAGCGGCAAAGCGCTCGTCACGCCCGTGCCCGAGATGCAGAAATAAAAAAAGCATGATCATCCACGACGCACGTTTTAACTTTGTCGCGCAGGGCGCGAGTGAGTTAGTGCGCCTGTGTACGGGCGCTGTGTGGAGTGAGGGCCCGGTGTGGATGCGTGAAGATGATTCCGTGCTTTGGAGCGATATTCCTAACAATCGCATACTGCGCTGGACTGCGAGAGATGGCATGAGCGTATGGCGGGATAAGTCTGAATTTTGCAACGGTCATACGCGGGAGGCCGATGGCGCTTTGCTGCATTGCTCGCATGGCCTCAGAGCGATTGTGCGTACTCGATTTGGCGCGAATTTGTCCGAGCAAACCGATGAAATCGTGGTGGATAACTACCAAGGCCGCAAGCTTAATTCTCCCAACGATATCGTCGTCAAATCCGACGGCAGCATTTGGTTTACTGATCCGCCTTATGGCATCGTCTCAGATCGCGAAGGCTACAAAGCTGAGAGCGATCTGGGCGACTGCTACGTGTTCCGATTCGACCCGACAACAAAATCACTGCGCATTGTGAGCGATTTGATTGAAGAGCCGAATGGCCTGGCCTTCTCTCCCGATGAATCGACGCTCTACGTATCCGACACATCCGCAGCAATGCGTACAAACGGCAGCGGCAACCATCACATCATGGCCTTTGACGTCATTGACGAACAAGATTTAACCCGCCCCCGAGTTTTTACAACCATTGAGTGCGGCCTCTCGGATGGCTTTCGCATCGATACAAATGGATTTTTATACACCAGCAGCCTAGATGCGGTCTTGGTCTATCACCCCGATGGCACGTTGCTAGCCAGCATCCCCGTGCCCGAGAAAATTGGTAATCTCACCTTTGGCGGCGAGGCGCGCAACGAACTCTATATTTGCGCCAGCACTTCGCTCTACAAAATTGTGCTCAGCACGCAAGGCCTCGAAAAATGGTGAGCATGCAAGCTCTGATGAATTGGTGGCTCAGCCCTATTGATGGCGCGAGCGAACATCACTTGCCAAATTGGCTCATCTGGCATGCGCGCACCATGGTTTTAGCATGGGCGATATTGCTGCCGCTAGGCGTGCTGGCTGCGCGCTATTTCAAAGTGATGCCGAGTCAAGATTGGCCACGCAAAATAGACAGCCGCGCTTGGTGGCATGCGCATCAAGCCCTGCAATACAGCGGCGTGACTTTGATGCTGCTGGGTTTGTATTTGTCTTGGAATCAAGGACTGAAAAGCACCACTGTCGGGATGCTACACAGCTATGCAGGCTGGTGCGTGATTGCTTTGGGCGTGTTGCAAGTCATGAGCGCTTGGCTGCGCGGCAGCAAAGGCGGGCCTACTGAGCCGCAAATGCGTGGCGATCATTACGACATGACCGCGCACCGGCTGCGCTTTGAATGGGCTCACAAGACCTTCGGATGGCTAGCTATTGGTTTGGCAGTAGCTACTGTTTTCTTGGGGTTGTGGGCAGCAAATGCACCGCGCTGGATGGTGCTCGTGCTCAGCGCATGGTGGTTGGCACTCATCGCGCTGGGTTGGCGCTTAGAAAAAGCCGGCCGAGCCATTGACACCTATCAAGCCATTTGGGGCACTGACTCCAAGCACCCCGGCAACCAGCGCACTCATATAGGCTGGCGCATGCGCAGGCATCACGCCTCAGAGAGGAAAATGGAAAAAGTATGAGCGGCTTACAACTTAAAAATATCGTAAAGCGCTTTGGCGATGTCACCGTTGTCAAACAACTCGATCTTGACATCGAAGAAGGTGAATTCGTCGTGCTCTTGGGCGAATCTGGCTGTGGCAAAAGCACCACCCTTCGTATGATCGCTGGCTTAGAAGAAGTCACAGAAGGCAGCATTCATATTGACGGGCGCGATGTCACGCAATTGCATCCGATGGATCGAGATATTGCCATGGTGTTTCAAAACTATGCGCTGTATCCGCACATGGATGTCGCGAAAAACATGTCGTTTTCGCTGCGAATTGCCGGCGGCGCGCCGCAAGAGATCAAAGCAAAAGTGGATGCGGCAGCGAAGATTTTGAACATTGAGCATTTGCTAGCCCGCAAACCAAAAGATTTATCCGGTGGGCAGCGCCAACGCGTAGCCATTGGCCGCGCCATCGTGCGCGAGCCCAAAGTATTTTTATTCGATGAACCGCTGTCCAACCTCGATGCCAAACTGCGCAGCCACATGCGCGCTGAGCTGGCTGTGCTGCATCAGCGCTTGGGCAAGACGACGGTGTATGTGACGCACGATCAAGTCGAAGCGATGACGCTCGCTTCGCGCATCGTGATTTTTGACAAAGGCCAGATCCAACAAGTTGGCACACCCACCGAGGTGTTCAACCAGCCAGCGAATATTTTTGTGGCAGGCTTCATTGGTGTGCCTGCGATGAATATGTTTGAAGTGAGCTGCGTTGAAACACAAGGCCAGTTGCGCTTGCAAGGCCAAGGCATCGATTGGATCGCGCCTGAATGGTTAACCCAAGTCGCACCCTCCGCAGGGCAAAAGCTGGTAGCGGGCCTTCGGCCGCAAGCTCTGCATGCCGGTCAAACGCTCGCCAATCTCCTGACCATACAAGTCAATGTGGTGGAGTATTTGGGCACTGAAAGCCAAGTGGCCGGCACGATTGAAGGCATGAGCGGCTTGCGTTACAGCGCGATGGTGCAAGGCGATGCCAAAAGCAGCCTAGGACTTGCCCTGAAGTTGGGTTTTGAACCTAACGCGTTACATATTTTTGATTCAGTTTCGGGGCTTTCATTGCGCCCATAATTTTTTGCAGTGAATTACTTTTTTAATAGGACTTGAATATGACCATTGATCGCAGAACGCTTATCAAAAACACCGGCGCCACCGTCTTCGGCGCTAGCTTGCCCTTCAGCGGCGTGATGGCGCAAAACCGCTATGCCAAGTACGCGGGTAAAACTGTCACCATCAACATTCCAGCGCATCCCCATTACGATGCCATGGTGAAAATCTTGCCAGAGTTCACCAAAGAGACGGGCATCAAAGTTGAGATCGACAAGCTGGCGATTGGCCGCTTGAAAGAAAAGCAGTTGCTAGAAATGGCGAAGCCTCAAGGCGATTACGACTTGGCTTGCTACATCGTGATGTGGAAAGGCGAGTACGTTGCTAAGAATTTAGTGCAGCCGCTAGAGCCGTTTTTTGCCAACCCGTCGCTCGCCGATCCGGCTTACGATATGAAAGACATCATCCCGATCTATCTGCAAAACTTAGGGCTTGTGGGCGGCCCTAAAGGTTATTTGGCTGGCCCGGGTGCGAAGCTCTATGGCTTGCCTTATGGCGCAGAAACATCTGTGTTGGCTTATCGCCGCGATGTGTTTGCCAAGCTCAATCTCAAAGTACCTGAGACGTATGATGATTTTGCAAAAACGCTTCGCGTACTCAAAGATCAATCGGGCATGGGCGCGCTCACCTCGCGCGGGCAAGCCGGTCATCAGTGCGTGCATGCTTGGCTCTTGCACCTGAATCCGATGGGCGGCAGTGTGTTTGATGATCAATGGAAGCCGCGCTTTAATGACAAAGCAGGCGTGGCAGCGCTTAAGTTTATGCAAGAGGTGGTGGCCACCGGCCCAGCCGGCATTCCGGGCTTTGGCCAAGGCGAGGCCAATACAGCCTTTTTGCAAGGCCAGGCGGCTATGTATTTGGATTCGACTTCGTTTGCAGGCGTAGTCAATGACCCGACACGCAGCAAGGTAGTCGGTAACGTGAGCTGGGCGATGCATCCGAAAGGCGTCAAGCGTGCATCGCAATCGGGCGGCTTGGGGCTGACGATTCCAAAGAACGCAAAGAATCCAGAGGCCGGCTTTTTACTTATGCAATGGCTCACCTCCAAAGCGCAAGACAAAGCTGTCACGCGCTTAGGCGGTGCGCCCATGCGCAACTCCACCATGGCAGATGCTGATTTGGTGCGCCAATACCCTGAGTTTGTGGTGTTCAAAGAAGCGCTGCAATACTCGAATCCTGATTGGAGGCCCATCATTGCTGTGTGGGATCGCATCAATGTGCAAGCGCTTGGCGTGGGCATTTCAGAGGCGCTGACTGGCAAGAAAAGCGCGGAAGATGCGCTCAACGGCATGGTGCCGCAAGTCACGGCCATCATGCGCGAAGCTGGTTACAAGATCTAAAGCTCACAACACCCTATGCGCACTTCTCGCTTCACCGTTGCCGTCTATATGGCACCTGCCATCCTCGTGATGGCAGCGGCTTGCCTGTATCCCGTTTTCACAGCCTTCCAATTGGCCGGCTACAAATGGGAGATGGGCACGCCGTGGGAGAGCGCGCAATGGGTAGGCTTGGATAACTTCATTTCCGCTTTCCAAAATGAGCAAGTGTGGTCATCGCTTTGGACGACTTTGCTTTTTGCTGGCGTGTGTGTGGCAGCGGAGATGGTGCTGGGCATCGCATTGGCTTTGGCGCTGGAGCATCCGGTGCGGGGGATGTCCATCTTTCGCACCATTTTTATATTACCGATGATGATCGCGCCGATTGCAGTGGGCTTGGCCTGGCGATACATGTTTGATGCGCAATTTGGGCTCATCAATGCAGCCCTAGGCTTGATCGGCATCAAAGGCTTGACCTGGCTAGCAGATCCGACCCTTGCCTTCATCGCTATCGTGATCGCCGATATTTGGCAATGGACACCTTTTGTCTTCATCATGATGTTGGCGGCGCTGGCCAGCGTCGATAGCGCCGTGATTGAAGCCGCGCGGATTGATGGCGCGAAATGGTGGCAGCAAATTTTCTTGGTGAAGCTGCCAATGATCATGCATGTCATCGCTATCACACTCATGATGCGCTTGATTGATGCCTTCCGTGTGTTGGAGGTTGTTTACGTACTCACCTTCGGCGGGCCAGGCAACAGCACCGAAATTCTTGCGCTGCATATTTACAAGACGGCCTTTGTAGGGCAACAGATGGGCGTGGCAGCCGCTGTTTCTGTTTTGCTACTGGTTGTCGTTGCCGCACTCTCGTGGGCGGCTCTTCGCTTATCTAATCCTTTGAAACACAGCCGATGAAAGGTGCAAGATGAAGCGCAGCGTACCCCTCGTAATCACGCACTACACCATGCTGGTGCTATTAGCGATGCTCTGCCTCGCGCCGATTTTGGTCATTTTCGCCACCAGCATGCGCCAGCAGGTGCAAATTTTCTCTGAGCCACTGAATTTCATCTTCATGCCCACGCTGGAAAACTACCGCGCTGTATTGCAAGAAGACAAGCTCGATGTGTATTTAAAAAACAGCTTGTTTGTCGGCATCATCTCTACGCTGATTACATTGACGCTCGGCTGCATGGCAGCCTATGGTCTCGCGCGGTTTCAGTTTTTCGGCCGCAAAACGGTGGCTTACACCACGCTGCTGCTTCGTACCGTGCCTCTCGCGGTGCTGGCCATTCCCGTGTTTGTGATTTGGAATCAATGGGGCATTGTCAACAGCTTGTGGGGTTTGATTTTGCTCTATGTTGCAGTGAATTTGCCCTTCACGATTTGGTTGCTCTATGGCTTTGTGCTGCAAGTGCCGCAGGAGTTGGAAGAAGCGGCTGCCATTGATGGCTGCGGGCCGTTTCGCGTGTTTACATCTGTATTTTTACCTCTAATGGCCCCGGGCTTGGCCGCCGCCTCTATTTTCACGTTTCGCATTGCTTGGAACGAATTCATCCTCGCGCTCGTGCTGACGGATCGCCATACGCGCACCCTACCTGTCGCCGCTTCGCTCTTCATTACCGACATGGGCGTGGATTGGGGCAAAGTCATGGCGATGGGCAGCTTAATTGCGATTCCGCCGCTGATTTTTACCTTTATCGCCGCGCGCCAAATCATCGGCGGCTTGACGGCTGGCGCAGTAAAAGGTTAAGGCTAAAGATGCGATCAACCCTTCGATTGGTCGTGATGGGCGTGTCGGGCTGCGGCAAATCCACCGTCTCACAGGCCATTGGTGAGAAGCTGGGGCTGCAAGTGGCTGATGGCGATGACTTTCACTCTGCGGAGAGCCGCGCAAAAATGCATTCGGGCATTGCTTTGGAAGACGCTGATCGTTGGCCTTGGCTGGATCGCGTTGCGCGACACTTAGCGAATCACACTTCGCCGGCTCTGGCTGGGAAAGTGGTGGCCTGCTCTGCATTGAAGCTGGCTTACCGCAATCAAATTCGCGCCACTGTGCCCGATGTTCTGTTTATCTTTTTAGATGGCACTAGCGAATTAATTCGCGAGCGAATGACCATGCGTCAAGGGCATTTCATGCAGTTGAGCTTGCTTGATAGTCAATTGCGCACGCTTGAAAAGCCCACGTCCCACGAGAAAGATGTGATCGCGATCAGTATCGACAGCAGCATTGATTCAATCGTTGCGCAGATCGTCTCTGCAGTCGAAGAGCGCCAAGCGCTGGAGCGCGTGGTCTCTATTTAACATCAAAAAATCATGAGCTTACCTTCATCACCCGCATCCGTTTTAAACAGTTTTCAGCTTCACGGTCGCAGAGCCTTAGTCACCGGTTCGTCTGCCGGCATCGGCTTTGCACTGGCGCGCGCCCTAGGTCAAGCCGGTGCCAGCCTAGTGCTCAACGGCAGAGATGCCGCGAAACTACAAACTTCCGTGGAGCAGCTTCGCTCAGAAGGTTTGACGGCTGTTGCCGCAGCTTTTGATGTCACCAACTCATCCGCCGTGCAACATGCCATTGATACGATTGAAGCTACACACGGCAGCATAGACATCTTGGTCAACAACGCAGGCATGCAGATCCGCAATCCCTTGCACGAATTTCAAGAGGCCGATTGGCATCAGTTGATGAAGACCAATTTAGACAGCGTCTTCTTCGTGTCCAAAGCTGTGGCCAACAAGATGATCCCACGCAAGCAAGGCAAGATTATTAATATTTGCTCAGTGCAAAGCGAGCTGGGAAGGCCAAGCATTGCGCCCTACACGGCCAGCAAAGGCGCCATCAAAATGCTCACCAAAGGGATGGCGATTGATTGGGGGCCGCATGGCATCAATGTCAATGGCTTGGGGCCAGGCTATTTCAAAACCGAGCTCACGGCCAAGCTGGTTGCCGACGAAACCTTCACGCAGTGGCTCACTGGCCGCACACCTAGCCGGCGCTGGGGCAATGTGGAAGAGTTGGGCGGCGCCGCCGTGTTTTTAGCCAGCGATGCCTCGCGCTTTGTGAACGGGCATATTTTGTATGTCGATGGCGGCATTACCGCAAGCCTTTAATTTCAAGGAATTTTTATGCAATCCATTGTGTGCCACGGTGCAAAAGATGTACGGCTTGAGCAGCAAGAGTTACCACCGCTGGGTAATAAACAACTGAGTGTGCGCGTAGCGTATGGCGGCATTTGTGGTTCCGATCTTCATTACTATCACCATGGTGGCTTTGGCACGGTGCGCATCAAGCAGCCGATGGCATTGGGCCATGAAGTCTCGGGCACGGTAGCGGCTGTCGGCGCAGGAGTCACGGGCTTCTCTGCTGGGCAGCGAATTGCAATTTCGCCCTCGCGCCCTTGCGGGCAATGCAAATTCTGCCAAGCAGCCAAGCACAACCATTGCCTGAATATGCGCTTCTACGGCAGCGCCATGCCCTTCCCGCATATCCAAGGCGCATTCAGCGATGAATTGATCATTGATGCAAGCCAAGCCTATGCCGTATCGAAGGGTTTGAGTTTGTCGGAAGCAGCGTTGGCGGAGCCATTGTCGGTGGGCCTACATGCGATTGAGCGCGCTGGAGGCGTGTTGGGTAAAAAAGTATTGGTCACGGGCTGCGGGCCGATTGGCTCGCTGCTGATCGGCGGTTTGCGGCGCGCGGGCGCAGCGATGATTGTGGCCGCTGATATTGCCGATCTGCCGCTCCAGTGTGCAAAGCAAATGGGCGCGGATATCACGATCAATCTCAAAACGAGTGCAAGTGCGCTTGATGAATTCAAAGCGGACAAAGGCCAATTTGATGTGGTGTTTGAAGCCTCGGGCAGCGAAGCAGCGCTGCTAGCGGCGCTGGATGTGATCATGCCGCGCGGCATCTTGATTACAGTCGGCTTAGGCGGCAGCATCAGCTTGCCGATGAACCAAATCGTCGCCAAAGAAATTGATCTGCGCGGCACGTTCCGCTTCCACGCAGAATTTGCTACTGCCGTGCGCTTTTTAAACGAGGGCTTGATCAATGGCAAACCAGTGATCACTCGCATCGTGCCGATGGCGGATGCGCTGCAAGCCTTTGAATTGGCCAGCGATAAGAGCCAGTCGCTTAAAGTACAAATCGCATTTCAAGATGCCGCTTTGACTTAAGTCATCCATTCGTTCCACTTTTTAAAAATTCTTAACTATGAAAAAAATTGCATTGGTCACTGGCGCAAGCTCCGGCATCGGCATGGCCTGCGCGCAAGCGCTGCTGAGTGCTGATTGGCAAGTCGTCATGGTCGGGCGGCGCGCCGATGCTTTGCAAAAAGCGATTGAGGCCGCTGGAGAAAATGCGGTAAATGCCGTAGCCATGCCTGCTGATTTATCCGATGAAGATGCCGTTAAAGCGCTGTTTCAAGCAGTCGAGCAGCGCTTTGGTCGTCTAGATTTATTGTTCAACAACGCCGGCATGTCCTTGCCCTACACCTTGCCCGGCGATCTAAGTGGCCAAGATTTTCGCCGCATGGTCGATATCAATTTGAATGGTGCTTTTTATTGCCTTTCCCAAGCCTTCAAGCTCATGCAAAAGCAATCTCCCCAAGGCGGTCGCATCATCAACAACGGCTCGATTTCAGCCCACGTGCCTCGCCCCGGTGCCATCGCGTATGCCGCTACCAAACATGCAGTCAGCGGCCTCACGCGTGCCGCCGCGCTTGATGGCCGCACCTTTAACATCGCTGTCGGCCAAATCGATATCGGCAACGTCACCTCAGACATGACTGCAAAAATGGCTAAAGGTGTTGCTCAACCGGACGGCAGCCTGAAGCCAGAGCCATGCATGGATATGTCTGCCGTGGTGCAAACCTTTATGACGATGGCCGAGCTGCCTTTGTCAGCAAATATTTTGTTCACCACGGTGATGGCAACGCAAATGCCTTTTGTGGGGCGCGGATAGATTCTGTCGTAGCGTGAGATTTGATCTTCGCTAAGCGGCTGTTTGAGCGTAGCGAGTTGTTTTTGCGGCCTTTGCAAGCGAGTACTGCAGATGCTCGCCTGAAGGGTTTGCTGCGACGGGTCAGCTAGGCAGCCGCTCAGTGCAGATCAAATTTCGATCGCTACGAATTTGATAGCGCTTTGCGCAGGTTCTATGCCGGCGTTAGGCCGAAAAGGCTTAAAAATTAGGCTTGCCGCGTATGCGAAGCGCGATGGCGGTAGACGCCTTCTACACGCAGTGCTGCGTGTTTGGTGATCCGTGAGGCCATGCGTTTGCGCCACATTTTGAACGAGCTGGCCTTCATCTCGGCGCGCATGAGGCGGATGACGGCAGATTCGTTGAGACTAAATTGATGCTCGATGGCTTCAAAAGCTGTGCGGTCTTCCCAAGCCATCTCGATGATGCGGGAAATATCTGACTCGGTGAGCGTTAAAGATAAGCTCGTACCTCTGATCCTGTCAGACGGCACGAGCTTCTTTTGAGAATTAAGCAGGGATTCAAGCAAAGTCATTTAACTGAATCCAGCTGGGGCTGCAACTTATGCGGCTTTTTTGGCCCAAGCGCTGCACCAGCCTTTGTTCGCGACGGCTTTGCCCGCAAACAATGCGCATTTGCCTTGCGCTGCTTTGGCATCGCCGACCCACAGAGCGCAATTTGAGCAGACCTGCTCTTTGGCGTATTTTGGATATTTTTTGGTATCGGTTTTCGAGCCGTCAGATTTGTAGCCCAGGCCAACAGCGGCTGGATCGGTGTCTTTGACGAGCTCTGCCGTTTGCGCGAAAGCGGCTTGGCTTGCGAGCAACGTGCCTGCGGTGGCAGTGGCGGCGTGGATGATGAAGGTACGACGTTGGCTTTTCATGATGGCTACTCGTTAATAACTAGCGAAATTGCTACTTCATTATAACAAACAACACGCAAAAAAATACCAATCGTTCTTATTTTATACTATGCGGACAGTAAATGAGAATGCTTATCAATTGAGTAGCACGCCCCGCAAATTCTGTCGCGGTGATAGGCCTCTTACGCTCCAAAAGTCTAGCGCGTCATGAGGCAGGAGCAGAAGATGCGCCAAAGGCATGAGCGCGGTAGTATTCGGGTTGACCAAGAGCACGATGCGCTGTGGGGCATCGCCGTTTTGAAGCGTGTCACTTTCTATATGGCCAATCCAATCGAGCTCACGCAGCGCCTGCAGCGGGCGGGTAAGCTGCAAATCGTCCACACGCAGGCCAGCGGCAAGCTGCAATTGCGTGAGGCCCTTGGCATTCGTTTGCTGTGCAGCATCAAGCGCTTGAATGGCTTCGAATGCAAGCTGAAAATCCCAGCCCGGCCTGCCGCCGCGCCGTGCCACACCCGATAGCAGGCTGGGCAAATAGGCGGCAATCACCGCACCAAACAGAACGATCACCCATGCGATGTAAAACCACAGCAGCAAAATGGGCACAGTGGCAAACGCGCCATACACCGCCGCATACGTAGGCACGCTGCGCAGATACCACGCCAGCAGCGCCTTGGCCACTTCAAGAGCGATCGCCACGAAGATGCCGCCCGCAGCTGCATGCGCCCATTTCACTGCCGTATTCGGTACATAGTGATACAGAGCAGAGATACCTGTGGCCAGCAAGGCAAACTCCAGCGCATCGAGCAAGAAACGCAAGCCCCCTGGCATCACGCCGACCAAGCCACGCGAAGCAGACAGGGCATAGGAGGTCAACGTCAAGCTGGCAGCAAGCAAGACGGGCCCTAGGGTGAGCGCCGCCCAATAAATCAACAGCCGCTGCGCAAACGGACGCAGCTGCCGCACGCGCCAAATATTATTCAGCGTGCGATCCATCGTAAAAATCAACGCCAGCGCGGTGACGACAAAGGCAATCAAGCCTACTGCTCCAAGCCGCGACGCTTTAGAAGCAAACTGCGTGAGATAGCCCAGCACAGTGCGGGCGATATTGTCTGGCACGAGGCTTTGCACCAGCCAAGTTTGCAGCGTGGTCTGCATCGCGCCAAACACGGGGAAAGCGGTGAACACAGCGAGAATCAGCGTGACCAAGGGCACGAGCGCGATCACGGTGGTAAATGTCAAGCTCGATGCGGTGAGCCCTAGGCGATCTTCGCGAAAACGCTCGCGCAGCACAGCCGCCGTGCTCAGCCAAGGAAAGGTGCGCAAGGTCTCCAGCAACACGGGAATTTGAGCACGAATGCGATTTAACTGACTCATGGGAGCTATCATGCCATGCTGAATAAATTGATTTGAGCAACCCGAATGACCGACAACGCTGCCACTGACACACACCCCATCACGCCCCCGCCCACCCCTGAGTTCACCCAACGCCTGCGTCAGATTCAATGGATGGCCGTGGGCAGCCTGTTGGCATTGATCGTCTTGGGCTTTGCATGGGAGCTTTTCCTCGCGCCCATTAAGCCAGGCGGCAGCTGGCTTGCGCTTAAAGTGTTGCCGCTATGCATCCCGCTCGCAGGTTTTTTGAAAAACCGCATGTACACCTACCGCTGGGTCAGCATGATGGTGTGGGTGTATTTTGCAGAAGGTGCCACGCGCGCTTGGTCAGATCGACCCCCAAGCAACTATCTCGCCATGATTGAAGTCGTGCTCTGCGTGATCTTATTCGTCGCTTGCGCGCTGCACGTGCGGCTGCGGGTGGGTGGGCGATGAACCCCATCACCATCTATACCGACGGCGCCTGCAAAGGCAACCCAGGCCCGGGCGGCTGGGGCGCTTTGCTTCAATCGGGCGACACGATAAGAGAGCTCTACGGCGGCGAACGGGAGACGACGAATAATCGCATGGAGATGATGGCCGTGATTGAAGCGCTCAAGGCGCTCAAGCGGCCTTGCAAAGTGAGGCTGCATCTGGACAGCAAATACGTGCTGCAAGGCATCACCGAATGGCTGCCCGGCTGGAAGGCTAAGGGCTGGAAGACGGCTGCTAAGCAGCCCGTGAAAAATGTTGATTTATGGCAAGTACTTGATGAGCTCGTCAACATCGGTGGCCATGAAATCGAATGGCGTTGGGTCAAGGGGCATGCGGGCGATCCGGGCAATGAGCGGGCGGATGCTCTCGCGAACAAGGGTGTGCCCGCTTAAGCCTCGCTGATCAGCGATGAGTTAGCCGCTGATATAGCTTTGCAAATCAGAAATCGTTTGCTCGTGATCCGCAATGATGTCATCCATGATGTCTCTGATCGATATTAAGCCGACAACTTTGCCCCCTTCGACCACCGGCAGATGGCGAATTTTGTTCGTGCTCATCAGCGACATGCAAACGCGCGTGCCCTCAAAAGGCGGCACGGTAATGACATTGCGTGTCATGATCTCAGCAATCGGCGTTTCCTTAGAGTTTTTGCCTTGCAGCGCCACCTTTCGCGTGTAATCTCGCTCAGAGAAAATACCCACGAGCGCGCCCTGCTCCAACACCACCATGGCACCCACACCATGATGGGCCAACAACTTGAGCCCATCAAACACAGTGACTTCCGGCGCAACGTGAAACAAATTGGCATCGCGTTTTTTAAGCAGATCGATGACGGGCTTCATAGAGACTCCTTTGGGATGAGGGTCGAAAAATTGCTGCTTTTTGCATCAGATCAGCTTATATCGAAACCCATCAGATGTCTATCGTATTGAATGATCGCACACGTTGGACTTAAACTCGACTTTGCCGATAGACTAAGACACCGCATTTTCCTTAGTAAAGCGAAATTAAATGGTATCCAACTACAACAACAATTGCTTCGTCGTGACGCATCCACTGGTGCAGCACAAGCTCACGCTAATGCGCCGCAAAGATGCTTCGACCAGCAGCTTTCGTCGCCTGTTGCGCGAGCTGGCTACTCTGATGGCTTATGAAGTGACTGCCGATATACCTTTGTCAGATATCGAGATTGAGACCCCGCTTGAAACCATGATGAGCCCTGTGATGGATGGAAAAAAGCTCGTTTTTGTTAGCATCTTGCGCGCCGGTACGGGCTTGCTTGATGGCATGCTTGATGTGGTCCCCGGTGCGCGCGTCGGGCATGTAGGCTTGTATCGCGACCCGAAAACGCTCGCTGCCGTGCAATACTATTTCAAGATGCCACAAGAGATCTGCGAACGCGATGTGATCGTGGTCGATCCGATGCTGGCGACAGGCAACTCTGCGGTGGCCGCTATAGATCTCGTCAAAGCATTGAATCCCAAAAGCATCAAATTCGTATGCTTGGTCGGCTGCCCGGAAGGCGTGGTCAAGATGCAAAAGTCTCATCCCGACGTGCCCATCTACGCAGCAGCCATCGACCGCGAACTCAACAGCCAAGGCTACATCTTGCCGGGCTTAGGAGATGCGGGAGATCGAATTTTTGGAACAAAATAGCCCTCACCTCTTCTTCAGGATTTATCATGCGTTTTCTCATTCTCTTCGCTCTCGCCATCGCCATTGTCGCTTTGGCGCTCATCATCGCCGGCCAAGCCGGCTTGCTCAAAGGCAAAGCGCCCGAAGATATCGGCATCAAAGACGGCAAACTCAAACGCCCTTCCCGCACGCAAAATTCCGCCACAAGCCAAGCTGCTCTTTGGCCAGATCATCCGCAGCTTGCCTACAGCACAATTCCACCCCTTAAGACCAGCGGAGATGGCAGTGCAGAGATGAAGAAAATTGCCGAAGCACTGCTTGCGATGCCGCGCACAGCGATCGTTATGCAAGAGCCGACCTATATTTACGCGCAAAGCACGACAGCACTGCTTAAATTCACCGACGATGTGGAGTTTGTCCTCGATGCCGCCAAAGGCATCATCGACGTGCGTAGCGCCAGCCGCTTGGGACAAAAAGATTTCGGTGTCAACCGCGCCCGAATTGAGACGGTACGTTCAGCGCTGGGGCAATAAGGCGTGCGCCGTTATATGCCTCGGTGAATTCGAATGATCTGCGTGCCGATTTTTGCCTGCCGCTGCTCTGCAATTTCAGGCTGGATATTTAGCTGGCTGCATTGATCGAGCGCCGCATCGCTGAAGAGGGTGTGCCATCGCAACGATTGCCCGGCTTTGAGTAATGCTGTCAAGTGCCGCATGTCTTGCCCAACAGGCACGAGCTGTTCGATGCCCCCTGCGAGACCTTCCATTTTGCCAACGCTTAAATGCCCAACATGCAGTGCCAAGCTGCATGAAAAAACTGGCAAAGGATTCTTAAAGCTCAAGTCAGAAAAATGCTGCTGCACATAGCTTTGCATGCTCGCTCGAATCACGCCCATAGATTGCACAAGCTTCTGCGCCCTGCTGGCATGGTGCATCGAGCGTGTATCTGCCTTCTGATCAAACACGATCAACAAGCCATCCCCTAAAAATTGCAGGTGCTCAGCATTAAACAGGGCTGCGCAATCCGCGACCTTGTTGAAAAAATGGCGCACCATATCAGCCATTTGTGTGCTGCTTATCGCTTGAAGCCAAGCCTCTTGCTCAACAATTGCGCAGCCCAGCAGGCTTCCAGAGAGTTCTGTACTGCCCGTATGGTTGCGCGCCCAGCGCGATTGCAATTCTTGCTGCAATTTCGCCTCATATTGCGCCATTAATTCAGTGGTTTTCTCGCCTACCGCTTCGCTCACTGAGCGAGCGGTCTCATCCACATGCAAAATATACAGTTGCATGGCTCGCTTGAGTTGGCTGTTCACCGCGTCAATCAACTCTGCGGGCTTGAAAGGTTTGGTCACGTAATCATCTGCGCCACTTGTCATACCTGTGCGCATATGCGATCGTGCTTGCAATGAGGTGAGCAGAATGCAAGGCATTTCCATCAAACGCTTGTCTTCTCGCACCTGTGCCACCAAAGCAAACCCATCCTTACCAGGCATTTGCACATCACTGATCAGCAGCTCTGCGTCTCCTTCGAGAAGTCTTTCGTAGCCGTCTTGGCCATTGCCAAACGACTCCACGTGATGCCCTGCCTTCGTCAAAACGGCGGTGATAATGGCGCAAGTAGTTGCGTCGTCTTCGCAAACTACGATAAGAGCCATGATGGATACAAATGCATAGCGTCATTTTACTGACTCCATATGACCTGTAACGGCTCTAACCATGTCAGATTTACGGGAATAAAAATGAGCTCACCTAAAATATGCCTATGCAAGCATTAGAACTCTCATCGTTGTCAGCCCAAGTGCTGCTCGCCTCCTTTACTTTTTCGTTTATTTTCGGCGCCGTAGCCCAGCGCACCCACTTCTGTACCATGGGCGCGGTCAGCGATATCGTCAATATGGGCGATTGGCAGCGCATGCGCCAATGGGGATGTGCTGCTGGCGTGGCGATGCTCGGCTTTGGTGTGTTGGTCTATTTGGGAAAAATAGATTCCAGTAAAACACTCTATGCAGGCAGCCGCATACTCTGGCTCTCTGCGCTGGTGGGCGGCTTATTCTTTGGCTTTGGCATGGTGCTCGCCTCGGGCTGCGGCAGCAAAACACTGGTTCGCATTGGCGGCGGTAGCTTGAAATCGGTGATCGTGTTTATCGTGATGGGGATCGCTGCATTTGCCACGCTCAAGGGCTTGCCAGCGATCATTCGCGTGGCCACTGTGGACCAAGTTACTATTAATTCAGTAGCAATCAGCGCAATATCTATGCCGGCGATGGGTCTTTTCGGCATCAAAATCCAGCTGGCTCAGCTTCTCACGGCGGCTGTGGTGGGCGGTGGCTTGGTGCTCTGGGCCTTGGCGCACAAAGAATTTCGCAGCTTTGACAATTTACTCGCTGGCTTTGGCATAGGCGGCGTGATCACGGCGATGTGGTGGGCGAGCGGCAATTTAGGCTTTGTTGCCGAGCACCCTGAGACTTTGCAAGAAGCCTTTGTGGCCACGAATTCGGGGCGCGCAGAAGCACTCAGCTTTGTCGCACCTGTGGCCTACACGCTCGATTGGTTCATGTTTTTCAGCGACAAATCCAAGGTGGTTACTTTGGGTATCGCCTCCGTATTTGGCGTGATTTCTGGCTCGGCTGTCATGGCCATGCTGAGCAAAAGCTTCCGCTGGGAAGGCTTTGGCGGCACGGAAGATGTGACCAATCACCTCGTGGGAGCTACTCTCATGGGCATCGGTGGCGTCACGGCCATGGGCTGCACCGTGGGGCAAGGCTTGAGCGGTGTTTCTACGCTTTCGACCATGAGCTTCATCGCCGTAGCTGCCATCATCGCGGGCGCTGTGCTGGCTTTCAAATACCAGATGTGGCGCTTGGAGAAAATGGCTTGATTGCCGAGCACATACAAAGCGCTCAGGCTGATCTTTCAAGGCGATTCAGTGGCTTGGAGCGGCTATATGGCATCCGAGGCGCAGCTGCAATTCGCGGATCTCATGTTGCGGTGATTGGCATTGGCGGCGTGGGCTCTTGGGCGGCAGAAGCACTGGCGCGCTCTGGCGTAGGGCAGATCACGCTGATTGATTTTGACCAAGTGGCGGAGTCGAATATCAATCGCCAGATTCATGCGGATTCTCATTCAGTAGGTCAGGCAAAAGTTGATGCGATGCGTGAACGTATTGCTTTGGTCAACCCTCAATGCAAAGTCAATTGCATTGAAGAATTCGCTACTGCCTTGAACTGGCCAACGCTCGCCGCAGCAAATTTTGATGCCGTGCTTGACTGCTGCGATCAACAAAGCGCGAAAACCGCGCTGGCTGTTTGGGCGCTGGACATCAGCAAACGCCTTAAAAGACAAGCGCCGCTGTTCATCACCAGCGGCGCAGCAGGCGGCAAAAGGCGCGCAGAAAAAGTAGAAATCGCAGACCTCAGCGAGACGACACACGACCCGCTTCTTGCAGATCTGCGCTACCGGCTGCGCCGCCAACATGGCGCGCCACGCGACAAAAAAATCGGAATCACTTGTGTATATAGTCAAGAAGCCGTCGCCCCAGCCGACCCATCTTGCGCCATTGTTGATGCAGACAACAGCCTGAACTGCCACGGCTTCGGCTCAGTTGTCAGCGTCACCGCCACTTTCGGTTTCTGCGCAGCAGGCTGGGTGCTTGACGCGCTTGCACAAAGGTCACAGTAGCGCAGTAAAATCAATCTGCTTGCAGCCGCTGTCGGGCTTTACATTCTTGTACCAATGCTTTAATTAGCTCGGGCTTGAAAATTGCCACACAAGCGTGATCGTCTCGCGTTAGATGAACCCAATGTGTGGCTGATCTCGCCCACCTGAACCCCGGTTCAGGATGCCGGCCCAGCGCCAAGCTGCAAGCACCCTTTTTTTAATGCAACAACCCTCATGACGCTAGATTCAGTTTTAGTCGTGCAATTGCTCGCCCTTGGGATAGGCACAGGCTTTCTAGCCGGCTTGCTTGGCGTAGGCGGTGGCATGATCCTCGTTCCTTTTTTGACCTACATCATGAGCACGCGCGGCGCTTCGCCTGATCTGGCCGTGAAAATGGGAATCGCAACGTCGATGGCGACAATCATTTTCACCAGTATTGCCAGCGTTAGGGCGCATCACAAAAGAGGCGCGGTTCGCTGGGATATCGCTCGCGGCCTCACCCCAGGCATCTTAATCGGCGGCTTGTCGGCTAGTCTAGGCGTGTTTGCGCTGCTTAAAGGCTCCATGCTGGCCATCTTCTTTGGTGTTTTTGTGGCTTTTTCTGCCTCACAAATGCTCCTTAACAAAAAACCCACGCCCACGCGACGTATGCCTGGCACAACGGGGCAATGGGTCGTTGGCAGCGCAATAGGTTTTCTCTCTGGCCTCGTCGGTGCGGGCGGCGCTTTCATCAGTGTGCCATTTATGACCCGATGCAATGTATCCATTCATAACGCAGTGGCCACAGCCGCAGCGCTTGGCTTTCCTATCGCGGTCATCAATGCCGTGGGCTACGCGATCAGCGGCCACGCGGTGCAAGACCTTCCGCAAGGATCACTCGGCTACATCTGGCTGCCTGCCTTGGCATTGGTGGCGTTCACAAGCGTATTATTCGCTCCGCTTGGCGCAAAGGCTGCACATGCCATGGATGTCAAACGTTTGAAGTACGTTTTCGCCTGCGTTTTGTATGTGCTGGCTTCGTACATGCTGTACAAAGGCCTTTTGGCTTAATTTTTTAAGCAATTCAGGAACTCTATGAAAATCATCATCACCGGTGGCGCTGGCTTCGTCGGCGCACGCCTAGCACGCGAACTCATCCAACGCGGCACTTTAAGCCTGCGAGGCCAGCCCGCGCAACACATCTCTAGCATCGTGCTCGCAGATCGCATCGCCGCGCCTGCAGATCTCGAACTTGACCCACGCATATCGAGTGAAGTCGGCGATTTATTTGACCAACTCCAAAGTACGCCGGCCAACCTGCTTGCGCGGCATGCGGATGCAGCTGCTGTTTTTCATATGGCTGCAGCTGTGAGCGGCGAATGCGAAGCCAATTTCGATTTGGGCATGCGCAGCAATTACGCCACCACGCATGCACTTTTGGAGAGCTGCCGAGCCATCAAGACACAGCCCACTGTCTTCTTCGCCAGCTCCATCGCCGTGTTTGGCACAACAGCACATCATGCCTTCCCACACGAGATTGTGGACACGACCCTGCCCACGCCGCAAACCAGCTACGGCATCCAAAAACTCATCGGCGAGCAGCTCATGGCCGATTACGCGCGCAAGGGCTTTATCCACGCGCGCACTGCGCGCTTGGCCACCGTGTCTGTGCGCGCAGGTCAGCCCAACGGTGCCGCCTCGGGCTTTTTCAGCGGCATGATTCGTGAGCCATTGAAGGGCATTCGTTGCACGATTCCCGTCAAGCCCGATGTGGTGCATTCGCTTTCATCGCCGGGGAAAACCGTGGAACACATCATGGCCTGCATGGAGGTAAGCGACGCAGATTGGGGACCACTCACAGCGCTGAATTTGCCCGCCGTGCCCACCACTGTGGGCGAGATGGCTGACACATTGCGCCGTGTTGCAGGCGATCAGGCCTACGCCTTGCTCGATTGGCAGATTGATCCCGCCGTTGAGCGAATCGTCAGCGGCTGGCCAACGCGCATGGGCTCTCCGCGTGCGCTCATCCTTGGCATGAAACCCAACACCAGCTTTGAAGAGATCGTGCGCTCACACATGGCCGAGCAGCATCCTGAGCTCAAACCTGCATAGACAGATCGCCTAAAGCCTACGCTACTTCAGGGCATCCCCGGGCATCCCCGGGCATCCCCTGAGAGCGTTTGCCGCTTTTGGCGTTAGACTTTTCATTGAATTGCGGCAAGACCATATTCCACGTTTCTGCACCGATTATTTTTGGAGACACCCATGAAACTATCCCGCCTTTTCCTCGCTGCCTCGCTCGCCGCAGGCTTTATTGCTGCCAGCCCTGCCATCGCACAAACCACCATGAAGATCAGCATCTCTGTGGCACAAAACTCTCACCAAGGCGTGGCGATTGACACCTTCGCCCGCGAAGTCGAAAAACGCACTGCGGGCCGCTACAAAATTCAGCCGTTCTATTCTGGCTCGTTAGGCGGCGAGCGCGAGAGCATCGAATCGGTGCAGCTTGGCACACAAGAGCTCACCTTCTCCTCCACCGGCCCCGTGCCTAATTTTGTGCCCAGTGCCCGCATCTTAGACATTCCCTTCCTGTTCCGCGACAAAGCACATGCACGTAACGTGCTGGATGGCCAAATCGGCCAAGACATGCTCAAAGAATTCGAATCCAAAGGCTTCCAAGCCTTGGCTTGGGGCGAAAACGGCGTGCGTCACATGACCAACTCCAAGCGCTCTGTCAATTCGCCAGACGACCTCAAAGGTCTCAAAATGCGCACGATGGAAAACCCAGTCCACGTGGCAGCTTACAAAGGCTTTGGCATCGTTACTACACCGATGGCCTTCCCTGAAGTGTTTACTGCTTTGCAACAAGGCACTGTCGATGGCCAAGAAAATCCATTGTCCGTGATCATGTCCGCAAAATTTGATCAAGTGCAAAAGCATCTTTCGCTCACAGGCCATGTGTATTCGCCAGCGATTTTCCTGATGACCAAGGCGGCATTTGACAAGCTCTCGGCTACTGATAAAACTGCTTTCTTGGAATCAGCAAAAGAGGGCGCAAAGGCTGGTCGCGCCCGCGTTGACCAAGATGACACCAATGGCGTGGCCGAGTTGCGCAGCAAAGGCATGACGGTGGTGGAGAACGTCGACAAATCTAAATTTATCGCTGCGCTCGCACCTGTGAATGCAGAGTTTGAAAAGCAATTTGGCAAAGCCAACATTGATCGCATTCGCGCAGTGAAGTAATCCTTGATTTGTCAGTTAAATGCTACTTTTTTAGTAGCACTTCACGCAGTAAATACGCCGGCAGCTGATGTTTTCGGCGTATTTTTTTGAGAAACCAAGGCTACAAACACATGAAAACCGCCTTCCTTAAATTTGAGAGCTTCACCACTTCTCTTGCGATGTTAATTGCTTGCCTGATGCTGGCGATTTCCGCCAGCTTGGGGATGTTTCAAATCATCACGCGATTCGTTCTAGAGCGCCCTGCTGAGTGGACGGAAGTGTTGATACGTTTCTCGCTGATCTGGATGGTTTTTATGGGCATTGCAGCGGCCTTTCGTCAAGGCGCGATGGTCAGTGTGGATGTGCTCTACCGCTGGAGCCCGCCAAAGATGAAACGCGTTCTCGATTACGTCGTAACGATTGCTGCGTTGATTTTGATCTTCGTCATCATCTGGTGGGGCTGGCAATACGCGGTTCGCGGCAGAGTGCAAACGACGATTGGTTTGGAAGATGTGAGTATGTTTTGGGCTTATTTGGCCATGCCGGTAGGTGGCATTTTTAGCGTGATTGGCATCATTGGCAATTTGATCGATCCACAGCGCCTTGAATTGGAGACCGCGCAATGAGCAGTATGATGATTCTGACGATGGTGCTGTGCTTTGCGCTCACTGTTTCTGTGGCCGTGTCGATTGGTCTGTCTGCACTTGTCGGCATTCAAATTAGCAATGTGAATATGCTGATTTCGGTCAAGGAAATGTTTTCGTCGATCAATAAATTTCCGCTTGCGGCGATTCCATTTTTCATTCTTGCGGGCAACATCATGGAAACCGGCGGCATCTCGCGTCGCTTGGTCGAATTTGCCAAGTCGATTGTGGGCGGTGTGCAGGGTGGCTTGCCCATGACATGCGTGTTGACCTGCATGATTTTTGCGGCTGTTTCCGGGTCGTCCGTGGCCACCACGTTTGCAGTCGGTGCGATCCTCATTCCTGCGCTGATCAAGCATGGCTATCCCACGCCTTACGCTGCTGCGTTGCAAGCCACCAGCGCTGAGCTCGGCGTGATTATTCCGCCAAGTATTCCGATGATTTTGTATGGCGTGAGCGCAGAAGTCTCGATTGGCGAACTGTTTATTGCAGGTTTTGGCCCAGGCATTTTGATCGGCCTGGCGCTGATGCTGTATGTGTATGTCTATTGCCGCATCAAAGGCTATGGCAAAAATGACGGCGACGGCAGGCTTTCCTTCCTCAATGCCTCGTGGCAAGCAGGCTGGGCTTTAATGATGCCGGTGATCATTTTGGGCGGCATTTATGGCGGCGTCTTCACGCCGACAGAAGCCTCAGCAGTAGCCGTTTTTTATGCGCTCATTGTCGGCATGTTG
>JANMDU010000045.1:0-32130 GCA_031376455.1 Variovorax sp. | reverse complement strand
ACCCTGCAGGCGACGACAGCTTGGCTGCTGAACAGGAAGCCACCCGCACGGTCAGCTACACCGTCTCCGACGGCGAGTTGACAGCGACCAACACCGTCACCATCACCGTCACTGGTATCAACGATGCGCCGACGGCTACTGCAGCAAGTGTCACCATCAGTGAAGATGCCTCAAGCACCTCATTCAACCTCAGTACTCTTACAGCAGATGTTGACGCAGGCGATACGCGTTCTTACACACTGAGCGGTACACCAGCTGGATTCAGTCTGGTAGGCGGCGTGCTCACCTACACCCCCACAGTTGCAGACAACGCTCTGCTTGCAGGAGCAATTGTTACGCGCACCGCTGACTACATTGTTACTGACGCAAATGGAGGCGAAGACACAGCAACGGTCACCATTACCGTTACCGGCGCTGACGATACCGCCCAGCATGCTTCCAACAGCTTGTATCAGCGCGCTGTGACCGAAGACACTTCTGTGGCCTCTGGCAACAGACTGCTGACTTCAGGCCGTGTCTATTTGACCGATCCAGATGCTGGCGCTCCAACGCCAACAGTCGTGCCTGCAACCAGCATTGCTGGAACTTACGGCACGCTGAGAATGTTTAGCAACGGTTTGTGGACGTATACCGCCAGCAACGGCAACTCAGCCATTCAAGCACTGGGTGCTGGCGATACGTTGACGGATACGATCCTGTTTAACACCAGCGATGGAACGCAGCTTCCTATCATCATTACCATTAACGGCACAAACGACGGCGCCACGATCAGCGGCACATCAACCGGCGCATTGACCGAGGATGGAGAAGTCACTTCTGCATCAGGCACGCTCACCGTAGCTGATATCGATACTGGCGAGGCTGTTTTTGCAACACCAACACCAGCATCACTGATGGGCTCGTATGGCAGCTTCATGCTAGTTGGCGGCGTTTGGACATACACCTTGGACGGGCGCGCACAAGCGCTAGCTGATGGTCAAGTAGCCACAGACTCGCTCGTTGTTACTTCGACTGACGGGACAGCCTCGCGCACGATCGCGGTCACCATTACTGGCACGAACGACGCACCTGTCTTGTCTGAAGTCACGACAGGCGAAGTTGACGAAGACGCAACAGTGACTCTCGATCTCACCGCAACAGACGGCGACGGCGATATGTTGGAGTATGCTTTGACTGAAGATGCTCCTGCTGGCTTTAGCATCAACAGCGAGACGGGTCAGCTTACCTACAACGCTGAAGATGACGACAGCTTGGCCGCTGGCGAGACAGCTGAGCGCATCGTGACCTACACCGTCTGGGATGGTGAAGAGCTTGTTGAGGGCAGCGTGACGATCACCGTCACTGGTGTCAACGATGCGCCTGAGATCGCTTTCAACAGCGAGGAGGTGAATGAGGCCAACGAAGCATCTGTGAACGAAGACAACATGACCCTCGCTATTGCTACTGTCAGTGATGCTGAGAACGACGCGCTAGAGCTGAGTATCACCTCGACTTCTTGGAGTGGTGCTGGAGAAGAAGACCCATTAGATTTTGATCTCGGTGAAACGCCTTTGCTTTCGCTGGTTGACGGGCAAATAGTCTTCAATGTTCCAGACTCGCTCAACGCCTTGGCTGAAGGGGCATCTCGCACTGTTGAGATCAACTTCAGCGTTAGCGATGGAACAGACGATATCAGTAGCATGATCACCGTCACTATCACGGGTTCGAATGACGGCGCGACAGTGTCTGACTTGACCTTTGCAGAGACAGAAGGAATCTCGGGTCTGTTCGAGGGCTCATTCATGATCTCTGATGTGGATGTGTTGTCTGGCGACAATGTGGGTGGTGATCCTGTCTCTCAGGCCTCTATCGACGCATATTCCACAAGCGATGATATTGGCTTAGAGCCAGGTGCTGAGCCAGTCACATTCGCATACTTAGATAGCGACGAAAGCGGTGGTGACAGCACGATGTTCACCACGCAAGATGGCACGGAGTTCACGTTGTCCACTTACTCTGACGAGGGTGACAGAGTGTTCACGTTCGACGAGATATTCATGGTGATGTAGTGCTTTGAATTTTACGGTCTGAGTGCAAGTCGCTCAGGTGGTGAAAATCGGTGAAAAGGAGACTTGCGATGCCGGCATCTAGCTGGTGGGGTAAGTCTCTTTTTTTTGAAGTTTGATAGGATGCTCAGATGACAGGCCAATAGCAGCAGTTGCGAGGGGTTTGTAAATTGATGATGAGACAAAGCAAAGGCGGGGTTTTATGACAAATGTAAAAGCGAGTCCAGTGATGAGTACTGGCAATTCCGGTGGTTTCGTGGCGCAAAAAACAGCCAAATCCCAAGCGGCGTTGGGGCAGGGCGCTTTGTCAGCCGTTGAGGCCATGGCCATCGAGGTCTCCAAGCTTGCAGCCAAGCGCCGTGCTTTGCGCGAGCAGCTTGAAGCGGCGCAAAGTGGAGCCGCTGAAGATGCGCAGTCCGCTGCGGCAAACGACGGGGATGATCTGCATACAGAAACAACTGCAACCAAGGTGGAATCTGCGCTAAGTGCTATAAATTCAATAGTAAATCCTTTGTCTCCTTTTGCGGCCGCCAGCTCCGAAGCGCCTAGCGATGCTGCGGGCGCGCCAGATGTCTTGATGGCGCAAGCTAGCTCTCCAGCGCCATCGGCTCCAAGCCCCTCGCCGGCTCCCAGCCCAGCGCCAGATTCCGGCGGCGGCTTCGGGGCGGGGGGGGTGCTTGCGGTGCTAGGCGCGCTGGCCTTAGCAGGCGCGGGTGGCGGCGGTGGTTCATCGCCAGCGCCAGCGCCAAATCAAGCGCCAGAGTCAAGCAATGTGAGCGCTGAAGGTGCAGAAGATCCCGCAGCGAGAATTGTCGTGAATCTTCTAGGAAGTGATGCAGACGGAAGTGTCACGAGCTATGTGATCATCAGTTTGCCAGCCAATGGCGTTTTGTATGCAGCCGCGACCGGTGGCACACCTTTGGCTCTGGGCGACAGGGTGAGCGTTGTCAATGGGGTGGCCTCGGTTTATTTTGTGCCTGCAGCCAACTCAAATGGCCAGACCAGTTTTCAATTCGCGGCCGTGGACAACACAGGCGCACAAGATGCCACACCTGCAACCGCGACCATCACGATCAGCGCAGTCAACGACGCACCGACTGCAACATCAGGAAGTGCGAGCGCCACCGAAGACGGCGCAATCGCCACCGTTGATCTGGCAACCTTGACCGCCGACATCGACGCAGGCACCACACGCACCTACAGCCTAGGTGCAGGCGCGCCCGCTGGCTTCAGCATCAACGCTGCCACCGGCATCGTGAGCTACGACCCCGCAGGCGACGACAGCTTGGCCGCTGGTGCAACCGCCACCCGCGTGGCCAACTACACCGTATCTGATGGCAACGGCGGCACAGCCAGCGCCACAGTCACCATTACCGTCACCGGCATCAACGACGCACCGACTGCAACAGCAGGCACAGGCGCAGCCACCGAAGACGGCGCAATCGCCACCGTTGATCTGGCAACCTTGACCGCCGACATCGACGCAGGCACCACCCGCACCTACAGCCTAGGTGCAGGCGCGCCGACAGGCTTCACCATCAACGCTGCCACCGGCATCGTGAGCTACGACCCCGCAGGCGACGACAGCTTGGCCGCAGGCGCAACCGCCACCCGCGTGGCCAACTACACCGTATCTGATGGCAACGGCGGCGAAGCCACAGCAACAGTCACTATCACCGTCACCGGTGTGAACGACGCACCGATCATTACGAACACGGCAGCTGTGAACGCGAGTGACCAAGCTTCTGTCGACGAAAATGCTGGCAGCCTAAACATAGCAACCGCTAGCGATGCGGATGGCGATGCGATGACATTGTCGATTGACTCGACAACATGGACGGGTGTTGCTGCCGATGTTGCTCCTGACTTCGCGCTAGGCGCTACACCGTTGCTGACTTTAAGCGGAGGCGATATCGTCTTCAACATCCCTGCATCATTGAACACTTTGGCTAACGGTGCATCCCGTACGGTGAGCATCAACTACAACGTTACAGATGGCGTCGCCACTACAAATGCGACGGTCACTGTGACGATCACGGGCTCGAATGATGGCGCGACAGTTTCCGACTTGACTGCAAATGATGAAGATATCCCAGGCACGTTCGTAGGTTCGTTCATGATCTCTGATGTGGATGTGTTGTCCGGCGCGGCGGTTGGTGAGCCGAATACCGATGAGGCATTGATTCCCGTGCTTCCAACCGACGGCGATTTCGGTCTAACCAACGGCGATAGTCCTGTCAATTTCAGTTACTCGAACGGTGCACTTGACCCAACCGACTTCGACAGCACAACGTTCACCACGCAAGATGGCACGATGTTCACGCTGTCTACGGACGTCGTGGGTGGTAGCCGAGAGTTCACGTTCATGATGGCTTAAGAGAGCGTTTTTTTGCCTCAGTGTCAACCGCTTGGTTGCTCCAAGTTGTGCGATGCTGGAGGCTTTTCTCGATAGACTAGACACATGCGCGTTTTTCAAGTCCGCTCTCTTTCTCTCTGGGTGTGGTTACCTCTCTTTGCTTGCCTCGTGCAGAGCGTAGCCGCGCAAACAGCGCAGCCGCGTCTAGCGCAGGCTGTGCCCATGCCTCCTGCTGCTTTAAGCGGCTCACCGGCGATCAGCCGTAATATCAGCCTGACACCGACGGAGGAAGTCAATGCTTGGCGCGAAGCAGCTAAAAGCGCCAGTGAACTGATTGCAGAGATTGCGCCGATTGTGCCCATTCCCACAACACCGCCTGTTTTGGTGCAAGTGCCCTTTACTGCCTTGCCAGAGGCGATACGCCGAGCGGCAGCTCTCGGCGCAGCGATCAATCCTTCCGTGCAAGGCGCGATGGCTGATCGGTCGGCCGCCCAAGCGCTTTTTGAGGGCAGCGAATACGCTTGGTATCCTAGCGTGCAGGCCAATGCCTCGCTAGGGCAAAGCAGCAATCGTGGGGTCAATCTAGTTTTTGATCAGCCTTTGTACGACTGGGGTCGCCGCGCTGCTGAGCGCAAATCATTGGATTTGAGAGTTCAGTCCAACGATGCCAATGTGCTGGATGTGAAGCAAGAAGCGGCGATTCGTTCGGCGCGTGTGATGGTTGCGTTGGCTCGCAATGAAGCACAGGTTCAGGTGGCTCAAGCTAATTTGCGTTTGCACGACATGTTTTTAGCCAATATCGTGCGACGCGCTCAAGCGGGCATCAACACCGTTGCCGATGTTTCATTAGCGCAAACGCGTCTTTCCCAAGTGCAGGCCGCTTTACTTGAGCAACAAGACACCTTAGCGCTGCTGCGCCGCCAATACAGCATCATTTTGCGCGCAGAGCCGCCCAAACTTGTGATCAGTTCGGCCCGTAGCACGAGCACACAAATAGTCAGTACACAGACCGGCAGTGCATCAACGGCTACTTACGCTCATTGGCCAGAACCGCCCGCTTTGCCCTGGCGTGGCGCCTTGCTGGTGGAGCAGACGGAAGCTGCTAGCCCAAAAATCATCTCGCAAAAGCTGCAAGCGCAATCTTTGCTGACGGATGCGCAAGCGTTGGAGGCTTCTTTGTATCCGCAACTGAGCTTTCGCAGCCAAAAAGCGTTCAATGGCAGCGCCAGCAAGCCTGCCAGTGGCCTGAATCTGACGTGGCAGGGTGATGTGGCTTTGTCTTCCGCCAGTCGCGTGACAGCGGCTAAGGAGCGTGCTCGCGCAGCAGAGCTTTCTATAGATGCAACACGTCAGCAGATCGCTGAACAAGTTGCGAGTGCAGAGAGCAACTTAAGCAGCAGCCTAGCGCGCAAGCGTAGTGCTGCAGTGCAGCTTGAATTTGCCAAGCGCACAACCGAGCAGTTTCAAACGCAATTCACGCTAGGGCGGCGCACTTGGAGTGAAGTGATGAACACACTGTCTGATATCAATGGCGCGAATGCCCGCATTGCAGATGCCCACTATCAATCTTGGGATGGATGGGTTCAATTGGTTGGGTTCGCAGGCCAACTTTTGCCACGTTGAATTTAGCCTGATGTCCTCACCGCCTATGTCTGCAACTCCTAAGAACTTTGATCGCGACAGCCTTGTGAGTGCGCTGTCACATTGGCTGCGCTGGCGAGGCCATACGCTGGCCCACGATGCCTTCTCGCGCAATTTCAAGGCGGAATCGGGCGCGCAAAGTCTCTCGACCCTCAAATCAGCGGCCAGGGAGTTCGGTATCCGTTTAGATGTTTTGAAAGGGCTCGATAAAGTCCCGCTCACGATGACTGGGCAGCCCGAATTTCCTGCTATCGCAATTTTCTCGGATGGCTCTTGCCAGCTTGTACGAGGCAAGACGCCCACGGGTCAGTATGTGCTGTCTTCATTGGTCGCCAAAGGCGCATTAGAAGTGCCTGATGCCACCGTCTCGGTGGTGCCGATTCAAATGGCGCGCGACGGTGGCACGGGGCAGAGCGTGGCTCAGCAGTTTGAGCCGCATGTCGCCGATGGCATGCGCATGGTTGAGGCGCAGCAAATTCATGGGTGGCTGCGGGTGCGCTTGGATCGCTGGCGGCTAGGCCAAACACTCTTTGGCAACGAGAAGAGCCCGCGCCACTGGATTTGGAATGCCGTGCGCGCTCAATGGCCGCTGTATCTACAGGGTGCAGTCGGCGCGATGCTGATCAATGTATTGGCAGCGCTGGCGGCGTTGTATTCCATGCAAATCTACGATCGCGTGATTCCTACCAATGCGCAGAGCACGCTGATGGCGCTCACTGTTGGCGTGGTGATACTCTACATGTTTGATTTAGCTTTGCGTAGCTTGCGGGGCTATATTGTTGATTCGGCGAGCCGCAGGGTCGATCTGCGTTTGTCGTCTGATGTTTTTGAGCAGGCTTTGGGTGTGCGCATGGAGGCAAGACCCCAGCAAACCGGTACTTTCATCGCACAGCTGCGTGAGCATGAAAGTGTGCGTGAATTCCTGATGTCTGGCGTGTTGTTTTTGTTATCTGATCTACCCTTCATTGGGATATTTTTGCTGCTGATCTGGACCATCGGCGGCTCTGTGGTTTGGGTGCCGGTGGTCGCTATTTTGTTGACTGTGATTGTGAGCCTGATCTTGCAGTGGCCGCTCGCTAAGCTTGCTCACGAAAACAACCGTGAATCTTCGATGCGGCAAGGTCTGCTGATTGAGGCCGTTGAAGGCGCGGAAACGCTCAAAACTCTGAATGCTGAGTGGCGGATGCAGCGGCGCTGGCACGAGCTGTCTTCCCTGCTTGCAGGCACGAGCCTTCAGTCTAAAAATTGGAGCAATGCCAACACTAATTTGAGTTACACCATCTCTCAATTGGCCTATGCCGCCATGATTGTTGTGGGTGTTTATTTCATCGCGAAAGGAGACCTGACCACTGGTGCCCTCGTGGCCTGCTCTATTTTGCTGGGTCGTTGTTTGCAGCCGCTGAATGGTTTGGTTGGTTTGATCGTGAGGTTTCATTCGGTGCGAAGCTCTACGCGCACCTTGGATGGCTTGATGTCGCTACCCGTTGATCGCCCTGCCGATAAAAGCTTTGTTGACCTTGAGGCCTTTAAAGGCCAGCTGCATGCCCAAAATCTGCGTTTTTCCTACGTGGGCAACGATACGCTGGCTGTTGATGTGTCGAATCTGATTATCCAGCCTGGCGAAAAAGTGGCCATCCTTGGGCGCACGGGCTCGGGTAAGTCGACCTTGCTGCGCTTGCTCTCCAGCCTCTACAAGCCCAGTGCGGGTCGGGTTCGTTTAGATGGCCTGGATTTGCAGCACATTGAACCTACACGCTTGCGCGAAACACTGGGCTATCTCACGCAAGATGTGCGTTTGTTTGCCGGCACGCTCAAAGACAATTTGCTTTTGGGCGCTGGCCCTGTGAGTGACGATGAGGTTATTTCTGTGATCAAAGATGTGGGCGTGGATCGAATGGTCAGCCAGCATCCGATGGGGCTATCGATGCCGATCTTTGAGGGCGGCGGAGGCCTCTCTGGCGGGCAGCGGCAAGCGGTTGGGTTGGCGCGCTTGATGCTTTGCAAGCCAGGCGTGATCTTGCTAGACGAGCCGACGGCCTCCATGGATCAGCAAAGCGAGGCTGAGCTCATTGCCAAGCTGCAATGGGTCAAAAATCCCGACGTGACTCTGATCATCGTGACGCATAAGCCCTCCATGCTTGCTTGGGCCAATCGCTTGATCATCATGGAGCGTGGCCAGATCATTGCCGATGGCCCTAAAGATGCAGTGCTGGCCAAGCTCTCTGGCGGCGGCATCACGATAACACCGTCAAAATCTGCTGCAGGCAGCGCGCCTTCAAACGCTGGCCGGCCTGGTGTGGTGATAGGCAAGGTGGTGGCCGCTTCTCAACCAACACCGGCCCAACCTGATGCTCAGCTTGAGCCTAAGCCATGAATTCACCCAGCCAATATTCTCACGACGATTCCCGTTTCGGCCTAGGGTCGGCAATTGTCTTGCTTTGTGTGATCGCTTTGCTGCTCGTGGCAGCTGTTGCATGGGCTAAACACAGTGAAATCGACGAGGTCACGCGCGCGCCTGGTGCGGTTATCCCGTCGAGCCGCCTACAAACGATCCAAGCTGTGGATGGTGGTATTGTTAAAAAGCTTTATGTTACGGAAGGTCAAGTGGTTCAGCGTGGTGAGCGTATCGTCCAACTCGACCCGTTGCGTAGCCAAGCGGTTGCCGGAGAGAGCTTTGCAAAGGTGGCTGCATTGCGCGCCATGATTGCTCGGGCAAGTGCGGAGATTGCTGGCACATCGCTTGTTTTCCCCTCTGGCCTTGAAGGTTTTCGTGATCTCGTCGCTGCCCAGCGCATTCAGTACGACCGGCGTCTATCAAGCTTAAAAGAGGAAATAGGCGTGCTGGAAAATGGCCTCAGGCTGGCGGAGAGCGAGTTGGCACTCAATCGCCCTTTAGCGCGCACTGGCGAAGTCTCTCAAGCGGAGATTATTCGCCTTGAGCGCCAGGTCAACGAAACGCGTGGCCAGATCGCTGTGCGAAAAAACCGTTATTTCTCGGAGGCGCAAAGTGAGCTGTCGAAAGCGCAAGATGAGCTTGCAGCAGCCAGCCAAGTGCTCGAAGGTCGTAAAGAGCAGCTCTCTCAAACTGAGATCACAGCGCCAGTTCGCGGCATTATCAAAAATGTTCGCATCACGACAGTGGGCGCAGTCGTTCGAGCGGCTGAGGAAATCCTACAGATCATCCCCTTAGATGATGAGCTGCAAGTGGAGGCGAAAGTTCGTCCTGCAGATGTTGGTTTTCTAAAGCCTGGCCTTGAGGCTACCGTGAAACTTGATGCGTATGACTATTCTGTGTATGGCGCATTGAAAGGTAGAGTCAGTTTCATCTCGCCCGATACCTTGCGCGAGGAGAGCGCTCGCGAAGATATTCGCTACTATCGCGCGATTATTACGATCACTGACAACAAACTGCGCTCCCCGCGAGGAGAGACAACCGAGATCATCCCTGGTATGACCAGCATGGTTGAAATCAAAACAGGCCAGAAATCTGTGCTTGATTATCTGCTCAAGCCGATCACTCGCACTTTGGGCGAAGCTTTCACAGAAAGATAAAGCGCTAGGCAAGCACGAGGTTGATGAGTCTTGCGGATAATGCATGTATAGGAATCACTCATGCGAAAAGCCAAACTCCAATCCGTCACCGTGGGCGGCAATGCCGATGAGATCGAGGCGCAGTTCTACGACGCGCTGCGAGCCGGTGATATTGATAAGCTGATGCTCTGCTGGGCCGATGAAGATGAGATTGTTTGCGTACACCCTGGTGGCTCACGCATGGTGGGCATGGGGGCGATTCGCTCTGCGTTTGATGCCATGTTTAGCAACTGCACGATTCGCGCCACGCCGCTGCGCACGAGAAAGATTGAAGCGCTGTCTTCAAGCGTACACAGCGTGATTGAAAAAATCGAAGTCATGACGCAAGAAGGCCCGCGCGAGGCTTACGTCATTGCCACGAATATTTACCACAAAACGCCGCAGGGCTGGCGCATGGTGGCGCATCATGCGAGCCCGGGCACAGCGCGGGAGATGCAAGAAATCTCCGATGCGCCGATGGTGCTGCATTGAAAGTCGTCCGAATCATGTTTTTTAAGCATTTTGAGCAGTTAGCCGGCGTATTTACTGCGCAAAGTGCTATTGAATCAGTAGTAAGTAACGGTCAACTTCTTTGCACGCGAGGTGTGTTGCAATGAAGTACCGCGCGCCTGCTTGGCTGCCCGGCGGGCAATTGCAAACCATTTGGCCAGCGCTGTATGCCAAGCGACATGTGGCGGCAGCGCCGACTTTTAAACGCGAGCGGTGGACGAGCCCCGATGATGATTTTGTGGACGTGGATTTCTCTGAGCACACCGTCAAGCGCGTTGCGCCGCAGCTCGTCCTTTTTCATGGCTTGGAGGGCTCATCACAAAGCCATTACGCGCAAGCTTTCGCAGATTGGGCGCGGCAGCATGCTCTGCCGTATGCTGTGCCGCATTTTCGGGGTTGTAGCGGCGAGATCAACCGCGCGCCTCGCGCCTACCATTCAGGCGATTTCCAAGAAATAGATTGGATCTTGCGGCGCATCAAAGCGCGTGAGCCGCAGCGCAAGCTGATTGTTGTGGGCATTTCGCTGGGCGGCAATGCGCTGATGCGCTGGGCCCAAGAGATGGGCGCTGCGGCATCGAGCATTGCGAGCGCGGTGGCCAGTGTCTGTTCACCGCTCGATTTGGCCGCTGCTGGGCATGCGATTGGCACGGGCTTGAATCGGCAGATCTATACCCCCATGTTTCTCAAAACCATGAAACCCAAGGCGATGGAGCGGCTGGCCTTGCATCCCCATTTGTTTGATAGACAAGCGCTGGAAGACAGCCGCGATCTTTATGAGTTCGACAACATTTTTACCGCGCCTTTGCATGGCTTCAAAAACACCGAAGACTATTGGGCGCGCGCCTCAGCCAAGCCGCGCATGGCTGAGATTCGAATTCCCGCGCTGGCGCTGAATGCGAGAAACGATCCCTTCATGCCAGAGAGCAGCTTGCTGCGCTCTGGCCAGGTGGGCAAACATGTGACACTCTGGCAGCCCGAGCAGGGCGGGCATGTGGGTTTTCCGAGTGGCGCATTTCCAAGCCATGTGCATGCCATGCCGCAGGCTGTGGGGCATTGGCTTCTAGAACACGCTTGATGGAGATGAATCATGGATGACATCGTATTGAAAGCGATGGCCAAATGGCCGAATGTGCCTTCTTGTACCGATTGGCTGGGTCTAGACGCGCGCGGGCAGTGGTGGATGCGCGATGACCAAGCGCAGGCTTGTGGCAGTTTCTCAAGTGGCAAGCCGGGCGCGAAAGGCTCGCTGCTTTCGCATGAAAAGCTCATTGCCTTTATCGCTCGCAATTACCTCTGTGCAGAAGAGGCTGTGAATTTGAAGCACAAACCAAATCACAAGATAGAAGAATTGGCTGGCGCGCATGCCGGGCAATGGTTTTTTCAAAACGGTCCACAGCGCGTTTATATCGAATTAGAAGCGACACCATGGATTTGGCGCATCCAGCCAGATTTCTCGATCCTTGCCCATACGGGGAAAGATTGCAAGCCGCAGCGCTGCGTGGTCGACGAATATGGCTGCGTGTATTTAGAAACGGAGCTGGGCTTTGGCCTCGTTCACACCATGGATATGCTGCTGGCCGCTGATGCGCTGGAGCGCGGGCTGTGGGTGGCCACACAAATATCGCGCTGCGAGTTGCCAGCGCGATTTGGCTATGTGCGCAGCCCTGCGAAGGCGCAAGCGGCTTCTGGTTGATGAGTGAGCATTATTTTCTTTCGGCCAGCACAAGGCGCACAGCCAGACCAGCGAGCACTGTCGCCATCACATAGCGCTGCGTGCAAAGCCACAGCGGGCTGCGCTGAAAAAACACCGCAATGCCTGCCGCACCCGCCACGATCAAACCATTGACAACGATGCTCAACCCGATGTGCGTCGCTGCCAATTGCATGCCTTGCTGCAACACGTTGCCGCGCTCAGGATGCAAAAACTGGCTGAAGATCGACGTGAAAAACACCAGTTGCTTCGGGTTCAGCAAATTCGTCACAAGCCCCATGCGAAACAATGTGGCGTGCGAATCATGCGGCAAATCCTGCGCCTCAAACAAGCCGCGCCCGCCCGGCTTCATGGCCTGCCAAGCCAGCCACAGCAGATAAGCTGCGCCCGCAAAACGAATCGCGTCGTAAAGCGTCGGAATCGCTGCCAAGAGCGCAGTCAGCCCGACGGTGGCTGCTGCGATATGCACCACATTACCCGCCTGCACGCCCAGCACCGAAACCCAGCCCGCAATACGCCCTTGGCATAGCGCGCGGGAGACGCAATACAACATATTGGGGCCCGGCGTGAGCATGATGGCCAAAGCGGCTAGGCAGTAAAGCATGAGCTCGGCGAGCGTGATCATCAGATGCCTTTCGATTGCAACGTCACGAGGCCTTTGGGCGTTTGCAAAGTCGCGATTAAATGAGCAGGGCCTGCTTGCACCGCCACGCCAGCCAAGCCAATCGCGTCGTAGGCTTTTTGCAGCGCTGATGCCTCTGGGTGCGTGCAAGTGATGCTGCGCAAGCTCACGCCCGAGCGCGGCAGGCTGTTGCGTGGGTGCAGGCGCAAGGGCTCTTTGTCAGCTGCTTTGCCCCATTGAATGAGCGTGGGCAGCATGCCGTTCAATAAGCGCTGCCCATCGGCCCGCACTGTGATTTGCCATTGCAGAAGCCCTTTGCGCGAGTGGCGGCTCGCCTCCAAAGCAGGGCCACGGTCAATGCCCATAGCGGCAAGGGCTGCGCGCGCGGCTTGCACGTTTGGCGTGTTGGCCACAAAGTGCACCAAGCGCGGCTCAATCGCTACAGCGGCTTGCAGCGCTTCATCGTCCATATCAAACCAACGCTTTTGCGTTGTATCTGTTGCGCGAGGCGCTTCTGAATTAATAGCAATAATTTCGCAGTAAGCCAGCGGATGCTGAGGGGTTGCGATTTTAAACAGCCGGTTATGCGTGCCAAACAATTTGTGCTCTCCGCCCGGGCCGGGCGTGATGCCCAGCGTGGCTTCGCACCACGCCACGCCTTGTTCCAAACTCTGCGACACGATGACCAAATGGTCGATTTGAGTTTTCATAAATTGACTGTTCCATCCACACAGGCGACGCTCTCGCCGCCAATCCAAATGTCTTTGCCTACCTGTTCCACATGCACGCGCCCTGCGCGCCCGAGCGCTGTGCCTTGCGCAGCGATGTAGTTGGGCGGTGCTATTCCCGCGCCAATCAGCCACTGCGCTATTCCCGCGTTGAGCGAGCCTGTGACGGGATCTTCAGTCATGCCGTTGTTGCCGGGGAAGAAGGCGCGGACTTCGAACTGCGTGTCGCTGCTATCAGCATGTGAGCCCACAACGCCCACCTTGCCTCTTGGCCCCACCACCCCAATATCCAGCCCGGCGAGCACCGCAGCATCGGGCTTGAGCGCGAGCACTTGATCCGCGCTGCCCAGCATCACACCGCGCCAATTTGGCCCGTTGTCACACCATGCGTGCGCCACGATCTCGCTGCGCGCCACGCCAAGGCCGCGCGCGATCAAAGCCACATCGGCCTCAGCCAACGGCCCACTTTTGATGAGCGGCGGCGCAGCAAACGCCAGCTTCGCACCATCGCGTTTGATCCTCACCAAACCAATGCCACACTCTTGCACGATGTATTCACTCTTAGGTTTTCCACCTGCTTCCGCCCACGCATGCGCAGTCCCCAAAGTCGGATGCCCAGCAAACGGCAACTCCCGCCCCGGGCAAAAAATGCGCACTTTGTAATCCGCCGCCGCATCAGTGGGCGGCAACACAAAAGTGCATTCACTCAAATTCGTCCAGTTCGTGAAATGCTGCATCTCTTCAGTGGAAAGCCCCGAGCCATCCAGCAACACGGCGAGCGGATTTCCGTAGTAAGGCCGTGCGGTGAAGACATCAACTTGTTTGAAAGGGCGTTGTTTCATGGGTTTTCTTTCAAGAGACAGGCAGATCGAGCACGCTGGCGCTGGCCGCATGCGCACGCAAAGGCGAGTACCAGCGTTGAATATTCTCAAAAACAGGTGCATTCAATGGAGCACGCTCACGCACCGCCCACCAGCGATGCACCTCACAGAGCAAGGGAATGTCTGCCATCGTGAGGCGCTCTCCGGCCAAGTAAGGCTGCTTGGCAAGCTGCGCCTCCGCAATATGCAAACATTGATTCACTTTGTCCGTGTATTCCTCAATCAGCGCTGGCTTACGCAGCTCAGGGGCTGTGCGAAACAGTTGCACAAAAGGCAAACCACTAGCGCGATTTAGCTCCGATTGCTGCCAATCCATCCAACGCTCTGCATCAAAGCGTTGTTGCGGCTGCGTGGGGTAAAGATCGCCCAAAGAATACTTCGCGCACAAGTAGCGCACGATCACGTTGCTCTCCCAGAGCGTGAAATCCCCGTCTTGCAGCACGGGGATCATCCCATTGGGATTCATCCGATGAAATTCTGGCGTGGTCACCACGCCAAATGCAGCGCCCGCGTCGATGCGCTCAATAGGCAGCCCAAGATATTGCGCTGTCCACATCACTTTGCGCACATTGATGGATGACATGCGTCCCCAAAGGCGTAGCGCCGGCTGCTTATTCATTGATTCTCCATGCGCGCTGCGGCTAAGCGCTCTTGCAAGCGCTGTTTGACCTGCGGCCACTGCTCGCGAAGAATAGCGAAATACACCATGTCGCGCCAGCGGTCATCGTCGGCTCGCAGGTGACGCATGAAGATGCCCTCTTGCGTTGCGCCCAGCTTCAAGATCGCTTGGCGCGAAGCGGTGTTCAGCGTTTCAGTTTTGAACACCACGCGCTCCAACCCCAAGGTGTCAAAGGCATGTGTGAGTTGCAAGAGCTTGGCTTCTGTGTTAACTCCGCTGCGCTGTAGCAGAGGGCTAAGCCATGTCGCGCCGATTTCTACGCGGGCATGCGTCAGCGCAATGTCCATGAAACGTGTGCTGCCCACAATGGCGCACGTACGCTTGTCCTGCGTAGCCCATGGCAAACCCAAACCGTGCGTTTGATCATGAAGCGCGGTGTCAACATAGGCTTGCATATCGGCCAGCGATTGGATAAGCCGTGGTTGTAAGGCCCACAGTGATTCATCCGCACCTGCTTGCCAGAGCGCAGCAGCGTGCTCTCGCTGCAAAGGAATGAGCCTCGCGCGAACACCCTCTAGCGTGACAGGTTGCAGCACTTGGCTCACAGGTTCTCCCGGAACACCTGCGCCAGCGCTTTGATGCCGATATTGATTTGCTCCACGCTTGCCGTTACGAAGCTTAGGCGAAGCGTGTTCAGTTGCGGCGCGTGTGCGTAGAACGCTGCGCCGGGCACGAAAGCGACGTTTTTCTCGACGGCTTTGGGGAGCAACTCTACTGCGTTCATGTGTGCAGGCAGGGTGAGCCAGAGGAACATGCCGCCACTGGGTTGATTCCATTGGATGCCTGTGCCTGACAGCTCGCGCTCTAGTGCAGCCAGCATGGTTTGGCATTGCGATTTGTAGAGCGCGCGGATCGTGGGCACATGACGATCGATGAAGCCATCTTTCAACACTTCGGCCACCAAGCGCTGATTGAAACTGGGCGTGTGCAGATCTGCGGCTTGCTTGGCCTGCAGCAGCTTGGGATACAAAGCTTTCGGCGCAACGAGAAAGCCTAGGCGCAGGCCGGGCGCGAGGGTTTTGCTAAAAGACCCCATGTAGATGCAGCCATCGGGGTTTCGTGCGGTTAGCGATGCGGGCGGGGGCGCGTCAAACCACAAATCGCCATAGGGGTTGTCTTCCACAATCGGTAGCCCAAGCCGTGCAGCCTCGGCGCTCAGCGCGGCGCGGCGTGCTTCGCTCATGCTGCGCCCTGTGGGGTTTTGATAATTCGGGATCACATAGAGAAAGCGTGCATTTCCTTCCGTTCGTGCTGAGCTTGTCGAAGCACTCGCACGCCCTTCGACATGCACAGGGTGAACAGAGTTGAACTTCGCCTTCACATCATCAATCAACACGCCTTCCTCATCGCTCGCAATGCTCACATAGCGCGGCTCCATGGGCGTGAAGGCTTGCAGTGCGCCGAGATAGGCGGGCGTCTCGACCAAGACCGGCGAATCTTTATCGATCAAGATTTTGGCGATCAAATCGAGCGCTTGTTGCGAGCCCGTGGTAATCAACACCTGCGCAGGGTCAACGCGCCACTCAATGCCCGCTGCTGCGCTTTGCCGGCCCAATTCATGCGCCACAAATTCGCGCAACGCCGGAAAGCCTTCGCTGGCTGCATATTGCAGAGCCGCTTGCCCATCCTTGGCTAACACTTCAGCGCAAGCTTTGGCAAACTCCGCAATCGGAAACGTCTTAGGCGAAGGCAAGCCGCCCGCAAAACTGATGATTCCGGGCTTTTCCGTCACCTTCAAAATCTCGCGGATCACCGAAGGATTCATGCGCTCAGCGCGTGCGGCTAGTTTCCAATTCATGCTTTAGTTCCTTGATGGATTGTTTGATCAACTGGCATTTTTTTGCCGATATAGACGGTAGCGATCACAGCAATCGCGAAGACGAGCGTGAGCGCATCGAGCCGCTCACCGACCAGTGGCACGGCGAAGAGCAAGCTCAAAAACGGTTGAATCAATTGGATTTGGCTCACGCGCACTGCGCCCAAGGCGAGCGCGCGATACCAAGCGAAGAAACCAATCCACATGGAAAACAACGCGACATAAGCAAAGCCGATCCAGCTCGTGGTGGCGATTGTTGCGGGCTCTGCGGGTGCAAACACGAGCGCCAGCGGTAAGGTGAGTGGCAAGCAGCTCACCAAGACCCAGCAAATGACTTGCTCACTTCCCAATCGCGGTGTGAGGCGTGCGCCGCCGATGTAGCCGAATGCGCCGGTGGTCATGGCGATGATGAGATAGATATTGGCTACGCCCAGATAGAAGCCGCCGGTGGCTTGCCACTGCCGCCAGATCATGAAAGAAAGCACAAGGCCGCTGCCGAAAATCGCGCAAGCCCAGAAACCTTTGGATGGCCGTTGTTTGAACCATAGCGCCCCGAGTACCGCTGTTGATAGCGGCAGCAAAGCGGTGACCACTGCGCCATGCGTGCTCGGCACATAGCGCAACGCGAGCGCGAGAAACAGCGGAAAGCCCACAATCACGCCAAAAGCCGTCATGGCCACCAGCGGCCATTCTGCGCGGGTGGGGATGTTGAGCTTGCCGCGTGAGCGTTGCCAGAGCAGATACAGCACCGAAAGCAGCCCCGCCACCGCTGCCCGCCCGAAAGTCACGAACCACGGCGAGAGCTGCGGCGCTTCTACGCTGCCTACGGCCAGCCGCGTGAAGGGCAAAGTCGCAGCAAACAGCGTGACACCGATGAAGCCCCACCACAACCACGCAGTAGTCTCATCAGCTTTCCATGCGGAGGTTTCAGGGGCTAAGGCCTCTTTTTCTTTGGCGGCGTTTATGCGCTTGCCTTTCATACCGTGGTCATCCAAAAAGCAGTCAACACCAGCACCAAAGCCATCACGCGGTTAAACCGCAGTAGCCTCGCGCCCTGCGCGAGCCAGCCGCGCAGGGCCGCGCCTATGAGCGCGTAGGCAAGATTGCTGAAAAACGCAAAGGCCATCAGCGTGGGCAAGATCACCATCAAACGCTGCGCAAAATCCGCCTTGCCTGCGAGCCAGCCTGCCACTACAGACAGCGCAAACATCCAAGCCTTGATGTTGACAAACTGCAAAGCCGCGCCTTGAAAAAATGTGACGCTCAGCTTGGCCTCATCGGCTTGCGACAAAGCGCCGCTGCCCGCGAGCTTGTAAGCGAGCCATAGCAAATAAGCTACGCCGATGGCTTTAACAATCCACACAAGCATCGGTGCGGCGACCAGCAACGCCCCAAGGCCATACGCACAAAGCAACACGAGCAAGCCCCAGCCTATTGGCACAGCGCAGACAAAGCGCATCGCTCGCGCTAGCCCGTGATTGGCCGCCAGCGCGGTCGAGAGCGTCGTGTTCGGGCCGGGCGAAAAGCTCATGGCTGTTCCAAGGGCGAGCAGGGCAGTAAATTCATTCCAAGGCATGGTGTGTTGTGCGTCGTTGCAATCGAATGTACATTAAACGGCAATACACTACCAATACAGATAAGCCATTCAGAAGGCGATCTGTATTGCTTGAAAGAGAGATACACCATGAGGAACATGCCATGAGCAAAGAAACCATGAGGAGAACACCATGCTAATGCGCACATCCCAGCAAACGCTGACCGAGCAACTCGTGGCGCGCTTTTCTGAGCGCATCAAATCGCGCCTGCTCGCAGCGGGCAGCCGTTTGCCCAGCGTGCGCGAATGTGCGCGGCAGCAAAGCGTGAGCCCGCATACGGTGGTGGTGGCCTACGATCAACTGGTGGCGAGCGGCTTGGTGGAGGCGCGTAAGCAAAAGGGCTTTTATGTGCGCGATGTGCATATTTTGAAGCCAAATGAGCAGTTAGCCGGCATGTTACCTGCGCAGAGTGCTATTAAATCAGTAGTGAATGAGCCTTTGCAACAACGCCCCCGCATTGATGCCACCGCGCTGATTCGCGGCATGTTCGCCAAAACTGGGGGAGTGACGAGCCTGCAACTCCAGCCCGGCATGGGTGTGTTGCCGCCCGATTGGATGGAGAGCGATTTTCTCGGGCCTGCGGTGCGCAAGGTCAGCCGAGGGCGCAGTTTGCTCGAAGCTTCGCTGCGCTATGGCGAGCCGCTCGGCGATGCGTCGCTGCGCGATGCACTCAGCGTCAAGCTGCGAGACATCGCGCTCGATGTGCCCCTCAGCCGCATCATCACCACGCTCGGCGCCACGCAAGCGCTCGATATCGTCAGCCGCACGCTGCTCAAGAGTGGCGATTACGTGATGGTCGAAGAGCCCGGATGGGCGGTGGAATTTGCGCGGCTTGACGCACTGGGCATGCGCATCCTGCCTGTGCCCCGCCGTGCAGACGGCCCTGATCTCGCGGTGATGGCGCGTTATTGCGAAGAGCATAAGCCGAAGCTTTACGTCAGCGTGAGCGTCTTGCACAACCCCACCGGCGCATGCCTCTCGCCCTCCAGCGCACATCGCATTTTGCAGCTCGCCAATCTTCATGATTTCCACATCGTTGAAGACGACACGTATTGCCACATCGCGCCAGCCCAAGTCAGCCGCATGTGCGCGCTCGATGGCCTGCAGCGCACGATCTATGTGAGCGGCTTTGCCAAAATTCTCGCTCCTAACTGGCGCATCGGCTATATGGCCACGCCTGAGCATCTCACTGAGCGCTTGCTCGATACCAAGCTTTTAACCAGCCTCACAACGCCCGCTTTGCTAGAAAAAGCCCTCGCCCACTGCATCACAGAAGGCCACCTGCGCAAACACAGCGAGCGCGTACGCACAAGGCTAGATGCCGCCCGCAGCCGTAGCGTCAAACTCACATTGCAATCGGGCTGTACTTTCGCCGCCGAGCCCGCAGGCCTATTCGGTTGGGTTGATACCGGCATCGACACCGAGCCGCTGGCGCAGCGCATGCTCGATGACGGCATCTTGCTCGCGCCCGGGGCTTTGTTTAACGCCGCAAGACAACCCAGCACTTTGATGCGCATCAATTTTGCGACGACGCAGGAGGCTGGGTTTTGGAAGAAGTTTGTGCATGCTCGAAAGAGCATGCCATCGAGTTAACGGTCAGCCATCGCGCTGATCGGTAAAACCGCCCACAGCGGCACCGCCTCCACACCCGCTTCAATCGGATAGCGGTGCAGGCCGGGGTACACCACGTACAGCGCGTCAAGCTTCAGGTCGTGCATGGCAATGCGCATGCTTTTGGTGATGGTGGGGGCATCGGCACGTTTAAATTCCACGCCGATGCGCTGCTGGCCGCGTAGCATCAGCAGATCTAGCTCGGCTCCTTGGTGGGTGGCCCAAAAGTAGGCTTCGTCGGGCTGGGCAATGCGTAAGATTTGCTCTAGTGCAAAGCCTTCCCAACTCGCGCCTGCGCGCGGGTGCGTCACCAGCTCAGGCAGAGTTTTAATGCCCATCAGCGTGTGCAGCAGGCCGGTGTCTCTGAAGTAGATTTTTGGGGCTTTGACTTGCCGCTTGCCCAGATTTTCATGCCACGGTTGCAGCTGGCGCACCATGAGGGTTTGGGTCAGCGTGTCTAGGTACCTGCGAATGGCTGGCTCAGACACGCCCATGCTTTGGGCGAACGGCGCGGCAGTCCAGATTTGCCCATGCCAATGCGCCAGCATCGTCAAAAAGCGCAGCATGGTAGGCGCGGGTACGTTAACGCCAAATGCTGGCAAGTCCACATTCAAATGGTTAGAGATGGCGTTGCTGCGCCAGGCGGCGCTGTCTGCATCGCTGTTAGCCAGGTAAGCCAACGGAAACCCGCCGCGCAGCCACAGGCGCGCTATAGCTTCGTTGCTGTAGCTGCCCGCATGCTGCGTAAGCTCCTGCAAATCAAAGCCGCCTACATCGACCGTCTCTACGCGGCCTAGCAATGATTCGCCCGCCTGACGCATCAAGGCGGGCGCAGCACTGCCGAGCAGCAAATATTGGCCGGGTGCATTAGAGCGGTCGATCAACGAACGGAGCAGAGGAAACAAACCCGGCCGCAGTTGCACCTCGTCAATCACCACCAGCCCCTGCAATGCCTCCAGCACCTGCGTGGCCTGCTCTAGCTGCGCGGCATGGGGCGGGTATTCCAGGTCAAAGTAATTGGGCGACTGGCGGCTTAAAAACCGCTGAGCCAGTGTGCTTTTGCCCACTTGCCTAGGCCCGCTCAGCACCACGGCCCGAGAGCGGCCTAGCGCGGTGCGGATATTAGTTTCAAGCAGTTGTCGTGCAAGCATGGCCGCATGGTAACATTTTTACCATGAAATTCCAACTTCACATGTTCGATTTTCATGGTATTTCTTGGCAATCCATCGTGAAAATCCGTCGCGGTGTGCGGGAATTTCATGGAGCACCGGGCGGCTGTTGCTTGAGGCTCAAGCATCCTTTTCAGAGCGAAGTGCTGTTAAATTTTGAATTTAGGCGCGAAGCTGTCCTTCACCCAGCACCACATATTTCAGCGAAGTCAGCCCTTCCACACCGACTGGGCCTCGTGCATGAAACTTATCTGTCGAGATGCCGATCTCTGCGCCGAGGCCGAATTCAAAGCCATCGGCAAAGCGGGTGCTGGCGTTGACCATCACGCTGGCGGAATCGACCTCGCGCAGGAAGCGCTGGGCATGCATGTGATTCGTCGTCAGAATCGCATCCGTGTGGTGCGATGAATAGTGATTGATGTGTGCAATCGCCGCATCCAAGCCATCGACGATTTTGATGCTGATGATGGGGGCGAGATATTCCTCAAACCAGTCTTGCTCGGTGGCGAGTGTGATGTTGGCTTCGATATCAGAGCGAACGGAAAGCGTATTTGCTACTGAATCAGTAGCACCTTGCGCAGCAAATACGCCGGCTAGAAGCTCTTTTGCCTCTAAATCACAGCGCATTTCCACACCCTTGATCGCGTAAATCGCAGCAATCTTCGGTAAAAATTCAGCGGCCACACCCCGCGCCACCAGCAAGCCCTCTGCCGCATTACAAGGCGAGTATTTATTCGTCTTCGCGTTATCGGCAATGCGCGCGGCCATCTCAATATCGCACGGATCGTCCACATACACATGGCAATTGCCATCCAAGTGTTTGATCACGGGCACTTTCGCATCACGCGAAATCCGCTCAATCAGTCCCTTGCCGCCGCGCGGAATGATCACGTCCACAAACTGCGGCATCGTAATCAGCTGCCCCACCGCCTCGCGATCCGTCGTCGGCACGAGTTGCACGCCGTCTTCGGGCAAGCCGCTCTCTTTCAAAGCCTGCCGTACCAGCAAAGCCAGCGCCCGATTCGATTCAATCGCCTCCGAGCCACCGCGCAAGATGCAGGCATTGCCCGATTTGATCGACAGCGATGCCGCCTCAATCGTCACATTCGGGCGGCTCTCATAAATCATGCCAAACACACCAATCGGCACACGCATCTGCCCCACGCGAATGCCGCTCTCCATCTGGCGCATCCCCGAAATCTCGCCAATAATGTCCGCCATCGCAGCCAGTTGCTCGCAGCCGAGGGCGCAGGTTTCAATCGTTTTAGCATCCAGCTTCAAGCGATCCACCATCGGCGCAGCCAAGCCAGCAGCCACAGCGCGTTCTAAATCTTTTGCGTTTTCCAATTGCAAAGCAGAGCCGCTAGAGCGCAACAACGCCGCCAGCCGCTTCAAAGCCGCATTCTTCTGCAAAGCTGGTGCGCGGGCCATGTCAAACGACGCGCGGCGCGCTTGCGCACCTAAGTTTTGCATCAGTTCGGAGGTGGTTGAAGCGTTCATTCTCAAGATTTTCTCATGGCCATTCAAAGGGTGAGAATCTAACGCTAAGAAAGCACAGAGCCAAACTCCAGCGAAAAGCCTTTTATTCGAACCTCGCTGAATTTCCCCAATACATCCATGCCGATCAGAATACGCTCGATGAACTCTTCATGAGGCGCGTACTCAATAATTTCCAAATCTTGGAACATGGCAAATTGCACCTTATCGTTGTTGAGCAAGGCTAAATCTACGCGCCGATAATAAGACTCGCGCAAACCCCCAATACCAATTTGCTTTGTGCGCCCCCAGCGCTGTGCATTGATCCGATCAAGTAGTTTCTCGCAAATACAAGACTTGGTCGCCCCAGTATCCAGCAGCGCATACGTCACGATGTTTACAGGCTGCTGTCCATCGTCGAGATCATTTGAAGTTGTGCTGAGTCGAACTGGAATGATCAGCTGAGGCTGATCTTGGTTTTCCTGTGCGCTCAAAACGCGGGTCAACGCACCGCTCTGGGCATCCATCGGCCTAGACTAACTGTTGTGAGAAAACCAGCCTAAATAGGCAGGCTTTTCATGCTCGACAGTCTGAATAGAAAACATCTTGTCCGGATAGCGTTGCTTGCCTTCACGAATCGCTTCGGTTGCAGTGCCAAACACGTCGTCCACTCTGCGATCACGCAGCAAAGCCACCTTGCCATGGTGCGCAATCAGGATCTGAGGCAAGATCTGCTGGAAGGCCTCAAAATTTTCGTCGATCACTTGCTTGCGTGTGCGAGCAACAAAAGTAGTCATGTTCAAGAGATAAGGAGTGAAGACATGTTCACAACACCGTTATACACGCTGTGGATGACAAGTCAATCAAGGTTACACGGGGCTTAGCAGCCTAAAACTGCTCGAAGCCCTTGATTCTATTGGGTTTTTCGACAACGCGCGAGCCATCATGCCATTCGGCGGACAAGCGGTAATGTGTTGGAGCGCATCCAACACGGTGCAATATTGCCCCAAAACTCAATTTAAAGCGCATTACCTCAGCAACGAAAAAGCCAAAAATCCGCCGAGCAGGCCAATCGGCAGCAGCAGCCCTAGAACAATCAACCAGCCTAGATTGAGCGCGACGCCAAAGCTGACGCAGCCGATGAAGAGCCAGAGTGCGAGTTGGATGGGTTTGAAGGTAATCATGCGTTAAACCTGCTCAACTGCCCGACCGCGCCAAATTCAGCGCCAGCAGGCGCTTTAGGATTTCTTCATCGGGCAGGGCGGGGGAATAGTCTGCCCAGCCGTAGGCGGTGGCGACGGCTTGGTCGAGTTGCTCGTGGGCGGATTTGAGCCACTGGGCTTGGCCGGCTTGCTTTTGGTTGTAGAGGTTGGTGAGGGTGCGCTGGGAGAGGGCACTCCGGTCTTGCTCGCTCAGGTTGTTTCTCGGCAAGATGCGATCTGGGTAGGGGCTGGCATCCATGCCCAGCGGGGTGACTTCTGGGAGGCGCTGCGTCCACTCGGGTGGGTTGAGCCAATTCTCGCGCAGGCTGTGCAGGCGATGCGCGGCACGGGCTACTGCGCTGGCAGCTTCATGCAGGGAGACTCTAGTTACTCCTGAATTCATAGCACTCTGCGAAGATTCTATGCCGGCTAGAGGCCGTTTTTCCTTAAAATTCTTCTCCTCTGCGCTGCCCGGCTGAGAGGGCGCTGCGCTTAAGCCCGCCGGAATCAGCGCGCCGCCTTCGATGGCTTCGGTGCGCTGATGCACCGTATCCAGCGGCGTCAGGCCGGCGGGGACAAGGGAAGGTTTCAAAGCAGGTGGTGGGGGTGTAGCGCGGATCATTTCCCACGCCCAGCCAAGTACACATGCGGAGCGACCAGATTTCATGGAAGCGGCTGTGCAGAATGCCGAAGGTGGTGTCGTCGGAGCGGGCGGTGATGCAAACTGCGTGGCTGGGCAAGACGGCCGATGAGCGCCAAACCCACAAACGATGCTTTGCAACGATTGAAGTTGCTGCATAGCGCTGTGTAGGACCAATCGCTTTACGCATATCGGGCGCGGCGCGTGCATGCAGCCACCACTTGCGTCGTTCGGCTTCGTTACGCGTGTGCTCTTTTTCCGGTTTAACAATTCTGGAAATATGGGTAAATGGCAGTTCATACAGCATCGCGTCCGATTCATTGCGATCAACACCGAAATCGACAATCCAAGTGTCTGAGGGCAGTCGCACCAAGTCTGCGCCGTTGATCCAAGGCTTGACAACATCCGCGTTACTTTTGCCGTGAGGATTGGGCATCGCTAGCCAATTGCGAGCTAACTCGCCAGAAACATCAAAGCTTGCTTTTTTGGAAGTGCCCACGAAGCACGCATTGCTATTCGCGGCCTGTTTGTTGACAGCGGTCAGGTTTGTTATGTTTTGCTCAGATGTTCCGCCAGTCAAGTCCGCGTTGATTTTGTCCACCTGTTCGCCGTTAAGAAAGCAGCATTCTCCCCAGCCGAGAGCAACCAGCGATACGCGAACCGCCGCACCATCGTTGACCCATTCTTCGTCACTCCAAGCGGTGTAAATTCGTGTCGTCTTGCAAATTGCGTCCAAAACGAAGCGATTTTTGCCACCGCGAATCGAATTGGTTGACACCAATCCTGCCGCGCCCAACCCTTGCGTTTCAATAGCATGTCTGGCCTGCTCAAACCAGTAGCAGACTAAATCTGCACCACCGGGCACGCGGCCTTCGTAGGTTTTGCGCAAGGCGGTGACGTATTCATCGCCCAACTCGCCACGCATTTTCTTGTCGCCCAAAAACGGCGGATTGCCGATCACCACGCTGACTTTTGGCCACTGGGCTTCTGAGTAGGTGAATTTCTGTCCTTCGACAAGCTCAGGATGAACGGGATGGGGCTCAGGATGATCTGGGTGGCGCTCAGGGCGAGAGGAATCGGGCTCAGGGCGAACGGATGTGGGCGACGTGGTGCGAGCGGGCGTTTTCACCAGCAGCGCATCGCGGTGCTCGATGATCTCTAGCGGCTCCAAAATCGGGTTTTCTTTGAAGGGGTAGCCGCGTGCCATGCGCCATTGGAGCTCGCCAATCCACACGGTGACTCGCGCTAGCTCGGCGGCGTATTCTGAGAGCTCGATGCCATGCATATTGGCCGGGCCAGTGACGAGATCGACGGGGCGCTCTAACCCTAGCGTTGTAGCTTCCGTGATGACTTTGAGCTCAATATCTTTCAGCGCTTTGAGGCCGAGGAAGAGAAAATTGCCGCTGCCGCAGGCGGGATCAAGGATTTTGAAGTCTGCCAGCGATTGCAGAAAGCGGGCATACACCGTTTTCGCCTCGGCCCGAGATTTTTTGGTGGAATTATTGGTATTTTCGGCCTGTAGCCGGCGTATCTCCTGCGCAGATCGCTCCCAATTTAATAGCAATGGGCGGCGGATGACGGGCTCGATGATGCGCTCAATTGTGGCGGGGTCGGTGTAGTGGGCGCCGAGTTGGCTGCGCTTGGCGGGATCGAGGCCGCGCTCAAAGAGCGTGCCGAAGATGGAGACATCAATCGCGCTCCAGTTGAGGCGCGCGGCGTTGCGCAGCTCGGTGATGTCGGTGATTTCTAATTTTGGGACTTGGGCGCGCTTGAACAAGCCGCCGTTGAACCAAGGGATCTCGTTAGCGCCGAAGATGCCGCCATCACGCATTTTCTCCAGCAGGCCTTGCAATGTTTCGGTGAGTTGCTGGCTGGTGAAGCGGCGATTGTTCAAGATGTACTCAAACATGCGGTTGGGCAACAGGCCTACGTCTTCTGCGAAGAAGCAAAAGAGGGTTTGCGTGAGGAAGTGGGCGATTTGCTCGGCATACGCCTCTTTTTCGGGCGATTGCTGTGGGCCGCGTTTGCGCAGACCATCAGCTAGCGTGGCGAAGCTCTTCGCAGCCTTTTCCGTGATGTCGCGGCTGGTTTCTTTGGGGCGGAAGCTCTCCGGATCGAGCCAAATTCTTCGCAGTGTGTTGCGCAGCGCGGCGTCTTGCAAATCAGCTATGGAAATGTCAAGTTTGGTGCTCGGGTGGCCGGTGAATTGCGTGTGGATGCGGATCGTGCGCCGGTCGCAGACGATGAGCAGTGGCGGGTTGTCGAGCGCGAGCGTGTAGCCCAGCAGTTGCTTGAGTGCCTCATCAAAATTGCCGCCGGGGGCTTTGTTTTCCCAAGCAAAGCGGCCGCGCCAATAGACATCGGCAAAGCCCGTGCGCTGGCCGACGATCTCGGTGCGTTGCTCGAAGATGTAGTTGTCGCCTGCATCAGCAACACCACCGCTCAGAGCCCCTCGCATTCCCGGCTTGGGCACATCCAGCAACTCACACAATTCCAAAAAGAATGCCTGCGCCCCCTGCCGCTCATTCTCGCCATCGCGCGAGCCGCCTTTGGCCCAAGTGAGGATGAAGTCTGCGGGGGTCATCAATTCAAACCCCTGCAACGATGGCATCTAAACTCGCTTGGATTTCTGCGCGATATGCAGCCAAAGAGCCGTGGGCTTTTTTCAATCTGCCCGAGTGAACAGGCGCTGCCAGCGGAGAAAGTAAGGTGTAGCTTGCGCCTTTGAATTGCAGCGAGGGAAACAAGCGTTTGGGCAGTGTGCTGCTGCTGGGCTTTTGGATGCCGAGCGGAATGCTCAGGCGCGTGGGCAAAGATTCAAGCAGCTCATGCTGCACCTCCACCACCCAAGGCCAAGCATCGCGGTAGGCGGCATTGGGATTGGGGTAAACGTCAAATTGCGCCATTAAGCTGCAGCCTTAATTTGTGTCATCGGGCGCTTCCATGAGGCCATCGCTCCACACGCCATGCTGCTCCACCAAGCTGTTGACCTCATCAACCCAAGCGCCGCATTGCGCATAAAACGTGGTGGCGGGGCTGGCCGCTTGCCGTAATTCGATAGAACTAGCTGGGATTTGACGGTTTTGTAGCATCTGGTATTGCTGCACGGAGAGCAAGACGCCATGCTGTCTGCCAGACTTGGCAATAAATACAGGCTCAATTTGGCAGGCATCTAGCATTTGCCCAAAGCGATTTTTAGCATCGGTGGCGTTAATTTGCATCATGTGCAGATTTTAGCTATTTTGGCTGTTTTAGCCAGCGATATATCCGTCCCAAACGCGGAATGTTGAGTTGACAGTTCAGGACGATTAAACATTGCCGGCAATGTGATACCATAGGCAATGTGAAATTAATATATGATACGGACGTTCTGGTGGCAGCAGTGCGCAGCCCGAGCGGCGCATCAGCGGCTTTGATCAGAGCTTTGCAGGCGGGTCAAGTGCAAGTAGCAGCCAGCGTGGCGCTTTTTGTGGAATATGAAGCCACATGCACCCGGGCTGAACATTTGTTGGCATCGGGGTGGCAGCTCCAAGATCTAACTGATTTTTTGGATGCATTGGCTGGCTTGATGGAGCACACAGAGATTCATTTCATGTGGCTGCCACAGGTGAGAGATCCGGCTGACGATATGGTGCTGGAGGCCGCTGTGAATGCGATGGCAGATGCAATCGTGAGCTTTAACGTGCGAGATTTTGGCGATGCGCCTGAGAGATTTGGCATTGAAGTCTTGTTACCCCGCGATGCGCTGGCTCGCGTGCGTGCTTTGAATCATTGAATGGAGTTGAATATGGCAGATACGGCAACTTATCCCTTGCGCCTCCCGCGCTCCATCAAAGCGGCGGCAGAGAGTTTGGCGCGCGCTGAAGGCATCAGCATGAATCAGTTTATTGCGACTGCCGTGGCTGAAAAGCTGTCCGTGCTTTCGACGGCAGATTTCTTTCTGCAACGCGCTAAGCGTGCCAAGCCGGATGCGATTGACAAGATTTTGAATCGCAATGGTGGCGAGCCGCCACGAGTGGGCGATGAGCTGCCGGTTTAAGCGCGCTCGCTAAGCTGCCAGCTTACACACCATCCCCGCCAGCTGATGCAGCGCGACCCATGGCTGCTGCGGCCAATTTGGCGCTTTCAAGCCTTTGACGATGCCATCTGTCACATGCGCGGCGTGAAGTAAGTTAGCGGATTCAAGCGCTGTGAGACGCGGCAAGATGCGCTCATACAGGCGTTGCTTGATGCCCCAAACGCGTGCCTCTTGCAGCGCCATCGGCAGCGGCTTGCCTTCATCCATGAGGCTGCGCACGCGATGCAGGTTGCGAATATCCTCAGACAGCGCCCAATGCACGAGCACTTCTGCTTCGCCCTCAGCTTGCAGGCCATCGAGCATGCGCTGCGTGCGCACGAGGTTGCCAGCGAGCACGGCTTCTGAGAGTTTGAAGACGTCATAGCGCGCGACGTTGCGCACGGCGGCTTCTATTTGCTCGAAGCTGAGTTCTTGTACTCCGTTCGAGCTGAGCCTGTCGAAGCTCTGCCCTTCGACAGGCTCAGGGCGAACGGGGTGCGGATAGAGCAGCGAAAGCTTTTGAATTTCTTGATGCGCGGCAAGCAAGTTGCCTTCGACGCGATCTGCAAAAAACTTCAAGGTGCGCTCGCCTTCCTCTCCGCTTTTCACCCGCAGGCCAGCAAGCGCCATGCGCTGCGTGAGCCAAGGGGCAAGCGAGCGGCGGTCAATTTCTTGCACTTCGAGCGTCATGCCAAAGCTCTCGAGTGCGCTGAACCACGCGCCCGTTTTGCTCATTTTGTCGAGCTTGGGGAGCACGAAAATCGTGAGTACGTCATCGTTACCCTTCGCGCTTTCAGCGATCTGCTGAATCGCTTGGCTGCCCTCCTTGCCCGGCTTGCCACTCGGAATGCGCACTTCTATGATTTGCTTGTCGCCAAACAAACTCATCGAACCGCCGGAAGCGAGCACCTCGCTCCAATCAAAATGCGCCCCAGAAACGACATGGACGACGCGCTCTGTGTAGCCCTGAGCTCGCGCGGTGGAGCGAATCGCATCAGCTGCTTCTTGAATCAGCAGCGCCTCATCGCCATGCAAGGTGTAGAGGCTACGCAAGCCTTTTTGCAGGTGTTGAGACAGTTGCGGGGCTGCGAGTTGCATGAGAGAGATTTTTTGATAAAAATGGCAGTTTGCCGTCGTAGAACCTGCGTGGAGTGCTATTAAATTTATAGTATTAAAACTTCTCGCTGCGCAGCACCTGCACATCGGCGAAATACAGCGTGAGCCCGTAATCTTGCGCATATTCTGCCAGCAGATGCGCCGCCAGCGCGTCGGCTACTTCGGGGCTGCAAATGGTTTTCATCTCGATGGTGCGGTCGTTGTCCCAGCTGCCCTCGCGCGCGTAGCTCGTGCTCTCTTGTTGCCCTTGAGAGCCGCGATCTGAGCCGCCGCGCACATCCCAAATCGTGTAGCCATGTGCGCCAAAGCGCTTGGCGTCTTGCACGAGGCGCTTTTCTAGCGCAGCTTCGGCGAAGATGACGAGGAGTTTTTTGGGGTGTTTGTTCATGATCTTGCTCACGAAATTTGCTTGGCGAGCCACGTGTACAGCGGCACGCCGACGACGATGTTGAAAGGAAAGCTGATGCCTAAAGCGGCAGCAATCGACAAACCCGCGTTGCCCTGCGGCACGGCCATGCGCATCGCGGTGGGCGCGGCGATGTAACTCGCGCTGGCTGCCAGCGTGGCAAGAATAGCGATGCCGCCCGTGGACAAGCCCAGCAGCTTACCAACTACTGCGCCCATCAAAGATAAAACGAGCGGCGAGATGATGCCCACCGCGAGCAAGCGCAGTCCATAGCGCTTGACTTCCGGCAACTGCGCCCCTGCCACCAAGCCCAGCTCCAACAAAAACAGCGCGAGCACGCCTTTGAACAAATCGGTAAACAGCGGCGCAATGGGTTTTAAGCCCTCTTGCCCCATGACAGCGCCAATCGCCAGCCCGCCTGCGAGCAGCAGCACCGATTTGCCAAACAAAACCTCATGCGCTACCTCGCGCCAGTTGCTTTTTGCATCCGGTGCTTTGCCCTCCAGAGCCTTCGCGCGGCTTAGCTCTCGCCGCGCTAAAAACACGCCCGCCACAATCCCCGGCGCTTCCATCACGGCCACCCAAAGCGCCGCATGTGCCTCAAACGCTACGCCCTGCCGTTGCAAGTAGCTCGAAGCTACAGCGTAAGTCACCACGCTGACCGAGCCGTAATGCGCCGCGAGCACCGCACTATCGACACCCGAGAAACCCATGCGCTTGAGAAGTGGTGTCATCAACACGGGAATGAGGCCGCCTAGCGCCATGCAAGCCAAGATTTGTGGCAGCACGGCAGACAGGCTTTGCTTGTGCAGCTCAATGCCGCCCTTCAGCCCAATGGCCAGCAGCAGATACACCGACAGCGCTTCATAGAGCGCCTGTGGCAATTTCAAATCGCTTTTGCCAAGGCGGGCGATCACGCCAAGAATGAAAAAGAGAACAACAGCATCGACCATGGCGCAATCATGCCATGGCAAAGGAGGTTTAAAGTGTCGCGCCTTAAGCCAATTACTGGCGAGAATTTCTCGGTTCGCTCTGATGTCGAAGCCATGGCAGACCCTTCGACAGGCTCAGGGCGAACGGGTTACCGTTCAATACTGTTGAGACTCAAACGCCCTGCGCCGCTCGTGCAGCTTCCATGCGCTTCTCAGCCGCGCGCTCGGCGTAGCGGTTAAAGCGCCAAGATGTGCCATCTAGCGTGATGCGTCGCCATGTGGCGCGCTTGGCATACGCACTCATCTCTGGCCAATGCTGCACCTCGGCAAACAAGCGCCCGCAGCCCTTGCAAAAATCATCGCCTTGGCTGGTGGAGCAAATCGCGATGCAGGGCGTGTCGGGCGTGCTGTCATACCAAGCCAACCATGCGTCGAGCGCCTTTTTAGGCATAGAGCGCTCGCTGGCCATGTCTTGCTTGTGAAAAATTAGCAAGGCGTAGATTTCGGCTAACGCCCTGAGCGGCGCGGCGAGTTGAACGCCATCAGGCGAGGGGCTTTTGTTGCGCCAGAAATTGATCGCGGATTCAATATCGCTGATGTGGATGCCGACGGGTTCGGTACTAAAAGGGTCGTAGGCGGCATCAGACATGGCAGAGGGATGATAACCCGTCTGATCAATCGCGCTCGCTGGCTGACAAGAAGAACACGGAAGTCACAGAAATTACACGGAAAGCACGGAAGAGAAAACGGTTTTTTCTGTGCTTTCCGTGTAATTTCCGTGAATTCCGTGCTCTCAGAACCTATGCAGATAAAGCCACATAAACATTCTGCACATCATCATTGCCATCAATCGCCGCCAAGAAGGCTTCGACTTCTTCTAAGTCAGCCGCAGACAAACTTGTTGCGCTGACAGGATTCTTTGGCTTGTAGCCCAGTTTGGCAGACAAAACGGTGAAGCCTTGCGCGGGTAGGGCGCGGCTGACGACATCTAAATCGGCGGCATCGGTGATGAAATGCGCTGTGCCGTCTTCGGCGTTGAGCTCAAAGTCTTGCGCGCCGGCTTCAATCGCGGCCATTTCGGCATCAGATCCAGTTGCACCCTCAGCTTCAATCATGCCGACATGATCAAAATCCCAAGCCACCGAGCCGCTCGTGCCCAGCTGCCCTTTGCGAAACAACACGCGCACTTCAGATGCGGTGCGGTTGTGGTTGTCAGTCAAGCATTCGACCATGAGGGCCACGCGATGGGGTGCAAAGCCTTCGTAGATCACGTGCTCAAAATGCACGGCATCAGCGCCTGTGCCCGAGCCTTTTTTGATGGCGCGGTCAATCGTGTCTTTGGGCATCGAGACTTTGCGTGCTTGATC
>JANMDU010000058.1:0-117825 GCA_031376455.1 Variovorax sp. | reverse complement strand
GCGCGCATGCTCACGCCGATGATGGCCGCTTATATCTTGAAGCCGATGAAGGGCACGTATGTTGAGAAAGACGGCGCATTGATGCAGTGGTACATGCGGGTGAGTCGTTGGTGTTTAAAGCATCGTCTGATCACGGTGATTGCGGCGTTTGGATTTTTTGTCGGATCGCTGTTTTTGATTCCACAGCTGCCAACAGGCTTCATTCCGCCCCAAGACAAATAGCAAACACAGGTCAATCTGGAGCTGCCACCGGGTACGAAACTGGCTGAAACACAAGTGGCTGCTGAAGCTGCGCGTGTGTTGATCAGCAAGGTAGAGCATGTCAAATCGGTATACACCACGATTGGCGGTGGCTCGGCGGGCACCGATCCATTTGCGCCCGGCGGTGCAGCCGAAGCTCGCAAAGCGACGCTGACCATCATCTTAGCCGAGCGCGGCACGCGTCCGCGAAAACAGCCTATAGAAAACAACATTCGCAAGGCACTCGAAGCCTTGCCCGGCGTGCGCAGCAAGGTGGGCTTGGGTGGCTCGGGTGAGAAATATATTTTGGCTTTACAAGGCGATGACCCTCTGGCCTTGGCCACGGCCGCTGCAGCAGTCGAGCGAGATTTGCGCACCATCCCCGGCTTGGGCTCCGTGGCATCCAGCGCCTCACTGGTACGCCCCGAGCTCACCGTGCGCCCCGACTTTGCGCGCATGGCGGATAGGGGTGTAACGAGCGCTGCCATTGGCGAGACGCTGCGGATTGCCACCGTCGGCGATTACGATTCCTCACTGCCAAAGCTCAATTTAGCGCAACGCCAGATTCCCATCGTTGTGCGTTTGTCAGACGATGCGCGTGATGACATTGGCTCTCTTGAGCGCCTCATGGTGCCCGGCAGCCGTGGCCCGGTGATGCTGAGCCAAGTGGCCACGATTGAGCTGGCCGGTGGCCCGGCGGTGATTGATCGCTTTAACCGCGCTCGTAATGTGCAGTTTGAAGTGGAGCTCTCGGGCTTGCCATTGGGCGATGTGACGGCGGCGGTAGACAAACTGCCTGCGATTCAAAATCTACCAGCTGGTGTCAAGCAGGTTGTCATTGGCGATGCGGAGGTGATGGGCGAGCTGTTTGCGAGCTTCGGCTTGGCGATGCTCACAGCCGTGCTGTGCATTTACATCGTGCTGGTGCTGCTGTTCAAAGACTTTCTGCACCCGATGACGATTTTGGTGGCGCTGCCTTTGTCACTCGGTGGTGCATTCGTGGCTTTGCTGGTGGCGGATAAAAGCTTTTCCATGCCCTCCCTCATTGGCCTGATCATGCTGATGGGCGTGGCGACGAAAAACTCTATTTTATTGGTCGAGTATGCGATTGAGGCGCGGCGCGGCAAGCCTGCCACCGACACGCAGCCCGCGCAAGCGCCGATGAGCCGCACAGAAGCCCTGCTCGATGCTTGTCACAAGCGCGTGCGCCCGATTGTGATGACCACGATTGCCATGGGCGCGGGCATGACCCCGATTGCCATGAGCTGGGGCGCGGCGGACGGCAGCTTCCGCTCGCCGATGGGCGTGGCCGTGATTGGCGGCTTGATCACTTCCACCTTGCTGAGCTTGCTGGTGATTCCTGCGGTGTACACCTTTGTGGATGATTTCAAAGAAGGCATGGCGGGCGGCTGGTGGCGCAAACTTAAGAGGCGCAAAGCCCATCTGCCCAAAGTGCAATAGCGCTCGCTACCCAGCCAGCCAATCCAATACCGGCAAAGCGCCTGGCAATATTGGCGATACGTCGGGTGGCAAACGCTGCCAGCGCATCTGCTGCCCTTCGCGCATTTCAAACCTGCCATGCCATACATGTACTTTGCAAAAATGCAGCCGCACCAGCGCATGCGGATAGTCCACGATTTGCTCTTTCCACGGAACTACCTCGCCAATCGTGATGCCAATCTCCTCGATCAGTTCGCGCCTGAGTGCATCAGCCAACGACTCAGCCCGTTCAATCTTGCCGCCCGGAAATTCCCAATAGCCTGCATACACCTTGCCTGCAGGCCGTGTCGTCATCAAAAAGCTCCCGTCTTCTTTCATCAGAATGCCCACGGCGACTTCGATGATTTTGCGTTGCCCCGCTTCATCCATGCCTTGGCGTGGAATATGAGAATCGGCTTGTAGCGTGTTGCTTGTCATGCCCCTATTTTGATTCATGTGGCTTGGCAAAACGCCAACACCTCATCCGCATACTGCTCAAAATCACTGATCGCGTGATCGCCGCCATCCAGCAATCGCATCGTGCCCGCAGGGAACCGCGCTGTCATCTCTTGCCATTTCAGTACCTCATCACCTTTGGCAATGATCGCCATGTAGCGTTCGGCACGGGTAAAGCTCTGGCCGTCAATCACTTTGAGTTCGTGCACATGCTGCTGCGTGAAAATGAAATCGTCTTCATCGTGCCAATTTTTTACGCGCCCGATAGAGGCTGACAAATCTCTTGCTGGATAAGGCGCGGGATTGAGCAGCACGCAGCGCGCGTAGATGCCCACGCGCAGCAGTCGTTCGGTGAGCGCTGCTGCGTAAAAACCACCCAGCGAAGAGCCGATGATGGCAAGCGGCTCGTTGTTGCGCACAGCGACTGGTGAAGCCGCCCACTGCCAAATCAATTCATACGCCTGCGCAGGCGATGGCGGCAATTGCGGGCAATACCATTCAATGCTCGCCTTTTTGCGATGGGTTGCAAGCACCTTGCCCGCCATGAGCTTGGCTTTGGAAGACTGCGGAGAAGAACGAAAGCCGTGGAGATAAAGCAGACGCATGGCTTTTAGGGTTTGCTAAATGGCGATTCGCTCAATAAGATGACTTCTTGCTGCGAGCCAGGATGCACAAACGTGAGCTTCCAAGCATGCAAATACATGCGCTTCATGCCTTCCTTGACCAAGGCTTTATTGAGTTCAAAATCGCCATACTTTTCATCGCCAAGTATCGGGTGGCCGTGATGCGCGAGATGAACGCGGATTTGATGGGTGCGGCCAGTTTTGATGGTGACTTCCAGCAGACTGGCGCTCTCTGCGTTTGGCAAGGTGTACAGCTTCGCCACCTTGACCAAGGTGATTGAGCGCATGCCATTCGGGTCGTCTTTGGCGACGACCTTCACGCGGCGTTCGCCGTGTGAATCGTTTGCTCCGCGGCGTTCGCCGTGTGAATCGTATCCTTCACGCCGTTCGCCATCATCTTCCCCGCCGTTGACGAGGTATTTATGCAGCGGCAAATCAATGACTTTGATCTTGGCAGGCCATGCGCCTTTGACCAAGGCGAGATATGTCTTCCCCGTCTCCCTTGCTTTGAACTGCGCTTGCAAATTCACCAAGGCGCTGCGTCGCTTGGCGATCAGCAAGATGCCACTGGTGTCGCGATCTAGGCGATGCACGAGCTCGAGAAATTTGGCCTGCGGTCTTGCGCGACGCAATTGCTCAATCACCCCAAAGCTAACCCCTGAGCCGCCATGCACGGCCACGCCTGCGGGCTTGTCAATCGCGATCAAGTAGTCATCTTCCAACAGAATAGGAAACTCGCGTGGCGGCGTGTGCGCGGGGCCGCTTTGTTGCTGGGCAGCGGCAGGCGAAGTGTTATCCGTCAGCCTGATCGGCGGCACGCGCACCACATCGCCCACAGCCAGCCGCGTATCCACCTGCGAGCGCCCTTTGTTGACCCGCACTTCGCCCGAGCGGATGATGCGATAAACATGTGTCTTGGGCACGCCCTTGCACACGCGCAGCAAAAAATTATCCAGCCGCTGGCCTTCGCTGCTCGCATCGATGGTGAGCAGGCTACTTTGCGGCTTAGCGCTTGCTTCAGTCACAGTGCCTCCAACCTATTGCGCCGAGAAGAGCAGCTCATTCAAATCTTTGCGGTGTATTGCACACCTGCCATCAGCTTCAAGCCCGCATCTTGCGTGAGCAGTCGTGCTTGATAGATATACGCAGTTTGCCAGATGATGGCGTCGGCCATGGCCAGTTGATGGGTATGCGAGGTCTGTGCAGCTTGCAAAAGCTGTTCGTCCGTCAACGTAACGATTCGGCCTTGGCGCATGAATTGCAGCACTTCTTCGGCGGCAGCCATACCGCTGTGACGGATCATGTGTTTACCGACTTCATAGATGCACAGGCTGGGCACGATCAAATGCTTCGTATCAAGCAACGCCTCTTCAAAAAAGCCGGCGTTTGCGCCGCCTGCCAAATATTCCAACCAACCACAAGAATCGACAATGCACAGCGAGGGCAACGTGCTTGCGCTCTGAACCGCTTTTTTGATCATGGGTTGATTTGTCAGCGACGAGAATCAGACGCGATCCGCATCACGCACGACCTGGATGTCAAGCCCCGGCCAACGTCCTTTGAGCGTGGCCACCGACTTTTCAGGCGCCAGCTCCACCTTGTCGCCCTGCACGCGCACTTGCAGGCGTTGCCCCTGCTGCAAACCCAGCGCTTGCCGAACAGACTTAGGTATGACAATCTGAAATTTAGGAGAAAGTGAAACAGTATGCATCTTTTAATTTTACTACTAATTCATTTTTTCTACAAATACTCTTAGCGCTCTCAGAAATCCTGAAAAAGCAGTCTCCGATTCCCGCCTATAATATTTCTTACCAGTTGACGCGAACAAAACGCGCTTAAGTGCTTGATTGACAAGGATTTCGGCGCACAACGAAGCGGCAATTGGCGGTTGATGCCACCGGGATGATCCGGGGTGCAAGTTGGCAGGCCAGAGTCTGCGGCGGCGCTCCAAGCTTCTCGGGAGAGCGGATATTTTTTGTTGACACCCCTTTGGAATCTGGGTCGCCAGTTGTGCAGCGTTTTACAAAATGCTCAACAACTGACGACCTTTTGGAAACACGGTTTGATGATGTTTTTACTGGTAAGTATCTTGACGAGGCTGGAGCGACTTTTCGTGTCGTTTTACAAGCCTTTTGATGCTTTAACCGGCATAGAATCTGCGCAACGTGCTATATTTTTTATAGTACCGCTTTCACCCTCACTTTGCGTGAGAGCCCAGCGCATCCCGACATCTCCCTATCCGCATCCTGCGCCAACGCCAGCTACTGCGACGAGTTAATCCTCGTCGTACGCTGTCCCACGGCAATTCCTTTCCGTCTCAAAAATCTCCGCTCAAGGCATCGTTTGACTCGCAATGAGTCTGTGAAAGATGTGCTGCTTGAAGACATAAGCAGCGTAGGAGAAAACGCATGAAACGCATGCTGATCAATGCCACACAAGTGGAAGAAAAACGCTTGGCCATTGTCGATGGCCAAAAACTGCTGGACTATGAGATTGAGATCGACGGGCGCGAGCAGCGCAAAGGCAATATTTACAAAGCCATCGTCACCCGTGTCGAGCCTTCGCTGGAAGCTTGCTTCGTGGATTACGGCGAAGACCGCCACGGCTTTCTGCCGTTCAAAGAGATTTCTAAGCAGTATTTCAATGGCAATGTCTCGCCATCGCAGGCTCGCATTCAGGATGTGATCCGCGAAGGCCAAGATCTTTTTGTGCAGGTGGAAAAAGAAGAGCGCGGTAATAAGGGTGCAGCCCTCACTACGTTCATCTCACTGGCAGGCCGCTATGTGGTCTTGATGCCGAACAACCCGCGCGGCGGCGGTGTGAGTCGCCGCATCGAGGGCGATGATCGCGCTGAGCTCAAAGAAAACATGGATCAGCTGCAGTATCCAAACGGCATGAGCATCATCGCGCGCACGGCCGGTATTGGCCGCAGCGCGCCAGAGCTGCAGTGGGATTTGAACTATCTCTTGAAGCTGTGGACAGCCGTTGAAGGCGCTGGCAAAGGCGGCAAAGGCGCTTTCTTGATTTACCAAGAATCCAGCCTCGTGATCCGCGCCATTCGTGACTACTTCAGCACCGAAGTGGGCGACATTTTGATCGACACCGACGATATTTACGAGCAGGCCAAAGGCTTCATGGATCACGTGATGCCGGAGCATTCGGCGCGCGTCAAGCGCTATCGTGATGATGCGCCGTTGTTCAGCCGCTTCCAGATTGAGCACCAGATTGAAAGCGCGTATTCGCGCACCGTGCAGCTGCCCTCGGGCGGCGCGATTGTGATTGATCACACGGAAGCGCTCGTGAGCGTTGACGTGAACTCCGCGCGCTCGATTCGCGGCGGTGATATTGAAGAGACGGCAACGCGCACGAATTTAGAGGCCGCCGATGAAGTGGCGCGGCAGATGCGCCTGCGCGATTTGGGCGGCCTGATCGTGATTGACTTTATTGACATGGAAGAGTCGCGCAACCGGCGCGATGTGGAAAACCGCTTGCGCGATGCGCTGCGCCAAGACCGCGCGCGCGTGCAATTCGGCTCGATTAGCAAATTTGGCCTGATGGAGATGAGCCGCCAGCGCTTGCGCCCTGCGCTCTCCGAAGGCGCATCCATGCCTTGCCCACGCTGCGGCGGCTCGGGCCATATCCGCGATACGGAAAGCTCTGCATTGCAGATCTTGCGCATCATCCAAGAAGAAGCCATGAAAGAAGGCACAGCAGCCGTGCATGCGCAAGTGCCGGTGGATGTGGCTTCGTTCTTATTGAACGAGAAGCGCTTAGAGATCCAGAAAATTGAGCTCAAGCAGCGCGTGGCCGTGATCATGATTCCGAACAAGCAGCTTGAAGCGCCGAATTACCGGCTCGAGCGCTTGAAGCACGACGATCCACGTCTTGACAATTTAGAAGTCAGCTACAAAATGGCTGAAGAGATTGAAGATGCGACTGCTGTGACGCGCCGCATCAATGAGCCGACCAATAAGCAAACGCCGATTATTAAAGGCGTGTTGCCGGATGCGCCAGCGCCAGCGCCAGTGATCAAAGAAGAGAAAGTGACCGCTCCTGTTTCAGTAGCGCCTAGCGCAATGAATACGCCGGCAAACAACACAAATGTTGGCACAAAAGCCATTGAAAAACCGGCTGAGAAAGGCTTCTTCGCATGGGTGAAAGGCTTGTTTGGCAGCAGCGATGCTGCACCCGTTGCAAGCACTGCGAAAGCAGAAGTGACACGTGATCGCGCGCCGGGTGTAGAAGGTAAAGACGGTCGTCCAGCCAGAGAAGGCGCAAGAGATGGCGAACGCGGAGGCCGTGATGGCCGTCGTGGCGAGCGTGGCGAGCGTGGCGGCCGTGGGCGTAGCGAGCGTGGCGGCGAGCGCCCAGAGCGCAGTGGCGAGCGTGTAGAGCGTGGTGCAGATCGTCAAGGCGAACGAGCAGAGCACTCTGAGCGTGCGGGTGTGGAAGGTCGCGAACCGCGCGAGGGCGGTCGCAGTGAGCGAGGTGGCAGAGGTCGTGGCGAGCGCGCAGACCGTGCTCTGCGTCAAGATGCTATTGAAAACGGATCATCTAACGCAGATTCTATGCATGCTAATGAGCAAAATGGCATGCAAAACGAGAGCAGCGAGCCACGCGAACCACGCGCTCGCCGAGAGCGCGGAGGCCGCAATCGCACTGATCGCGCAGATCGCCCAGACTTGCGCGTTCCAGCAACGGAAGGCGTGAACGCTGGTGCTGCAGTGGCTGGCGGCCTAGTCGCAGCAGCAGGTGCTGCGCTTGCCATGTCGGGCGACAGCGCTGCGGCACAAACTGCAAACGGCGAGCAGACCTCGCAAGGCGAGCGCACCGAAGACGCGGGCGAACAACGCGAGCGTCGTTCACGTGACCGCTACGGCCGTGATCGCAGAGAGCGTGGCAACGACCGTGGCGGCGAGAGCGCCGAACGCGGTAACCGCACAGGGCAAGAGACCACTTCAGCTGAGTTTTTTGAGCCAAATCAACCTGTAGCCGGCATAGAGTCTGCGCAAAGCGCTACTGAATTTGTAGCGAATGAGCAGCTTGCTCCTGCGCGTAGCTTAAAGTCTGCGGCAGCCCCTATGTCTGCTCCAGTCGCTTTGGCCGCATCCACTGCGCAGCCCGCTGCCCAGTCCGGCACGAAAGCAGGCATGCCAACAATCGGCAGCTTCGCTCTACCTGTCAGCGATATGGATGCCGTGGCTTCCGGCGCTGGCTTGCAATGGATCAACTCCAACCCAGCAAGCATTGCAGCCGTCAAAGCGCAAATCGCCGCTGAGCCCAAGGCAATCCACATCCCGCGCGAACGTCCTCCAGCGGTCGTGATCGATGCTGGCCCGCTTGTTTTAGTGGAAACCAAGCGCGATCTACGCAACATGACTTTGCCGTTTGAGCAGGCAGCGCAGCAGCAACAATAAACCATTGATTCACTGCAAAAAAGCGATCTTCGGGTCGCTTTTTTGTTTTCTGATGTTGCTTTTTTTTGCGTGGGCGGTGGATCGCGCTACCTGTGCGTTTTGCTACGTGTCCTCCGGCGGCGTTGAGCTTTGTTTCTCTCCGGTAAGTATTTTTCGCCGCCTCCCCCTTTACCTCCGCAAAACGCACAGGTAGCGCGATCTTGCGAGCAAATCAGTATTCAACGAAAACGCTATTTCGTTTGAGCTACGTTGCTAGAGAGTTAACAGATACGTTCGCAGCCATCGGCGCGGCGCATCCATCGCAGCAAAATAAAGGAGGAGGCGGGGCAAGCTTCTCACCGAAGCGATGCAACACCAAAACCCCGCTGGGGGACATTTGCGGAGGTGGGTGTGCCGTGGCGATGGCGGGCTCAGAAAAGACGCAGAGCGAGACCTAAGGACTCAACTCGCGCTACAAATCTTCAGCATGTTCGTGCCGCCCGGCGCGCCCATGGGCTCGCCACAGGTGATTGCATACACATCGCCGGTTTTCACGATACCGCGCGCTTTCAAATGCGCTTCTGCTGCGGCTAACGCGCTGTCTTTGTCGACGACAGTTTCCATAAAGAGCGGCCTCACATTGCGATACAGCGCCATTTTGCGTTGCGTGCTGATCTTTGGTGTGAGCGCATAAATCGGAATATGAATCCGCGCACGGCTCATCCACAGTGGCGTGGAGCCGCTGTCGGTTAACGCGACGATGGCTTTTGCGCCGAGATGATGCGCGGTAAACAATGCGCCCATCGCAATCGATTGATCGATGCGATCAAAGGTCTTGCCGGTAAAGTCTGCATCAAGTTTGACGTCTTCCGCCGCTTCCGCCGCTTCACACACGCGGCTCATCTCCTGCACCGTCTCCAGTGGGAATTTTCCGGAAGCCGTCTCGGCGGAGAGCATCACGGCGTCTGTGCCATCGAGCACAGCATTGGCCACATCGCTGACCTCGGCGCGCGTGGGCACGGGGTTGGTGATCATGCTTTCCATCATTTGCGTGGCGGTGATGACCACTTTGTCCATCTCGCGCGCCATTTTGATCATGCGCTTTTGCAGCGCGGGCACAGCGGCGTTGCCCACTTCGACTGCCAGATCACCGCGCGCGACCATGATGCCATCACTCGCGCGCAAGATCGCCTCCAAGTGCGGAATCGCTTCTGCCCGCTCGATCTTCGCAATGAGGCCAGGTTTGTGTTTGAACTCCGCGCCAGCCACATTGCACAACTGCCTAGCCATCTCCATATCGGTCGCATTCTTCGGGAAACTCACCGCCACATAATCGGCCTGAAAGCTCATCGCGGTGCGGATGTCTTCCATGTCTTTCGCGGTCAGCGCGGGCGCTGTCAAGCCGCCGCCTTGTTTGTTGATGCCTTTGTTGTTGGACAACTCGCCACCGAGGCGCACCACGGTATGCACCGCTTCACCTTTGATCGCTGTCACGTCCAACACGATCAGGCCATCGTTGAGCAAGAGCACATCACCTTTTTTGACTTCGCGCGGCAGCTCTTTGTAATCCAAGCCTACTGCAGTCACATCGCCCAACTCCGTGCGATCTCCATCGAGTACAAAAGCCGCTCCGTTTTGCAGCTGTACTTTGCTGTTCGCAAATTTTCCCACACGAATCTTCGGCCCTTGCAAATCGGCCATGATTGCGACCACACGGCCTGCGCGACGCGAGGCTTCGCGCACCATATGCGCTCTGTCAATATGATCTTGCGCTGTGCCGTGGCTGAAATTGAGCCGAACTACACTCACCTTAGCGCGAATCATGGCCTCCAGTATTTCAACTGTCGATGATGCCGGACCAATGGTCGCTACGATTTTTGTAGCGTGCGTGGGAATGCGTTCTTTCATATTGTCTCCAAACTTTCTAGTCACTGCGAAGTAATCAAATTACATTGTGCCTGTGATTGAGTTACATGTCAGGTACGAAATGAGTGGTCGACTCATTCAAACAGAAGAACACGGAAATCACGGAGATTTGCACGGAAGTCACAGAAAAAACCGAGAAGGTATCTTGTGTGTCTTGCGCGTTCTTAAAGACGCCTTGCCAATAGCTCAGGCCAGTTAATTGGAGGGATTCGTGGGCGCAGAAGTGCTTGGCTTAGCGGGTTGCGGGAGCGCGCGCTGCAACTCTTCTTCGCTGATGATCTCCAGCACGCGCACGACGCGTTGTACGCCGGGCGTGGTACGGGCGATATCAGTAGCGCGGTTGGCTTCTCGCTGAGAGACGCGGCCCATCAGATATGTCGTGCCGCGCTCGGTGACGACTTTAAAGGCGTTGGCATATAAATCTTTCGCGTCCACAAAGCCTGCTTTCACGCGGCCCGTGACGAGCGAATCGGAGGAGCGCGAAGTCAGGGATGTGTTGCCCAAGACGGCGAGTTCATTGACGATGCTGCGTACATTTTCCACGCGACTCACGATCTCTTGCGCCCGCACTTTATCGGCTTCTGTGGGTACTTCGCCTGTCAGCAACACTTGGCGGTTGTAGCTGTTGGCATTGATATGCACCCGTTCGATGAAAGCTTCACGCAAGCGGTTGGTGCTGCGCAACTCAATGCCCTCATCTTCCAACTGCGCGCCGGAAGTTCGACGATCTGTGGCAACAAGCGTGCCACCCACGACTGCGCCACCTATCACCAAAGGTACACAGCCGGCCAATAAATATGATCCTACTAGAGCAGTAGCCGGCATTAATACTGCGCGACGTGCTATTAAATTCATAGTGTTCATCAATTCTCCTGATCACCCAACAACATGGCATCTACTCCGTCGCACAAGCAATGCAGCGCGAGCAGATGAACCTCTTGAATCCGCGATGCGCGAGCATGCGGCACACAAATATGCACATCCGTCTCAGATAGCATCGCACCGATCTTGCCGCCTATTTTCCCGTCTTGACTTCCCGTGAGCGCGATCACGATCATCTCGCGCTCTTGCGCCACTTCGATGGCTTTGATCACATTGGCGCAATTACCGCTGGCCGAGAGTGCCACGAGCACATCGCCCCCCGTACCGAGGGCGCGCAGTTGCCTCGCAAAAATCAGCTCGAACCCATTGTCATGGCTCATCGCATTGAAGATGGCGCTGTCGCTCGTCAAAGCAATCGCGGCAAGTTCAGGGCGCTCGCGCTCATAGCACCCAACGAACGCAGCGGCAAAGTGCTGCGCCTGCGCAGCCGAACCGCCATTGCCACAGATCAGCACCTTGCCACCATTGGTGACGCAGGCGAGCAGCGCTTCGGTGGCCTGTGCGATCGGTTTGCCTAACACCAGTGCAGCTTGGTAGGTTAAGTCGGCGCTGTCGATGAAATTTTTTTCAATGCGTTGTTCGAGCATGGTAGGCAATTGGTCTTGCCGCAATGATACTAAATTGATAGCAGAGTTTCTTGTATTTGTGGGTGCAAACTGAGATTTTTACGCCATATTTGCATCAGGATGCATCAAAAGCTGCGACCAGCCAGTCTATCTTCGCCTCTGCGCCCTCGCCATGGAGCGCGATCACATCAAAGCGGCAAGGCGGCATGCGCACAAGATGGCTGATGTAATGCTGCGCGGCATAGATAATGCGCCGCTTCTTCTGTGTGCCGATACTGGCCGCTGCGCCGCCATGGCTTGCGCTCTTGCGCTGGCGCACTTCCACGAAGACCAGCGTGCTATCGGCTGCGCGCATGATCAGATCTACCTCGCCGCCGCCGCGTCCCGGCGTTTTGAAATTGCGCGCAATGAGCTGCAAACCATTTTTGAGCAGGAAGCGCAATGCCAGTTCTTCGCCGCTGTCTCCCACAGCTTTCGTGGTCAATCGTGCAGGAAAAGCAGACGAGGCAGCGGCGGCTGTTGTCATCCCTTTTGCCGCTATGCTCTTGAATAATTCCATGTGGTGATTGTGCCGCGAAAGCAGACCTTGAAAGCCGATTTTTCCCCCGCCTTGGCCGCTGCGCATTCTGCAGCTGGTGCGCAGCTGTATCCAGCAAGCACGCTGTACATGATTGCCACACCGATTGGCAATCTCGCTGATATTTCGCTGCGCGCTTTGTATGTGTTGGGGATGGTCGACAAAGTAGCCTGCGAAGACACGCGTCACACGCAAGGCATGCTGGGCATTTATGGCATCCAAAAACCACTGCTGGCGCTGCATGAGCATAACGAGCGCGAAGCGGCTGCAGGCGTTATTGCCAAGCTGCAGGCTGGTGAACGCGTGGCCTACGTCAGCGATGCGGGCACGCCCGCTGTGAGCGATCCCGGTGCGCGCCTAGCTGCGGCTGTGCATACAGCAGGCTATCGCGTGATGCCGCTGCCCGGCGCGAGCAGCATCACGGCGCTGATCAGCGCAGCGGGGCTTGTTGGCGATGCAGGTGGTTTTGTTTTTGAAGGCTTCTTATCGTCCAAAGCCAAAGAGAGAGAAGCGCAGATTCAGCGCTTGAGCACAGAGCCGCGTGCCATTGTGTTGCTGGAAGCACCGCATCGCATTGAAGCCCTAGCGACAGCTCTTTCGGCATTGGGAGCGCGCCCTATCACCGTGGGCCGCGAGCTGACCAAACAATTTGAGCAGCTCGCCACGATGCCTTCAAATACTTTTGCTGCATGGCTCGCACAAGACAAGCATCGCTGCATCGGCGAATTTGCTTTGGCGATTCATCCGCAAGCAGCCTCTGAATCTATCGCAGGAGAAGGTGAACGCATCTTAAAACTGCTGCTGCCTGAGCTACCTACCAAAACCGCCGTCAGAATAGCTGCGGACATTACAGGCGAGCCACGCAATGCGCTGTATGAGATCGCGCTGCGCCTACGAGGCGAAGCCGGCACAAGCAACGCGTAAACAAAACATTGATAGCGCACAGTATGCCGCGCGGCCAGTCTCACGTTTATGTGATCGCACTTGATGATCGTGTGTGGAACAGCGGGAAATTTCGTCGCTGCAACCCCGATTACGTGATGGGCCAGCCCTTCGTGTATGTCGGCATGACGGGGCTCGATCCCGATACGCGGTTTGACAAACACAAAGCCGGCATTCAAGCCAACAAATTCGTCACCGATTTCGGATTGCACTTAATGCCCGAACTCTACGAACACCTCAACCCGATGCCGCATGTGACGGCGAAGAAAATCGAGGTCGAATTGGCGATTCGGCTCCAAGCCAAAGGCTACGGCGTGTGGCAAGGCTAGCCACACGCCGGCGATAGCATCAACGTGCCTTGCGAGCTGCCACTGCAGTGTCCGGAAAATCGCTAAACACACCGTCCACACCGAGCTTGTAAAACATTTCATATTCCGCCTTCGGATCACCGGCATAGTCAGACGCAAGGCGGCGAGGCTCGTTACGGAAAGTGAATGCATGTACAAACAATCCAGCAGCATGCGCATCGCGCACCACGGCGCTGGGCTGCATCAATACGCGATCACGCTCATCCATCTTGCCATCGCCATTCAGATCATCCATTTTCCCGTCAGCATTGCGATCCACCTGCCGTGCAGACATTAAATACGGCTTCCAAGGGCCAATGCCATCCGCATAGGTTTTGATCTCGGCCAGGCCCGCAGGTGTGAGCAGGCTAGCAAAGGTGCGCGGATCTTTAAGCACTGCAAAGTCATAAGGCTTGTCGAAAGGTGCGGCCAAATCCATACTGCCATCGGGCTTAACATCATCCGCATCAATCAATTGCGCCAAGCGCACCTGCGTTTTGCTGCGCAAATACTTCAAATTTGCCACTTCAAAGGATTGAATGATCACAGGAGAAGATTTCTGCGTGTAGCTATGTTTGGCCAGAATTTCTAGCAAACGATCTTCTAAGTTGAGCTTGAGATCGTTGTGATAGGTGGGGTGTTTGGTCTCAGGATAGATGCCAATTTGTCGACCCGTTTTGGCGCTTTGCTCTTTGGTCAGAGCAATGATCTCGTCCAATGTGGGGATGCTGAATTTGCCGTTGTGGCTTTGATCGCGCTCAGCAACGGGTTGTTTCGCGCGTAAAGTTTTGATTTCTGCCAGTGTAAAGTCGGACGCAAACCAACCCTCCTCATCTGCACCATCTACCTTGCGCTTGTTTTTACGTGCAGCAAACTCAGGGCGTGTGGAAACATCGGTGGTGTTGGTGATGTTGGGCTCGTGGCGTGCAATCAAAATACCATCGCGCGTGGCCACCAAATCTGGCTCGATGAAATCTGCGCCTTGTTCAATAGCGAGTTTGTAAGCCTCTAGCGTGTGCTCAGGCAAATAACCGCTCGCCCCGCGATGACCGATCACCAAGGGCGCTTGGCCGTTCAGTGTGGGGTACTGGCCGGGTGCGGGGCTGGGTTTGCTGGCGCAAGCTGCCAGCAAAGAAATCGCCACGAGGCCGATCAAAATATTTTTCATTGCAGAATGGGTTGTCATGTGTCTTCTACCAAAATAAAGATCTATGAACCATACGACATAACGATGAAATTTATATGACAAATGCGTGGCTAGTGTGACAAACCGTACAGCACCGGTGCAGACTGAGCGCTAATTGCTCAGGCGTATGTGACCCAATCAGGCTTGTCCTCAAGATGCGGCAAGGTGTTGTAAGTCACCAGCATATGGCGCTTCGGCGTAAACGCGAATTCAGTGACGCTGCTGTTGCGAATGCGTAGATTGAGCTCAATCGTGGCTTGAGGCGATGTGCCTAAGACGTGGCCCACGGCTGTGCTGATCGGGCCGCCGCTGGAGCAAATCAAAATGCGCGCATCCTCTTTGGCACCAAACTCCGCGCGCACTTCATCGAGCACATCGGTGATGCCTTTGACGAAATCGGGATACGCCGGCATGCCAAGCGGCGATGCTGTGCCCGCCATCCAAGCAGACAGCCCATCGCGCAGCAAGCGGAAATGTTTGCGATAGTTCTCTGGTGAATTCTCTTGCGATAAAGGTTCGGGATGAATGGCCTGCACGACGGCATTGCTGTCGTATTCGTTAAGTCCAGGCCTAGCGCGCGCTTGCTCGCTCAATCCCAAGCCTTGTGCAATTCCCGCGTACGTCTGTGCATGTCGGCGAAGCGTGCCGATGTAAGCGGCATCAAAAGAAATATTCTTTGCTTTGAGATACAGACCAAGCACAGCGGATTGTTGCGCGCCGAGATCGCTCAAATTGTCATAATCAGCCGCACCAAAACTGGCTTGGCCGTGGCGCACGAGGTAGAGAGTAGACATGCTTTGCATTGTTTCAACAATCGCTTGACTATGCTATCAAGGCGGGGACAGTCTGCTGCTCCTCGCCGCATTTGCAGGCCTGTGGTCTGTGGCGGTCGTATTCAGACGCTGCGACGCAAATAGAAGTCTACAGGTTACTGCAAAAAGAATAGCACTTTACGCAATAAATACGCCGGCGAACTGCCAAAAACGCTTTAAGTTTTACGAAATAATCCATCTAGGCGCTGATCCCAATTGCTACCGGGCAGCAGCGTTTGCAACTGGGAATCAGGCAATGCAAACGTGCTGCGCAGAGCCTGCGCGAGTACGGCGCGGTAATCGTGATGTGCAGGCAGATCGCGGTTGTCGTTTAAGTTGCCACGAGCAAGCCCCGTCCACAGTCCATGCACTTTGCCGCCTTGCACACGGTTGCCGATCAGCCAGAGCGCGTTGCCAAAGCCGTGATCGGTGCCCTTTGTGCCGTTTTCTGCGCTCGTGCGGCCAAATTCGCTCATGACGATGATGAGATCGCCACTTTGATCGAATTCGCTACGCAATTGCGCCAGACCGCGTGCGAGATTGCCTAAATTATTGGCCAAGCCACCCACCGCATTGCCCTGATTGGCATGCGTATCCCAGCCGCCGGCGGATAGGAAGCCAAGGCGCAGTTTGGGATCGTTGCGCATAAGCGTGGCGAGGTGTTGAGCATCAAGAGCGAGGCCGACAGGGTCTGCCGCGCCATTGCTGGCAGCTTGCATTTGTGCCGCTTGTGCCGCAGTGGTTTGCGGCGTGCCATGTTTGTCAAGCATGCGCCGATTGTTTGTATTGGCCATCCCGTCTATTTCCGCATTGGCGTTGGCATTCGCGGTGCGCATATTGCGCTCATTGATGAGCTCTTGCGAGGTCTGCATACGGCTGCCCGCGCCTTGGCGAAATGCTTCGCTGACCGTGTCATTGCCCGCATACAAATCCATCAAGGCGCTGCGTTGTTTCTCGTTGGCCAACACGCCGGTGCGCGCAGCGGCATCCCCACGCGGGATCAGCTTGACAGCGGCTTGGCCTGAGAGAATCGCCGGATTGGCCTCGCCCACGCCAAGTGCTGAGCCTGCGCTGCTGGCTGAGAGCTTGTTGAGCCAGCCCATCGGCGTGCTGCTCTTCTCTTGCAAACCAATCTCCATCAAATACTGCGCATCAAAATGCGAGCGATTCGGCGTAGCCAAGCCAGCGCTGGCAATCACGCCGAGTGAGCCCTCATTCCACAGCGGCATGAGGGGCGAGAGTGCGGGATGCATGGCAAAACGATCATCGAGTCTGAGCGCCGTCTCGCGCGAGCCATCGGGCGCGGCGATGGCGATATTCGGACGCATGGCGTAGTAATTTTTATCCGCATAGGGCACAAGCGCTGAGAGCCCGTCATACGCGCCGCGCAGGAAGACAACCACCATCCGGCCTTGATTCAACGCGCCTGCTGGCGAGCCGCTCGGTGCGCGCTGGGCCAACACTTGCCCACTCATCAAGCCGCTTGCGCCAAGCGCCATGGCTTGCGCGATCAAGCTGCGGCGATTGAGTGGTGAATGGCCTAGCGAATGAAAGCTTGTCATTTGTGTCTCCTCATTTGCTCATGAATTCTGGTGCGGCTAGCAGCAGACCGATGCGCATGTTGATGGCGGTTTCTTTTGCAATGCGCTCTCGTGTTGCGTTGCTATAAAAGTTTTGCAAAAACGTAGGCTCGTCAACGCGGCCTGCGATACCGAAAGCGTAATCGGCGCGGCGCGTGAGCGCTTCGGGGGCGAGCCAAGTGGTCGCATCTGTCTTGTAGCCATCCGGCGTTTGCCAGCCATGCAGCGGCTGGCCAGCAAGTGCCAAAAATCCTGTGGCTTGGCGCAGATTTTGATTGCGGCTTGAATCCTCTTTCACTGCGCCCGCAGCGGCAAGACAGGAGCAAGCAAAATCCATCGGTGTCTTGAAAAGCGTGTTGCCGCTCTCCCAAAACTCTGGCGATTCGATCAAACTTTTCATGACCGCATGGAGATCGCCACCGGTTTGCGTGAAGGTGCGGGCGAGGCGGTCTGTGAATGCCTTGTCGGGCTTATCTGCTACAAAAAACGTAGCTAACCGCGCAGCGATACGCTGCGCGGTTGCTGGATGTGATGCTAAAAACTTAATCGCCGCGATGCCTTGTGCTTGCCCGCTTTCGTTGAATGTGCGCCCCATCACCGTCTTAGCGCCTTCTTCATGCGCGCGCGGGCGAAACACAAAGCCTTGGCCATTTTGTATGTCCACGCTCCACCCGGTGAGGATGCGAGCGAGCTCGCGCACATCGGCCTGCGTGTAGCCGCCGTTAACACCCAAAGTATGCAGCTCCATCAGTTCACGCGCATAGTTCTCGTTCAAGCCGCGCACTGAGCTCTGCGCTTGATCGAGATACATCAGCATCGCTGGATGCTGCGCGGTAGCTAGCAGCAAATCTTCAAACTTGCCCAAAGCATGCGGGCGAATCGCAGTCAGCAAATAATTGCCGACATAGGGTCGAACCGTCCCTTTACCTACAAACACATTGAAATGGTTGAACCAAAATTCCGTCATGCGCGAGAGCAGCGGATTTTCCATCTCGGGATTGCTGCAAGAAGCTAAGCGCCAAGCGCCGGCGGCAAGCTGAATGTCGCGCGAGTAGTTTGTCGGATCGTTGCCTAAACTGGGTGCAGCGAGTGATATGGTGGATGCATCACTTGAATTCATCGCCACTCCCGCTTGAATCGGAGAGGTTGCCTTTTGCAAGGCCGCACGATTGTCCAGAGCTGTGCGAGTGTCTCTGCGTGTTTCACGTTCTTCATGATAACGCGCACTGACTTGCTGCTGGCTGGCTGCAAGCACCTGTAAAACAGGAGGCACAAAGGCTGCGCGTTGGCTGCTTGCGCGGGCGGCGTCGAGTTGTGCCAAGCTCCATGCTTTGCTGCCGGCCTGCGCGGATTGCACGAGCGCGGGCGTGGGGCCATACCCCAGGCGAGAGGTGGCTCGCCAAATGGCCGCAGGGCTGGTGTCTGGCAATGCCTGCGCAAAGCTACTGGCCGCGCAGATGCTGAGTAAAGCGGTGCTGCCAACCTGCTGGCAGGCCGCTATCCATGTTGTTTTCATCGCGATACTCCTGTGATCAACTCAACGCCTGATTGCGCAACATCGTTGGCAAGGTTTACAGAGCTTTACGATGCTTGTGCATTTGAGCCGTCCACAAACGCCATGAAAAAAGCCCGTTTGACGAATCAAGCGGGCTTTTGGGAGACAACAAATCAACGCGAATCAGTTAACCTTGACCAAGCGCCAATCGATGCGGTTGTCTGCACGATGCACCACATCAATATTCTTCTTCATCGCCCAAGGGATGATTTGGTTGTGAAGAGGAAGGTAGGCTACATCTTCGTGAGATAGCTTCAAAGCTTTGCCAATCAGATCACGCCGCAATGTTGGCTCTGTCTCGACCTTGATACGCTCGATCAAGCCATCCATCTGGGGGTTGGAATAACGCCCCACGTTGTAGTTGCCATCGCCGCCCACGCCCACCGTGCGGTGCAAAGATTGCAAGCTGTAAAGCGCATCAAAGGTAGGCACACCCCAGCCAAGCATATAAATGCTGGCCTCATAGCGCTGAATCATCGGGAAGTACGTTACCAAAGGCTGTGTCCGCAGCTTAGCGTTCACGCCAATCTTTGACCACATCACTGTAACGGCTTGGCAGATTCTCTCGTCGTTGATGTAGCGGTTGTTTGGGCAGGCAAAATCCACTTCAAAGCCGTCTTTGTAGCCCGCCTCTTCCAGCAGTTTCTTAGCAGCATCAATATTGAACGGATGTCTCGCGTCAAGGGCTTTTGTCCAGCCGTTCACCTGAGATGCAATCATGGTGCCTGTGGGCGCGGCCATGTTGCGCATCGTCACTTTATGAATCGCATTGATGTCGATGGCTTGGTAAAGCGCTTTGCGCACACGCACATCCTTGAGAGGGTTTTTGCCCTTCACGTTAGAGCCAGGCAGCTCAGCGCGGAATTGATCCATCCCTAAGAAAATCGTGCGGGCCTCTGCCCCGTCCACCACCTTCAAAGATGATGCTTCGCGCAGCCGAGGCAAATCTTGCGGGCTGGGATCGAGCGAAAAATCCACCTCGCCGGAGAGCAAAGCTGCGCCTCGCGTGGCTTCGGATTTGATGGGGGTGTAGACAATCTCGGTCACGTTGGTTGTCGTTGTCTTCGCATTCCAACCCCACCAGTTGGGATTTTTTACCATCACCAGTTTCTGATCGGGCATCCACTCTTTGACCATATAAGGACCAGTGCCCATCGCATTGCGGTGCGCGAAGCTCTCATCTTTGGTGCGGATGTCTTTGGGATCGACCGATTTATTTTTTTCCGCCCAAGCTTTGCTCATCATGCGCAACTCGGTGAGTTGGTTGATCAACACTGGATTGGGGCCTTTGAGGTGAATATCGAGCGTTGTGCCGTCAACTTTTTCTATGCGATCAAAGCCAGAAACGTAAGGACCAAAGTTAGACGATTTGGCCATCGCACGCTGCAAAGAAAACACCGCATCGTCTACAGTAAATGCGCTGCCATCCGCAAATTTAACGCCTTGGCGCAGCGTGATGCGCATTTGCTTAGGATTGACCAGTTTCCAAGCCGTCGCCAAAATCGGCTCGGGTTGAAACGTCTTGCTGTTGTAGTACACCAACGATTCATAAATAGCCGCATGCACGCCATTGGCCAACGCGTTATTCTGTGAATGAATATCCAGCGTCGGAATATCGCTCGCGCTTGTCCATTTGAAGGTTTTGGCTACAGCCGAATTGACCATGCCAGACAGCATCACACTAGCTGCGATGCTCGTCGAAATGAGAGATAGTTTAAGGTTCATGAGCTTACTTTCGCGCCCGAAGCGGGCTTTATTCGAGACACTGAATGATGCAGCAAATATCGCGCCAGATGTTCGAGGATTTACCCCGATTTGGGTTGCTTTCAACGAAAGCACAGCCGATTCGTCTCGCGCGCAGTTCTGCGTTGTGACTTAAAAATAAAAAAGCCACTCAGATTTCTCTGAATGGCTTTAAGCCTGTTTAATTTTCAACGGATGCTAGATCCGCATCAAATTAGAAGGAGTGACCGATACCCAAGTCGAACTGACGCTGAGCGCTGAGAGCAGCGTTTTTGCGTGAGGTGCTTGCGACATCAGAATAGATGAAGGTACGCTTGGACAATGCGTAGTTCACGCCCAAACCAAACTTGTTCTCTTTCAATTGACCAGCAGCGCCTGTACCATTCCAGCGGCTGAAACCAGCGCGGACAGTAGCAGCACCAACTGGCACGTTCACGCCCAAGGAGAGGTTCTTGATAGAACCATCAGCAGCGACTTGTGGGCCAGAAGCGGTGGAGAGATAGGCTGCGCCTAAACGGTCAGCAGCTGTTCCGCCATCGATCTTGCCATAACCCAAATAGACACGAGCAACGCCGAGGTTGTAGTTACCGCCCAACTGCGTCAGCTTGTCGCCGAAACGGTTACGCTCCATACCAAGCATTGCTTGGATTGGGCCGTTGTTATATGTACCAGCAATAGCTTGGTGTTGCTTGCCTGACGGGCCTTTGTCAAAGCCGTAGGAAGCATTCACGCCGAAACCAGACAGGTTAGGTGAGCTGTAGAACAATGCATTACCAACACGGCCTTCGCCGCCTTGGATGTAGTCGGATGCGAAGCCGCGAGCGTAAATGTTGCCACCAACAGTTGTCACGCCCCATGGATCTATCATGCCGCCGTTAGGCAACTGAACCGCTGTCAACCAGCGACCCAATTTCAGATGGCCGAAACCGCCGCGCAGACCAACAGTGGTCTCGCCTTGGAACAGTGGACGTGATGTGAACTGGTTTGCGTTTGTTGCTGGTGCAACAAACGGAGCGTTGGTTTGGTTGCCGGTGGAGTTCGCGCCGCGCTCGTTAGTGCCACGGGTTGGATCCAAACGGAGTTGGAATGCGAAGGTGGTGGCCATGCCGCCGCCCAAATCTTCCACGCCAGTGAACAAAATACGGTTGTTGTTACCTGTACCGAGTTGCAGCTTGCCGCCGCCGCCATTGCCGGTGCCGTTGGCGCCAGTTGCGGTGCTGTCATAGGTGATACCAACGTCAGCGACGCCGGAAATGGTCACGCTGGATTGCGCGAAAGCTGCTGTTGCAGCAAAGGCTGCCAGTGCTACGAGAGTCTTTTTCATTGAGAATTCTCCAAGGTTAAACATAGGGCTTCGGTTGCAAGTTTGCTTATCGCAAACTTCCAGAGTCCCGGGCCAACCTCCGTTTCGGGAAGTTGGCTCTATTGGACACGAACGACGGCAGCCAAGCAAAGAAACACGCCAATTTTTACCCTGAACACGACCTACTCGTTGCGCACAGGCAACAGCTTGTGGTAGGTTTACGACGCGATATTGAAAATGAATACTTTATTATTCAATTTTGTATCAGGGAACATCCTAGTTCGAAGCCGCGTGCATTGTGGCGAAAGCGCAGGCTCTGGCGTGGTTATGTGCGCTATCCGTAACCTTTTACATCCCCTAATGCGACAATTTTAAACATGAAACCAACAGACGTGCGCTTAAATTGGCCAGATGCTTTGATCCAAACGGCAGACCGCGCGTTGCGCACCTTGCTCGCTGAGCCTGTGGCTAACCGCGCTGCGCCTATCGTGCTGGATACGTTTGACACCAGCGGCCAGCCTGATGCGATGGATGCTCGGGAGCGTGCGCATGCTGGGGCGCTGATGAGGATCAATCATGTTGGCGAAGTCTGCGCACAGGCTTTGTATGCGGGGCAGGCGCTTGCTACTAAAGATGAAGCGCTCCGCGCACAATTTATCAAGGCTGGGCAAGAGGAAGGCGATCATTTGGCTTGGACGGCTGAACGCTTGAAGGCGCTGGGCGCTCGGGCATCGCTGCTCAATCCGCTGTGGTATGCGGGCGCATTTGGAATGGGGCTGCTGGCCTCTCGCTTTGGCGAGCACGTCAGCCTGGGCTTTATGGTGGAGACAGAGCGGCAGGTAGAGGCGCATTTGGAATCGCACCTAGCTGCGCCCTCCGTTGGTGGCTTGCCAAGCGCGGATCATGCCTCGCGCGCCGTGCTTGCCGTGATGCAGCAAGACGAAATAGCGCATGCACATGAGGCGCAAGAGGCGGGAGCTGTCGAACTGCCCGAGCCCGCCAAGCAAGCGATGCGAGCGATCTCTAAGCTGATGACACGCACGGCCTACTACGTTTAGCTAAAGTCACCGGGGCCTCCTGGCGTTTTTTGGCGCTTCTTTGGGCGGTTACTTGACCAAGCTGGCTGCAACGATGCCGATAAACAGCGTCAAACCGAGCCAGTGATTGAGTCGAAACGCTTTGAAACAGCCCTCGCGCGAGCGCGTGCGGATGAGCTGCCAATGCCAAAAGATTTGCCCACTCATGCTGATCAATACTACTAATTTGATAGCATTTTGCGCAGATTCTATGCCGGCTATCAGCCAAAAAAGCATATAAACACCATAAAAAAGCATGATAGCGGCTACATCAAAGCGCCCGAGCGTGATGGCCGATGTTTTCATGCCGATGCGCAGATCATCATCCCGATCCACCATGGCGTATTCCGTGTCGTAGGCAAGCACCCAGAAGAGATTACCAAGCAGCAAAATCCAAGCGAGTTTGGATACACCGCCTTGCAACTCGTTTAGCGAGTTGCCGCCCGATACTGCAGCGAAGGCCATCGGAATCCCGAAGCTGAATGCGACGCCGAGCACGGCTTGCGGCATCGCAACGAAGCGCTTGGCGAAGGGATACGCGAGCGTGATCGCTAGCGCGGCAAACGAATACAGCACCGTGAGCAAATTCGTGGTGAGCACGAAGCCGAAAGCCAGCAGAGATAGGCAAGCGCCAAGCAGTAGCGCTTCTTTTTTGCTTACTTTGCCACTGGTGACAGGTCGCCCAGCGGTGCGCTTCACATGCTTGTCAAAATCTGCGTCGGCAACATCGTTGACACAACAGCCAGCGCTACGCATAAGGATCGTGCCTAAAGTAAACACGATGATCAAATGCCATCCTGGGAAGCCGCCGGCTGCAATCCATAAAGCAGAGAGCGTCGGCCACAGCAGCAGCAGCCAGCCAGCCGGGCGATTCCAACGAATCAGATCGAGATAAAGGACTAGGCGGGTATTCAAGGCTTATTGTGCTCAAACATAAAGAACACGGAAGTCACAAATATTTCACGAAAAGCACGGAAAAAGCATCTCTCTTTTTTGGTGTCTTTCGTGCAACTTCCGTGCTCTCCGTGTTCCCAAAATATGACCAACAGTGAAACCAAAAGATCAAAACGGAATATCGTCATCCATGTCGTCAAAGCCAGTGCCTGCCTTGGCTTTGGGCGCTGCACCGGAAGACGCAGAGCTGGCAGGCATAGAACCTGGGCGGGCTGCGGGTGGGCGCGAAGCTGGAGCAGGCGCGCGGGAGTAACCACCACCGCCACCGCCGCCGCCTTCATCCGGCGAGCCCGCGCCTTGGCGAGCGCCAAGCAATTGCATCTCGGTGGCCACCACATCTACCGTGTTGCGCTCAATGCCGTCTTTGTCGGTGTATTTGCCGTATTTCAAGCGGCCTTCGACATAAACAGGATTGCCCTTTTTCACATACTCGCCCACGATCTCGGCCAAGCGGTCGTAGAACGTCACGCGATGCCACTGCGTATCTTCAATCGTCTCGCCAGAGGTTTTGTCTTTGCGTTTGCTGGATGTGGCAATCGAGATATTGGCCACCGCGCCGCCAGAGGGCAAATAACGAATCTCGGGATCGCGCCCGCAGTTGCCCATGAGAATGACTTTGTTGACGGAGGCCATGTGTGTGTTCCTAATGTTTCAGTGCTTAAATTGGGTGAAGTGCGCTGCTCTTTCTAAGAGTAGCAAAAGCATTATGCAGCAGAGCGTAGCGGCGCTTTCATGACCGAGACCGAGGCGGCGTTTTTATGCCCCAAGTGGCAACCAACCAAACCGCCAAGGGCGAGAGCAGGCATGGCACAAATGCCATACATGCTGCACTGAGACAAGCGATGCAAAAAATCCATCCGCGCTATGATGTTCGGTTGACTTTGAAAAGCGTAAAACTGTGAATTCCTCTGCTGACAGCACACAAAACGGCACGTACCTCGGCCAAGCCCTGCACACCCACATCAGTATTCGTGGGGCGCGAACGCACAATTTGAAAAATGTGGATTTGGATATTCCGCGCAATCAACTTGTCGTGATCACGGGCTTGTCGGGCTCGGGCAAATCTTCGCTGGCATTTGACACGCTGTATGCCGAGGGGCAGCGGCGGTATGTGGAGAGTTTGTCGACCTATGCGCGGCAGTTTTTGCAGCTGATGGATAAGCCGGATGTGGATGTGATTGAAGGCTTGTCGCCTGCGATTTCGATTGAGCAGAAGGCCACGAGCCACAACCCGCGCTCGACTGTGGGCACCGTGACCGAGATCCACGACTACTTGCGCTTGCTGTTTGCTCGCGCGGGCACACCGCATTGCCCGGATCACTTGCTGCCGCTGCAATCGCAAACGGTTTCGCAAATGGTGGATGCAGTATTAGCTTGGCCGCAGGATGCAAAGGTGATGATTCTGGCGCCGATTGCGCGGGAGAAGAAGGGCGAGTTCGCAGATGTGTTTGAGGATATGCAGGCGCGAGGGTATGTGCGCTTTCGGATCAACGGGCAGATGTTTGAATTCAATGAACTGCCTAAGCTGAAGAAAACCGAGAAGCACGATATTGATGTGGTGATTGATCGACTCAAAGTCAAGCCGGAGATGAAACAGCGGCTCGCTGAAAGCTTTGAAGCAGCGCTGCGCTTGGCTGAAGGCAGAGCGATTGCCGTGAATATGGATGATGAAAATGATAGCGTTTTGCGCAATAAACACGCCGGCGAAGTGGCTAAAACACTTGAAAAATCAGCCACAAAAGTAGGCAAGAAGACAAGTGAGCATTGGTTCAACGCAAAATTTGCTTGCCCGGTCTGCGCCTTCACCATTGGCGAGCTAGAGCCAAGATTGTTTTCTTTTAACTCGCCCATGGGCGCTTGCGAGACGTGTGACGGTATTGGGATGATGGAGTTTTTTGATCCATCTCGCATCGTGGCCTTTCCATCTTTGTCGTTGGCCAGCGGCGCAATCAAAGGCTGGGATCGGCGCAATGGCTATTACTTTGCCTTAATCGAATCGCTGGCGAAGCACTATAAATTTGATGTGGAAAAAGCGTTTGAGGAGTTGCCAGAGCACGTGCAGAGCGTGATTTTGCAGGGCAGCGGCGAAGAAGATATTGCCTTCAACTACACCATGGAAAGCGGTGAGTCTGTGGGCAAAAAAGTCAAGAAGAAGCATCCGTTTGAGGGCATCATCCACAACATGGAGCGGCGCTACCGGGAGACGGAATCGAGCCTTGTGCGAGAAGATTTAGCGCGCTATCGGCATACGCAGCCTTGCACGGCTTGCGAAGGCACGCGCTTGAAGCGCGAAGCGCGCAATGTGCGGCTGGTTGACTCAAAGGATGCATCGCAATCAAAGACTATCAGCCAAATCGGTAGCGCAACTTTGATTGAAGCACAGCGCTATTTTGAGAGCTTGAAGATGACAGGCGCGAAAGCAGAGATCGCTGGCAAGGTGATCAAAGAAATTGCTTCGCGACTGAAATTCTTAAACGATGTGGGCTTGAGTTATCTCAGCCTCTCGCGCAGCGCAGAGACTTTATCGGGCGGCGAATCGCAGCGCATTCGCCTCGCCTCGCAAATCGGCAGCGGACTGACGGGCGTGATGTATGTGCTCGATGAGCCGAGCATTGGCTTGCATCAGCGCGACAATGATCGCCTCATCAGCACACTGAAGCATTTGCGCAATTTGGGCAACAGCGTGATCGTGGTGGAGCATGATGAAGACATGATTCGCGCGGCCGATTATGTGGTGGACATTGGCCCGGGCGCAGGCATTCATGGCGGGCGCATCATTGCGCAGGGCACGGCCAAGCAAATCGAAGAAGCGCCCGACTCGCTCACGGGGCAATTCATGAGCGGGCGGCGGCAAATCGCTGTGCCAAGCAAACGCCACGCTTGGCTGCCGCTTCAGATCAAAGCGCCTGTCGTGTACGCTGCGAAATCTCGCTACCCCGAGCGCACTTACAAGAAGAAAGAGCCCACCATCAAGGTAGACGAGAAATTCCAGCTGCTCCGATTGATTGGCGCGACGGGCAACAATCTGAAAAACGTGAGCGTTGACTTTCCGGTTGGCCTCATGACCTGCGTCACCGGCGTCTCTGGCTCAGGCAAATCGACGCTGGTCAACGACACGCTGCACAAAGCCGTCTCGCGCAGCCTCTATCGCAGCCACGATGAGCCCACGCCTTATGCCGAGATGGAAGGCTTGGAGCATTTCGACAAAGTGATCAACGTCGATCAATCTCCGATTGGCCGCACGCCGCGCTCCAACCCAGCAACGTATACCGGACTCTTTACGCCGATCAGAGAATTGCTCGCTGAGATGCCCGTCGCCCGAGAGCGCGGCTACGGCGCAGGACGCTTTAGTTTTAACGTGGCCGGTGGCCGCTGCGAAGCCTGCCAAGGCGATGGCGTGGTGAAAGTGGAGATGCACTTTTTGCCCGATGTGTATGTGCCCTGCGATGTCTGCAAAGGCTTGCGCTATAACCGCGAGACTTTGGAAGTCCTCTACAAAGGCAAAAACATCGCGGCCATGCTTGACCTCACCGTAGGCGATGCCTTCGAATTCTTTAAAACGGTGCCCACGATTGCGCGCAAGCTGCAAACTTTGCTCGACGTGGGATTGAGCTACATCCGCCTCGGCCAAAGCGCCACCACGCTCTCCGGCGGCGAAGCCCAGCGCGTCAAGCTCGCGCTCGAACTCAGCAAACGCGACACCGGCCGCACGCTCTATATCTTGGACGAACCCACCACCGGCTTGCACTTTGCAGACATTGAATTGCTCTTGAAAGTGCTCCATCAATTGCGAGACGCAGGCAACACCATCGTCATCATCGAACACAACCTCGACGTGATCAAAACCGCCGATTGGCTCATCGACATGGGGCCTGAGGGCGGCTCGGGGGGCGGGCAAGTGGTTGCAGTTGGCACGCCGGAACAGGTGGCGCAGAGTGAGGCGAGTTATACGGGGAAGTATTTGAAGCGGCTGCTCTGCTAGCGTTTATTGTCGAAAAAATTGAGTTATTTCGACACATAGCATATGTCTTGTCATTCTTTTTCAAAAGCATCGACACATTTGAAATGTGTTGATACTTTTCACTTCACCTCATAAAACACCATCTCCACCCGATCTGGAAATCTCGCACCCGTGCCGATGAAAAGCGTTTGTGTCATCCACGCGAGATCTGCGCGCTCGACTTCGAAACGGGGGGCGCAACGGAAATAGATGCGTTCAGGTGGCACAGCTTCGCCGCGCACCAGCGCCGCGATGTCTTCTTGGCTGCCGGTGCGCACAGCGCTGTTGGTCACGTAAATATGGCTGCCGTCATTTAAGCGAATGAGGTAGCGCGCATCAAGCTGGGCGGATGACGCGCTGGTGACGAGTTGGAAATCTGCGCCACCCGCGAGTATTTCGCCTTGCATCGAATGGCCGCGAGCTGCGCCTTGAACCTGCCCACCGATGATCGGAATGATGCGGCGTTTGCCTGTGCCTAGCGCATGCGTGATGTCTCCCGCCTCAATCGGTTGAGCCACTCGCACGGTGAGATGCATGACGGCTTGTAGCTTGGGTGTGGCCATGTGCGCAGGCAAAGAAGTGAAATCTGTGGGTAGGCTCATCGGGAATCTCCGTGCATGCGCTCTGAGGTTGAGGGGCTAATATCTTGCTCATGACTTTAACGCCTTCATCACTGGCTTGCCCACCCAATATTGCGCAAATTCGCCTGTATCAAGACTGGCTTGCTCGCGAGCGCGGCCTGCGTTTTGAAACCTATGACGCGCTTTGGCAATGGTCTGTGACGGAGCTGGATGCATTTTGGCAATCGATTTGGGATTACTTTGAGATTGAGTCACCCACGCCGTACAGCGCGGCATTGGCCGATGACCGCATGCCGCAGGCCAAGTGGTTTCCTGGTGCGCAGGTGAACTATGCGGCGCAGGTGTTGCGGCATGCTTCAGATTCGCACGCAGCGGGCATGATGGCCATCGTCAGCGAGAACGAGCTGGGAGAGATTCGTGAGCTCAGCTGGCCCGAATTGAAATCTCAAGTGGCGTCGCTAGCGATCACGTTGCGCGAGATGGGCGTGCAGCGCGGGGATCGCGTGGCAGCGTATATGCCTAACATTCCTGAGACGATTGTGGCTTGCTTGGCGACGATGAGCATCGGCGCAGTGTGGAGCGTGTGTGCGCCGGATATGGGCACACCGGCTGTGCTCGATCGCTTCAAGCAGATCACGCCAAAGGTGTTGATTGCTGTGGATGGCGTGCATTACGCAGGCAAAGCGCTTGACCGCTCGGGCGTGGTACAGGAGCTGTGCGCAGGGCTGCCGAGCGTGAGCCATCTGCTCGTGCTCCGCACGCCTTGGGCAATATCAAATACTATTAAATCAATAGCACTGTGCGCAGATTTTATGCCTGCTACCCATCGAAAAGGCTTAGAAATTGATACCTTCAAGCCCGAGATGCTGCCCTTTGATCATCCGCTGTGGATTGTTTACTCCAGTGGCACCACCGGCTTGCCCAAGCCCATCGTGCATGGCCATGGAGGTATTGTGCTGACGTTGCTCGCGATGAAATCGCTGGGCAATGATGTGGGCTGCAGTTATCACGCCAACAGCTGGGGCGAGCGCTACCACTGGTACAGCTCCACGGGCTGGGTGATGTGGAATGCGCAGATGGCAGGGCTGGCTACTGGCACGACGATTTGCATTTACGACGGCTCGCCATCCGGCTCGAAAGATGCGCCGGATTGGACGATTCTTTGGCGATTTGTGGCGCGGCATCGCTGCACATTTTTTGGTGCGGGCGCTGCGTATTGGGCTAACTGTATGAAGGCGGGTGTGAGCGCAGGTGCATTGCAAACAGCGGGGCATGAACTGCGGCAAGTGCGTGCGCTGGGCTCCACAGGCTCGCCGTTGGCGGAAGACGTGCAGCGCTGGGGATCGGAGCAATTTGCAGCTCTCCATCAGCACACCCTTCGACCCTTCGACGAGCTCAGGACGAGTCAAGCTCTGGGCGAACGGGCTTGGGAAATCTTCTGGTGCAACATCTCCGGTGGCACAGATTTTTGCGGTGCATTCATTGGCGGTCATCGTGAGTTAGTGCAAATTCCCGGCCAAATGCAATGCCGCTTGCTCGGTTGCGCGGTAGAGGCTTGGAATGAAGATGGCCAACCGGTCATCGGCGAAGTGGGCGAGCTGGTGTGTACACAGCCGATTCCTTCCATGCCGCTGTATTTTTGGGGCGATGCGGGCAACGAGCGCTATCTCTCCAGCTATTTCGATATGTACAGTACGATCAATTCGCAAGGAGAAAAGCGCCTTGTCTGGCGACACGGCGATTGGCTCAAAATCGGCACGGATGGCGGCTGCACTATCTATGGCCGAAGTGACGCGACGATCAATCGCGCGGGCTTGCGCATGGGCACGAGTGAGATTTATTCGGCGGTAGAAGCGCTACCTGAAGTGCTCGATGCCTTGGTGGTGGATTTGGAATACTTGGGCAAGGCGAGCTTCATGCCACTGTTCGTCGCTCTGCGCCCCGGCCTCATGCTGGATGATGCGTTGAAAGAAAAAATACACGATGCCATCCGCAAACAACTCTCGCCGCGCTTCGTACCCAATGAGACGTTACAAGTTGATGCCATTCCGCGCACTTTGAGCGGTAAAAAGCAAGAGCTACCGATCAAGAAACTCATGCTGGGGCAGCCGCTAGAGAAAGTGGTGAACAAAGATGCCATGGCAAACCCGGATTGCTTGGATTGGTATGTGCGTTACGCTGAAAATCATCTGAAAAGGACGCTCTCATGAACCCCAACGCCAAATTCACTCGCCGCCAAACTCTCGCTCGAACCGCCGCCCTGATTGCCGCCCCTGCACTCGTGAGCCCTTGGGCAAAAGCGCAGGATAAATTCCCCTCTCGCCCGATCTCGCTGATTTGCCCTTGGCCCGCAGGCGGCGCGTCTGACGCTGCGGTGCGCGCGATTGGCGAGGCGATGGGGCGAGCACTCGGCGGCGCTACAGTCACAGTAGACAACAAGCCCGGAGCCGGTGGCACGCTGGGCGCAAATGCGATGCTGAACGCCAAGCCCGATGGCTACACGCTTACGCAATTGCCGCTCGGCGTGTATCGCCTGCCGCATATGCAAAAAATGGCTTTTCATCCGGTCAACGATCTCACGCATATCGCCTGCGTCACGGGCTACGCCTTCGGCATCGCCGCCACGGCTGATGCGCCCTTCAAAACCATCAAAGAGATGGTGGCATGGGCCAAAGCTAATCCCGGCAAGCTCGACTACGGCCACACCGGCACGGGCACCACGCCGCATTTGGCTTTTGAAGAATTCGCCGCAAAAGCCGGCTTCACCACCAACCCCATTCCCTACAAAGGCTCAGCCGAGATTTTGCAAGCCATTTTGGGCAACCAAATCCCGGTCATGAGCGGCACCACTGAATTTTTCCCGCATGTGCAATCGGGCAAGCTGCGCTATCTCGCAACGCTAGGAAGCAAGCGCACCAAAGCCTTCCCAGAAGTGCCCACCGTGCGCGAAAGCGGCTGGGACACGATCTCTGATTCCCCGTTTGGCATTGGCGGCCCCAAAGGCATGGATTCAGCGGTGATCAAGGTGCTCGAAGCGGCCTTGCTCAAAGTCAGCCAAGATCCGAAGGTGCTCGAAGTATTTGATAAATTTCACCAGCCCGTGATCTGGATGGACAGCGCAGAATATTCGCGCTATGCCGTGCGCACCTTCTCGCAAGAGCGCGCGACGATTGAGCGGTTGGGCTTGCTGCCAAAAACATAATCTTTGAGTAATTTCTAAGCCTTTTTGGCACTTACCCGGCGTATTTACTGCGCAAAGCGCTACTCTTTTTATAGCGCTTTAAAAACAGAGCAACGCTTGTTGACCAGCAGGATACCGAGGCAAACCAACGCGATCGCGATCACCAAATTGGCTGTTACTGGTTCACTCAGCCAGAGCGCTGCAAACACCAATGCAAATACAGGCGTGAGGAAAACGAAAGCGCTCATCTTTCCTGCTGGATAGCGCGTGAGCATCCACATCCAGAGCAAATAGCTTGCGAATGCGCCCACGGCAGTTTGCAAGAAAAGCGAGATCCATGCGAAGCTGCTGAGCCCGCCGAGCGATGGCCAGCGCTCGTCCATAGCCCACGAGATCAATGGCAAAACGACGGCACTACAAGCGAGTTGATAAAACAGCAACCGCTCCGCGCTGATTTTTGCCAACGATGTCGCGCGGATCACCACCGTGGTGAGCCCCCAAGAAGCGCCTGCGAGCAAAGCTAAGATATCCCCTAAACGCCCAGAGCCTGCTTTCTGCAAGCTCTCCCAAAGCGCGAACACCACAGCCGCGAATGCGCAAGACAAGCCCAGCCACTGCAGCCGATTCATGCGCTCCGCTTTAACGAAGATCGGCAGCAGCGCAGCCACCCAAAAAGGCGAGGTATAGAGAAATACCGTCACGCGCGATGCGCCGGTATGGCTAAGCGCGAGATAAATGCAGGCAAATTCAAAGGTAAAAAATGCACCGGCTAGCAGCCCCAGCCAGAGCGATCCATCGCGCACCAGAAGTGGAACACCACGCAACTTGCACCACAGGGATAGCAAAACGGTCGCGCCAATCGCTCTGAAAGCCGATTGAAACACCGGCGGTACTTCAGTGAGTGTGGCTTTGGCCAGCACCTGCTGCAAGCCCCAAAACAAGCAGCAAGCTAAGAGTAAAACAATCGCTAGCCCATCCAAATGATCTTTGCGCTGAGGCAGAGCACGCACGCTCATAAAGGATGCTCGGTATAGAACTTTCCGCCATGAAACAGCAGCGGCGCGCGACTTGCATCATGTTGGCAGGCCAATACTTCGCCGACAAGAATCACATGATCGCCTTCAGGATACTGGCTCTTCGCTTCGCATTCAAACACGGCTGCGCAGCCTTCTAGGAGCGGGATGCCACCTCTGCCTTCGTGCATCACCACGCCCGCAAACCGATCCGTGGCTTTACCTGCAAAGCGCTCAGCCAAGGCTTGCTGCTCAACAGCCAGCACATGGATGGCGTAATGCTTGGCCTGTAAAAATGCTTGCAGAGAGCCAGCCTTTTGCCCAATGCTCCAGAGCACAAGCGGCGGCGTGAGCGATACTGAGTTAAACGAATTGGCCGTGAGCCCGATCATGCTGCCGTCAAGCGCACGCGTGGTAATAATGGTGACGCCCGTGGCAAACAAGCCGAGCGCTGAGCGCAGCGCGAGTGGCGACGCAGAGTTGGATGGAGAGTTGAATGAGGCCATGTGATGAAAGTTTTCATGTAGTATGCCCTCTCTTCAATGCCCATCGCTGCACCATGACAAACCCAAGCCGCCTCGAACCCCATTGGATCGATTGCTTTGAGTTGCTACTACGCCGCTGTGCCTTGCAAAACAACGAGACAGCGGCGATTTTGTGCGAAAGCCAATCGCGTTCAGATTTGATCGAGGCCATGCGCCATGCTCTGGCTCGCATCGGCGCGCAACATTTCATTTTGACGCTGCCGACGCGACCTGCTCTTGCTCAGCCTACGTCACCCATCATTCGTTCCACAGGCGCGAGCACGGCCATCGGCGGCATTGCTCCTGTCATCCATGCCCTTGCAGCTTGCCATCTCGTGATTGACTGCACCGTCGAAGGCCTCATGCATGCTCCCGAGCTGCCTGCGATTTTGAAAGGGAATGGCAGCACGCAGCCGCGTGTGATTTACATCAGCAACGAGCATCCCGAAGCCCTCTGCCGTCTGTTACCTGACGATGCGTTGGAACATACCGTGAAAGCGCATAGCAAGCGTTTGCGCGGCACAAGGACGATGCATGTGGGCAGCAGCGCGGGCACAGATTTGCACATCGCCTTAGAAGGCGCCCCCAGCGGCGGCAATTGGGGATGCACCAGCAAGCCCGGCACAATGACGCATTTCCCCGGCGGCCTGGTGCTTACCTTTCCCAAAGCAGGCAGTGTCAACGGCCGTTTGGTGCTTGGTACGGGCGATGTGAATTTGGCCTTCAAACGCTACATTGAGCAGCCCATTGCGCTCACGATTGAAAACGATCACATCGTAAAGATTGAAGGCTCGGGCGTCGATGCACAGCTCATGCGCGAATATCTCTCCGCATGGGAGGCGCGCGATGGCCACAAAGCGGCTTACGCCGTCTCACATGTGGGCTACGGCCTCAATCCAGCTGGGCGGTTCGACAGCATGGCCATGTTTGACAAACGGGATTTCAACGGCACTGAGCTGCGCTGCGCGGCGGGAAGTTTTCTCTACAGCACCGGTGCAAACGAGAGCGCTGGGCGCTACACGTTGGGGCATTTTGATCTACCGATGAAGCACTGCACTGTGACGCTGGATGGCGCGCTGGTCGTGCAATCTGGGCAGTTGCTCGCCCTGCCCGTTTAACGAATTCTTTAGGGCCGCTCCATGCCCTTGCTCTGCAGAATAGCAGCAGCTGCTGGGCTGTTCAAGGCATCAATGAGTTGCTTGGCTGCTATCGCTTGCGCACTGCTGCTAGAAATTGCGCCGCTGTAAACCGTGTAGTTTTGAATTTCTGCGGGAAGCGGCCCGACCAAGGTCACGCCTTGAACAGCCAAAATCTCGCTAATCTGATGCACCGCCAAATCTGCTTGACTGTTCAAGAGCCGCTCCGCCACCAAGCCGCCCGGTACGAGCACAGCCTTGGCATTGATGCGCTCTTTGAGCCCCCACTTTTCAAACAAATTGGAGAGATAAATGCCGCTCGATCCGCCCGCTGCAGGATCGATATAGGCGACAGCCCGTGCGGCTAGCAGCGCTGCTTGAAAATTTGCCACCGTGGAAATATCTGGCGCTCGATCACCATTTTTAACCGCGACGCCGATGGCCACGCGAGCCAAGCGCTGCGCGCTGCTCTCTGATAATTTTCCTTGGCTTCCGAGCGTCGTCAAGACAGCAGGCGTCACCACAAGTACATCAAATGCCTCGCCAGCCGCAATCCGCCTTTGCAAGCCACCCGCTGTATCGTTGTCAATGATTAAGCGATGTCCGGTTTGCTTTTCAAATTCGTGTTGCAGAGCAACCAGCACTGGCTTAAAAGCGCCAGCGGTCAACACCTTGAGATCCGCCGCTTGCGTTGCTGTTGCTACGAAGCACAGCGATAACACTGCAAATGTCTTTTGAAAATATTTGATCATGATCTGTTTTCTTTCAGGCATTAGCGCGCTTTTTGAGCCAGCGCATCAAAGACCCAACATAGGGCAATTTTTCATACAACTCTTCAGCCGCATCCCAGTAATCTCGATGAAAAGCAATGCGTCCATCCGGCGCAAGCTGCAAATGCGAGCAGCCACGAACGGTTTGCACAGTCACCGTATCAAAGCGCTTGAAGCGGAATTTGAAATCCCAAACGACAAAACACTGATCGCCCTGCGTCACGGTGTTTGTCACCACAAAATACGGAGCGTTGAGCGCGACATACATGTGGCTGAATATACGCTGCACCTCTTCTAGCCCGCGCACTTCGTTAAACGGATCTTTGAAATAGGCATCTTGCGTATAAAGCTCATCCATTCGCTGCACAGATGCAGGCTGCAAAGTTTCAAAAAAATCTGCGATACGCTGCACGCGCGGATCAGATGTAATGTGAGGCATTTTCTAAAGCCCCGTGAATTGCCGTGTCATCTTGAAATACACGCTATACGGCATGCTGCGCATGATTTTTAGCCAGCTCGTAAAGCGCTTCGGGAAATGCATTTCAAATTTACCCGTCTCCCAGCCCGCTATGATTTCAGTAGCAGCTTGCGCAGGCTTAATTAGAGCTGGCATATGAAAAGTATTCTGAGAAGTGAGCGGCGTCTCGACGAATCCTGGATTGATGATGCTTACGCCTAAACCCTCATCATGCAAATCAATATACAGCGTTTCTGCCATGTTGATCATGGCTGCTTTCGTTGGCCCATAGGCCAAAGATTTGGGCAAACCTCGAAACCCTGCCACGCTGGATACATAGCTCAAATGCCCGCGCTTGGAGATGAGCATCGCTGGCAGCACTGCCTCCGTCACGTACACCGCACCCAGATAGTTAACCTGCATATGCTGCGCCATCGTGCTACTACTCAGCTCTTGCGCACGGAGCGGCTGATAAACACCGGCGCAGTACATCATGAGATCAATTCCGCCATCCGCAATCAGTTGGGCGGCCGTCGCTTTCACAGCGACCTCATCGGTGGCATCAAGCGCAATGGTTTGCATGCCCGGACAGAGTGCCGCGAGCTCTGCCAGAGGCGCAGCGCTTCGCGCCGAGACGATGACTGTGGCACCTTGCGCATGTAGCGCTTCAGCCGTGGCGCGGCCAATGCCTGTTGATGCGCCCACGAGCCAAATACGTTTGCCATGCCAATTGGCGATTTTTGGGTTCAGGCTCATGATGGCTGCTTTGTTATGTTTGATCTGATGGACACGGAGAGCCAACGGGAATCCGATGAGATTTAAATTTTCTTCGAAAATGTGACGACTAGCTCGCCAAGCGTAATACCGAATTTACTCATGGTGGCTTTGTTGATCACGACTTGGTTGTCCACTTGGTACATCCAATCGTCGAACTGCACCTCGTAAACCTTACCATCGACCGGTAGCGCGAGCGTGTAGCCCCAGCGAAACGCGTTGCCGCGTTGCTCGCCATTGCCGATGCCCACCACATCATCCGCGCGGCCTTCGTAGCGGACGACACCATCAGTGCCCGTCATGCGTTTCATGCGCCAAATGCGCTTTTCTTTTTTGCCATCGCTGTAGATAAAATCTTCATCGAGAATGCCATTTTCGCCATTCCATGAGCAATTCATCGTGACGATGAAGCGCCGCGCGACTTTGCCATCGCGATCTGTGAAGATGCCCCAGCCGTCAACGCGGCCATTGAAATAGGCTTTGAGATCAAAGACAGGTTTTTCATTGGCGTAATCTGCCACCTGTGGGCGCGTGCCGCAGCCTGTGATTGCCAAAGTAGCCGCCGCACCCGTTGCTGCGAGTAAAAACCGACGTGAAGCAAGTCTAGACATCATTAACTCCTTTTAAGTGAACTTTTGGCCTCTGGCCGCCATAAACAATGCGCCAGACGCTATTAATTTAAGAGCGCACGGCAGCACACAATACGCAATCACCAAAGCGTGCAAAGCTTGCGGGCTGCGCGCGCCTGGTGTGTAGCCAAACATGTCGAGCAAGGGCAGTGCTAAGCCCGCTGCAAGCGCCATGTTGAGCTTGGTCGCAAAGTTCCACCAGCCGTAATAGGCGCCCTCATGCTGATCTTGATCACCTTGCGCTTGAATAGCACCGGTGAGCAATGCACTGGGAAACGCCAAATCAGCACCCAACGCAACCCCAGACAAAGCACACACCGCTGCATAAGCCCATACATCGCCCGCGCCCAAAGTCGCAGCCCAGATAAACACCAAAATGGAGAGCACCATGCTGGCCAACCAGCCCCACGCCAAACCGATACGCTTGACAGCTTGCATCCAAAGTGGAATGGCCAAAGCACCGGCGATGAAATAGACCCCTAGAAACACGGCCTCCATATCCTTCGGCGCTTGCAGCAAATCTTGCACAAAGAACAGTACCAAAGTCGCTGGCACAGCACTGGCAATGCCGTTCAACACAAAAATTAACATCAAAGCGCGAAAGCGTGCATTTTGCCAAGGCCGCATCACATCTTGTTTGGCATGACTTGCTGCCGCATTGGTTGTTCTCACGGCGGGCCTCGGTGCATGCGACAAAGCCCACAGGCCAAGAGCCAGTAGCATAAAAAACACCGCCACCATGGCAGGCAACCCAGCCACAATCGGCAGCGTCGATGCCAGCAACACACCGATTAAGCCCGGTGCCTCTCGCCATGCGGCAACGCGCGCGCGAAATGCTGCATCTCCGCCCAGCCGAGCGCCCCAGCTTTGATGCGTCACACTCACAAAGCTGTAGGCCGCATAAGTCACGATCAACGCAACGGTGACCCAAACCAGAAGATCGTTGCCGCGCACAGGCGGGAAAAACAAAGCTGCAAACCCTAGCGCCAGCACCACTGCTGCCGCGAAAGCCACGCGCAAAGCCTTTTTGACCGAGCGGCCAAACAAACGATCAGCCCAACCGCCTAGCGCAGGATCTATCACTGCATCAAACAATCGCGCGCCTAGCAAAATGCCCCCAAGTGTCGTCAAGCCCACACCGAATTCACGCGCATAAAAATTAGGCAGCAAGACATAAAGCGGCAACGCCACAAAAGCCAAAGCAATACCCAAAGCACCATAGCGCAGCCCTTGGCTCACAGACCAAGGCGACGAGGGGATAAGTGGCTGCACAGGGATCACTTTGGCTTCGCCTCAAAAGCTACTGTGCCGATCAAGTCTTTGCGCATTTTTGGCTCGCTCGTTCTGGGGCTGAGCCAGATGCCGAAGAAATATCGCGTGAACTCTGCGTCGATGACATCGCCAATCGGTTTGCCATTCAAATTGAAACTGGCGCTGCCATCTGGCCGATGAATACCTATCAGCACATCGCCTTTCTTCACATCGGGAAAGGTTTTCTTCATACTCGCAAGCCAATTCGAAGCCTTTTCATCGCTGATCTCGCCCAATCGAAGCATCTCAGATAGTGAACGCTCGGCAATCATCTCGCCTTTGAAATTGCGCAGATAGCGAAGTTCTAGCGCAAACTGTTGTGTTACAAAGCTTGTTGAGGAAAATCCATCAGCAGCCCAAAGTTTCGCGTCATAGATGTTGAAGCCATACACCGTGAGCCGAGCTTGCCCGATAGCTCGCGCACCTCCAATGGCCTGCGCAATCGCCGCAGGCGTTGCAGCGCTATTTGTAGAGGCAAATAAGCTGCTAGCCGGCATTAAATAAGCGCTAAATGCTATCATTACAGTAGCATTTAGGTGGCGAAAGGTGGTGAGAAATTTCATATCGCGTCATGCTTTCAACAAAGTAAATTGCATGACATCAATGTTTTGCTCTTCGAATGCCGCTTCACAATAAGCCAAATAGAACTCCCAAGTCCGCATGAATTTTTCATCAAAGCCGAGTGGCAAGATCACTGCGCGTTTTTGCAGAAAGTCTGCACGCCAGCGTCGGCATGTTTCTGCGTAATCTTTGCCAAACGCAAATTGATCGATGACTTTTAAACCAGCCGCTTCCGCTGCTTTTCTAAATTCACTGGGGCTGGGCAAGCAGCCGCCCGGGAAAATATACTGTTGAATAAAGTCTGTGGATTTCACATAACGCTCAAACAACGCGTCATCAATTGTGATCGCTTGAATGCATGCTTTGCCACCACTCTTGAGCAGTCGGGCGACGGTAGAAAAATACTCTGCCCAATATTCACGCCCTACAGCCTCGACCATTTCAATCGAACAAATCGCATCAAAGGGCGCGTCTTGAATATCGCGATAGTCCTGTAAACGCAAATCAGCGTTTACAGCATGACCGATGCGCTCCATGCGAAGTTTCGCAAAATCTAATTGTTCAGTGGAGAGAGTTACCCCCGTGACATTCGCATCAAACTCGCGAGCACTGATTTCCGCTAAGCCGCCCCAACCACAACCAATTTCCAAAACACGATCCGAGGGCTTGACGCCCGCCATGCGTAGCGCACGGCGCACCTTGGCGTATTGCGCATCGATCATGGGTTTGGACAGATCGCCCTCAAACAGCGCAGAGGAATAACTCATGCTCTGATCTAACCAAAGCTCATAAAAAGCGTTGCCTAAATCGTAATGTGCGTGGATATTTTTTTGTGAATTTCCCTTGGTGTTGCGATTGAGCAAATGCTTGATACGGTAAGCCAAACGTCCGAACCACGTGCCATAGATGATGTCTTCAACTTCTCTGCGATTGGCCACAAAGATGCGCAGCACGCTGGCTAAATTGGCGGTGCTCCAGTCGCCTGCGATATAGCTCTCTGCGAAGCCAATATCGCCAGACTTGAGCGCAGCTGAGCATGGATTCCAATTGTGTAAATTCAAGTTGCCATGAATTTTTGCAACGTCACTCGATTGGCCGAAATGCTGGCTGCTGCCGTCCGGCAGTTGAACGCTGAGCGAGCCGTGCTTGAGTTGTTGCAAAAGTTTGAGGCAAGTGCGCGCTGCGGCTGGCGCGCCTGCGGGAATCTCAAATTGTTGCGCGGAGGTTGAACTTTGCATGATGTGTTGTTTGTTATCTTGAAACCAAAACAGAGGGCGGCGTGGGCTTAGAGAAAAACGGAACGCGCTTCATAAACAGCTTCACCGCTTGCCAATGAATTCGCGCGATCACGCCCAGCGTCATCGTGCCGAAAGTAAAAATAGCCTTGCGCACGGCTTGCGCGTTGAGCGGCTGCAGATCGCCGCTGACAGAGGTCTGCAGCAAAGCGCCAGCGTTATCGTCGTAATCGATGCGAGCCACCGTTCGTTGAACAATGCGTTGATCGGTTGTGGTCATAAAACGGAAGCGATATTGGCCTTCAACGTTGCAAAACGGAGAAACGTGGAACATCTTTGTTGCAGTTTGTTCGCAGCCAAATTTCGCATGATCGAGTAAATACACATGCCGCTCGCCGAAGGTGTTGTTCACCTCTACCACAACCGCGCGAAGCGCACCATCGGCGCGGTGGCAATACCAAAAGCTCACCGGCTTAAAGCTGTAGCCGAGCACACGCGGATAGCAATGCAGCCACACTTCGCCCGATGCGTCCTCCACGCTTTCATTGCGCAAGATCTCATCGAGCCAAGACAGAGCATCAGCTCGGCCATCGCCGTGGTCTTTGTCGTAGAAACTGATGGCAGCGCCTCTATTGCGCACTAAATCTCCCGCACCATTCAAGGCCATGCTGCGCATGGGCAGCATCAGGAAGTAGGTGGGATAGGTGAATGCATTGCGCGCAGGACGCAGGCGTGTGTGGCGTACGCAACCAAAACCCATCATGGCCACATTAACATGTTCAGTGCCTCCTGCCGCGTTACTCATACGGCTGCTCCATGAATCTGTTTCAAGATCACGCGAGCCGCCGCCAAGCCTGACATCAGGCCATCTTCATGAAACCCATAGCGCGTCCACGCGCCACAAAACCATATCTTGTTTTTGCCATTGATCTCTGACAGTCGCTTTTGCGCAGCGATCGCTGGCAAATCCATCACTGGATGCGAGTAATCGTACTCACCCTTGATCTTGTCGCTAGAAATATCTTGCGTCGGATTCAAGCTGACCACGACGGGTTGCGCAAACGGGATTGGCTGCAATTTGTTAATCAGATAATGCAAGCAGACGCGGCTGCTTTCTTGGGCGGCATCGCCGCGCACGTAGTTCCAAGCGCTCCAAGCCAGCTTTGCCTTGGGTAATACGCTAGCTTCTGTGTGCAGGACAACCTTATTGGCCTGCGTTTTGAACGCACCTAAAATCTCGCGCTCATGCAGGCTGGCATCGCGCAGCAAAGCCAGCGCTTGCGGCGCATGTGTTGCGAAAATCACTTGATCGAATCGCTCTGATTGGCCCGCCGTGATCACGCGCACACCCCCAGCGTCTCTTTCCACAAGCACGACGCTAGTATTCAAGCGTTTGTCTGAAATTTTGTCGGTGATGGCTTTGACGTAGTTGCGCGATCCACCCGTCACAGTCCACCACTTAGGGCGGTTGGCAACCTGCATCAAGCCATGATTGTTGCAAAACCGGATCATAGTGGAGACCGGGAACTGGAGCATTTGGCTTGTCGGGCAACTCCAAATACAGCCCAGCATGGGCAGCAAATACCATTCGCGGACTTCTTGACCGAAGCGATGCTCAGCCAAAAAATCCTGCAAGGGCTGCGCCAATTGCTCCTCCGTACCAGCCTGTGCAATCTGCGTGCAGAGCTTGTTCAAGCGCAATAGCTCCATGAGCATCTTCAAAAATCGCGGACGAAACAGATTGCTGCGCTGTGCAAACACGGTATCTAGACTGCCTCCACTCCATTCCAGTGGCCTGGTGCCATCACGGCATTGCACAGAAAAGCTCATCTCCGTCATGCTGGTGTGTACGCCGAGTTGCTCAAACAAAGCGATCAGATTGGGGTAGGTGCGTTCGTTGTAGACCAAAAAACCAGTATCAATGCCGTGCGTGCGCTCGCCATGTGGTGTGGGCAAGGTCACATCGACTGTATTGGCATGACCCCCAAAATAGCGACCCGCTTCAAACAACGTGACCTCGGCCGCGCCGCTCAACGCGTGCGCTGCTCCGAGGCCTGTAATGCCTGAGCCGATGATGGCGATTTTGCGAGGTAAACTCATGAGTTAAGACGATATTGTCTGAATTATTACTAATTAGTAAATTTTAACATGATGCGCAAGCGAAGATTCCAGCTATTGCTTGCATCTTTGATGTTTGAACGCCCTGTCGAGAAGCTTGTTGGATCATAAGAGTGAGTTATTTGTGACATACGCAACAAAGACCCGTTTCGATTTGCCCTTAAGTGTCAGCAGGACTCTGCGCCATGCGCCTCTTGCATCGTCACAGCGCGGCGCTAGAATCATTGAAAACATTGGATACCCATATGCTTTATCCTGAACTTTTTAAACAACTTGAATCCGTCCGCTGGGACATGGAGAAAGATATTCCTTGGGCGCAGTTTCAAAGCGGCCTGCTCTCTGATGAGCAAGCGCAAACGATTAAGATGAATGCCATCACGGAGTGGTCTGCTCTGCCAGCCACTGAAATGTTTCTGCGAGACAACCGTGATGATTCTGATTTCTCAGCCTTCATGTCGATCTGGTTTTTTGAAGAGCAAAAGCACTCTTTGGTATTGATGGAGTACTTAAAACGGTTTCGCCCGGAGCTTGTGCCAACAGAGCAGGAGCTGCACGATGTGCGCTTCGAGTTTGAGCCCGCGCCAGCGCTTGAAACGTTGATGATGCATTTTTGTGGCGAAATTCGCCTCAACCACTGGTATCGCCGTGCCAGCGAATGGCATACCGAGCCGGTGATCAAACACATCTACACCACGCTCAGTCAAGATGAAGCACGCCATGGTGGTGCCTATCTGCGCTACATGAAGCGCGCGATTGGCAAATTTGGCGATGAAGCCAAAGCAGCCTTCACCAAGGTCGGCGTGCTGATGGCCAGTGCGCGGCGCACCGCGCAAGCCCTGCATCCCACCAATTTGCATGTGAATAAAGCGCTCTTCCCGCGCGACACGATTCAAAGCCGCTTGCCGAACCCCGAGTGGCTCGAGCATTGGTTGGATAAACAAATCAATTTTGATGCCGTGTGGGAGACGAAAGTCGTAGAGCGCATCCTGCACAACATGAGCTTGCTCATGGAGCGCAGCTTTACAACGGCTTCTGAGCTCAATCGTTATCGCAAAGAGCTCTCGCAGAGTTTGGCGAAGCAAGCCGGCAACTTGGCCGAAGGCATCGTATTGCCTGCTCAGCTTGACACCTCCATGCCGCGAACAGCTGCCTAGCTGTCTTTTTCCAATGTCGCGCTGTTAGAGAATAGTGGCGAGTCTCTAAGGCTTGACGAAAACCGATCGTGGAATTGCGGTCAGATTTAAGTCAAACGCAACCCATCCAAGACGCCGCTGTACCGCAACACGACACGCAGCTCGCGTTTCATACGCTCGTTCGTGATACGCCGTGATTCGCTCATGAAGCTGAGCAACATCAAAGGTAATTGGCCATTCGCAGCATCGCGGCTGATGCGCGGTGGGCGCGGCAAGCTGTACAAATCAGCAGCGAGATCGAAGTAATCGCCCATCTTGAGTTGCGTGTCGTCCGCCACGTTATAGATGCGCTGCGGTTTGCCGCGCCATAGCGCAGCAATGCAGGCGCGAGCCAGATCGTCGGCGTGGATGTGGTTGGTGTACACATCGTCTTGCGCCTCTAGCACCGGCGTGCCTTTGAGCAAACGCGCGCGTGGTGTGCCGCCTTCTCGGTTGTTGGCATAAATGCCGGGAATTCGCAAAATACTGGCCGACAAGCCACTACGAGCGCATGCCAAAATCTGTTGCTCTGCATCGACTCTGCGATGCGCGCGCGGCGTGTGAGCATGCGTGGCGCGGCGCTCGCTCACCCAATCGCCTTGGCAATCGCCATACACGCCCGTGGTGGAGCCGTAAACAAACTTGGCTGGCATGCTGCGACGGCGCAGGGCTTGCAGCAGATGCGCAGTGCGCGGATCGCGCCACCATTCATCTTTATTTTCGGTGGGTGGCGGCGCGAGATGGAGCACGCGATCTGCGATGCCTGCCAAGCGGTGCAGGCTGCTCGTATCGTCTAAATTGCCCACAAGAGGCTGGATACCCAACGCTTGCAGCTGCGGCGCTCGCTCCGGAGAAGAGGTGAGCGCGAGACAGCGCACATGTGCAGGCAATTGGGCGGCCACACGCAGCCCGACATCGCCACAACCGACGATCAATAAGCGTTGTTGGCGAAAGCGGCGCGGCAGTGCGCCGAGGGGGTTTTGATTTGAAGGCAAAATCTAGGCTGTTTGAATTTAACAGCGCCTATTGTCATGTCTTTCCAAATCACCATCCAGCCCAGCAATCGCAGCTTCGCAGTGAATCCTGATCAATTCATTCTTGCGGCAGGTATTGCCCAAGGCATCGGCTTGCCCTATGGCTGCAAAGATGGCGCCTGCGGCAGTTGCAAATGCAAAAAAATCTCAGGCTCCGTGGAGCATGGGCCGCATCAATCCAAAGCTTTGAGCGCCGAGGAAGAGGAAAACGGCTTTGTGCTCACCTGCTGCGCCAAGCCACTCTCCGATGTATTGCTCGAATCCAAACAAGTCACCGAAGCTGGCGCGTTCCCGATCAAAAAAATGCCCAGCCGCGTGATGGCGCTTGAAAAACTCTCGCACGACGTGATGCGCATCAAGCTGCAATTGCCTGCCAACGATGTGGTGCAGTATCACGCGGGGCAATACGTTGAATTTTTGCTGCGCGATGGCGCGCGCCGGGCGTATTCCATGGGTAATGCGCCTCATACGTTAGACGCCGCTGCGCCGATGATTGAGCTGCACATTCGCCACACGCCGGGCGGAAAATTCACGGATCACGTGTTTGGTGCGATGAAAGAAAAAGAAATTCTGCGCATCGAAGGGCCCTATGGCAGCTTTTATTTGCGTGAGAGCGATAAGCCGATTGTCATGTTGGCCTCGGGCACCGGATTTGCGCCGATCAAAGCATTGATCGAGCATATGCAATTCAAAAATATCACGCGCCCCACTGTGCTCTACTGGGGTGGCCGCCGGCCTGAAGATTTATACCTTGATGCATGGGTCAAAGAGCGCTTGGCTGAGATGCCGAATTTGAGCTACATCCCTGTCGTCTCAGATGCTTTGCCAGAAGATGGTTGGACAGGCCGCACAGGCTTCGTTCATAAAGCCGTGCTGGATGATTTTTCCGATATGGGCGCTACCCAAGTGTATGCCTGCGGCGCACCGGTTGTGGTGGATTCCGCGTTACGCGATTTTGTCGCACAGCGCGGCCTGCCATCAGATGAGTTTTACGCAGACTCGTTCACCACAGAAGCCGATAAAGCCAAAGCTTAATTCGCTGCATCGGGCTCAATTAACCCGCTGGCTTGACCATTTGCTTGTCATTCTTTTGATGCTTGATGTGGCGGCTTTGTTTGTCTTGCATGTGCTCAAGATGCTTTCTTTCTTTGCGCGTCACTTGGCCATCGGCTTTGGCGCTGGCTTCTGCTTGATTGACGCGGGCTTGGCCGTTCTCTAGGCGTGTGGTTTCTTTTTGAGTAAGCTGGCCAGAGGCCACACCTTGGTCAATGCGCGCCTGCTGCTTGGCTTCGCGCTTGTCCACGCGGGGCGTGGTGGGCGCTGCGGGTGCCACAGGGGTAGTGGTTTGTGCGAAAACTGAGCCAGCCAGAGCCAGGCTTAGTGCAGCGACTGCGGTATGAAATTTCATCGTGTTCTCCATCGGTTAAGGAATATTTGCATCTGCCAATGACAATATCGAGCAGATGCACCTACAACGCGCCTCAGTGGCAACCCGCTCACAAAGGGCATGCAAAGCAAGGTAAAGTTTGGTTAACTTAACTCAAATGGCTCTCGCATCATGACTTTTCCTGGTCTCATCACTAGACGAAACACTATCAAAACCATAGCAGCTTGCGCAGTCTCTACGCCGGCTATCTCCGCTTTTTCTCAAAATTTCCCTTCCAAACCCATCCGCTGGATCATTGCCTCCGGCGCAGGCAGCTCGCTCGATGCGATTGCCCGCGCGATGCAAGATCGTCTGGCTGCCACACTGGGGCAACCTATCGTCATTGAAAACCGCCCAGCCGCAGGCGGCACCGTGGCCACCAACGAAGTGGCCAAAAGCGCGCCCGATGGCCACACTTGGCTGCTTGGTTTCAATGGCCCAGTGGCGTTTGCGCCTTTTCTCTACAGCAAGCTGCCCTACAACCCGCTCAAAGATTTGAGCCCTGTGGTGATCACCACATCGCAGCCCAACATCATTGCCGTCAACGCGAATGTGCCTGCCAACAACATGAAAGAGCTGGTCGCGCTGCTCAATGCCAACCCTGGGAAGTACAACTACGCCTCGGTGGGCAATGGCTCATCGTCGCATCTCACGATGGAGTATCTGAAAGCGCTCACGGGCACATTCGCCGTCCACATCCCGTTCAACGGCGGCCCGCCTGCCGCGCTTGCCACAGCTGCTGGCGACACACAAATCCTCGCCACCGTGCCCACGCTCATTTTGCCGCAGGTGCGCGCAGGCCGTATGAAAGCACTGGCCGTCACAGGCAAAACGCGCTACAGCCTCACGCCTGAGCTGCCCACCGTGGAGAGCAGCGGCTTGAAAGAGCTCGCAGGCTTTGAAGCCATCGCATGGAACGGCGTGCTGGTGGCTGCTGGCACACCGCGCGCAACGATTGACCGCATCAACAGCGCCATCAACGCCGCCATGAAAGAAGCCGTGGTGCAAGAGCGCATGAAATCTGCAGGGCTTGATGCGGTGGGTGGGAGTGCAGATGACTTCGGCAAGCTGATTGCTGATGAGGCCAAGAAATGGGAGCCCATCATCAAGCGCTCGGGGGCGAAGCTGGATTAAATTTTTTGGCACTCAACCCATAAAACGCAAAAGACGCAGAGGTACGCAGAAGACGCAAAAAATTCAGAAAATCAATTGGGATTTTTCTGCGGTTTTTGCGTTCGCCTCTCAAGAAAGAAACCACCATCATGCAACGCCGCCAACTCCTCTCCATCACTACTAAATCAATAGCGCTCAGCGCAATATCCCTGCCGGCTACTAGCGCTTTTAGCCAACAAAAGCCGATCCGCCTCGTCGTTCCCTACGCAGCAGGTGGCCCGATTGACGTGACAGCTCGCCTCATTGCTGAGCAAGTCAAAACGAGCCTAGGCACGGTCATCATCGACAACAAACCCGGCGCGGGCGGCAATATTGGCGCAGACATTGTGGCCAAAGCCGCACCCGATGGATTGACCATTGGTATCGCCGCGCTCGCCACACACGCTATCAACCCTTGGCTCTACGCCAAGATGCCCTACGACGCAGGCAAAGATTTCGCGCCGATCACGCAAATGCTGCGCGTGCCCAATGTGCTGGTGATGAATGCGGATACGGCCAAGCGATTGAATATCAACACCCTGCAAGATTTCGTCGCTTACGCAAAAGCCAACCCCGGCAAACTCAACTTCGCATCAGGCGGCAACGGCTCAGGCGGCCATCTGGCCGGCGAAATGTTCAAGCAGCGCGCTGGCGTGTTTGCCGTCCACATTCCCTACAACGGCGGCAATCCCGCGCAACTGGCCTTGCTCTCAGCCCAAGTCGATTTCAACTTCGACAACCTCGCCACTGCCGCGCCCAACATCCGCAGCGGCAAGCTCAAAGCGCTGGCCGTCACCACCCTCAAACGCTCCAGCACCATGCCCGATGTGCCCGCGCTCGCCGAGGCCATGCCCAATTTATTCAGTGGCTTCGCAGTCGACACTTGGTGGGGTCTCGTTGCTCCCGCAGGCACACCCGCCGAAGTGATGAACAAACTCAACACGGCGTTGACCACCGCCCTCAAATCCCCCGAGACCCAAACCCGCTACGCCACCCTCATGGCCGAGCCATCGCCCAGCAGCGCATCTGAGTTCGCCGCCTTCATGCAGGGCGAGCGGGCCAGGTATGAGAAGCCGGTGAAGGCGAGTGGGGCGAGGGTGGATTGAAATGGCGGATAAGCTCAGTCAGATTGTTTATGTGCTGACCAATCCCGCCATGCCGGGCTTGGTCAAAATCGGCAAAACAACGCAGCGGGAGGTGAAAGAGCGTATGAAACAGCTCTACAGCACCGGCGTGCCGATTCCGTTTGATTGCGCATTTGCCTGCAAGGTAAAAGACGCCAGCGAAGTAGAGAAAGCGCTGCATCTGGCATTTGGTATGACGCGACTCAATCCGAACCGTGAGTTTTTTAAACTCGAACCTGAGCGCGTGGTTGCAGTTTTGAAACTGTTGAAAGTCGATGACATCACGGCAGAGTTTGAGCAAACGATTGAAGCCGATCTGCCTAGCGCAGACAAGCAATCTGCTCTCGCCGTCAAACGCAGCATGCGCCCGCCGATGAATTTCCATGAGTTGGGCATTGCCAATGGCAGCGTGCTGATGTCAAAAGATGGCCAGCAACAAGCCGTGATCGTGGCAGAGAAGAAAGTAGAGTTTTCGGGCGTGGTGTGTTCACTGACTGCGGCGACTCGCAAGCTACTCGATTTGCCAGACGACTATGCGATACAGCCCTCACCGCATTGGACGTTCAATGGCAGAACCATCAAAGAGATCTACGAAGATTTCCACAACCAACAAGCCGAAAGCTGAACTACGCTGTCAAAGCAATCGCGGAAACTGCGCATCGTCCATCTCAGCGCCATCCGGCAACCGTTGGGTCAAACCTTCAAACGGTGGCGAGGTGCGCCAAGGGCGAATGGCGTGGCGGGCATCGTCGCCGATGTAGCGGGCGCTGAATACGCGGCGACGTTGATCGGGCAATGTGCCGCGTGTGGCGTGCAAGGTGAGCATGTGAAAAGCGATGCAATCGCCGGGCTCGAGTGCCCAGCAAAGTTCTTTGAATTGCGCAGGCTCGGCTTTGAGGCCAGCTTCAATATTTGGCAACTCTTGCAGCGCTCCTTCAGGAAACCACTTGGCCTGTGCATCCCGAAAGGTGCGCGGCATGAACCATATGCCGCTGTGTGAGCCCGCAATGAGTCGCAAGCTGCTTTCGATGAGCACAGAATCCACCGGAATCCAAAAGCTCACATTCTGGCGACCTGAGATGTTGTAGTAAGGCTGATCTTGATGCCACGGCGTCGGTGCGCGCGTGCCACCTTCTTTGACCAGCAGATGGTCGTGATAAATCCGTACTGATTCGCTCTGCATCAAATCGCGCGCAATCCACGGCAGCGCTGTTTCTTTCAAAATGCTCTCGTAATGGAAGTTGCTTTGCCAAGTGCAAAAGTCTTCAACGAATAGGCCGGGGTCATCGGCATCACTGGCTGTAATCGCCAGCGGGCTGAGGTTTGCTAAATTTTCTTCGATGCCCAATTCGAGTTGCATGAGCTGCATGGTGGGCAGCACACCGCGCAACACAGCTGCGCCATCGCGCTGAAAATTCTGAACGGTTGTGTTGTCAAGGATGTGCATGGTTGGCTTGCATCATGGTGTTGCTCAGAGAGAATTTTTTATGAAAAAGACCATAAGCTATTATGAAATGTGCGTAGAGTACTATCAAATTAGTAGTTTTGAGATTTGATGGCAGTAACTTCAATCTCCACCTTCGCGCGCGCTTCCACCAAGCGCGCCACGCCCACGCAGCTCATGGCGGGAAAATTTTTCCCCATCACTTCGCGGTAAGCGCCGCCCAATTCTTTGAGCCGCGTGTTGTATTCCTCGCAGTCGGTGATGTACCAAGTCATGCGCGTCATATGCTCAGGGCCTGCGCCTGCGGCCTCCAATACCGCACGCACATTGAGCAAAGCTTGGCGTGTTTGAGCAATGAAATCATCGCTCTCAAACTGCTGCTGCGCATTCCATCCAATCTGCCCTCCCACGGAGATGAGCTGACTGCCTGCGGTGAGGGTGACAGCGATGCCGTTGGCGTAGCCTTTAGCAGCAGCCCAATCGGGGGGTTGGAGTATTTGGAGCATGGTTGGCTTTCTCAATTGTTATAGCGAAGTGAGAGAAGAACGCAAAATTCACAGAAATATGCAAACGACGCAAAAGTGGAACGGATTGAGGTGTTCATTGCTGAAATGATTCGCACCCAAAATTCATCAGGGTACTTTTGCGTCTTCTGCGTAGTTTTTGCGAATTTTGCGTTCCCTTGATTAGTTCGCCAAAGTTCGTAATTTAAAGCGTTGTAGTTTGCCGGTTTCAGTGCGCGGCAGCTGGATGCGAAATTCAATGGCACGGGGATATTTGTAGGGCGCGAGATGGGCTTTGACATGATCTTGCAATGTCTTGATCATCGCTTCATCGCCCACATGCCCGCTCTTCAAAACGATTACGGCTTTGACGATCATGCCGCGCTCCTCGTCGGCTTGGCCGATCACGCCGCATTCGGCCACTGCGGGATGTTTGAGCAAGCAATCTTCTACCTCGGGGCCGCCGATGTTGTAGCCGGCGCTCACGATCATGTCGTCGGCTCTGGCTTGGAAGAAAAAGTAGCCATCGTCGTCTTGCATGAAGGCGTCGCCGGGATAATTCCAGCCGTTTTTGACATAGTTTTTTTGACGTTCGTCGCTTAAGTATTTGCAGCCCGTGGGGCCAATCACGGCGAGCTTGCCGACTTGGCCACGCGGCAGCTCCTTGCCATCATCATCCACCACCTTGGCTGTGTAGCCGGGCACGACTTTTCCAATCGCACCGCTCTTGATCTCATGGCGGGCGCTGGAGATGAAGATATGAAACATCTCGGTGGCGCCAATGCCGTCGAGCATCTCCAAACCACTGGCCTTTTTCCAAAGCTGGCGTGTCGCATCGGGCAAACCTTCGCCTGCGCTCACGCTGATGCGCAAACTCTTCGTGCCTTTGACTTTGGCGAATGCGGCCATTTGGCGATAAAACGTGGGCGCGGTGTAGCAAATCGTGGCGCCAACCGTGTTGATCACATCGACCATATTTTCTGGCGTGTAGGCTTTGTCATGAAAGTACACGCTCGCGCCTGCCCACATCGGAAACAGCAGCAAGCCACCGAGGCCGAACGTGAAGGCCAGAGGAGGCGAGCCGAGTGTGATGTCACTCGGCTTGGCTTGCAACACATGGCGCGGCCAGCATTCGCAAGCAGCCATCAAATCGCGATGCAGATGCACGGCAGCTTTGGGTAAGCCGGTTGTGCCGCTAGTAAAGGCCATCATGGCGACATCGGTAGCCAGCGTGGGGCAGGCTTTGAAATCGCCATTTTTGCTCGCACAGAGCGCACCCAAATCTTGATCAGCTTCGGTGTTAAAGCAGATCACGCGTTGCATCAGTGCATGGGTTTGTTGATGAGCAGTTTCGAGCTCTGCCAGCCACTGGCCATCACATAAAGCCATCGCAGGCTGCGCTTTGTGGATGATCTCCGACAGCTCCTTGGCTCGCAAGAGCGGCATCGTGGCCACCGCGATCAAGCCTGCCTTCACAACAGCCAAGAAGCAAAGCGCCATGCCTATTGAATTGGGCCCGCGCAGCAGCACGCGATTGCCGGGAACGAGCCCGCAGTCTTCGATCAGGTATGCGGCGATGCGGTTGACCACTTGTTGCGCTTGCGCGTAAGTGAAGTTGCGCACCGCAGAGCGCAGCATCGCGTGATCTGCGAAGCCTTTATTGCTCACGGCGTTGTCAAGCAATTGCTCGACGGCATTGAGCGCTTGCGGAAACTGCAGCTCAGGGCGGTCAAACCGATATTCAGGCCATTGCGCCTGCGGCGGCAACTGATCGCGAACAAAAGAATCAAGTTGTGCAGTCTTCACAGCAGTCACCTCTTGTGGAAATTTCTCAAATCACGCCAGTGAGCACAGATTTGCCGAGAATCAATTGCTGTACTTCGGTGGCGCCTTCATAAATGCGCAGCGAGCGAATATCGCGATACAACGCTTCGATATGCGTACCGACCTTCACGCCCATGCCGCCGTGCATTTGCAGCGACATGTCGATCACTTTGTTGGCGTTTTCAGTGGCGACCATTTTTGCCATCGCAGCAGCAGCGGTGTAGTCTTCTCGTGATGCATCACCGGCAGGCAGAGCCACATCGCGCATCCAAGCCGCGCGGTAGGTGAGCAATGCGCCGGCATCAATCAGTGCAGCCATCTCGCCCAGCTTGGCCTGCGTGATTTGTTGATCAGCCAGCGTTTTGCCAAACATTTTTCTCTGCTGCGCATAAGAGCGCGCTTCATGCAAAGCGCGGCGTGCAAACCCCAAAGCAGCAGCGGCAACAGAGGGGCGGAAGATATCGAGCGTTGCCATCGCAATCTTGAAGCCGCCGTTTTCTTCGCCAAGCATTTGGCTACTGGGCACTTTGCATTTGTCGAACTTGAGCACCGCGAGCGGATGAGGCGCCATCACTTGGATGTGTTCGCTGTCGTCCAAGCCTTGCGTGCCCGCATCCAACACAAACACACTGATCCCGCGTGAACCCGCATCAAGATCTGTCTTAGCAAAGACGCAATAAAAATCAGCGATACCGCCATTGCTGATCCACGTCTTTTGGCCTGTAATTTCATAGAAAAAATGGCCACTAGCCGGCGTATTTTCTGCGTGAAACGCTACTGTATTCATAGCGCCCACATCACTTCCCGCATCCGGCTCAGACAGCGCAAACGCGGCAATCTTTTCGCCACGCGCGACTTGAGGCAGATAGTTTTTCTGCAACTCAGGCGAGCCAGATAACGAAATCGCACCTGTGCCCAAGCCCTGCATTGCAAATGCAAAATCACCCAAAGCAGAATGAAAAGCCAAGTTCTCCCGCAAGATCACTAGCGCGCGTGAATCAATCTTCTCAAACGCACCGCCGTGTGCGGACGGAACACAATACTTCAGCCACTGATTCGCCCCCAGCAACTTCACCCAAGCCTTGCAAGCCGCCCGATCATCGCTCTCTTTCACTGCTTGCTTGGGCAGCCAATCCGCCAAGCAATTGCCAATGTCTTTGTGAGCCGCGTCAAAAAACGGCAGACTCAAATGCTGGGTGGAAGCGCGTGGATTCATGCTGAGGCTCCTTGAGCGCGCAGCGAGTTGAACGCAAAAGGCGCAGAAATTTCGCAAAAGCCGCAAAAGAGAAAACCAAGCATCGCTTTTTTCTTTTCGCGTCTTTTGCATTCTAAATAACAGTTGCGCATGTCAATCCCCCTCGAAGACCGGCTTTTGCTTCGCCACAAAAGCATCGTAAGCGCGCTTGAAATCACTTGTCTGCATACAAATCGCCTGCGCCTGCGCTTCCGCTTCAATGGCTTGATCAATCGTCATCGCCCATTCTTGATGCAGCATCGCCTTCGTCATGCCGTGCGCAAAGGTGGGGCCTTCGGCGAGCAGGGCGGCGAACTTGTTTGCAGCGCCGCTCAAATCTGCGCTTTCATGCAGCGCATTAAAAAAGCCCCAGTTCAATCCTTCTTGCGCTGTCATGGCGCGGCCTGTAAAGAGTAATTCTGCGGCGCGGCCTTGGCCGATCATGCGCGGCAGCAAAGCGCATGCGCCCATGTCGGCGCCGGCCAAGCCTACGCGCGTGAAAAGAAAAGCGGTTTTGGCATTCGGCGTTCCTAAGCGCAGATCAGCAGCGAGTGCAATCATCGCGCCAGCGCCTGCGCAAATGCCATCAATGGCTGCGATCACGGGCTGCGGGCAGGCTTTGATGGCTTTGACCAAATCGCCTGTCATACGGGTGAATTCAAGCATTTCTGGCATGCTCATCTTGGTGAGCGGGCCGATGATTTCATGCACATCGCCGCCACTGCAAAAATTACCGCCGCTGCCAGTAAACACCACAGCTTTCACGTCAGTGGCATAAACGAAATGACGAAACAAATCGCGAAGCTCGCCATAAGAGTCAAAAGTGAGCGGGTTTTTTTTGTCAGGGCGATTGAGCGTGATGGTTGCTATTGCCGAATCGAATGCATACGAAAAATGCTGTGCAGCATAGGTGGCTTGTGGCGAGAATTGCGCGCGCATTGGATTTTTTTCAGAGATGTAATGCTTCATGATTTTTATGCGGATGTGTCAGCCATTAGGTTCATCGCTATGGCGCTGTCTTTGACATTGCCCAGTAATTTATGCAATTGCGCCATGTCTTTTTTTCCTAAGCCATCGAAGGCTTGCGTGATCCAAAGTTCGTGTTCCGCAGCCATATGGGCAAAGCTCTCGCGGCCTGCAGGTGTAAGGCGCACGAGATAAGCGCGGCGATCACCTTGCACATTCATGCGCTCGACTAAGCCCTCTAGTACGAGCTGATCCGTGATGCCCGTGATGTTGCCGCCTGTGACCATGAGGCGGCGCGACAGCTCGTTCATCTTGAGACCGAGCGGCGCGCGCTCGAGCTGTGCCAGCAAGTCAAAGCGTGGCAGCGTGGTGTCGAATTTTTCACGCAAAGCGGCTCGGATGTTGCGCTCAATCATTTGTGTGCAGGTGAGCATGCGCAGCCACAGGCGCAGTTCTTGCGCATGGTCGGTATGAAGTCGGGTTTCGATGTCCATGATTTTCGTTTTTAGATTGGAAACACGGAAGGCACGAAGGTTGCACGGAAATCACAAAAAAAACCGAGAAAAGAAAAATGCATTTCGTTCTTCTTCTGTGTGTTCCGTGTCATTTACGTGGCTTTCGTGTTCTAAGTGGCGCTCAGCGACCAGTAGCATCAATCAAACGGGTTTTAGCCATCTCGCGATACAGCTGATCGCGCCCACTTATGTAGGGCAATGGCCATTGCACATCTCGGCTTTGCTGCTGTGCGGCGGCGTGAAGTGTCCAGGCGGGGTCAGCCAGATGCGGGCGGGCAATTGCGCAGAGATCAGCGCGGCCTGCGGCGATGATGCTGTTGGCATGATCGGCCTCGGTGATCGCGCCCACAGCAATCGTGGCGATGCCCACTTCGTTGCGGATACGATCTGCAAAGGGCGCTTGGTACATGCGGCCATAAATGGGCTTGGCAGCGCGCGTGGTTTGGCCGCTCGATACGTCGATCATGTCTGCGCCAGCGGCTTGAAACAGGCGTGCGATTTCAACAGCATCGGCATCGGTGTTGCCACCCTCTGCCCAATCGTGGGCGGAGATGCGCACGCTGACGGGTTTACCTTGTGGCCACACGGCACGGACAGCTTTGAACACTTCGAGTGGATAGCGGCAACGATTGTCCAGAGAGCCACCGTATTCATCGCTGCGCAGATTTGTGAGCGGGCAAATGAAGCTGGAGAGCAGGTAGCCGTGGGCGCAATGCAATTCGAGCCATTCCACACCCGCTGCTTCTGCGCGATGCGTGCTGGCTACGAAAGCAGCGGTGATACGGTCCATGTCGGCGCGCGTCATGGCTTTTGGGATTTGGTTTTGCGCGCCATACGGCACAGCGCTGGCCGCGATCAGTGGCCAGTTGTCGCTGGCTAAGGGCTCATCTGTCGTTTCCCAGCCGAGCTGCGTAGAGCCTTTGGGGCCGCTGTGGCCGAGCTGCAAACCGAGCTTGGCTGTGCCATTAGTTTTGAAAAACTGTGCGATGCGAGCGAGTGCGGCTTGCTGCGCGTCAGTCTCCAGCACCGGGCAGCCGGGTGTGATTCTTCCGTCCATCGTGGGCGATGTCATCTCCACCATCACAAGCGCCGCGCCGCCGAGGGCTCGCGCGCCAAGGTGTACCAAATGAAAATCTTGCAGCTCGCCGCCCACTGCGCTGTAAGTCGCCATCGGGCTCACGACAATGCGATTTTTGAGCTGCACCTGGCGCAATGTGTAAGGTGTGAGCATGGGTAGCACGGGATGCTTGGCATTCGGGCGTTTGCCAAACCAGCTCTCATAGCCCAGCAGCCATTTGCCATCGCGCAGACGCAGGTTGTCGTGGCTGATGCGTTGGCTGCGCGTGAGCAGGCTGTAGTAAAACTGCTCGACTTCCATGCCCGCATAGCGCTCCACATTTTCAAACCATTCTGTGGAATTGCGCGCGGCGTTTTGGATTTTCAACACCTCCAAGCTGCGGCGTGCTTGATAGGCTTGCAGGATGTGCGCAATCGCTTCACTATCAAAAGCATAGCTTCTTTCGTTTATTTCTTGCCGGGTAACGCCTGATTTATCTTTTAAGCTGGCATGCAAAACGAACTCGTCAGCCAGATCAATCGCATCTTCTAGCGCGAGCTTGGTGCCCGAGCCAATCGAGAAGTGCGCCGTGTGCGCTGCATCGCCCATGAGCACGATGGGAACGTGCTTGCCTTGCACATCAGCCGTGTGTACCCAATTGCTACACACCACGCGCGGAAACTGTATCCAGATCGCGCTGCCGCGCAGATGCGTGGCGTTGCTCATCAGCGCGTTGCCGTCTAAATACTTGGCAAACAATGTCTCGCAAAAGGCGATGGCTTCGGGCTGCTCCATCGTATCCAAGCCGTGCGCCTTCCACACCTCGTGTGGTGTCTCCACAATGAATGTCGATGTGTCTTCATTGAATTTATAAGCATGCGCGGCAAACCAGCCGTGTTCTGTTTTCTCAAACGCAAAGGTAAACGCATCAAAGGTTTTCTTCGTGCCGAGCCAGACGAAGCGGCAGCGGCGTGTGTCAATATCTGGCTTGTAGGTAGCGCTATAACGTGTTCTGATGCGGCTGTTGAGGCCATCGCTCGCAATCACGAGATCCGCGCCATATTGCGCGGCGAGTGCTTGGTCATCTTGCACATCGACTTCAAACACCAATTCCACACCTAATTCTTGGCAGCGCTCTTGCAAAATATTGAGCAAATGCTTTCTGCCAATCCCACAGAAGCCATGACCGGTGGAGCGCATGCTACGGCCTTTGAAAAACACCTCAATGTCATCCCAGTGGTTAAACGCATCGCCAATCAGCTGCGCGCTGACGGGATCGGCGATTTTCAGATTCCCAAGCGTCTGATCAGAGAGCACCACGCCCCAACCAAAGGTATCAAACGCTTTATTTCTCTCGGTCACGATCACGCGCATCGCGGGAAAACGCTTCTTCATCAGCAGTGCGAAATACAAGCCGCTAGGACCGCCGCCAATACACAAGATCGATAGCTGAGCCGGGGGAATGGAATTTGAAAACATCATGAATAATTTAAACCTAAACTATTCTTTTGTCAAACGATGTGGCGGCTGCCCTGATCTACGGCGTGTCAAGACCAATCGCTCAGCGGTCAATTTTTGGGTTGAGCGGTCACTGTGCCCATTTTTCCCTTCACTACAATCAATCAAATCAAAACTCAGAGATAAAAACAGTGAGCTGGCTTAAAACAATCCTCGGTAAAACTCCTGATCAAGCTGATGCAGACTCGCCTTCAACAGGCTACTTTGACATGGAAGGCAAGCCGATACCGCTCAACGTCGAACTCCAGAATGTGAAAGCTGCCAGAGAGATCGTGCGGGCAGCAGCATTTCGCACAGCCAGCTTCTTTGGTATTCCCGTCCACTGGTTGAGCTACGAGGTCGTCACGATTGCGGACGACGATAATGCTTACTTTCAATTACAGGTGAGCTTGCGTGTTTGGGATGAACAGCTCTGGGCACAATCCAGCGCATTTGAGCAGCAAGTCCTCAAGCGCATTCGCGAGGACGATAGGAATGTAGCACGCGCTGTGCGAGCGGTGCTCTGGCGCATCTTGCCCGATGCGGGTTGCCCGCATGATGAGCTTTCAAGCAGCCAAGCGTGGTGGCCTGAGACGGTCAGTTCGCGTGCTGTAGCCTACGATCAGTTGCGTGCTTCCCTGTCGCAGCGCAAGACGGATGCGCCGCTTTCGCCAGAGCCCCGCGCGCCGGGCTCTGATGCCATGGAGGTAGCCGCACCGATCACTGGATTTATTGAGACGATACCCGTGAACAACTCCAGCTTTGGCGCTTCTGAATTCCCCGCCACACGCCCGGTTTCGCTTGGCGATGAGCTGCCCCCAGTCAACAAAGGTAAAGTCTGATGCTCTACAAATTCAAATCTGATGCCAGCGGCGATGTGATCATGCTGGAGGCTACAGGCCGACAAGTCTTGGAGATCATGGGCAAAGGCATTGACGCCAAAGGAATTTTGTTGCCCGAACAAATGGTGGCTGCTCAAGCCGCACTTGAAGCAGCAATTGCCTCGGAAGAGTCTTCGGGAGCAACCTCAGATGAGCCCGAAGAAAAAGGCAATAAGCGCATCAGCCTGCGCACCCGCGCTTGGCCGCTGGTGCTGCTGATGGAACGCAGCGCGAAAGCCAAAACTCCCATCACTTGGGGTGTTTGAAGAGGGTTCGTTTTAATCGACCTTCGCGCCAGATGCCTTGACTACTTTCGCCCATTTGGCGATTTCTGCATCAATGTGTTTGGCAAAATCTGCGGGACTATTTCCCCCGGGCAATGCGCCTTGGGCGACGAGTTTGTCTTTGACTTCAGCGCGATCCAGCGCCTTGGCGGTTTCTTGTTGCAAGCGTTGCACCTGAGCGGCCGGCATGGATGAAGGCGCGAGCAAGCCAAACCAACTGCTGGCTTCAAAACCCTTCATCGCCGCGCCACCTGCTTGTTCGACCGTGGGGGCATCGGGCAGAGCGCTCGAGCGAGCGCTGCTCGTCACAGCCAAGGCTTTCAATTTTCCTGCTTTGATCTGCGGCAAAGCGGAAGGCAAATTGTCAAACATCAAATCCATGCTGCCGCCCATCAAATCCAGCAGGGCAGGGCCTGAGCCGCGATACGGGAAATGCACCATGAACACATCGCCCATGCTTTTGAACAGCTCGCCAGCCAAGTGAATCGAGGTGCCGTTGCCGCTGGAGGCCATATTCAGCTTACCGGGGTTGGCTTTGGCGTACCTGATGAAATCTTGTACTGAGTTGATATTCAAAGTGCGCGCTTTCTCTGCATTCATCACCATCACATTGGGCACATAGGCCACCACAGTGATTGGAGAAAAATCTTTGACAGGATCGAAGGGCAAGCTGGGATAAAGTGCTTTGTTGATGCCGTGCGTTCCTACCGTGCCCATGAGGATCGTGTGGCCATCATTGCTCTTTGCGACAAGCTCCGCGCCCACATTGCCCCCCGCTCCAGCGCGGTTTTCGACGACGAAGGCTTGCCCAAAAGCTCTTTGTAATTCAGGCGCAATCGCTCGCGCCAAGATATCGGTCGTGCCGCCCGCTGCGAAGGGCACAACGATGCGCACTGGCTTGCTGGGCCACGCTTGCGCAAAGGCAGTAATTGATAGGCCGAGTTGTAGTGCCATAATAACTGCTATGAAAATAGTAGCATTCCACGCAGTATATATGCCGGCAAAAGGCCTCTTTTGCTTAAAAAATGATGAGAAAATTGGTGTCATGATAAATCTCTGATGTGTTTGTGATCGTCACTAAGCAATGTGCTGCCCACATCCTGTAAAGATAATTCAGTGATCGAATCGATAAGACGCAGCGTAGGCATGCTGCAAAGTATTACGCAGCCAAATCGCACGCGCATCGGTGAACACCCGCGCCGCCCATGAAAAAAGCCACCTGACTGAGGTGGCTTTTGATGATGAACGCTATTCAGCAGGCATTAGTCTGCATAAACACCAGAGGCTTTGATCACTGGCGCCCATTTGGCAATTTCACTGGCCACAAAGCGCTTGTGATCCGCCATTTCCACGCGCTTGTCTGTGAAGATCACCGCGCCAAGTGCTTCTTGCTTTTTGATGAACTCAGGATCTTTTAGAGCCATCTGCAAAGCATCGTTGATTTTCTTCTGCACGGCAGGCGGAGTGCCTTTGGGTGCATACAGGCCATGCCAAATGCCGACTTGGAAATCCTTCAAACCGGCTTCTTGCAGCGTTGGCAAGTCTTTCAGAGCAGGCGTAGTCAAGCGCTTAGCGGTCGTCACGCCGAACGCTTTGACTTTCTTGCCTTCAATTTGCCCAGAGGTGTTGGTGGTTTGATCACACATCAAATCCACTTGGCCGCCCAGCAAATCATTCATCGCTGGCGCTGTGCCTTTGTAGGGCACGGTTGTCATGTCCACCCCGAGGGCGGTTTGAATGAGCATGCCGCACAGATGCGATGCAGAGGCGATGCCAGCGTTAGCCAAATTAATCTTACCTTTGTTGGCATTGGCCCATGTGCGTAGCTCGGCAAAATTGTTGGCGGGCAAGCTGGTGCGGCCAATCAAAGTCATGGGCACTTCGTTAATCATGCCCAAATATTCAAAATCTGTTTGCACGTTGAATGGCAAATTGCGCACGAGCGATGGAAAGACGCCCATCGAGATGTGATGCACGAGTAGCATGTGGCCATCGGGCGTGCCTTTGGCCACTTTGCTCGCACCAATCAAGCCGCCAGGGCCGCCAGCGGCGTTGTCGACCACCACGGTCGCACCCAAAGGCTTCGCCAGTGAAAAAGCCAAATCGCGTGCGACGCGATCGGTCGGGCCGCCCGCTGCAAACGGCACCACGATGGTGATCGGCTTGTCTTTGATCGGGAAATCTTGCGCAGTTGCGGGCATGGCGGCTGCCATAGCAGCCGCGCAAGCTGCGACGAGGGTAAGGCGGCGATTAAACAGAGTCATAGGTTTCTCCAAGAAATAAAAAAGACTTGCAACATATTAACGCGGCAAAACGCTATTTGGGCTACGTGTTAACCACTCTTCAAGCCCTAGGACTTACCCGAAATCCCATATGAATCATGGGCTTATCGCTTTATATCTTTAAGCCATGAGCATCTGACAACTCTGTATTGGACGGCATGTCGCCCTGCCTCTAAAGTCTGTTTTCTTATGAAAAATATTCGCTTGATCTGGGCTGCTTTTCTTTTATTTTTGCTGATCGCGCCGGTTCACGCTGGCCAGCAGTCTGCCGTGTCTGCTGATGATGCGCAAAGCGCTGTGGCGCAAGGCGCGTATGTGGTGGATGTGCGCGGCGCTGATGCGTTTGCCCTAGGTCACTTAGCGCAGGCAGCATCGCTTCCCGCCGATGCCGCGTCATTGCCTTTGCAAAACTTGGCTGCTTTGCTAGCAAACGCTGGCATTGACAGCTCGCGCACCGTGCTCGTGATGGGCGATGCAGGCGATGCGAACGCGAAGGCTTTGTGGGAGCGCCTCGCTGTGGTCACTTCGGGTCGCGTCCTTTGGCTGGTTGGCGGCGTACAAGAATGGACTCTGCGCGGGCATGGACTGACGACAGAGACTGTATCTCGCCCACGCGTACCGCAGTATCTCGTTTCCTTTGATGCGCCTGCAAGCTCTTCTCGCATGGCCGGCAGCCGCGTGCGTACGAGCGCGTTGCTAGAGCGTGATTCGCCCGTCAGGATGGCTCTGAACTGATTTTTTAAGCCTTTTCGGCTGTTTGCCGGCGTATTCACTGCGCAAAGCGCTATTAAATCAGTAGCAACTACTGATAACTCCGCACATCCTCAATCACCTTGCCGTCGTTGGGCAGGCTACCGATTTGTAGCAGCTGCACATCGCTGCGAAGCTTAGTAACGTCTCGCAGTGCATGCGCGATTTTTTCTTGGAAAGCTGTGTTGTCAAGCTTGCCTATATGGGTTGTTTCTACTTTGAGCAGCATTTGATCATTGGCCATCTCGCCACTGACCACAAGGCGGGCTCTCGTGATTTCTGGGAAACGCTTGACGACTTCGGCCACCTGAGCCGGATGCACAAACATGCCGCGAATTTTGGTGGTTTGATCGGCGCGCCCCATCCAGCCTTTGATGCGTGTATTCGTGCGGCCCGTGGGACAAGTGCCGGGCAGCACAGCGGATAAATCGCCGGTGCCGAAACGAATCAGCGGGTAGATGGGATTGAGCGACGTCACGACCAATTCGCCCACTTCGCCTTCCGGCACCACATCGCCCGTGCCTGGGCGCACGATTTCCACAATCACGCCTTCATCGAGGATCAAGCCTTCTCTGGCTGCAGTCTCGTAAGCAATCAAGCCGAGATCAGCTGTGGCGTAGCACTGGTAAATATGCATATCGCGCTCAGTGAACCAATCGCGCAAGCTGGGAGGGAAGGCCTCGCCGCTCACCAAGCCTTTTTTGAGGCTTAATTTTTGATTCGCTTCATGGGCTTTTTCCACTAAGATTTTGAGGAAACTCGGCGTGCCTAAATAGCCATCAGGTTGCAGCTCAGCCATGGCTTGCAATTGCTGCTCCGTTTGCCCTGTGCCAGCGGGGAAAACAGTGCAACCCACCGCGTGTGCGCCGCTCTCCATCATGTAGGCGCCAGGCGTCATGTGGTAGCTAAATGCATTGTGCGCCAGATCGCCTGCACGAAAGCCCGCAGCGAAGACGGCGCGGCCTGCGCGCCAATAGTCTGCGCTCTTTCCTTCGGGCTCGTAGATCGGGCCAGGGCTGGAAAAGATACGTCCCATGCCTGAATCCTTGCCAGAGCCGCTCTTGCGTATGAGGCTAGAGAAGCCGCCAAACACATCACTGCCTGCAGAGTGCGCTGCTTTTTGGCGTTCTTGCAATTGCGTTTTGCGCGTCACCGGCAGCTTGGCGAGCGCCGTGCGACTGGTGATTGCAGCAGCATCCACGCCCTTCAAAATCTCAGCGAAAGCAGCAGTGTGCTTTTGCGCATGTGCAATTTGTGTATGCAGCGCGGCCATGAGTGCAGCTTCGCGCTCCATGGAGCTTCGCGCCTCCAGTGCGTCAAAAAAGTCCGTCATTGCATCACTCCTGCGATCATCTTATTCACTATAAATTTAATAGCAATTTGCGCAGCAGATACGCCGGCTAACTACTCATTTCGTTTAAAAATCTTGTTTGTTGGACACTACGCCAACCAACGCTTCCTGCGCTTGTAGCTCTTGCCATCTTTGAAGCTCTTGCGGCTACCAGCTTCTTCGCCATCAGCCGATTTGCCCACACCCAGGTAGAACTCTTTCACATCTTCATTCGACGCGAGATCGGCAGCTTTACCGTCCATCACGATGCGGCCGGATTCCAAGATGTAGCCGTAATCCGAGTAGCGCAGTGCCATGTTGGTGTTTTGCTCGGCAAGAAGAAAAGTCGTCTTTTCTTTTTGGTTCAAATCTTTCACGATGTTGAACACCTCTTCCACGATCTGCGGCGCCAGACCCATCGATGGCTCATCGAGAAGCACCATCGTTGGATTGGCCATCAGCGCGCGGCCAATCGCACACATTTGTTGCTCGCCGCCAGAGGTGTAGGCCGCTTGGCTAGTGCGGCGCGTCTTCAAGCGCGGAAAGTAGTTGTAGACCTTCTCCAAATTTGCGGCAATCTGCGCTTTGTTTTTCACGGTGTAAGCGCCGGTGAGCAAATTCTCTTCAATCGTGAGGTGAGCAAAACAATGCCGCCCTTCCATCACCTGCACCACGCCGCGCTTGACCAAATCCGCCGGCGTGAGATTTTCAATGCGCTCGCCTCGCAGCTCAATGCTGCCCTTGGTGACTGCGCCTCGCTCGCCGGAGAGAAGGTTAGATACAGCGCGCAAGGTCGTCGTCTTGCCCGCGCCATTGCCGCCGAGCAGCGCCACAATCGAGCTCTGCGGCACTTGCAGCGACACGCCCTTGAGCACCAAGATCACGTGGTTGTAGATCACCTCAATGCCGTTGACATTGAGGACGATATTGCTTGCCTCAGCAGCTGTGGGAGTGGTCATGGTGTGAGCTTTCTCAAATCACAAGATCGCACGCGACCTTGTGATTTGAGAGCAGGAGAATCCTGCTCTAGCTGTGTTCCCAGCAACCGCCGCCGATCTGGCTTTGCCAGTCGGCTGGCGGTGTCCCCCTCGCGCAGCAGAGGGGGAAGACGCGTTAGCGGCTCAGGGGGTGGGTTCCGATTAGGAACCACAATCGCTGGCTTCGCGGCGGCTAAGTTTTTTCTCAGTACCATAACGATCAGCCGAAGCTTTCACGAGTGGGCGAATGATCGCGTTGTCGGCTTGCAGCCAATCTGAAGACCAAGAGAACTTCGCGCCGTCCCATGTATGCACGCGCGCCCAAGCCGAGCCCATGTGATCGGCGCAGCTGGTGGAGACGGGGCGCATCACGCCTTTAAAGCCGAGTGCATCGAGCTTGGCTTGCGTCAAGTTCAAATTTTCGTAGCCCCAGCGTGCTTGCTCGCCCGTCACAGGCTTGCCCTTGCCAAAGCGCTCTTGCGCTGTACGCGCGCCTTCTACCGAGAGCATCGCGCCGACCACGCCGCGCATATAGAGCACAGATCCGACTTCATCTTTGGGGCCCGTGCCAGCGTTTTTGCCATGCACTTTGGCCAAGATGTCTTTCACCACATCAGAGCCAGGTTCCGCGCCATGCTGCATCATCACAGCGCTGTAACCTTTAGCAGCCGCGCCCACATCTTTCAAATCTGGCTCAGCGCCAGACCACCAAGTACCAAACATCTGCTCACGCGGATAGCCCTTGGCCACAGCTTCTTTGATGGCCGTGGCTGTCATCACACCCCAGGTCTGCATCACGACGTAATCCGGGCGCTGCTGGCGAATTTGCAGCCATGTTGCACCTTGCTCGACTCCAGGTGCAGCAACTGGGAATGGAAGAATCGTGAAGCCATGCATCGCTGCGCGCTCATTGATGATCGGCAGCAGCTCTTTGCCGAATGGGCTGTCGTGGTAGACCACGCCAATTTTCTTGCCCTTCAATTTGTCCCAGCCGCCGGCTTGCTTGGCCACGTGTTGCAGCACGGTATCGCCAGCGACCCAGTAATGACCGATCAGTGGAAAATTCCACTTGAACATATTGCCGTCAGCTGCATCGCTGCGGCCATAGCCAGAAGTAATCAATGGAATTTTGTCGCCCGGCACTTTCTCAGTCAGCGCGAAGGTGATGCCGGTGGACAAGGGCTGAAACACGGTTGCGCCGCCATGCTTGCCCTTCAAGCGCTCGTAGCACTCGACGCCGCGATCTGTGGCGTAAGCCGTCTCGCATTCTTCAACCAGCGTCTTCACGCCGTTGATGCCACCGCGCTCGTTGACGAGCTTCATGTAATCCCAGTAGCCGTTGGCAAACGGTGTGGCATTAGGCGCGACTGGCCCAGTGCGGCCCGTCAAGCTGGGGAAAAACTGCACTTTTTCTTGCGCGATGGCCGAAGTAGATAAAGCCGTGGCGCCGAGCGCTGAGGCTGCAACCAAGACGGCTGCTGTGAGTTGACGAAGTTTCATTTGAAGTCTCCTAAATAAAAAGATAAATACACAAACATTTCAACGCTCACCAATTTGAATCAGCCTAGGTGTTTGCGAGCACGCCCAACCTGGCCATTTTTCTCTCATAAGGTATCAATGTGGCCTCAATGCGGAAATGGCCAAATGCGCAGCTTCTGTTTGCCCAAGCTCCACAGCCTCGCCAGCCCATGCGGCTCCACAATCAAAAACCACACAATCAATGCACCAAAAATCATGATTTCGCTGTGTGCGATGCCTGCTGTAGATATCGTCACGCCAACCAAGTTGCCCAAAAATGGTAAGAACTGGTTGAGAAAAATTGGCAAAATCACGATAAACGCCGCGCCAAAAAAGCTGCCCATGATCGAGCCCATACCGCCAATGATCACCATAAAGAGCAATTGAAAGCTGCGATCAATATTGAAAGCAGCTGGCTCCCATGAGCCCAGATACACAAAGCCCCACATCGCGCCCGCCACACCCACAATAAAACTGCTCACAGCGAAGGCGGACAACTTGGCATACATCGGGCGAATGCCGATCACCGCTGCTGCCACATCCATATCCCGAATCGCCATCCACTCGCGGCCAATCGCCGAGCGCACTAAGTTTTTAGCCAGCAGCGCAAACACACACACCATCCCAAGGCAAAACAAATATTTATCCATCGGGCTGTTGATGCTCCAACCTAAGATGCTCATATCAGCGACCGACACAGAGCCCGAGGTGGAGTTGTTGGTAAACCATTTGATGCGCAGAAAAGCCCAGTCGCAAACGAACTGCGCAGCAAGCGTTGCGACCGCCAAATACAAGCCTCGTACTCGCAGGCTCGGTATGCCGAAAAACACACCAACGAATGCAGCACACGTACCACCTAGCAAGAGGGCTGCAATCAGTGGAATACCATCCACGCGCACAAAAAAGTTATACGCCGCATAGGCGCCGACTGCCATAAATGCGCCTGAGCCTAGTGAGATTTGCCCGCAATAGCCTACGAGAATGTTCACGCCAATCGCAGCCAGCGAGAGGATCAGAAAAGGCACTAGGATCGCCTTGAACATATAGTCGCTGGCAAACATCGGCACAGCGATAAAAGCAGCAAGAAGCAGCAAGGCGATGCCGTAGCGATCTTGCGTGATGCCAAAGATCTGGCTGTCGGCGCGGTAACTGGTTTTGAACTGACCGTTTTCTCTGTAGAACATGATTCTTATTCCTTGTGCGGCCGACTAAACGCGATCAATAATCTTCTCGCCAAACAAACCTTGCGGCCTGAAAAGCAAGAAAACAAGAGCCAACACATACGCAAACCAAATTTCAATCCCGCCGCCCACCATGGGGCCGAGATACACCTCAGAGAGCTTCTCGCCCACACCGATGATCAGCCCGCCAATAATTGCGCCGGGCACGGAAGTTAAGCCACCCAAAATCACAACGGGCAACGCCCGCAATGCGACCGTCGTGAGCGAAAACTGCACGCCCAATTTACTGCCCCAAATCATGCCCGCGACCAAAGCGACAATACCCGCCACGCACCACACAATCACCCAAATGCGGTTCAGCGGAATGCCAATTGATTGCGCAGCTTGATGGTCATCCGCCACAGCTCGGAGCGCTCGTCCGGTGGTCGTCTTTTGGAAAAACAGCGAGAGCATCGCGACCAGCCCTGCTGCAATACATGCAGCAATCAAATCTTCTTGGCTGATCAAAATGCCGCCTTGAAACGTATTTTGAAACGCCATGATCGGCTCTTTGGGCATACCAATATCGATCTTGTAAATCGCGCTGCCAAAAAGCGTCTGGCCGAGGCCATCGAGAAAATAAGCGATGCCCAGAGTAGCCATCAGCAAGGTCGCGCCTTCTTGATTGACCAAATGCCGCAGCACCAAGCGCTCAATCACATAAGCCACGATAAACATGATCACTGCAGCTACTGCAAAGGCAAACAGATTGGCAACGATCTTGTTCTCAATCCCCGTCCACTGCGGGAACCACTCTGCGAATCGTGCCATGGCCAATGCTGCGAAGAGCACCATCGCACCTTGCGCAAAGTTAAACACGCCTGATGCTTTGAAGATCAACACAAAGCCGAGCGCCACCAGTGAATACAGCATGCCCGCCATCAGGCCGCCAAGTAGAGTTTCGAGAAAGAACCCCATGCTAGTGCCCCGTTCCTAGATACGCCTTGATTACCTCAGGGCTGTTGCGCACTTCCGAAGGCGTGCCATCTCCAATCTTCTTGCCGTAATCAAGCACGACCACGCGGTCTGAAATATCCATCACCACACCCATTTCATGTTCGATCAACACCACCGTCTTACCGAATTCATCGTTCACATCGAGCACGAAGCGGCACATGTCTTGTTTTTCTTCGATGTTCATGCCGGCCATCGGCTCATCGAGCAAGAGCACTTGGGGTTCCATGGCGAGAGCACGGCCAAGGTCAACGCGCTTTTGCAAACCGTAAGGCAATTGACCCACCGGCGTTTTACGGTAAGCCTGAATTTCTAAAAAGTCAATGATCTCTTCGACCTTCGCACGATGTTCATTTTCTTCGCGCTCAGCGGGGCCCCAGCGCAGCGCTTGCATGAAGATATTGCTTTTGATGCGCAAATTACGCCCGCTCATGATGTTGTCCAGTACGCTCATGCCTTTGAAGAGCGCGAGATTTTGAAAAGTACGCGCCACGCCCATCTTGGCCACTTGGTGCGAATCCATGTGCTTGAACGTTTGCCCACGAAATGTGATCGAGCCTTGCTGTGGCGTGTACACGCCATTGATGCAGTTCAGCATAGAGCTTTTACCTGCGCCGTTCGGCCCAATGATGGCGCGCACTTCATGCTCACGCACATTGAAGCTGATATCAGACAGCGCCTTCACGCCGCCGAAGGCGAGTGAGATGTTTTGCACGTCAAGGATGACGTCACCAATTTTCTTGCTCATGATTTTTCTTCGGGGTGATAGGAGAACACGGAAAACACGGAAAACACGGAAACTTCACGGAAGGCACGAAAAATGCGTCCCGTTTTCTGTGTCTTCCGTCCTACTTTCGTGACTTCCGTGTTCTTCATGTCGGTCGATCTCAGGCAGCCTTGGCCAAAGTAGCAAAAGTCTTCGCATCGGAAATCTTCAACGTCGCGCTCACCTTCCCGCTCCTGCCATCTTCAAACTTCACCACCGTCTCAATAAATTGCTCCGATTTGCCGCTGTACAAAGCATCAATCAATGGTTGGTATTTATCGCCAATAAAACCTCGGCGGACTTTATTGGTGCGCGTCAATTCACCGTCATCGGCATCGAGCTCTTTGTGCAGCACCAGGAAGCGGCTGATTTGGCTGCCTGCCAATAGCGTGTCGCGTGAGAGATCAGCGTTGACGGATTCCACACATTCGCGGATCAGCTTGTACGTCTCATCTTTTTGTGCGAGATCGGTGTAGCCCGCATAAGGCAGGTTGCGCCGCTCGGCCCAGTTGCCCACCGCATTCATGTCGATATTGAGGATCACGCACACTTGGCTGCGTGCATCGCCATAAGCCACAGCTTCTTTGATGTATTGGAAAAACTTGAGTTTATTTTCGACATACTTCGGCGCAAACATCGCGCCATCATTCGCGCCACCCTTGATGCGGCCCACGTCTTTCACGCGGTCAATAATTTTGAGCTGGCCGCTGGCATCAATAAAGCCGGCATCGCTCGTGCGATACCAACCGTCGGCTGTTTTTACTTCAGCGGTCGCCGCAGGATTTTTAAAATACTCTTTGAGCAAACCGGGTGATTTCACCAAAATTTCGCCGTTGTCATCGACCTTGATTTCCACGCCTTCAATCGGTACGCCTACCGTATCCGCACGCACGGCGTTATCAGGCTGCAAGCAAACGAACACAGCTGTCTCCGTTGAGCCGTAGAGCTGCTTCAAGTTGATGCCAATCGAGCGGTAAAACGTGAAGAGATCAGGGCCAATGGCCTCGCCTGCGGTGTAGGCCACGCGAACGCGGCTCATGCCCAAATTGTTTCGCAGCGGGCTGTAAACAAAGAAGTTGCCTAGCGCATACATGATGCTGCTTGCGAGACCAATCGATTGCCCATCCATCTTGGCAGGGCCGACTTTTTTGGCGACATCCATGAAGGTTTTGAAAATCACTCGCTTGATCGCACCCGCATCTTCCATGCGAATCATCACGCTGGTAAGCAAGCCTTCGAACACTCGCGGTGGGGCAAAATAATAGGTTGGCCCGATTTCTTTGAGGTCAATCGTCACCGTGGCGGCGCTCTCAGGGCAGTTGACGGTGTAGCCGCAAACGAGCCATTGCGAATAGCTGAAAATGTTTTGCCCGATCCATGCGGGCGGCATGTAGGCCAACACATTTTCTTGGCAACTTAAATTGTCGAATTTCGCGCCAGCCGCGCTGCGATCAAGCAGCGAGAGATGCGTGTGTACCACGCCTTTGGGGTTGCCGGTCGTGCCAGACGTATAAAACATAGCAGCCACATCATGCGGCTGGGCGACGAGAGCTTCGGTTTTAAAAAAACTTGGGTTTGCGGATGCAAATTTCTCGCCTGCTGCAATCAACGCATCCAGCGAAGCCAAACCAGCATCGTTGTAATTGCGTAGGCCACGCGGATCGTCAAACCAAATATGCGTGAGAAGCGGGCAACTCTCTTGGACTTCGAGCAGTTTATCGACTTGCTCTTGATCTTCCACAATACCAAAGCGAATCTCGGCATTGGTGATGGGGAAAACGCATTCCGCAGCAGCAGAATCTTGATACAACGGGACAGGAATCGCGCCTAGAGATTGCGCGGCCAACATGCTGGCATACAGGCGCGGGCGATTGCTGCCAATGACGACGATGTGTTCACCACGCTTCAAGCCTGCTTGGTGCAGGCCGCAAGCAACGCTTTCCACCATCCTGGCCAGATTGCGCCACGACAGGCTTTGCCAAATGCCGTATTCTTTTTCGCGCATAGCCGATGCATCCGGGCGCTCGGCGGCATGTTGAAGAAGCAATTGAGGGAAAGTTTGCTGCATGCATTGCAATGTAGCCAGTCATTTGACGTTATCATGTCTGTATAACGACAATCTAGGGGAAACACTTGGCAGGAAATACCCTTGTGGCTTTCCTCGGTTGCTTTCTGAACTGTCGCCTCTCTTACAAATACCGACTTTTTTATGAGCAAACACATCCCTCAAGAGCTCAGCCTCGCCAAACGCAGGCGCGGGCCGACGCAAGCAGAACTCGATGCGATTCCTTGGCTGGCTGTGCTAGAGCCGCAGCATCATCTTCGTGCGTGTGCGGCGCTGCAAGTCGGGGATGCTGAAACGGGCGATTACGTGGTGCGTTTTGGCAGACCGGTGACGTATTGGTTTGGATTGATCGATGGCCTGCTGAAGATGAGCAATGAGACGGCTGATGGCCGCACGATCACGTTGATTGGCGTGCCGCCGGGCGGATGGTTTGGCGAGGGCACCGTATTGAAGCAAGAAAATTACCGCTACAACATTCAAGCGCTTCGCCCCAGCGTGGTAGCGGGCATTCCAGTGGAGACCTTTCATTGGTTGCTGGATCAAAGCATTGCGTTCAATCGCTTTGTGATGAATCAGCTCAATGAGCGGGTTGGGCAATTTATCGCGGCGCGAGAGAGCGACCGGATGACGAGCCCGGAGGCGCGCGTAGCGGCGGGTTTGGCCGGTTTGCTCAATCCCATTCTGTATCCGGGCACGAGCAATATTTTACGGATCACGCAGCAAGAGCTGGCGAATTTGGTCGGCTTATCGCGTCAGCGGGTCAACCAAGCGCTGCGTGAGCTGGAGTTACGGCAATTGGTGCTCATTGAATATGGGGGCTTAAGAGTGCCTGATATACCTGCGCTTAGGCAAGCGGCTTTTGTGAAGGCATCATGAGATGAGCGATATTCCTCAAACTGTGAAGATGGCTAAAGCGGGGGGAGCGGTCCGGGTGATCAAAGCGCCTGCCATCCCGCAAGAGCCGATTCGCTTAAACAAGCGCATGGCCGAGTTGGGCTTGTGTTCGCGCCGCGAGGCCGATGATTGGATCGAGCGTGGCTGGGTGAAGGTCAATGGAGAGATTGCCCCGATGGGCGTTAAAGTGACGCCGCAAGATCGCGTCGAGGTCGATAAACGAGCGCAAGGCCATCAAGCGGGGCAAGTGACGATTTTGCTCAATAAGCCGGTCGGTTATGTGAGCGGGCAAGCCGAGGATGGGCATGAGCCCGCTGTTGTGTTGATTGGCAGCCGGGCGCATTGGCTGGCTGATTCGAGCCCGTTGCGTTTTACGCGCGAGCAATTGCGCGGCTTAGCGCCTGCCGGGCGACTCGATATTGATTCCGTGGGCTTGCTCGTGCTCACGCAAGATGGCCGGATTGCTCGCCAACTGATTGGCGAAGACTCGGATATGGAGAAGGAATATCTGGTGCGCGTGAGTTTGGTGAAAGCCAAAGATGCAAGCAATCGCAATATGCAAACGCCAGATGTGCAATCGCAATTTCCACTCGAAAAGCTCAATCTACTGCGGCATGGCATCGTGTTAGATGACAAGCCTTTGAAGCGTGCTTTGGTGGATTGGCAGAATCCTGAGCAACTTCGTTTTGTGCTGCGCGAAGGCAAAAAAAGGCAAATTCGGCGGATGTGTGAGGTGGTGGGTTTGCACGTCACGGGCTTGAAGCGCGTGCGGATTGGGAATGTCAAACTGGGGCAACTTCCGGTGGGGCAATGGCGTTATCTTGGAGCTGATGAGCGGTTTTGATTCGCTATTTATTTCGTAGCGCTCTGCGCAGGTGATGCTTGGACTCACGGCCTGTTTTGCTTAAAAATGTGTTTGAGATGGTTGGTGCTCCATGGCCTGTGGGAGCCGTATTCGGGCGGGCTCATGGTTCCTTCTCGCGGGCTTGGCGACACCTGTCGCCTGAAATGTTGAAGTGAAAACGCGCCGCGTTTTCAAACGCTGCGATGCAAAAATCGCCCGCCCGAATACAGCTCCCACAGGCCGGTGGTTGGCTCGGCGGCGTTTTGATCGCAGTGTGCAAACAGGATTTGCATTTGCCATCATTGGCGCGCGAAGATTTTTTGCATACCAGACAGGCCGCGAGTTAGAGGCATTTCGCCCGACTGATTTGTGGTACTCCACCATGAAGGCGGGCGAAATGCCTCTAACTCGCAGCCGCTGCATCCAAAAAGAAACTCTTCGAATACTCCAAAATTAATAGCACTCTGCGCAATAAATACGCCGGCTAACTGCCTAAAAGACCTAAAAAACTAGCCCTTGAGCCAGCCACGCTTTCTAAAGTACCACATCGGCAAAATCGCGCTGCAAAGCATCAGCGCCACAACGAATGGGTAAGCGGATGCGCCTAGAGCTTGCACTTCTGGGATTTGCATGTTCATGCCGTAAATGCTGGCGATCAAAGTGGGCGGCAACAAAGCAACGCTGGCTACGGAGAAGATTTTGATGATCTTGTTTTGGTTGATGTTGATGAAACCGACCACGGCATCCATCAAGAAGTTGATCTTGTCGAAGAGAAAAGCGGTGTGGCTGTCTAGCGAATCGATATCACGCAAAATCTGCCGCGCTTCGCTATGCTGCTCAGCAGAGAGCATCTTGCTGCGCATCATGAAACTTAAGGCACGGCGCGTATCCATCATGTTGCGGCGAATGCGGCCATTCAAATCCTCTTGCTTGGCGATGCTCGCCAGCACATCGGCTGCGAGCGCGTCCGTCACGTCGCCTTTCAACACTTGGCTGCTGGCTTTCTCCAGCGCATCGTGAATGCCCTCTAGCGCATCTGCGCAATATTCAGCATCTGCGTCGTAGAGCTTGAGCAAGACTTCTCGTGCGTCTTCAATCAGGCCGGGCATGCGGCGTGCGCGCAGGCGCAGCAGGCGAAAGATCGGGATGTCTTCATCGTGGATGGAAAACAGCACGCCTTTGCTTTTGAGCTCGGCGTTGTTGAGGTTCAAAATGAAAGCCACGCGCTCGGTGCGTGATTCTTCATCGTCGATCAAAAAGTCAGAGCGGATGTGCAGATCGCCGTTGTCGGCTTCATAAAAGCGCGCAGATTCTTCGATGTCTTCATCCATCGCGTCATCGGGGATCGACAGGCCGTAGTGCTGCTTGATCCAAGCCTTTTCTTCAGGCGTGGGCGATTCTAAATCCACCCAGATGGGTTGGAACTTGGTGAGCTCTTCGAGCGATTCAATCTCTTCTTGGAAGAGGCGGCCGTTGGCCAGCGTGAAAATATTGAGCATGGGGCTCTCCAACTACGACGAACTTGGGGAAATGTGAAAGGTAAGCTTCCCGCTGCTCAGGTTGAAAAACCGGCCGGGGAAGCTACCAACTGGGGTAGGCGTCCAAGGATGTGCTCCAAAAATCAAAGATGCGCGATTATCGCCTGTAAAACAGCGCTCGCACTGGATAATCAAGTCCATGCTTTCGATTCAAACCCTTGGCGCTGCGATCCTTTGTGGCGCATTCAGTCTTCTCGTGCCAGTCGGGGCGCAGCCATTGCCCAAAGAAGTTTTGTTGCCTCTGGCGCGCGCTGGTGTGCCGGCATCCGCGATCAGCGTCGTTGTGAGATTGTTGCCAACATCTTCTGCTGTTGCGTCAGGCCATGCGCCGGGACCTGACTTGATCAAGCATCGCGCGGACGTCAGTGTCAATCCGGCCTCGGTCATGAAACTGATCACCACGTATGCCGCGCTCGATCAACTCGGTGCGGATTTCACTTGGAAGAATCGCGTGTATATCGATGGCACGCTGGAGGGCGGCGTGCTGCAAGGCAACTTAATCCTTCGCGGTAGCGGCGATCCGAAGCTGGTACTCGAACGCATCGAAGAATTGTTTAAAGCCGTGCAGGCCAAAGGCGTTCGTGAGGTGCGCGGCGATATTTTGCTGGACGCCCGAGTCTTCGATGTGCCCGATAAAAACCCAGCAGATTTTGACGATGAGCCGCTGCGCCCGTATAACGCTGTGCCCGATGGTTTGTTGCTTAATTTCAAGGCTTTGATATTTAATTTTTTGCCGGACGCTGCCAACAAGCGCGTGGTGTTGCGCGTTGATCCGCCAATTTCAGGTGTGGAATTCCCTGCCGAGATCGCTGCGTCTTACGGCCCTTGCGGTGATTGGCGCAGTGCATTGCAAGGCGATTTTTCTTCTGCGGATCGCATCACGTTCTCTGGCCGTTATGCCGTCTCTTGCGGCGAACGCATTTGGCCCGTGGCCTACGCTGCGCCGCGCCAATATGCGCCGCGCGTGATTGATGCAATGTGGCGTAAATCGGGCGGCTTTCTCAGTGGCCGGGTGCGCGAAGAGGCGTTGCCGCGCACGGCGCGCTTGCTGCACACCGGCGAATCGCTGCCGCTCTCAGACATCATTGCCGATGTGAATAAATTTTCCAACAACGTGATGGCGCAGCAAGTCTTTCTCACCTTGTCGAATCAATTGCCCAATGCGCTAGGGGCAGCTCTTGGTGCTGCGGGTCGCACGGGAAGTTTTGCGGCATCCCAGCGCAATGTGGCTGTATGGTGGAAAGCGCGGCTGCCAGAGGCAGCGCCGCCCGTCATTGAAAACGGCTCAGGCCTTTCGCGAAAAGAGAGAAGTAGCGCAGCTGCGATCAATGCTTTGCTTGCACACGCCGCTGCCAGCCCGAATTCACTCGTGTTTGCCAATTCTTTTGGGATCGCCGGCGTGGATGGCACGGTCGCTCGCATGCGAGAGCGCAACGGCAATTCAGCCGCGATTGGCCAAGCGCAGCTCAAAACCGGCACCTTAAAAGACGTGGCCGCGATTGCTGGCTACGCCAACGCCTCCAATGGCCAGCGCTACAGCTTGGTTGCCATCATTAACCATCCTAATGCGCCCGCCGCGCGACCCGCGCTGGATGCGCTGGTCGAGTGGGTCGTCAAAAGGCCATAAATCGTGTTTTTCCCAGTTTTTTTAAGTGATTGTGGCATTTAGCCGGCGTATTTATTGCGTAGAGTGCTATCAAAAATATAGTAAACAGCATGAACATTATTGATCTTATCGGCACGCTCGCCGCCTGCTTGACCACTTGCAGCTTCTTGCCACAAGCCATCAAAACCTTCCGCACCAAAGACGTGAGCGGTATTTCGCTGGCCATGTATGGCGCGTTTACATGTGGCGTGGCGCTTTGGCTGATCTATGGCGTGCTGCTGGGCGCGTGGCCCATCATCATTGCCAACGCCGTAACTCTGAGCCTTGCGCTCAGCATTTTTCTGATGAAGCTGCGCTACCGCTGATAACCGGCACTTTGCAAGCCTGGCTGAAGGCGCAGGTTTTGGAGTGTCGTTTCTAAACCAACTCAGTGATAACCCCCTTTCGACTCAGGCTTACTTCAGCTTACGATAGGACATAAATAGAACGGTCGTTCTATTTATGATTTTCAGTGCACACAGGAGCATGTATGAAGCGGATCAAATGGGTACTAGGCGCGGGCGTTGCAGCACTTTTGCTGGCCAGTTGCGGCGGGGGCGGCGGTTCAGCCAGCAGCAATTCAGTGGGCTTCACCCAGGTAGCTTCGTTTGGGGATAGCCTGAGTGATCCTGGCGCTTTCGCTGTGGGCAGCGTCGCGCTACTAGGTGGGGGACGCTACACCATCAACTCTGGTAGCCAAACTGCGCCAACCAAAATCTGGTTAGATTTGATATCTACACAACTATCGTTGCCCGCGCCTTGTGCGGCTGTAAAAGGCTTGACTTCTCGTGCACCGTTTGGCGCACCTGTGGCTCGCACAACACAAGCGGGCTGCACTAATTACGCTCAAGGCGGCTCTCGCGTTATCAACCCAATTGGACCAGCGAACTCAGCACTTCCTGATGGAGCCGGTGGCGCTGTTGGTCAGCTCACCGAGCCAGTGACCACACAAATCAGCAACTATCTCGCTGCTAACGGCAATACTTTTGGCCCCAAAACATTGGTGACTGTACTTGCTGGCGGTAACGATATTTTCTTGAATGGCGGTGGCGTATCTGCTGCTGCTGGTGGTGGCATGGGTGCGGTAGGCGCGGGCTTGTTCGCTGGGTGGACGAATGGTGCAGATGCACTCGCTGCAACTCTTGCCGCTGGCGGCACAACGGCAACGAATGCCGCGATTGCTCAAGCAATCACGACGATGTCACAGGCCGGCACGACCCTAGCTAATCAAATCAAAACGGAAATTGTTGGCAAAGGCGCTAAGTACGTGTTGGTCATGAATTTGCCAGATGTAGCATCTTCACCATACGGTGTAGAGAATCCGACAGCTGCACCATTGGTCAACCAAATGGTTCAGGCATTCAACGCATCACTCACAGCTGGCTTGAGCGGCGTGAGTGGTGTCGTCATCGGCGATACTTACACAACGAGCCGCGATCAATTTACCAACCCTGGTGCAGTTGGTGCAAGTAACTCCACAAATCGTGCCTGTAAGCGCGCTCCTGACAATGTGCTGGATGGTGCATCCTTGGTTTGCAACTCAACCAATGTCATCGCTGGCGATGTGTCTAAATATCTCTTCGCCGATGATGTCCATCCTACTCCCTACGGTCATCAATTAATTGCACAATTCGCTGCAAAGGTGCTCGCTGCGGCTGGCTGGCTCTAAGCACCCCATCAGGAGATAACTATGAACTTCAAACCCGTCTTTCTCGCTGTGCTTGCCTTGAGCGCAACTACGGCCTTCGCCCAAAAAGCAGGAAGCTGGTCTGCATCTGCTGGCTTCACGCAAATTGCGCCAGATGTGAGCAGCGGCAACCTCAGCGCACCTAGCTTGCCCGGCACGCAAGTCGATATCAACAGCAACACACAAATTACCGGCGCGGTGAACTACGCCATGTCTGACAACATCGTTATCAACGTGCCGCTGGGCTTGGGTTTTAAGCACAAAATCAGCGGCGCGGGCGCAATTGCCGGCGCAGGCGTGATCGGCACGACGAAAGCGCTGCCGATCACCTTGCTTGGGCAATATCGATTTGGTGAAGCCAACGCCAAGTTTCGCCCGTTCGTCGGCGCGGGTTTGAGCTACATCGTGTTTTACAAAGAAAAAGGCACGAGCGTGTTGACAGCGCTGACGAACCCTGGCGGCCCAGCGACAACGCTGAGTTTTAAAGACAAGCTCGCACCGACCATTCAAATCGGTGTCATCTACAACGTCAATGAGCGCTGGTATCTTGAAGGCAACTACGCCAAGACCTTCCTCAAAACCGTAGGGACGTTGTCTACCGGCCAAACTATCAGCGCTAAGCTCGATCCGAATGCCTATACCTTCCAAGTGGGCTACAAGTTCTAATACGAACGCACTTATAGACCAACCGCCGGCTTCAAACCCGGCGGTTTTTTTATGCTCTCCGGTAAAATAAGCGCGGTTACAAGCGAGTTACCAAATCGATGTGCTTGCTCAAATTTTAATCAATCCGGAGTTCTCTATGGCCCTCGTCTCAATGCGTGAGTTGCTCGACCACGCCGCTACCAACAACTATGGCATCCCCGCGTTTAACGTCAACAATTTAGAGCAAGTCCAAGCCGTGATGGAGGCGGCCAAAGAAGTCGGTGCGCCGGTGATCTTGCAAGCCAGCGCGGGCGCGCGCAAGTATGCGGGCGAGCCGTTTATCAAGCATTTGATTCAGGCGGCGGTCGAGATGTATCCGCAGATTCCGCTCGTGATGCACCAAGATCATGGCCAGAGCCCAGATGTCTGCCAAGGCGCGATGAATTTGGGCTTTTCTTCCGTGATGATGGATGGCTCTTTGGAGGCCGATGGCAAGACAATCGCCAGCTACGATTACAACGTCGAAGTCACGCGCAAAGTGGTGGATATGGCGCACAAGCTGGGCGTGACCGTTGAAGGCGAGTTGGGCTGCTTGGGATCACTAGAGACCATGCAGGGCGACAAAGAAGACGGCCACGGCACGGATGCGATCATGACGCGCGAGCAGCTCTTAACCGACCCCGAGCAAGCCGCCGATTTTGTGAAGCGCACCCAGCTCGATGCATTGGCCATTGCGATTGGCACGAGCCACGGCGCCTATAAATTTACGCGCAAGCCCACAGGCGATATTCTTGCCATCGAGCGCATCAAAGAAATCAACCGCCGCTTGCCCAACACACATTTGGTGATGCACGGCTCTAGCTCCGTGCCGCAAGATTTGCTCGCGCAGATCAATGCCTATGGCGGCAAGATGAAAGAGACCTATGGCGTGCCGGTGGAGGAGATTCAAAAAGCGATTCAATTTGGCGTGCGCAAGATCAATATTGATACCGACATTCGCTTGGCCATGACGGGCGCAGTGCGCAAATTCTTAGCTGAGAACCCTGATAAATTCGATGCCCGCGAATGGCTCAAGCCCGCCCGCGCCGCTGCGCAGGCGATTTGCAAACAGCGCTATATCGAATTCGGTTGCTCGGGACAAGCCGGCAAGATCAAAGGCGATACGCTGCAAGTCGTCGCCGCGAAATACGCCAAGGGTGAGTTGTCTCAAGTCGTGCAGTAAATTTTAAAGAAGTATGCAAATGCGAACATTAAAAATTCATTTGGCTTTACTCTGCGCATTATTCGTGTCGAGTTGCGCTACTACTAACGCACCCACATCGAGAGTGGGCGGACAGGCCATTTCAACAGATGCACCACAAGCCACATTTAAATTGTCGGACTATCGCGTTCAATGGGAGTCTGCTGCAGCATTGCAAACGGAGCTTCGCTGCGCCATCAACGCTGGCACGCTCGAGCGTTTCTGTAGTAGTTCACCGGCAGCAAAAACCCGCTCCGACCAAGATGTCGCATTAATGAATCAGCTCTTGCAGACTCATGCGCCGAATCAAGTTAACGCGCTATTGAATAAGCGTGGTTTGCGAGAAGGTGCAACAACCGTGATCGAACTCAAGCCCCAAAGCGGCTATTGGAGTGAATCTGGTTGGGGATCCGGCGTATTGGTTCAAGTGCTGATCACTAACTCTGCAACTGGACAGAAATGGGCTCACACATTACCTGCTGACACTGGTGTGCAATTACTTGGTGCTATGTTCGCAGGTGTTCAAACACCTGAATTCGCCACTGCTTTTGCATCTCGTCTCGACAGCGTTCTGGCTCAAGCAGGTTTTTATAAATAAGCCCAGCGTCAATTTGAATTTAAAATTTTACCTATGTCGGCAAGACTAAGGGACATAGGCTAAGAGTAGTGGCTGAGAAATACGTTAAGGGCGAGCTCTCGCAAGTCGTTCAATAGAGCTGCTTCCAAAGCGCAACCGATACACCTCGCATGTGTATGTCATAATCTGCATACACATGAGAGGTGTATTTGTATGCAAAGCCGAACCAATATCGTTTTAGACGACAAACTCGTTGCGCAGGCTATGCGCAAAGCTGGCGTGAGCTCCAAAAAGGCGGCTGTGGAAGCCGCTTTGAAGGCATATGTGAAGAAGCCGGATTATTCAGGGCTGATAGCTTTGGCGGGCAAGGGCTTGATCGACGAGGATTACGACCCTAAAGCGCTATTTACTAAGCCACAGCGCGTGATCAAAGATGTGCGGACTTCGATGGCATGATTGTCGATAGCTCAGTTTGGATCGATTATTTTGGTCATCTGCGCACTCCAGAAGCACAACGCGTCCTGCAACATTTGCAGAAGAGCCAACCCGTCTTTTTGATGGACGTGATTTACCAAGAGGTTCTGCAAGGCGCAAAGTCTGCGCAGGAGTTTGTCACGCTGCAAGCAGACTTGGATCGTTTGCCACTAGCCTCGATAGAAGATATGCATGAACTGCATCGCCAAGCGGCCATGCTTTATGCGCGGTGCAAATGGAAGGGCATTACCATTCGCAGCCCAAATGATTGCTTGATTGCTGCGTGCGCGTTGGAGTCCGACTTGCCGGTGCTCAGCCTAGACCGAGATTTTCGAGCCATGGCGCGAGTTGAACCCAAGCTGAAGTTGATTTGACGCTTTGCATGCTGATCGCATACAGCGGCTCTCATCGCTCAAGGCACAATTGATCACATGACCATTGCTGTTCACACTTCTTCCATCACCAGCCTGCCGCTGCTTGCACGCGGCAAAGTGCGCGACAACTATGCTGTGGGCGATGATCGCATTTTGATGGTGGCCTCGGATCGCTTGTCGGCGTTCGATGTGATCATGGGCGAGCCTGTGCCTGATAAGGGCGTTTTGCTGACGCAGATGGCGCTGTTTTGGTTTGGCAAGTTGGGCCACATTTGCCCGAATCATTTGACGGGCGAAGATCCGCGCAGCGTCGTCGCAGAGGCAGAAAAGCCGCAAGTGCAAGGCCGCTCGATGCTCGTGAAGCGCTTGAAGCCTGTGATGATTGAAGCCGTGGTGCGTGGCTATCTGGCGGGCAGCGGCTGGGCGGAATATCAAGCATCGCAGTCGGTGTGTGGCGTCGCGCTGCCCACTGGCTTGAAAAATGCCAGCAAACTGCCCGAGCCCATTTTTACGCCAGCTGCCAAAGCCGCTGTTGGCGAACATGATGAAAATATATCATTTGAGGCTGCAACCCACGTGATAGGTGCGCAAGCCGCTATGAAAATAAGAGCAATTAGCATTGCGCTTTACCAAGCTGCCGCAGACTTTGCGCTCACCAAAGGCATCATCATTGCCGATACCAAATTTGAATTTGGCCTCGATGCGAACGGCGAGCTGGTCTTGATGGACGAAGTGCTTACGCCCGATAGCTCCCGCTTTTGGCCTGCCGAGACGTATGACGCTGCTTTCCAAGCTGGCAAAAACCCGCCGAGCTACGATAAACAATTCGTGCGCGATTGGCTCGATTCAGCGCAGGTCGATGGCAAGCCTTGGAACAAGCAAGCGCCTGCGCCTGCATTGCCGCAAGATGTGCTGGAAAAAACGGCTGCGAAATACCGTGAAGCCTTGCAGCGCTTAACGGCCTAATTTTTCGCTGTTCACGGCTTAATACCCTCGCGCATAGGCCTCAAGCCCAAACGCCATCACCTGCGCCACTTGGCTTCCGACTTCTTGCTCCAGCTCCTGCTGCGCCTGAGATACAGCCGCCTCAAATGCCGACAACCACTCCAAGCCTGTGGGCGTGAAGCGCACAAGCTTTGCGCGGGCATCGCGCGAATCGGCTTCGCGTTGCACCAAGCCCCAAGCCTCGCATTCATCGACCAGCGTCGTCATCGCTTGCTTGCTCATGCCAGAAGCCTGGGCTAGGGTTGTGAGGCGACTGCCTTGCAGATCGAGATGGCGCGTGATGTGGACAATCGCCGCGCTCACCTTTCCACGCCCGGCGAGGTTGGCTAATTGCAATGGGGCTTGGCTGCTGTGCGCCATCAGGGTCTGCACGCGCGTGTCAAATCGGCGCGATGCTTCGCCAAGTAAGCGCCCCGTGTGCGTTGTGCGCCATCCTTCTCTTTGAGTTGCACGCCAGCCGTCTTTGAGTGCTAAATCCATGCATTGATTTTAGTCAATTAAACTGATTAATATTTCTATTTACTTCTTTGTACTGTGCATATACAGTCCTGATCAATCCAACAGCTTTTTGATGAAGAAATCTTCTGAAAGTGAATTGGAGCTAACACTCACTTAAATCAGACACAAGGAAAATCAACCATGGATGCACAAGTCAAAGGTACAAAGATCGAAGCCGCGATGACCGAGAAGGCCAAAGCATTGCAAGCGGCTTTGGCTCAAATCGATAAACAATTCGGCAAAGGCTCGATCATGAAGCTGGGCGAGGGCGAGGTGATTGAAGATATTCAGGTCGTCTCCACCGGCTCGCTGGGTTTGGATGTGGCGCTGGGTGTGGGCGGTTTGCCGCGCGGCCGCGTGATTGAAATTTATGGCCCAGAATCGAGCGGTAAAACCACGCTGACGCTGCAAGTCGTCTCCGAGATGCAAAAGCTCGGCGGCACCTGCGCCTTCATCGATGCTGAGCACGCGCTCGATATTCAATACGCGCAAAACCTCGGCGTGAATCTGCAAGATTTGCTGATCTCCCAGCCCGATACCGGCGAGCAAGCGCTGGAAATCGTGGACAGCTTGGTGCGCTCCGGCGCAGTAGATTTGATCGTGATTGACTCTGTGGCGGCTTTGACGCCGAAAGCCGAGCTCGAAGGTGAGATGGGCGATTCACTGCCCGGCCTGCAAGCGCGCCTGATGAGCCAAGCTCTGCGTAAGCTCACCGCCACAATCAAGAAAGCCAATTGCATGGTGATCTTCATCAACCAAATCCGCATGAAAATCGGCGTGATGTTTGGCTCGCCCGAGACGACCACCGGCGGCAATGCGCTGAAGTTCTACGCTTCTGTGCGCCTGGATATTCGCCGCACTGGCACGATCAAGAAAGCCGAAGTGGCGATTGGCAATGAGACCAAGGTGAAAGTGGTGAAAAACAAAGTGAGCCCGCCGTTCAAAGAGGCGCACTTTGACATCATGTTTGGCGAAGGCATCTCCCGCTTGGGCGAGATCATCGATATGGGCGTGGAAGCGCGCATCATCGAGAAAAGCGGCGCATGGTATGCCTACGGCGGCGAGAAAATCGGCCAAGGGCGGGATAACACACGCGAGTTTTTGAAAGAAAACAAAGCGCTGGCTTTCGAGATCGAAAACAAAATCCGCGAATCGCTGAAGATTGCTTTGCTGCCGGCGGAAGCTGAGGCTTAAATAGTTTTTAGGTAACGCGAAAAACGCGAAAAGAACGCTAAAAAAGAATAAGAAAAGTATTGAGTATGGAATCTCTACTGAAACGGCGTTGCTTCGCGTTTTTCGTGTTCTTTTTGTGTTTTTCGCGTTAGATAGTTTGTATGTTCGCCCAAAAAACACTATCTCTCAAAGGCCGCGCTCTCAGAGCGTTGGCTGGGCGGGAGTATTCGCGGGTGGAGCTGGAGCGCAAATTAGCTAGCTTTGAAACCGAGCCCGGGCAGTTGGCTCAGGCGCTGGATGAGTTGCAAGCCAAAGGTTTTTTGGATGAGCAGCGGGCAGCGGATTCCATCGCGCGTCGGCGTGGGCAAAAGCTGGGCACAGCGCGGGTTGTGCAGGAAATGAAGGCGAAGGGCATTGATGTCGATGCGATTGCGCAAGCCACGGGAGAGCTTAAAGCCACAGAGCTGGAGCGCGCGCGCGAGGTATGGGGTAGAAAATTTGGCAGCCCGCCAGAGGGCGCTGCTGAACGCGGAAAGCAAATGCGATTCATGATCACGCGGGGCTTTTCATCTGAGATGATTCGACGCGTGGTGGCGGGGATCGACGATGAGTAATGCTATTAATTAGTGAGCACTCTGCGCAGTCTGCATGACGGTTATGTGTCAAAAACGCTCTGAAAATGCAAAGTTAGGTAAGCTTGTTTAGCTTGCTGAGTTGGTGCGCCAAAGAGCGCTGTTTGGTGAGAGCGGCTGCGAGTTTGAGGCATTCCGATTGCCCTCAGGAGTGAGTACACAACATCGGTCAATCGGAATGCCTCAAATTCGCGGCCTGTTCGATGTTCGGGAGATCTCTGCTTGCCAATGGTGGCTGTAGCCGAGCATGTTTGCATGCTGCGATTGGAACTTGCCTTGCTCAGATCGGACTGCGCTCGCCGCAGTTGGCATGACCGATTTTGGGCGCGCAGCGTATCGTCAAATTTCGCGGCAAGTGCCGCGTAACTCGCGAGCGAACTCATGAGGGCATGCCAACTGCGGCGAGCGCAGGCCTTGGAGCGCAAACCCACTCACTGCGGCTAAAACACCCAAAGTCTAAGCAAAAAGCGAACATCGCCGGCATAGAACCTGCGCAGAGTGCTATACTTTTAGTAGTAATGACCGCACTAGAAACCCCTTCCCATTCTCCTGAGCAAATCCTGCGCGATGTGTTTGGTTATGCGCAGTTTCGGGGTCGTCAAAAAGAGGCGATTGATCAGGTGCTCTCAGGCGGAGATGCGCTCGTGCTCATGCCTACAGGTGGCGGCAAATCACTGTGTTATCAAATCCCTGCGATTGCGCGGGCGCAGCAAGGAAAGGGCGTGTGCATTGTGGTCTCGCCGCTGATTGCGCTGATGCATGATCAAGTGGGCGCGTTGCATGAGCTGGGCGTGCCAGCAGCGTTTTTAAATTCCACGCTGGATAGCCAACAGGCGGGTGAGGTGGAGCAGCAAATGCTGCGCGGTGAATTGGCGCTGCTGTATGTCGCGCCAGAGCGGCTGAATACGCCGCGCTTTCTCGCGCTCTTGCAATGCCTGTATGAGCAAAAGCTGCTCTCATTGTTTGCGATTGATGAGGCGCATTGCGTGAGCCAGTGGGGGCATGATTTCCGCCCCGAATACCGCTCGCTCGCGCTGTTTCATGAGCGATATCCCGATGTACCGCGCTTGGCGCTGACTGCTACTGCTGATGAGCTCACCCGCGCCGACATGATTGAGCGCTTGCAGTTGCAGGGCGCAGCGCAATTGATCAGCAGCTTTGATCGCCCGAATATCCGCTATCGCATCTCTGAGAAGACCGATCCTCGCAAACAGCTTCTGCGCTTTATTGAAGACGAGCATGCTGGCGAGGCAGGCATTGTGTATTGCCAATCGCGCAAAAAGGTGGAAGAGACGGCGGAGTGGTTGAAAAGCGAAGGCATCCGCGCCTTGCCGTATCACGCCGGCATGGATCAGCGCCAACGGCAAGCGCATCAAGATGCCTTCCTGCGTGGCGATGCGCAAGAGGGCTCAGCCGTGGTAATGACAGCAACAATCGCTTTCGGCATGGGCATTGACAAGCCCGATGTGCGATTCGTCGCGCATCTGGATTTGCCGAAAAACATCGAGGGCTATTACCAAGAAACAGGCCGAGCGGGCCGCGATGGGCAGGCGGCGAATGCTTGGATGGCTTATGGTTTGCAAGATGTGGTCAACCAACGCCGCATGATTGATGAGAGCCCCGCCAACGACGAATACAAATCAGTGATGCGTGGCAAGCTTGATGCGCTGCTCTCGCTTGCTGAGGCCACCGATTGCCGCCGAGGGCGATTGCTGAGTTACTTCAATGAGAATCTTGGCAGCCAAGATCAGCGCCTGAACTACCGCTGCAACAACTGCGACAACTGCCTCTCGCCTGCCGTGACGTGGGATGCCACGCAAGCGGCGAAAAAGCTGCTTTCCTGTATCTACCGTGTGCAACAGGCCAGCGGCATCAGCTTCGGCGCAGGGCACATCATTGATATCTTGCGCGGCAAAACGACCGACAAGATGGCGCAGTTTGCGCATCACAGCTTGTCGACTTTCGGCATCGGCGCAGAGCTTTCTGAGCAGCAATACAAAGCGCTCTTGCGACAGTTGATTGCGCTCGGCGCAGTGAGCGTGGATGCCGAGCATTTCAATACGCTCAAGCTCGAACCACTGGCCAAGGCGTATCTTAAAGGCGAACACACCGTGCTGCTGCGCGAAGCCGCGCCGGAGGGTGCGCGTGCAAGTAGATCTAACGCACGAGGAGATGGCAAGCCAAAAACCAAAACACCTGAGACTTTGGCGGCATTGGATCGCGATGCACAGAACCGCTTTGCTGCGCTCAAAGCCTGGCGAGCTGAAGTCGCGCGTGAGCACAGCTTGCCAGCGTATGTGATCTTCCATGATGCGACTTTGCTGGCGATGGCGACAGCTGCGCCGCAAACGCTTACCGAGCTTTCTGGCATCAGTGGGTTAGGAGCGAAAAAACTAGAGGCGTATGGAGATGAAGTGCTTCGCCTGCTGCGCGAAGATGCGTCGGAGCAATTGCAGGTGGCTTAATCGTTGGCAGGTCAAACAAAAGAGCACGAAAGTCACGGAAACTTCACGAAAAGCACAGAAAAGAGATACGTGTCATGAACAAAATATCTTCTGTGTCTTCCGTGAAACCTTCGTGGCTTCCGTGTTCTTTAGTCGCACTCATACTGAGCTCTTTGATAACGCCAGCGTTCGCCTCGACCTCCTGCACCGAGTTCACCAAAAAACTTCCCAACGTCTCTCCTCAGCTTTGCTTGCAAGCGCAACTCAAGGATTCTGGTGCTCGGTCGGTCAAAGGCCAGCCGCTTTACATGCTGGATCTGCCCAAAGCTGATGCGAAAATGCGCGTCCTCGTGATCGGCGGGATTCATGGTGATGAATTGTCGTCAGCATCGCTTGCCATGCATTGGCTACAACTCGCCAAAGAGATTCCCGCTGATGCGCATTGGCGTTTTATCCCACTGCTCAATCCGGATGGCTTGCTCATGAGCCCCGCGCGGCGCACCAATGCCAATGGCGTGGATTTGAATCGCAACTTCCCCACGCCGAATTGGGAGCGCGAAGCCAAAATTTATTGGGAGCAAAAAGTCAAGCGCGATCCGCGCCGCTGGCCGGGCCCCAAGCCGCTTTCTGAGCCGGAGTCAAAATTTCTCCACGACGAGATGGAGCGCTTCAAACCCCACCTGATCGTCAGCATTCATGCACCCTATGGCGTGCTCGATTTTGACGGGCCCACGTCTCCGCCTGCCAAGCTGGGGCGGCTCTATCTCGATCAAGTCGGCATCTTCCCTGGCAGCTTGGGAAATTACGGCGGCGTGCATAAAGGCATGCCCGTTGTGACGATTGAATTACCCAGCGCTTTCCGTACGCCGCTCAATGCTGAAATGCGCCAGATGTGGCTAGATTTGGTGCGATGGATGAGTGAGCGATTGCTTACAAAAACAGACAATCCTGCGCAACGCAAAGCCAATCACCCCTGACAGTTTGCTGAAGGTCTCCGCACAGCTACAGAGAAACCCGCTTTGAGCTTCAGTAAGAAAGGTAAAAAATACACCATTGTTTAGGAGACTTCCCCATGAAACACATCTTGAAACTCACACAATGGCGCTGGCTAGGCTTGTCTGCACTCTCAGCTTTGAGTTTGTTCGCAGGCGGCACATTCGCACAAAACAACACGCTCAAGATCGGCATCATTGGCCCGTTCACAGGGGCATCGGCTGATTTTGGCAATCCTATGCTGAACGGCATCAAGCTCGCTGTGGATGAGATTAATGCGGTGGGCGGGTATTTGGGCCGGCCTCTGGAACTCATTATCAAAGACGATAAAGCCAACCCAGACGAAGGTTTGAAGCAATCGCAAGCCTTGATTGCAGAAAAGGCCAGCGTGGTGGTGGGTTTTTGCAATACGGGCGTGGCCGCGAAATCGCTAGATGTGTTCCAAACTGCACAAATCCCTTTGATTATTCCGTGCTCGACCGGTTCACCGTTGACCGCAAAATATCCAGCACCGCAAAGTTACATCTTTCGCACTTCGGCTAAAGATGCGATTCAAGCACCCTTTGTGGTGGAAGACATCGTCAAACGCGGCTTGAGCAGAGTTGCTATTTTTGCCGATAAGACAGGTTACGGCGAAGCCGGCTTGCAAGACGTGCTCAAGGCGCTTGAGGCCAAGGGCATCAAGCCAGTGCATGTGGCTAGGTTTGACGTGGGCGTGAAAGACTTGAGCGAAGAGATGAAAGCCGCCAAATCAGCGGGTGCAGACGTTGTCTTTAGCTACACCGTAGGCCCAGAAAATGCGGTGATTGCCAAGGCCAAACAAGCGCTGGGTTGGAAAGTACCTCAGGTTGGCGCGTGGCCGCTTTCGTTTCCGTTCTTTCTGGATGGTGCGAAAGAAGCCGCTGAAGGCGCGCTCATGGCGCAAACCTTTATCGCCGAGCCCAGCAATGAGCGCCGCGCTTCTTTTCTGAGCGCCTATTCCCGCAAATATCAAAGCAAGCGTATCGCCGTGCCGATGGCAGCGGCACAAGGCTACGACGCCATGTATATCTTGATGTATTCGATGTTTAACCTGCGCGACGGCAACACTTCGGGATCGGCCATCAAAGCCGCGCTGGAGAATATGTCTCGCGTGTATTACGGCGTGGTGGCGACTTACGACAAGCCGTTTTCAATCAATGACAAAGACGCGATCACTTCAAACATGCTCGTCATGGGGCAAGTGAAAAATGGCGCGATTACATTCGCTTATCCAGAAGATGCCAAACGCAATCTGACAGTACAGCGCAAAAAATGATGCTATTAATTAAATAGCATTTTGCGCAATATATACGCCGGCTAAACGCCGATTTGCCATAAAAATTTGTTCAAACAAGCTTCCAAGCCAAGGATTCACCGCCGCGCAAGGGCTTGAGCTCAGCATTGCCGAAGGGCACGGTCTCAGGCAGCGTCCAAGCTTGTTTTTGTAGCGTGATCTTCGATGTGTTGCGCGGTAGGCCGTAAAAGTCAGCACCGTTAAAAGAAGCGAAGGTTTCTAATTTGTGTAGCGCATTCGCCGCTTCAAACGCCTCGGCATACAACTCAATTGCTGACAGAGCCGTGTAGCAGCCTGCGCAGCCGCTGGCATGCTCTTTGAGATGCGCGGGATGCGGGGCGCTGTCTGTACCGAGGAAGAATTTACTTGTCTCGCCAGTCGCTGCTTGCACGAGAGCCACGCGATGCGTCTCGCGCTTTAAGACCGGCAGGCAATAGTAATGCGGGCGAATGCCGCCTGTGAAAAGAGCATTACGGTTGTAAAGCAAATGATGCGCGGTGATCGTGGCGGCGGTGTGCTGATCTGCTTGCGCTACGTATTGCGCGGCTTCTTTAGTCGTGATGTGCTCAAAGACGATTTTCAGCTCGGGAAAATCTTTGCGCAGCGGAATAAGTTGCGTCTCGATAAACACCGCTTCACGGTCAAACAAATCAATCTCGGGGCTGGTCACCTCGCCATGCACGAGCAGCAAAATCCCCTCGCGCTGCATCGCTTCTAGCGTTTTGTAGGTCTTGCGCAGATCAGTCACGCCGGCATCGCTGTTCGTCGTTGCGCCTGCTGGATAAAGCTTGAGTGCCACCACACCGGCATCTTTGGCGCGTTTGATCTCGTTGGGCGGCGTGTTGTCCGTTAAATAAAGAGTCATCAAAGGCTCGAATTGCACGCCCTTATTTGTGTCTTTGGGCACAGCGGCTTGAATGCGCTGCTTGTAGGCCAGCGCCATCGCAGCCGTGGTGACAGGCGGCCTCAAGTTCGGCATCACAACAGCGCGAGCAAACTGCGCAGCCGTGTGTGGCACAACGACATTCAGCGCGTCGCCGTCGCGTAGATGCACATGCCAATCATCAGGGCGGGTGAGGGTGAGCGTTGTCAGTGGAGCAGTTACGGATGTGGTCATGGGTTGTATTGTCCCAAAACCTTGCCGTCAAACTGCAGCCGGAAGGTTTTTATTGCGACGGATCGTTCCCGAACAATTTAAAGCGACGGGTCGTTTAAAGGCTCGAAATACGGCACAGCTTGCACAGAAGATTCCCAACGCAGCTCGCCCGCTTCAAACAGCTTCAACGTGCCAGCGTCAAATTTTTGCCAGGATTCATTGCGGGTCAGCGGCGCGGTGGCCACGATCGCCATGCAATCATCGGCATCGTTCATCTCGCGCAAATCAATGCTGACATCTTCATCAATCAGCTGCGCTTGATTGAATGGCGCGCGGCGCTGTACGTAGTGCAGCTTGCTGGTGCAATAAGCAAAAAGCAAATCGCCTTGCGAAAGCAAAAAGTTGAAATTGCCGTAATGCGCAATCTTCGTGGCGGCTTCGTGAATGGCCTCAGCCAGCTCAATCGCCGGTGGCATGCCATCACGCGGGAAACGCTCTCGCAGATGCTGCAAGAGAGCGCAAAAAGCCAGCTCGCTGTCCGTCTGGCCAATCGGGCGATAGGTGCCATCGAGCTCGGGCGCGTAGCCCGTGAGATTACCGTTGTGAATGAACGTCCACGCTTTGCGCTGCCATTCGCGCTGGAAAGGGTGGCAGTTGGCCAAGCCCGCCGCGCCTTGCGTGGCCTTGCGGATATGCGCCATCACGATGCGCGATTTGATCGGGTAGTTTTGCACCCAGCTGGCTAGTGGCGAACTGCAAGCGGGCAGATCGTCGAGGAAGACGCGGCAGCCGGTTTCTTCGTAAAAAGCGATGCCCCAACCATCGCGATGATGGCCAGTTTCGCCACCGCGTTTGGCAAAGCCACGAAAAGAAAAAGTAATGGCCGCCGGTTGGCGGGTGTTCATGCCGAGAAGTTCGCACATTGTGCTATGAATGATATAGCAAACTAGTGAACATTTACGCCGGCTAGTTGCTATTTTTATCTAAAAAATCAGTCAGAGGCTATTTTCAATGCCCCAAAATCTTGGAGAGGAAATCTTTGCTGCGCTCACTCTGAGGATTGTTGAAAAACTCATGCGGCGTGTTTTGCTCAACGATCTGGCCTTGATCCATGAAGATCACGCGATCCGCCACAGCCTTAGCAAAGCCCATCTCATGCGTGACGCAAATCATCGTGATGCCTTGGTTAGCCATCTCAATCATCACATCCAAGACTTCTTTGATCATCTCTGGATCGAGCGCAGAAGTCGGCTCGTCAAACAGCATGATTTTGGGCGTCAGACACAGTGCGCGGGCAATCGCCACGCGCTGCTGCTGGCCGCCAGAGAGTTGCAGCGGATACTTATCAGCTTGCTCAGCAATGCGCACGCGCTTCAATTGCGTCATAGCGCGCTCTTCGGCTTCTTTCTTCGGCATCTTGCCCACCCACATCGGCGACAACGTCAAATTCTCCAGCACTGTTAAGTGTGGAAACAGATTGAACTGCTGAAACACCATGCCCACTTTTTTGCGCACATCGTCAATCGCTTTGACATCGTCAGTCAGCTCCGTACCGTCAACAATGAGTTCACCTTGCTGATGCTCTTCCAAGCGGTTGATGCATCGGATCAACGTCGATTTGCCTGAACCCGATGGCCCGCAGACCACAATGCGTTCACCTTGACGCACTTTCAAATCAATATCGCGGAGCACATGAAAGTTGTTGCCATACCACTTGTTGACTTTGTTGAACTCAATGATGTTGTCGCTCATAAAAATTCCTATTTTGCTGATTCGATGATCTTGTTTTCAGGATGAGGCGCAAGCTGCGCTCAGCGCGATTTGCCTTTGTTCACTTGCTTTTCTACCCACAAGCTGTAGCGACTCATGGCAAAGCAAAAGAAGAAATAAATGAAAGCAATAAAAAGATACGCCTCCACTTTGAAAGGCCGCCAATCGGCGTCGGAGTTAAGCGCCAAGCTCATCGCACCCGTGAGCTCATACAAGCTCACAATTGTGACCAGCGATGTATCTTTGAAGATCGAGATGAAATTGTTCATGATGCCCGGGACGACCATCGCCAAAGCTTGCGGCAACACGATCTTGCGCTGCGTCTGCCAGTAAGACAGCCCAATGGTGGCAGCCGCTTCAATCTGGCCCTTGGGAATCGCTTGCAAGCCGCCGCGAATCACCTCCGCCATGTAAGCCGCCGCAAACAATGTGATCCCAGCTAACACGCGAATCAGCACATCAATCGACACACCCTGCGGCATAAACAAAGGAAACATAAAGCTGGCCATGAACAAGACCGAGATCAGTGGCACGCCGCGAATCAGCTCGACGTAAATCGTGCAAAAAGTTTTAATGGCAGGCAAATTTGAGCGGCGACCTAGCGCAACCAACAAAGCAAGAGGAAACGCCATGGCAATCGAAAGTGTTGCCAACAAAATCGTCAATGGAAAACCGCCCCAGCGATCTGTCTCTACTTTTGAAAGACCCAAAGTGTTGCCATACATGATCGTGAAAAACAAACTCAACACAATGACCCAAAGCACGGCAAGCCAAGGTTTCCAAAAATAACGGATGCAGCTCACGATCAACAAGCTCAGCATAAGCAGCATCGCCACGAGGGGGCGCCATTGCTCTTCAAACGGATAGCGGCCAAAAATAATCAGACGATATTTCTCAGTCACCACACCCCAGCAAGCGCCCACGCCTTCAACGCGACACAGATCTGCAGTAGGTGCCCAGACGGCGCGCAGCAAGCCCCAGCTGATCGCTTGCAGGCCATACCAGATCAAAAATGATCCGATGACAAGTGTGGCAAGACTGGTTTTCCAATCTGCGAACAAGTTGGCTTTGCTCCAAGCCACCAAACCATCGGTGCGCATGGGCGCAGGGCGGGCGGCGATAGGCTGCGCGAGAATTGCATTGCTCATGAAATCACCTTATCTTTCTTTGATCGCCGAGCGTTTGTTGTACCAGCCCATGAAGGCCGATGTGGTGAGCGAGGTGGTGAGATAGACCAACATCACAATCGCAATGCATTCCACAGCGCGGCCAGTCTGGTTAAGCGCCGTATTTGCAATGGAGACAACATCGGGATAGCCAATCGCCACAGCCAGAGAAGAATTCTTTGTCAGATTTAAAAACTGATTCGTCATCGGCGGAATGATCACGCGCAGCGCTTGCGGCAGCATCACCAACCGCATCTCTTGGCCTTTAGATAATCCCAAAGCCGATGCGGCCTCGCTCTGCCCAAGCGCGACAGACTGAATGCCCGAGCGCACGACTTCGGCCACAAAAGCGGCCGTGTAAATGGTCAGGCCCAGCAAGACCGCGACAAATTCTGGCGTCAAGCTACCACCGTTTTCAATGGCGAATTCGCCTTTTTTAGGATAGTTGAATTCCGCAGGCGCGCCGCCAAGCAGCCAGCCTAGTAATCCCATGGCGATCACAATGACCACAGGCGTCCAAAACATGCTGCGAATCTTGCCGGTGGCTTCAAATTGCGCCATGGCCCAGCGACGATAGACCCAAGCTAGAGCGCAGCCTGCGATCAAGCCAAACAACATCCAGGTAAATCCGGGCGCAGCAAGTGGCATTGGGAAATTCAGGCCACCTTTGCTCAAGAATACAGAGCCAAGCTGCCATGCGTTCGCCGCATCGGGCAGCACTTCCGTCAGCAGCAAATACCACATCAATAGCTGCAAAAGAATAGGAATATTGCGAAAAACTTCCACATAGGCATAGCAAATGCCGCGCACCAAAGCGTTGCGTGAGAAGCGCCCCACGCCGAGCATCGTGCCCAAAAGCGTGGTCAAAATAATGCCGATGATTGCGACGCGGAGCGTATTCGTCAGGCCTACTAAGAAAGCACGCCAGTAAGCATTGATCGATTCATAAGCAATTAAGCTCTCGCCAATATCAAAGCCGGCGGCCTGCGTTAAAAAATCAAAGCCGCTTTGAATGCCGCGCACCTTCATGTTGGTCATGGTATTGGTCGCAAGCCACCATACGACAGCCACCACGACGCTGATCATGATGAATTGGTAGACCAGACCTCGAAAGGCTTGGCTGCGAAATGAAAACGCCTTTTTGGGCGGTTTCGTATTCGGTTTCGTGATGGGTGACAAAGAAGGGGTCATGTGCGCATCACATCGCTATATAAAGCGATGTGCCGTTGAATGAAGTACCAAAAAGTGACATGAAGAAAATCATTTGCATAGACACATGCAAAAAATAAGCCAGCGGAGGGTCTCCCGTTCCGCTGGCTTGAGGCCTATCTAGGCTTTCGTGAGACTGAGATTAACGCACTGGGTAGGCGTACATCAGGCCGCCCTTGTTCCACAGATTGTTCACGCCGCGTGGCAATTTGAGGGCGCTTTTCGGGCCCACGTTGCGCTCAAAAATCTCACCGTAGTTACCGGTGACCTTGATCGCGCGCGCCATCCACTCTTTGTCGAGGCCCAGCAATTTGCCGGTGTCTTCTGTGGTGCCGAGCAAACGCTGAACCACGGGGTCAGTGCTGCTCTTCATTTGATCCACGTTGGCTTGCGTCACGCCATACTCTTCGGCTTCGAGCAAACCATAGATCACCCACTTGGTGATCGCAAACCACTCGTCATCACCACGGCGCACCATAGGGCCAAGAGGCTCTTTGGAGATCAGCTCAGCGAGAATCACATGCTCGTCTGGGTTCTTGGCTTCTTTGTTACGCACAGAAGCGAGGCCCGATGCATCGGTCGTGTAAGCCACACAGCGGCCTGAGAAGTAAGCGCCTGTTGCGGCTTCCACTTTTTCAAACACGACAGGCTTGATGTTCAGGCCGTTAGCGCGAGAAAAGTCAGTCAAGTTTTTCTCAGTGGTCGTGCCAGATTGCACGCAAACTGTTTGACCTTTGAGCTGCTTGGCGCTTTTGATCTTGCTCTTGGTCGTGACCATGAAGCCTTGGCCATCGTAGTAAGTTGGCGTGGTGATGTGCATACCGAGCGATGCGTCGCGCGTCAAGCTGAAGGTCGTGTTGCGCGAGAGCACATCGATCTCACCAGACTGCAATGCGGTGAAGCGTTGTTGTGCGTTTAAGGGCACATACTTCACTTTGGTGGCGTCGCCAAGCGTGGCAGCAGCAAGCGCTTTGCACACATCGACATCCAGACCCGACCAGCTGCCGCTGGAATCAGCTGCAGAAAAGCCAGCCAAGCCTGTGTTCACGCCGCAAATGATTTGCCCGCGCGCCTTGATGGCATCGAGCGTTTTGCCGGCGAAGGCGGGCGTTGCCAGCAGAGTAGCTGTTGCAGCAAGCGCTGTCAAAACGAGTTTGGCGTTTGATATTTTCATGGTTTCTCCAAGAGGTGGTTTAAGAAAAAGGATGCAGTTACGACAAGCAATTGTCTTGCCAACTTGGCGTGCAGTGTAGCCAAGCTAAATATGTTTGCTTATCGGGGTTTACGTGGGAGCGCAAAACGATTGTGAGCGATGGACTTAAAGGCATTCATGTCTGATGACTTCTTATTGTGTCAACTCAAATTATTTCGAACAGATGAATTCTAAAAAAGTCACGCCAAGGGTAATCCCGTGAATTGAAGGCTTGTCGCGCCAGTCTTCATGCTTTTTTTGCATAGTCTCAAAACGGTACAACATCTGTCGGATATTTCCAGAAATCGCGGAGCAAATAACTCACAGGCAAGCTCAGCGATGTGTTGTTGGGTGGGATCGGTTTGGCAAACCATGCGTCGTAGATCGCATAAATCTCACGAGAACGCACCAAGCGTTTCATTTCTTCATCAACGAGTTTTTTAAATTCAGGATCATTCTTGGGCAGCATGATAGCCAGAGGCTCGGTGGTCAGGAATTTACCGACAACTTTCAGCGCTTTGGGATTGGGACGATTGGCGGCCAATCCGTAGAGCAACACATCATCCATGACAAAAGCCTCTGCCTCGCCCTTCTCCACCATTTCTACAGCGCGAGCATGATCCGGTGCTTCTAAAATTCTCAAGCCCAGCAAGCGCTCTTTGTTGGCGGATTCCATCGCTTTGAGCGGCGTCGTGCCTTTGGTGGAGACGACATTTTTGCCGCTCAAGTCTTCTAAGCGCTCTATTTTGCTGCTGGCTTTGACGAGCATGCGCGCGCCAGTGATGAAATGCGGCACAGTGAAAGCGACTTTCTCGCGGCGCTCTTTGTTGTTCGTCGTTGACCCACATTCCATATCGGCCTTGCCTTCAGCGATGATGGCGATGCGATTGGCCGGCGTGACCATCAAATACGTGATGCCGTCATCGCCGCCGGCCCCCATTCTCCGGCGCACAGCGTCTGCGAGTCGGACGCACAAATCAAGTGCGTAGCCTACGGGCTTTTTGTTGCCATCCAAATACGAAAATGGCACAGAAGATTCGCGATGCGCGATGACGATTTTTCCGCCGTTTTTGATGCGATCCAAGACCGGGCCGTTGAGCAAAGCAGGCATTGGTTTTTTTGGATCATTTTGGCTTGTAGCCGGCATGGATATTGCGCAAAGTGCTACTAATAATAGAGCAGTGAAGTGTGAGTGAATCTGCATGTTGTGTCTCCTCGGATGGGTTGAGATGGGCTTCAGAACCTAGGGGCTGGATCGCTTAAGACAAGCGATGCCAGTGGTTGGGTGAGCTTCTCGGGCACGAGCAGCGCCTCCATTTGCGCTTTGGTCAAGATGCCTAAGGACTCAGCCACCTCATCAATCGGCATGCCGGTGGCAATGGCTGTTTTGGCAATCAAAGCGGCTTTTTCGTAGCCGATGATGGGGTTCAGCGCTGTAACGAGCGTTACGGACTCGCGCACTCTTTTGGCGAGCAACTCGCGATTGGGCTCAATGCCTGCCACGCAATTGGCTTGCAAAGTGAGGCAGGCTTGTGAGAGATGCGAAATGCTTTTGAACAAGCTCCAACCCATGATGGGCTCAAAGGCGTTGAGTTGTAATTGTCCGGCTTCGGAGGCCATTGTGATCGTCATATCATTGCCGATCACCTCGAAGGCGACTTGGTTCATCACCTCAGGAATCACGGGGTTCACCTTGCCCGGCATGATGGAGCTGCCCGCTTGGCGGGCCGGCAGTTTGATGTCGCCGAAGCCCGCTTGTGGGCCAGAGCTCAGCAGGCGCAGATCGTTGCAGATTTTGCTGAGCTTGCAGGCGATGCGTTTCAACACGCCGGAGAGCTGCACGAAAGCGCCGGTGTCTTGCGTGGCTTCCACCAAGTTAAACGCTTTCTTCACCGGGATGGAGCTCTCTTGCGCCAGATAGGCGCATGCCATATCGGCGTAACCGGCGGGCGCGTTGATGCCTGTGCCAATCGCTGTGGCGCCGAGGTTGATTTCTTCGATCAAAGCACGCGCCTCACGCAAGCGCAATACATCTTCTTCCAGCATCACGGCGTACGTTGAAAATTCTTGACCCAGCGTCATTGGGACAGCATCTTGCAGCTGCGTGCGGCCAATTTTGAGGATATTTTTGAACTCATCGGCCTTGGCTGCAAAGCCGCGCTGCAAGGTTTCCATTGAAGCCAGCAAGCGATCAATGCCCGTCCACAGCGCGATGCGCACAGCGGTGGGGTACACGTCATTGGTGCTCTGCGAGGCGTTCACATGATCGTTGGGGTGCAGTATGTCGTAGCGGCCTTTCTCATGCCCAAGTTTTTCCAGCGCGATATTGGCAATCACTTCATTGGCATTCATATTGGTCGATGTGCCGGCGCCGCCTTGGATCACATCCACAACGAATTGCTCTTTGAAATTCCCAGCGATGAGCTCGTTGCAGGCAAGAATAATGGCGGCTGCACGCTTGCGATCTAATGCGCCTAAATCCGCATTGGCGCGAGCGGCGGCTTTTTTCACAAATCCGAATGCGCGGATCAGATCCGGCATAGCAGAGATGGGCGTGCCGGAGATCGGGAAATTTTCTAAGGCGCGAGCAGTGTGAACGCCCCAATAGGCAAGTGCCGGAATTTGCTTTTCGCCCAAAAAATCATGTTCAGAGCGTGTCAGGGCAAGCTTAGCCGCTTCTTGCGCAGCCTGCATAGCCGTAAAGCCGGGGGATGTTGTCATTCGCTTCCATTCAGGCTCATCCGATTGGACAAGCATGGGCGAACTGTAGAAACTTGGCAGCAAAAAAGCCAATGCTGTTTGCGAGCTGGCTTATGCAATTAACTGATACTTTATTATCTATGCATAAAATACATAGATGAATCTCGGGAATTACCCGGATGATTTGGTCTTGTTCGCTTGCCCTAAGCTGGGTTTATTCGTGTCTACCAAATATTCCCAGAGCACTTGCGCTGTGCGTTTGATGGGGCGTTGGCTCTCATTCTTGGCTTCTTTGTTGCTCTCTCGCAAGCTGGGCTTTTCTCGATATGCGCGGATTTCCATGGTCATTTGCATCTCTCCACCTGCGCCAATCTGCGAATCAGCGATAACCAATCGCTTAGCGCGCAGCTCTTTCTTGACAGCGCTGTGCGGCAAGAAGGCAATACCGTGGCCTTCCAACGCCATGGCTTTGAGGCCTTCGGCCATGTCGGTCTCATACACGCGGTCGAGGTGGACGGGTTGCGGCGCGGTTTTGAGGATCACATCCACCACGCGGCCAAGATAAGCGCCGGGCGCGTAGCCCAGATAGGGCAGCGGTGTGGAGGCGCGGCCGGGCAAGTTAAAAATGGCTTGCCCTTGGCTATCTGCTTGAGAATACGGCGCGATCACTTCTGTGCCCAAGCTCACAAATTCATAGCGATCAGGATCGAGTTGCAAGGGCTGAGAAGCATGGTGATAGGCAATCAACACATCGCAACTGGCCTCCACAAGCCGCATCGCTGCATCATGCACATTGAGCGCAATCAGGCGGCTTTTCATCGGGCCAAAGCGCGTGCGCAGGCCAGTGAGCCACGTGGGGAAAAACGTGAAAGCTAGCGTGTGGGGCACGGCAAATTCAATCACATCTTGTCCGGCACTGGAATGCGCGCGCAGCATCGCGCGAGTCGATTGCAGGCCTTGCAAGGTTTCAAGGGCAGACGAGTAGAGCGTCTCGCCAGCGGGCGTAAGCCGCGTGGGGTATGAGCTTCTATCAACCAGATCGGTGCCCGCCCATGCTTCCAGCGATTGGATACGCCGCGAAAAAGCCGGTTGCGTCACGTGGCGCAACTGCGCCGAACGGCTGAAACTTCGCGTCTCAGCCAAGCTCACAAAATCTTCAAGCCATTTGGTTTCCATACGGTGGATTATCCTCAAAATCTGCGCTATGCAAATTTCGCATGTGAGCTGCTATCAAAACCGAAGCCCCCAGCGCAGCATAATTGCGCCATGACAAATCAGATGAGCCCACTCCATGCTTGCGTCGATATCGGCGGCACGAAGATTGCCGTGTCGCTGGCCGATACGCAATCATTGGCAACGCGCACGCTGCATGCGCGCATTGCTGAGCCAACTGCGAAAGAGGGCAGCAATGACGCGCTGGCTTTGCAAATCCTTCGCATAATTGATGCGAGCTTGGCGCAGATGAATGCATCGCGCGAGGCAATAGCCAGCGTGGGCGTTTCTAGTTGCGGGCCTTTCGTGTTGAATGCAGGCAAGGTGGAGCTGGCTGCGCCCAATATTTGCGGCGGCTTGGCTGGCAAGGCGCGGGGCTTGCCCAATGATTGGCAAACGGCTCAACTGGAAGCGCCGATGGCGACGATCTATCCGAACGTGCGCGTGGAAAACGATTGCACCGGCGCACTAGAAGCCGAGCGGCAATGGGGCGCGCTACAAGGCATCTCAAATTGCGCTTACGTGACTTGGAGCACCGGCATCGGCATGGGGCTGTGTGTGGATGGCCATGTGTTGCGCGGCAAGAATGGCAACGCAGGGCATGGCGGGCATATGTTCGTGAGCGACAACACCGATGCATTGTGCGGCTGCGGCAATGTTGGCGACGTAGAAGGCTTGGTGGCAGGTAATGCCATAGAGCGGCGTTTTGGGCAAGATGCCGCTTCTCTTTTCAGAGCATTGCGCACAGGAAATACGCTGGCTAGAAGCCAGATTGATGCACTATGCCGAGACATGGGGCGCGCTTTGTACAACCTGATCGTCACACTTGATCTGGAGCGCATCAGCTTGGGCGGCAGTGTGTTTTGGCACAACCAAGACATCATTTTGCCGCTTCTGCAACGCGAGATCGGCGGCAAGCTGGCCTCGCTCACAGACGGCTGTGAGCTCGTGCCAGCTGGGCTGGGTTTGCAAGTGGGCGATCTCGGTGCGCTTGCTTTGACCCGAGCAAACGTACCCCAGATTTAAAAATCATTCAGTAGCGGACTGCTGCAACGCCCACATCGCTGCGTAGCGGCCTTTAGTCGCAAGAAGCTCAGCGTGTGTGCCGCGCTCGATAATGCGACCGGCATCGAGCACCAAGATTTCATGCGCATCGACGACAGTGGACAAGCGATGCGCGATTACGAGCGTCGTTTTGTTGGCTGAGACGCCTTGCAATTCGGCTTGAATGGCGCGTTCATTCGTCGTGTCGAGCGCGGAGGTGGCTTCGTCGAAAATCAAAATGGGTGGGTTTTTGAGCAGAGTGCGGGCAATCGCCACGCGCTGCTTCTCGCCACCAGAAAGCTTCAAGCCGCGCTCGCCCACCATCGTCTCGTAGCCCTTGGGCGTGGACGCAATGAAATCATGAATGCGGGCGGCTCTTGCGGCTTCGCGCACCTGTTCAGGGGTTGATCCGGGCTTACCGTATGCAATGTTGTATTCGACCGTGTCGTTGAAGAGCACGGTATCTTGCGGGACGATGCCGATGCTGGCTCGGACGCTATTCTGCGTCAAGGCGCGAATATCTTGGCCATTGATTTGGATGCTTCCATTCTGAATATCGTAGAAGCGATAAAGCAACCGAGCCAGTGTTGATTTGCCTGAGCCGCTTGCGCCGACGACGGCGACTGTCTTACCCGCTGGAATTTCAAAGCTTACGCCGTGCAAGATGGGGCGCGTTGCTTCATACGCAAAGTTCACATTAACGAAGCTCACCGAAGGCGATGCGATCAATTGCAGAGGAAGCGCTGTAGGAGAATCAGCAACTTCCCGCTCTTTTTCCATTAAGACAAACATTTTGTCGAGATCCGTGAGGCTTTGCTTGATCTCGCGGTAGATCACACCGAGAAAATTTAAGGGGATGTAGAGCTGAATCATGAACGCGTTGACCATCACAAGGTCGCCCAGCGTCATGCGGCCCTCGACCACCCCCTGCGTGGCGCGCCAGAGCATGCCCACCAGCGCCACGGCAATGATGAGTTGCTGGCCGGTGTTGAGCAGTGAAAGCGTGGTCTGGCTCTTCAATCGCGCTTTGCGAAGCTTCTCCAAGCGTTCATCGTAGCGATCCGCTTCAAATTTTTCGTTGTTGAAATACTTCACAGTTTCGTAATTCAGGAGTGAGTCCACCGCTTTGGTGTGAGCCGCCGAATCAAACTCGTTGGCCTCTTTACGAAATTGCGTTCGCCATTCGGTCACGAGCACGGTGAAAGTGATGTACAGCGCCAATGCCGATAGCGTGATGATGGCAAACCACACATCGAATTTCACAGCAAGAATCGTGAGCACGAGCGCCACTTCAATCAACGTGGGGATGATGGAATACAGCGAATAAGAAATCAGCGATTCAATGCCGCGCACGCCGCGCTCAATATCGCGCGTCATGCCGCCGGTTTGACGCTCTAGATGAAATCGCAGGGATAGCGCATGCAAATGCTCAAAAGTTCTCAAAGCAATCGAGCGCGCTGCGCCTTGTGTGGCTTTGGCGAAGACGAGTTCGCGCAGCTCTGTGAACAGGCTGGTCGATAAGCGCAGCAAACCATACGCGAGTAGCAAACCGATGGGCACGACCAGCATAGCCTGTGCCGAACCGGGCTTAAACGCCATGGAATCGACCAGCTCTTTGAGTAGCAGCGGCACGCCCACATTGGCCACTTTCGCGCCCACCATGAAGGCCAGCGCGGCTGCTACACGCCATTTGTATTCGAGTAAGTAGGGCAGCAGGCGTTTTAGCGTGAGCCAGTCGGAGCTATCTTGAGGAGGTGCAGTGGTTGCAGAAGGGGCTGGAGAAGTGGCAAGGGAACGCATCGGGCTATGATCTTTATTTGTTTCTAACCTCAGATTGTGCCTATGTCTTCTATTCCAAGCACCAACTCCATCATGCCCACCGTAAAAACACACGGCTTACCTAGCGATAAGGAGTTGGTACTCAAGGTGATTTCTATGCCCGGCGACAGCAATGCCAATGGCGACATTTTTGGCGGCTGGGTGATGGCGCAGGTCGATTTGGCGGGCTCGGTGATCCCCGCGCGCCTTGCCAAAGGGCGCATTGCAACCGTGGCGGTGAATGAATTTTTGTTTAAGCAACCGGTCAAGGTGGGCGATTTGCTGAGCTTCTATGCCGAAGTTGTGCGCGTGGGCAACACGTCAGTCACGGTGCATGTGGAGGTGTATGCACAACGGCTGCGGCAAGCCGATGAGATCGTCAAGGTCACCGATGCAAATCTGACCTATGTGGCCATTGATATGGAAGGCAAGCCAAGAGCATTGCCTAAGCCTTGACGCTGAGCTTTGATGGGATTAGCCAGATCAGCTTTTGAAATGATCGAAAGAGGTGAAATGGTTGGCAGCAATGTCGCCATTTGCCTCACGCAATCTGATGCCATGCTCGGCTTGCACCGTGCCAATGCGCGTGATGCGCGTTTGTGACGAGCTGGCCGCAATTCGCACAGCCTCGCGCTGCGTTGGCGCGGCAGTGAAGACGAGCTCGTAGTCGTCACCGCCTGCAAGGATCACTTCTCTTAAGTATTTTGAACAAAAAAGGCTGTTTGCCGGCAAGTAATCTGCGCAGAGTGCTATTGAATCAATAGCGATTAACGAAATTTCGGCCCCTAAGCTGCTGGCCTTCAAGATATGCCCCAAATCACCAAGTAGCCCGTCACTCACATCAATGGCGCTGTTGGCTATCGTTCTGAGTGCCAAAGCGAGCGCCACGCGTGGCGTGGGGCGCTCCATGCATGAGCGGGTGAGTTCAAAATCTTTTTCATGCAAGGTGATGTTGCCGCGAAACGCTTCAAGTGCAAGCCGCGCTTGGCCGGGCAGGCCGCTCACGTAAATGTCATCGCCTGTTTGCGCGCCGCTTCTTAGCAGGGCTTGGCCAACGGGGATGTGGCCGAAAACGGTGATGCAAATATTCAGCGGTCCGGCCGTGGTGTCGCCGCCGATCAAGGCGCAGTCGTGCGCGTCGGCCAGTGCGAAAAGACCTTTCGAGAAACCTGCCAGCCACGTTTCATCCACGTACGGCAAGGCCAGTGCCAACGTAAATGCTACGGGCTTTGCACCGCAAGCCGCCAAATCACTCAAATTCACAGCCAGCGCCTTGTGCCCCAAAGCTTCAGGGCTCACCGTCGAGAGGAAATGCCGCCCTTCTACCAACATGTCAGAGCTAATCGCCAGTTGCAAGCCCGCTGCTGGTGCGAGCAAGGCGCAATCGTCACCAATACCTAAATCCACATGGGCTGATGGTTTGATCGCGCGCTTGAAATAACGCTCAATGAGATCGAACTCACCCATAAATATGCTGCACCTTTCGCCTCAATGAAGCGTTGGCCGGCCACCCAAATGGCTGAGTGCATCCAAAACAAACATTGGAATGTCAGCGTTAAATGCCGTGCCATCGTCAGCCATGCATTGGTATTGCCCATGCATCGTGCCCGTGGGCGTGCGCAGGCGAGAGCCGCTGGTGTATTCAAAGCTCTCTCCGGGAGCAAGCGTCGGCTGCTCCCCCACCACGCCCGGGCCTTTGACTTTTTCCGTCATGCCGTTGGCATCGTTGATGTTCCAGCTGCGCGAGAGGAGTTGCGCCGTGATGTCGCCCGTATTCGTGATCTTCACGGTATAGGCAAAGCCAAACACACCCATGCTGGGTGCGGATTGCTCGGGCAGGTATTGCGGGCGGACAGAAACGGTAAATTGGGGGCGAGACATGCCGTAATGGTAACCCGATGCTGCGGAATCACGCGAGTCGGCCTAATTCAGACCTGTTCAGACCCATTCAGACTTTAGGGCGGTTCGTAAATGATCTATGAAGATCTGCGCAACACGCTTGGCATTGCCATCCGAAAAGCCAGCGCAATGCGGCGTGGCAATGACGTTGGGGAGTGTCCACAGAGGCGATGCGGCGGGCAAGGGTTCATGGGCAAACACGTCCAGATAAGCGCCGGTCACATGGCCCGATTGCAGGCTGGCAATCAGCGCTTGCTCGTCGATCACTTCGCCGCGAGATACGTTGATCACCTGCGCACCCGCTGGCAAGGCGGCCAGTTGTGGTGCACCGATCAAACCGCGTGTTTGATCGCTCAATGGGCAGGCTAATACCAGCCAATCGGTGCGGGGAAGGGCCTGAGACAAGTCTTTGTAGCCGATGGTGCTCTGCATGCCCTCAATCGGCGCACCGCTGTGCCGAACAACGCTCACATGCAGACCCAGCATCTGCGCATACTTGGCCAGCGTTTGCCCGATGGGGCCCCAGCCCACAAGCGTCATATGCTGGCCGGCGAGATCGCGAGGCATGAGGTGGCCATGCAAAGGCATCCAATGCTGATGGGCCTGCGCCTGCATCGTCAATGGCAAGCGTCGCGATAGCGCCAACAAGCCTGCAAGTGCAGCCTGAGCGACGACGGCTGCATTGGCGCCCGTTGAAGGTGTGACCTGCACGCCGCGTGATTGCAGGAGGGTGTAAATGGGCCGATCAATACCCGCCGAATGCACATGCACCCAGCGCAGTTTCGGCGAGGAGAGCATCGCGTCGTAAAACGCCTGCGTGGCCGGCAGAACATCGTGTTTGGTCGATGTGCTCGTCACATCGCGTGAAACAAACGCAATATCGCAACCGCCAGAAGAGTCATGCACCTGACTGGGCAAAACAAATTGGTAGGCGCGATGACTCATCACGCTGGCTACATTTGCCTCGATCTGCGCCCGCGCCACGGCTGAGACGAGCAGGCGAATGGGCTGGTCTCGTGGCTGGTCTAGCGTCATGCAAACCAGTCAATCAGCTGACAGCTTCAAATTGCTCGGCATGCGCTTTTCTATTGCAAATTTCAGCAGCGCAGCGCAGCGGTAAAAGCCATGCGCCATCTTGCCATAGGGCATTGTCAGAAAGAGCGCCATCACGCAGCCCAGATGAATGCACAGCAGCAGCGCCAACGCTGGCGTGTGGCGCGCAAGCATGAGGGCTAGGCCGGTGAAGCTGACCGCGAAGAGCAAGGCGATAAAGCCGTAGTCCATTGGGTTTTGCTGTGCATCGCCGTGCATCGGGTGACGGCGGGTTTTGAGCCAGAAAAGGCCTACGGGGCCAATCAGCAGCATGATGCCACCTGTGATGCCGAAAAATTTGGGGAGGCTCGCATAGCCGTACGGCGCAATCCAGTTGAAGGCGTAGTGATAAATCGTGGCTACGCTGGTGGCCGCGAAGCAGAGCATGAAGCCGTAGAAAGTGAAGTGGTGGAAGGTGCGGCGCAGCTTCGTCCAGCTTTCGTCTTCGTTGTGACAACCTTCGCCGTGGCCACCATCTAAATACTTGAGGCTCAGCGCGGCCTGAGTCGTTTCTATCAGCGCTTCTTTTTTGATAGCACTTTGCGCTCGTTTTATGCCGGCTAGTGGCTCATTTTGCTTAAAATTCTGCTCTTTCCAGAAGCGCCATATGCCTACCGCGAGTGCAAGCAGCGAAAAACCAAAGACAGAACCGAAAACTATCGCCATCAAGTTGTGCGGAAATATTGCATAAAAATTTCCAGCTAGCGGCGCATGCCACAGGCTCTTATTGAGCGCCACAGCCAGAATAAAAAACAATGCAAGCCCCGATGCGAGTGCCAGACTGACCACGAGTCCGTTTCGGTTGTACGCTCCAGCGAAAGCTTGTGGCCACGCATAGTCTTGGTACGTTTTAACGCGCACCTTGGCCATAGCTTGCGGCACGTTCACCGCAAACTCATGCGGCGGCGCATACTGGCAAGCATGCAAGCAAGCCCCGCAGTTGTGGCAAAGGTTAGCAAGGTAATGCACATCATGCTGCGTGAAATCGAGCCTGCGCGTCATCGCGGGGAAGACGGCGCAAAAGCCTTCGCAATAGCGGCAAGCATTGCAAATTTGCATCTGCCGCGCCACTTCATGCTCGGGCGTGCCCGCGATTTGCGCAGCATCTTGGATCAGTTGATTCAGCGTTGCCGTACTCATGCTGCATTTACTCTTAATGTCATAGCACTCCGTGCAGATTCTGTGCCGGCTATTCGCCCAAAAGCTGTTCCAATCGTCATGCCCACACCGGCTGTGTAGCCCTTGCCCAATACGTTGCCTGCCATGATCTCGCCAGCGGCAAAGAGGTTGGGCGATTCCACGCCGTTGAATCGAACGGCGGTGTTTTCATCGACTTTCAAACCCAGATAGGTAAAGGTCACGCCGGGCTTTAAGGTGTAGCCATAAAACGGTGCGGTGTCGATGGGCAGCGCCCAATGCGTCTTCGCAGGCGTGATGCCTTCGGTGTGGCAATCGTCGAGCACGGAATGGTCGAACTTGCCTATCTTGCATGCTGCGTTGTACTCGTGGATGGTTTTTAAAAAAGCCGCCTCATTCAAGCCAAGCTGCTTAGCCAAGTCTTCCAAGGTATCGGCCTTCGCGCCTTTGAATACGGGCGGCATAAAGCGGCCAACTGCTTTCGCGTCGATGATGCAATGCCCAATCTGCGCAGGCTGCTGCGCCACCAGTCGCCCCCAAATCGCATAACGCTTAGGCCAAAAATCTTCGCCTTCATCGTAAAAGCGCTGCGCATCGCGGTTGACCATGATGCCTAAGCTCACGCAATCCACGCGCGTGCAAATGCCGCCGTCATACAGCGGCGCACGCGCATCAATCGCTACCATATGCGCCTGCGTGGGGTCGCCAATCAAATCTGCGCCTTGATCCATCAAATCTTTGAGCACAACGCCCATATTGAAGCGTGTGCCTCGAATGGCAAAATTGTCTGTTGGCCATTCACCCAGCGCGTTTTGCCCCCAAGCCTCGCGCAGCCAGTCGCGATTCGATTCAAACCCACCGCAGGCCAGCACGCAGCTCTTCGCCTCAATCCGCTCGCCACTCTTCAAATGCACTGCTGCAAACTCCGTTCGCCCTGAGCTTGTCCAAGGGTGCATTTCTACACGCACCACCGGCGCGTCGTACCGAATCTGCACCCCCAGCTTTTCTGCGCTCAAATAATACGCATTTACCAGCGCCTTGCCACCGCCCATGAAAAACGCATTGGTACGCGAGAGATGCAGCGTGCCAGAAAGCGAGGGTTGGAAGCGCACACCGTGCTTGCGCATCCAATCGCGGCAAGTGCTGCTCGCCCGAATCGCTCGCCGCGCCATATGCTCCGTCGTCTGCCCGCCCGTGACTTTGAGCAAATCTTGCCAAAACTCTTCTTCCGAGTAGGCCTCGGTCAACACATCCTGCGGCGCATCATGCATGCAACGCAGATTGCGCGTATGCATGGAATTTCCGCCACGCCATTCGCGCGGCGAGGCTTCAAGTAGCATCACCGAAGCGCCCGTTTCGCGTGCCATGAGCGTAGCGCAGAGAGCTGCGTTGCCACCGCCAATCACCAAAACATCTGTCACGATTTAATCCCGATAACTCTCATCCAAACGATCCAACTTACGCAGCAGAGCAGGCCATTCCATCAGGCCGTAGGGGCGGCGCGTGCCGGGCTGGTAATTGTTCCAGGTGGCTTCGAGCACATCTTGCGGCACTTTGCGGAATGGGCTGTTGCAGCTCATGGCGGCGATTTGCGATTGGCAAGCGAGCTCAAGCCGGTGCAACCAATTGAAGGCTTCGCCTACTGTGCGGCCCACCACAATTGCGCCGTGGTTGCGCAAGATGAGTGCCTCGCCTTGGCCAAGATCGGCAACCAGAGAGGCTTTTTCCGCATCAGCGAGCACCACGCCTTTGTACTCGTGATAGCCGATTTTGAGAAAGCGCATGGCAGTTTGCGTGACGGGCAGCAGGCCGCAATCCAGCGATGAGACGGCCATGGAAGCCCAACTGTGCGTATGAATGATGCAACCCACATCAGGCCGCACCTCGTGAATGGCGCTGTGGATCACATAGCCGGCGCGGTTGATGCCGTAATCCAGCCCAGCATTGTGCGAGACGAAATCGGGTTTGCGCAAAATGTCACCTGCAAGATTGACTTTGATGAGGCTGGATGCGGTGATTTCTTCATAGAGCATGCCGTAGGCATTGATGAGAAAAGCACCTGGCTCGCCCGGCACATGGCTGGAAATGTGGTTGGCCATCATATCGGCCATGCCATAGAGCGCCACCAAGCGATAGCAGGCGGCCAGATCAACCCGTGCTTGCCATTCTTGGGGCGGGCATTGCCCGCGCAAGCTGGGAATCTTCAGTGGTGTTGTGTATAAATCGGCAGCTAGCATGGTCTGTCATCAGTCTGGCTTCATGCCAGTGCGTTCAACAATGTTCTTCCAGATTTTTTGCTCAGAAGCGATGAAGGCAGCGTATTCGCTGGCTGGGCCACCACCAGGCTCGGCATTGTCGGCGGAGAAGCGCTCTTGCACGTTTTTCGACTTCATCGCTTTGGCACACTCTTCTTGCAAGCGTTGCAAAATGGCGGGTGGCACGCCAGCAGGTGCATGTATGCCGTACCACTGCGTGGTCTCAAAACCTTTGAAGCCCATCTCTTGCACCGTCGGCACATCGGGCAAGGCGGCAATACGCTTGTCCGTACCGACTGCAATCGGGCGCAGTTTGCCTGATTTGATATGCGGCAACAAGGCGGGTGTGCCAGCGCTGTTCATCTGCGTGCGGCCCGCTAGCAAATCGGTCAGCATCGGACCTGTGCCGCGATAGGGAATATGGGTGATGAACATTCCGCTGACCATTTTGAGGTATTCAATCGCTAGATGTCCAGCGCTTGCATTGCCAGCACTGCCGTAGTTCAAACGCCCCGGGTTTTTCTTCACATAATCTACAAATTCTTTGAAGTTCTGCGCGGGTACATCAGGATGCAAGACGAATACATTGGGTACTTTGGCCAGTAAGGTAATCGGTACAAAATCCTTGTTCACGTCATAGGGCTGATTTTTTAGCATGAAGGGGTTCACCGCCATCGTGCCAATGTGCGAAATAATAAGTGTGTATCCATCAGGCGCAGCGGCTTTAGCCTCTGCCATCGCACCGACACCTCCACCGCCGCCCTTGTTGTCAATCACCACACTTTGGCCGAGCGCGCGCGTGAGCTCATCAGCCACGCTGCGCGCCACCACCGAGCTAGTGCCGCCGGGCGCAAAGGGCACGATGATGCGTATCGGCTTATTGGGGAAGGCCTGTGCTTTGACTTGAGGTGCGGCAATCACAGCGACTGCTCCAAGCGAAGCCGAAATCACGGTACGGCGATTAATCGAATGGCTCATGATTGTCTCCAAAGAATATCAAGCCTTCAACTGTAGAGCTCTGCGTGCATTTTTAAAATTGGTATTTACGCAGGCCGCCATCCACAGGAATTACCGCACCTGTGATGTAGGCGGCCAATGGCGAGCAGAGAAATGTCACCAAATTCGCCAGCTCTTCTGGCTCACCATAGCGCCCCACAGGAATTTCGTTGTCGCTTTGCCATTGGCGATATTCAGGCGTGTAGTTGCGATAAATCTGCTCGCTGTGGATGCGGCCGGGAGGAATGCAATTGACCGTGATGCCGTTTTTGCCGACCATGCGCGAGAGGCCTTTGGCCCAGCTGTGCATGCCTGCTTTGGCGCAAAACGCGCCGTTGATGTGCTCGGGCTCGCTCTTTCCAGTGATGTTAATGATGCGCCCCCAGTTGCCTGCGATCATTTGATCAATCAGCGCGTCAGCCAGTTGGCGCGGGCGATGGAAATTAAGTGTAATGGCTTCTTGCCACGCCTCTTCGCTCACATGCAGCTCTTTAAAACTGCGCGATCCACCGGCATTGTTGATCAAAATATCGACTTTTCCCAGCGCAGATATCGCGCTAGCTGCTAGCTTTTTAGAAGCATCGTCTTCATATAAATCCGAGGCAACCACATGTGGCCGTTTGCCACCTGAGGCCACAATTTCTTCTGCCAGCTCATCAAGCTTGTCCACGCGGCGCGAGGAAATGGCAAGCTGCACGCCTTCGTGAGCCAAAGATTTAGCTATGGCGCGACCAATGCCAACGCTTGCGCCAGTCACGAGAGCGGTTTTATCTTTGAGTTGAAGTTCCATGATGTGCTGTTCAAATAAAGTCTATATTGTCGTGGCCTTGCAGTGTTTTGTAAATTGCATCATTTGCAAGGATTGATGCAAAATACTGTGTATGAATTTCAAGTTTGATTTGCCTGATTTGCAAGCATTTACGGCAGTCGCGGCCTTGGGTAGCTTTCGCGCAGCGGCGCAATCGCTGCATTTGTCTCAGCCCGCGCTATCACGCCGCATCGACAAGCTTGAAGCTGCGCTTGGCGTGCGTCTGCTCGAACGCACAACGCGCAAGGTCACGCTGTCCAACACAGGGCGCGAATTCGCGCGCAAGGCTCAGGTGCTGCTCGATGAGCTGGATGCAACCATTCTTGGCATGGAAGACCTTGCGGTGCAAAGAAGCGGCATTGTGACCGTGGCTTGTGTACCGTCAGCGACGCGTTATTTTTTACCGCAAGTCTTGCAGCGCTTTCATGCGCAGTTTCCGCGCATTCGTGTACGCATTCATGATGCGCATGCCAACGAAGTGCTCTCAGTTGTTGCGCAAGGCGAGGCGGATTTCGGGCTCAATTTTTTGGGCAAGGACGAAGCGAGCATGTTGTTTCGGCCGCTCCTTCAAGAGCGCTTCGTGTTGGCGTGCCCGAGGGATCATGCGCTGGCCAAGCTGCGCGGGGTGAAGTGGGCGCAACTGAAAGACCATGCGTATTTGAGCGTCGGCGCAAGCTCGGGCAACCGCTTGTTGATCGAGCAAGCGCTGGCCAAGCAAGCCGAGCGCCCGCAGCCGATTTTTGAATCGCGCCATGTGCAGACGCTGCTGGGCATGGTTGAAGCAGGGCTGGGCGTCGCTGTTGTGCCACAGCTGGCGATGCCATCGGGCAAAGAGGCTTTGGTTGGCGTTCCGTTGTCTGCGCCAATTGTCAAACGCACGCTGGGTTTGCTCACGCAGCGCGGGCGCAGCTTAAGCCCTGCTGCGATTCAGCTCTACAGTTTCATTGCAGACTTGAAAAAAGCACCCAATGCCTAAAATCAAGACTATGAGTAATAAGCAGAGCGAGAAACAACGTGTGGTGGTCGGTTTAAGCGGAGGTGTGGACTCGGCGGTAAGCGCTTATATGCTGAAAAAACAAGGTCACGAGGTCATCGGCATCTTCATGAAAAATTGGGAGGACGACGATGATTCGGAATACTGCTCCAGCAATGTGGATTTTGTGGATGCGGCGGCTGTAGCCGATGTGCTCGGCATTGAGATCGAGCATGTCAATTTTGCTGCAGATTACAAAGATCGCGTATTTACGGAGTTTCTGCGCGAGTATCAAGCCGGGCGCACACCCAATCCGGATATTTTGTGTAACGCAGAAATCAAATTCAAGTCGTTTCTTGATCACGCGATGCGGCTGGGCGCTGAAAAAATCGCGACCGGCCATTACGCGCGAACGCGCTCGAATGACGCGACGGGTTTGCACGAGCTGCTTAAAGGCCTTGATTCGAGCAAAGACCAAAGCTATTTTTTGCATCGCCTTACGCAAGCTCAGCTCGCTAAGACGCTCTTCCCCGTGGGCGAGCTGCACAAAACCGAGGTGCGCCGTATTGCCGATGAGATCAAGCTGCCGAATGCTAAGAAAAAAGACTCGACCGGCATATGCTTCATTGGTGAACGGCCATTCCGAGAATTTTTAAATCGCTACATCAGCAAAGAGCCCGGCCCCATCAAGGATGAAAAAGGCCGCACGATTGGTCAGCATGAGGGGCTTAGTTTTTATACACTCGGTCAGCGCCAAGGCTTAGGGATCGGCGGCTTGAAAGAGAAGGGCACGCAACGAGGCGGTGGCGCACACGCGCCTTGGTTCGTTGCGCGCAAAGAAATGAAAACGAACACACTGGTGGTGGTGCAAGGCCACGAGCACGCTTGGCTGCTTTCGGACACTTTGCAGGCCGATGATGTGAGTTGGTGTGCCGGGCATGCGCCGCAAGATGGTGTGTACGGTAACAAATCACGCTATCGACAGGCAGATGCGGCATGTGAATTCACCGCGCGACCTCATGGATTCAATTTGAGCTTCCCGATAGCGCAATGGGCTGTGACGCCCGGGCAATCGGCTGTGATGTATGACGGCGAAGTATGTCTAGGCGGCGGCGTGATTGCAAGTGCTTCAGTCTCTACAGCAGCCGAAGCTGCCTAGGCTTGAGCAATGACCGCACGCACGCTGGCCAGCTGTCTGCGTGACACCAACAGCGGCTCTTCACATGAGCGAAGGCGCACAGCCCAGCCTTCAATGACACCACCGTCTGCATCGTCTTCATCGACCCCGTGGTAGCGCTCCAAAGCTCGCATTTCCCTCCGCGCCACCAAAGTGTTGCGGTGAATACGCAAATAGTCTTGACCGTATTGCGCTTCCAATTCAGTGAGTGATCCATCCAAAATATAACTGCGTTGCGTCGTGCGCACCGTCACGTATTTGAGCTCGGCTTTGAAGTAAAGCACATCTGTTAGCGCCACACGCTCCGTGCGTCCACGGTCTTGAATAATGACATATTTTTGAACCAAATCGGCCTGAAACCCTTTTGAAGACTGCGCGAACAGCTCCTTTTTTAGGAGCGCCTTTTGCAGGGCAGTTTGTAAGCGCTCGGCGCGCACAGGTTTGGTGAGGTAATCCGTCACATCGAGATCAAACGCGTCTACGGCATGCTCTGCATGCGCCGTGACAAAGATGATCGCTAGTTCCGGCCGGATCTTGCGCAGCTCTCGCGCCAGCTGCAAGCCGTCTGCCCCCGGCATATGAATATCGAGCAACACCACATCAATGGCTCCTGTGCGCAGTTTGGCCATCGCCTCCATGGCATCGGAGGCCTCAGCCTCCAAAATGCAAGGCGGCTCAGGACAATCGGCCAACAAAGTTTTGATGCGCAAGCGAGCCAAGTGCTCATCATCGACGACCATCACATTCAATGTTTGCATCATGCCGGTATCTCCATCCTGACTTGATAAACCCCATCCACCCAAGTACAGCGAAAACTCGCCTGCACATCATGAAGCAAACGAAGCCTATCTCGCACATTGTGCAGCGCCACGCCATGCCCGGCTGTGCCTTGGCCACCCGGTGCCGTGTTGGTGATTTTGATCACGATGGTGCTGCCGCGTTTTTGTGTACTGATCTTCAAATCCGCGCCGCGTTCGCTTGGCTCCACACCGTGTTTTACAGCATTTTCTACCAGAGGTTGCAAAATCAGAGGCGGCAACTTGGCATGCAGTGTCGTGGGATCAATCGCCCATTCGACACGCAAGCGTCTGCCAAAACGCACTTCTTCAATGGCCAAATAGCGTTTGGCTAACTCAATTTCTTGGGCAAGCGTCACGGCATCGCCTTGATCCACCAAAGCGCTGCGAAAGAGTTCGCTCAAGTCTTCCAAAAGCCTCTCTGCCTTGGCTGGCTCCTCGCGAACGAGGGCAATCGCGCTATTGAGCGTGTTGAACAAAAAATGCGGACGAATGCGCGATTGAAGCTCGGCAAGCTGAGCCGCAGCGCTGGCCGGTTGGCGTTGCTGAGCACGCCAAATCAGTGCAGCGACCAAGCCCGCTGCGATCAAAGCGCCTGAAACAGCGCTTGCAAGCCAAGGCGCGGTACTCAGAAACCCGACCCAAACCAGTACCGCACACCCATAAAGGCCAGCCAAAGCACCGAGCGCCATACCGCTGCCCCATTGCTTCGCGCGCGAGAGTTTTTGCAGCGGCTTTTTCAGCGCGCAAGCCATGACCAGCCAAAGCACCGCTGCCGGCAAAGCAGCACCCGTCATGATCGCCAATAGTGACGTCCAACTCATGACATCGTGGGTGACAAACATGGCGCCAACGGCCATCAGCAGCTCCACCGTGAGCACCGTCCGCAAAATTACCCCGACATGGCAGGCATCAAAGATGAGCACGGGCTCGGCATTCGGCATCGCCAGCATGTCTTGCATCGCGACTGGCTTTGTGCGTCGGCGATCTGTGCCCTGCACATTGAGAGCATCGTATTCAGAGGTGCCAAAACGGGTTTCCATGGAAGGCTCGGGCTAGGCGAATAAAATCAGAGTCATAACAAGCCACAGTATGCCAGCCCTCCTTATGAATCAACTCGACAAAAAATCTCAAGCTTGGTCGGCGCTCTTTTCTGAGCCGATGAGCGATCTCGTCAAACGCTACACCGCCAGCGTCTTTTTTGACAAACGCTTGTGGGAGGCAGATATCACGGGCTCGCTCGCGCATGCCGAGATGCTTGCTGCGCAAGGAATCATCTCTGAGACGGATCATGCGTCGATTCGGCAAGGCATGCAAACTATTCGCAGTGAAATTGAGGCTGACGCGTTTGAGTGGAAACTCGATCTGGAAGACGTGCATCTGAATATTGAGGCGCGCCTCACGCAGCTCGTAGGAGATGCCGGTAAACGATTGCATACTGGGCGCAGCCGCAATGATCAAGTGGCCACCGATGTGCGCCTGTGGCTGCGCGGTGAGATTGATGCGATCTCTGGTTTGCTCGTCGAGCTTCAGCGTTCTCTTCTGTCGGTTGCACAGAAAAATGTGGATGTCATCCTGCCGGGCTTTACGCATTTGCAAGTCGCGCAGCCTGTGAGCTTTGGGCATCACATGCTCGCTTACGTTGAGATGTTTGCTCGCGATGCTGACAGGTTGCAAGATGTGCGCAAGCGCGTCAATTATTTGCCACTGGGCAGCGCAGCTCTCGCCGGCACGACGTATCCGCTGGATCGCGAGCGCGTGGCCAAAACGCTCGGCATGACGGATGACAAAGGCCAAGCCTGTGTTTGCCAAAACAGCTTAGACGCTGTGAGTGATCGTGATTTCGCCATTGAATTCACGGCAGCAGCGTCAATTGTCATGGTACACATCAGCCGCTTGAGCGAGGAGCTCATCATTTGGATGAGCCAAAATTTTGCCTTCATCAAAATCGCTGATCGCTTCACCACAGGTAGCTCGATCATGCCGCAAAAGAAAAACCCAGATGTTCCCGAACTGGCGCGAGGTAAAACAGGCAGAGTCGTTGGTCACCTGATGGGTTTGATCACACTGATGAAAGGTCAACCGCTGGCTTATAACAAAGACAACCAAGAAGACAAAGAGCCCTTGTTTGACACGGTGGATACATTGAAGGACACACTACGAATTTTCGCTGAAATGATGGGCGGGCAATTACAAGCAGGTGGACAGGCAGACGGCGCGCGTCAAGGCGGTATCACGGTTCACCCGGAAGCCATGGAGCGCGCTGCTCTCAAAGGCTACGCCACCGCGACGGATTTGGCCGACTATTTGGTGAAAAAAGGTCTGCCCTTTCGCGATGCGCATGAAGTCGTGGCGCATGCTGTGAAATTTGCCAGTGAGCGAAGTATCGATTTGAGTGATTTGCCGCTGGATACGCTGCAAAGCTTTAACAAAAGCGTTGAAGAGGATGTCTACGATGTTCTCTCGCTGCGCGGCAGCCTAAATGCCCGCAATACACTTGGCGGCACAGCCCCAGCGCAAGTCAAACTGCAAATTACAAGGCATCAAATACGTCTAGCGATGTGATGCTCCAACAGAAAAGCCCGCACGTCTTTGGAACTGTGCGGGCTTTGGATTGGTGGCCTGGGGCGGAATCGAACCACCGACACAAGGATTTTCAATCCTCTGCTCTACCGACTGAGCTACCGGGCCTTGTCTCAGCGATTTAAGCTGAGCATTAAATTATAACGGATGAGAAAAGCAGAATCACGCGGAGCAAGCCGAAAACCTAATTGCTTCGCTTACTTCGATTGATATCGACGCCGAGTTGTTTGAGCTTGCGATACAGGTGCGTGCGTTCAAGCCCTGTTTTTTCGGCGACACGTGTCATCGAGCCGCCTTCTTTGGCCAGATGAAACTCGAAGTAGGCTTTTTCAAACTCATCGCGGGCTTCACGTAAGGGCTGATCCATGCTGAAGCTTTGCACTGCTTGCGGGCCCATTTCTACCTGAGCAGGTAAATTCAGGCCGCCAGTCATGGCTGCTTCGACGGTGAGATCAATCGATTTGCTGAGTGCTGCTGGCGTGGCTGCTTTGAGCCGCTCACCCTTGGCCAGCGCATCGTTGACGGCTTTGAGCAGCTTTTGTAGCGTGATGGGTTTTTCTAAAAAAGAATGCGCACCAATTTTTGTGGCTTCTACCGCCGTGTCAATCGTGGCGTGACCACTCATCATCACCACTGGCATGGTGAGCAGACCCGTGGCAGACCATTCTTTGAGCAGCGTGACACCATCGGTGTCGGGCATCCAGATGTCGAGCAAGATGAGATCAGGCTGGCTGGCCACACGCGCTTTTCGGGCTTGCGCTGCATTTTCCGCCGTCTCGACGCTATGCCCTTCGTCGGAGAGAATTTCAGTGAGCAAATCCCTGATTCCCAGCTCATCGTCGACTACCAAAATGTTTGCCATGTTGTCTGTCTATTTGTTGTCTGTCTTCTGCCTAGGGGAATCCTTGTTGCAGATTTGCGACGTGTGTATTACACCACAGGGAAAGACAAACTAACCTGCGCACCCACCACCATCGCCTCGTGGTGAGCTGCACTTTGTGTAACTGCTTGTGACTCGCTCTGCACATTGCTCAGCTCAATGCGAGCGCCGTGTTCGTCGGCGATCTTTTTGACCACGGCAAGCCCCAAACCTGTGCCGCGCGATTTAGTGGTCACGTAAGGCTCAAAAGCGCGTTGCAAGATGTGCGGCGCAAAGCCTGTGCCCGCATCGCGCACGATCAGGCGTACCCGCGAGCTGCCGGGGTTGTAGCGCGTGATGATTTCGACTTGCGCTGCACGGCCGCTGTGCTCAGCGAGCAAACCACTGGAGGCTGTGAGGCTGGCATCTTGGGCATTTTGCAAAAGATTATGGATGACTTGGCGCAGTTGCTGGGCATCGCCAAGGATAGATGGGCAAGTGGAGTCAAGCGTCGGCGTGATGGGTACGACAGAGTTCTCGGGCGCATACAAGGCCAACACGTCGCCTACCAAATTGTTGAGATCAAGTGGCTTCAAATCCGCGCTGGGTAGGCGCGCGTAATCGCGGAATTCATTGACCAAGCGCTTCATCGCATCGACTTGATCAACGATGGTTTTTACTGATCGCGTGAGCAATGCATCATCGGGCGCTTGCAGTTTGCCTTGCAACTTCATCTCCAATCGCTCAGCGGAGAGTTGAATGGGCGTGAGTGGGTTTTTGATCTCGTGAGCCAAACGCCTAGCGACCTCGCCCCATGCTCGGGATCGCTGTGCAGAGACGACCTCAGTGATGTCGTCGAGAACCAAAAGACGAAGACCATTGGGCAGCGCCGCGCCGCGCGCAATGATGCTGGTGGTGTCGTCATTGCCTGCAAAGCTTTGAAAACCGGTCTGGCCGCCAAGCTCAAAGGAATGCTGCCAATGGTCCGCGTGTGTGTTGCGTTCGCCGAAGAATTCACGAAACTGCTGATCGACACTGTGGCCAAACTCTTCCAGACTAGGCAGGCTGGCGAGAGCATGGCCGATGTGCGCTGCAAGCGGCGCATGCAGCACGCGCGTCGCACCTGGGTTGGCTTGCACAATGCGGCCACTTTCGTCGAGCACGATCACAGCCGCATTCAGATTATCAAGAATCGTTTGCAAATTCGAACGCGAGGCATCCAGCTCGCCCAAGCTGGCTTGTAATTGCGTGCGTGCATCAGATAACTGTTGTGTCATTTGCGCGAAAGAACGCGTCAGGCCACCCAACTCATCACGGGTTTGCAGTGCGGCTTTAGGGCGCAGGTCGCCGGCTGCCACCTGTGCTACGCCGTCGGCCAACACAAGCAATGGCCGCACCAGTTGATTGCCCAAGACCGCGGCGAGCAAGACGGCGCCAAACATCGTCAGAAACAAGGCTAAAGTGAGAGTGGCCAGATACATATTGCGCAGGCCATCTCGCGCCAGCGCACGCTGTTGATACTCTTTGTAAGCCTCTTGCACGGCCAAAGCATTGGCCACTAAGCCACTGGGTACGGCTTGTGTGACTTGTAGAAAACGTGCGTCGTTGGCCAGCGAGCCGATGCCAAGTTGACCGAGACTGGCCATGCTGGTGCTCACCATGGCCAGCGCCTTGATGCGTACAGTACCTGGCACGGCGGCTTTGTCGGTCGCCTTTTCTGCGGCCTCATCCAAACCTTCAATCTGGCTGATCACGCGAGCAGTGCGGGCTTGGCGCAATTGCGTGCTGCTCGGGCGCTCCGGCGACAACACAAATCGTGATTGCCCCGCGCTGGCAATGACCTGGCTCGAGGCGCTCCACAAAATCACATCGCTCGCATCCAGCTGCTCGCGCAAGCGCTCCATCGCCAGAGGGCCAATTAAGCTCAGCTCGCCCAGCTGCTGTGCGGCTGTTTGCGTTTTGCTGGCCAAACCATTGGCGAGCGACTCCATCGTGCCTCGCCCGAGGTTGAGGCCGGCATCAAGCGCCCCTTCGACTTTCACGTTAAACCAACTTTCAATCGAGCGCGATACGAATTGGTATGACACGGTGTAGATCAACACACCGGGCACAAAGCCGACGAGCGCAAAAATAGCCGCCAATTTAAGCAACAAGCG
>JANMDU010000159.1:0-10225 GCA_031376455.1 Variovorax sp. | reverse complement strand
TCTAATGTTGCAGCGAGCGCGGCGATCTCATGTGGCAAAAGGCAAGAACTGAACATATTGGGATAGCTGAAACTCAGAACGTAATTACGCATTGCAGCAGGCACGGTGAAGTAGCCCGCTCTACCGGCAAACGCTTTGGCTAAGCTGGCTGTGATGAAATGCACATCTTTTGTTAATCCCAACTCAGCGCACAAGCCTGCTCCGCCTGGCCCATGCGTGCCCAGCGAATGGGATTCATCAACGAGGATCATGCTCCCTGCTTTGCGAGCCACCTCGACAATATCAGCTAGTGGGCAAAGTGCGCCTGTTGTGCTGTAAACGGAATCCACAATCACGATGCCAGCGCCTCCGCGCGCCATCAATCTTGCCAAGTGCGCTGCGTCGTTATGACGAAACGGCTGAGCAGGCGCTTTGGCTGCTCGTGCCCCCTCCCAAAGGGACATATGCGCCAAAGTATCAATGTAGACCGGCGTTGACTCGTCTGCAATCGCTTGAAGCAGGCCAAGGTTGGCGGAATAGCCGGATTGACAAATCAGTCCGTCTTCTTTGTCCATCCATTGAGCCAAACCGCGTTCCAAGTCACGCACAGGGTGTTCACCGTGTAAGAAGACACTGGATTGAATCGCAAACTCAGCATCGTGACGCAAGGCCTCTGTCTGTGCTCTAACAATATCTGGATGCCCCGTGAGTGCTAGATAATCGTTGCCGTTCAGACGTACCGCATTAGCACCTGGGGCAATACCATGCAGCAGTGACCTGCCGCTCCAAAGCTCATTCCAGCGTTTAGCGAAATCGCGCTCTATGCGCTGGTGTAGGTGCGGCGAAATATTGGGATCGCGGGGAAACGCTTCAGAAGCTAGAGACCAAGTCATAAAAACCTCAAATTTAAAATTGATCCTCTTATTTCAACGAATTCACACCATTTCAGGCCGCTAGCCCCGGTAAATCTGACAGTCATTTCTCACTAATTTGCTTATTTCTTAACAATTCCACTGTAATTTCAGACATATTCGACGCAGCGTGCTCTGTTAAACGCAAAGTGGGGATAATCAGGGCTGGGGAAAAACATGAGTATTACTTTCAAAGACCAAGCCGCTGCCGAGGGCATGCGTGTTGCAGGCCGCTTAGCCGCAGAAGTGTTGGATTACCTCGCGCCACACATCATTCCCGGCATCACCACCGCTGCTCTCGACAAACTTGCGCTAGATTTCATCATCAATGTGCAGGGCTGCAAAAGCGCTACCGTGGGCTACGCACCGCCAGGCTATCCACCGTTTCCGGGCTCGATTTGTACTTCGGTCAATCACGTGGTTTGCCATGGCATGCCCAGCGAGAAAGCCTTGAAGAAAGGCGACATCATCAATATCGACGTGACAGTCATCAAAGATGGCTGGCATGGCGATACAAGCCGCATGTATCACGTGGGTGAAGTCTCACCGTTTGCTAAGCGGCTGTGCGCCGTCACTTATGAATGCATGTGGAAGGGTATTGCGCAAGTCAAGCCAGGCAATACGCTAGGCGATATTGGTGCAGCCATTCAGCGCTATGCAGAATCGCAGGGTTACAGCGTGGTGCGCGAATTTTGTGGCCACGGCATTGGTAAAAAATTCCACGAAGAGCCACAAATCTTGCATTACGGTAAAGCCGGCACGGGCGACAAAATTGAAGAAGGCATGTGCTTTACGGTAGAGCCCATGATCAACATGGGCCGCAAAGATATTCGCGAGCTGGGCGATGGCTGGACGATTGTGACCAAAGATCACTCGCTCTCGGCGCAGTGGGAGCACACTGTGCTGGTGACGCCAACGGGTTATGAACTCATGACGGTATCGAAGGGCTCACCGCAGCCACCGTCTTGGATTGCTGCTTAAATTAAATTACTATTAAATTGTGAGCACTCCGCGCAATGAATACGCCGGCTAACAGCTCATTTCGCTCTAAAAAACAAGTTGTTTTAGAGAAAATAGCAGCCACAGGCGCGTCCACGCGCGGCGTGAAGCTGCAATTGAAAGAGCTCTCTGGCGTAGCCGATAGCGTGCTGAAAGATTTGTGGAACGCGGCTGATTTTCCGCAAGATACCGCGCTATTGGCTGTAGGTGGCTATGGGCGCGGCGAGCTGTTTCCACACTCCGATATTGATGTGCTCATCTTGCTGGGCGACGACGCCTCGGATGACGAGCATTTCAAAACCAGCGCTAGCAGCTTCATCACCGCTTGCTGGGATGCCGGGCTAGAAATTGGATCGAGCGTGCGCAACATCTCTGAATGCGTGAGCGAAGCTGAGAAAGATGTGACGGTGCAAACCAGTTTGCTTGAATCTCGCCTGCTCACAGGCCATGCCGCTTTGCACAAGGTTTTTTTAAAAGCTTACCGCAAGGCGCTTGATCCGCAGGCCTTCTTTACCGCGAAGACGTTAGAGCTGCGCCAACGCCACACGAAATACGAAGGCACGCCCTATTCTTTGGAGCCCAACTGCAAAGAATCGCCTGGCGGATTGCGTGATTTGCAGCTTGTGCTGTGGCTGACTAAAGCTGCAGGCTACGGGAAAACATGGGAAGAGCTTTGTCGCATGGGTTTGGCCACAGCGCGTGAAGTGCGCGAGCTCAAGCGCAATGAAGCGCTGCTATCGTTGATTCGCGCGCGGCTGCATATTGCCGCAAAGCGGCGGGAAGATCGACTCGTATTTGACTTGCAAAATGCAGTCGCGGAGAGTTTCGGCTACATCGCTTCTGGCGAGCATCATTCGCAGCCAAAGTCGGTGCGAAGGGCAAGCGAGCAGCTCATGAAGTGCTACTACTGGGCGGCCAAAGCTGTGACGCAGCTGACCCAAATTTTGTTGCTCAACATCGAAGAAAAACTCTTCGAACAAACGCAACCACTGCATTGGATCAACGAACGCTTCGCTGACAAAGCCGGCATGCTTGAAGTAACCAGCGATGAGCTCTACATTAAAAATCCACATGCGATTTTAGAAACTTTTCACGTTTATCAAACCACGGTAGGTGTGAAAGGCCTCTCCGTTCGCACGCTGAGAGCACTCTACAACGCACGCAGCATCATGAATGCAAGCTTTCGCAAAGACAATGCAAACCGCGAGATGTTTAAAAAAATCTTGCAGTCGTCTCAAGGCATCACACATGCGATGCGCCTGATGAACCAAACCTCAGTGCTTGGGCGCTATCTGTGGGTGTTTCGCAAAATCGTCGGTCAGATGCAGCATGATTTATTTCATGTGTACACGGTCGATCAACACATCTTGATGGTGCTGCGTAATATGCGGCGCTTCTTTATGGCTGAGCATGCACATGAGTATGCGTTTTGCAGCCAGCTCGCTGCGGGTTGGGATAAGCCGTGGATCCTGTACACCGCTGCGGTGTTTCACGATATCGCTAAAGGGCGAGGTGGCGATCATTCGGATTTGGGCGCCACGGAGGTGAAGATTTTTTGCCGCGATCACAGCATTGGCAAAGAAGATATGCAATTGATCGCCTTCTTGGTACAAAACCATTTGGTGATGAGCTCAGTGGCACAAAAGCAAGATTTGAGCGATGCAGATGTGATCAACGCGTTTGCAAAACGTGTGGGCAATGAGCGCTACTTAACGGCGATGTATCTCCTGACTGTGGCCGATATTCGCGGCACGAGTCCGAAAGTGTGGAATGCGTGGAAAGGCAAACTGCTCGAAGATTTATACAAACTCACATTGCGCCACTTAGGCGGCAGAGCACCCGACGCGGGCGCTGCAGTGCAAGAGCGAAAAACCGAAGCGCTGCAAAAACTCGCGCTCTACGCGTTGCCGCATGATGCAGAGAAAGTGCTGTGGAGCACACTGGATGTGAGCTACTTTATGCGCCATGATGCAAGCGATATTGCATGGCATGCGCGGCAACTCAATCGTTATGTTGCACCATCTAATACTACTAAATCGATAGCACTTCACGCAGAAGATACGCCGGCTACCGATGCAAAAGACTTAAAATATAGTTCTATCGTGCGCTCGCGCCTTTCCCCCGTCGGTGAAGGCATTCAAGTGTTGGTCTACACGCCCGATCAAAGTGATTTATTTGCACGCATTTGCGGTTTTTTCGACAGCCACGGTTTCTCGATTCTTGATGCGCGCATTCATACAGCGAACAACGGTTACGCACTTGACACCTTTCAAGTCGTGAGCAACGCATTGGAAGAGCATCACCGCGAGCTAATGCAAATGATCGAAGCCGAGCTGCCGCGTACATTGACTGCGCAAGCTGCGCTGCCGCCACCCGCCAAGAGCCGCGTTTCCCGAAGAGTCAAAAGCTTTCCCATCGCCCCGCGCGTCAGCCTCGCCCCCGACGACAAAGCCCAGCGCTGGCTCCTCACCGTCAGCTGCTCAGACCGAAGCGGCTTGCTTTACTCGATTGCCCGCATTTTGGCCAAGCATCGCATCAACTTGCAACTGGCAAAAGTGATGACACTTGGCGAGCGTGTAGAAGATAATTTTTTGATCGACGGCGCAGAATTACAGCACAACAAAAAGCAAATTGAGATTGAGACGGAACTGCTAGAGGCTTTGAGCAGCTAATTTTAAGGGTACGCTTAATAAGTTCCCGCTATGCAGCAGACTTGATTTCGGGATGGGATGCTAGGCGAAAAAACGCAGCTTTAGCCTTGCTAAAGCGAGGCTTTTCAACGACGCAGACCAACCGAAAGCGGGTCTGATGCGCGGGGAGGACTTGTTCAGCGTACCCTTACGCCTTTTAGGGCAGTAGCCGGCATATATTGTGCGCGGCTTGCTATTAAATTAATAGTGTTAGCGTTCTAGTCGTTTCACACTACCCGCTCACGTTGGCACGCGGCGTGCGATGCGCTGCTCCGCTGTTCACCACGCGCAATACGATTGTTGGCTCGGTGACTTGATCTGCATGAACACCTTAGATTGCTAACGACCGGGATAGCCAGCGCGAATGGAACACCTGCGCATCCCATCACCCACCGCGCACCCTGATGCTTGGTTGAGGTGCAAATATTGGCGCACCACAATATTCACGGTTCGTTTAAGTACAAATAATTTAAGCTAAACAAGCCGGTAGCCGTCTTGAAATATACGAAGAGCGCTATGGAATTTATATCGTAGTGCTTTGCAGAATGCAATAACAAAAATCTGACCCGAGGCTTAGCCGAAGAGCAGAAGTGCATAGTCGAAATTTTGCGCTGCTCCCCTTTTGAGGCGTGTGCTTCTGCCAATGCAATTCAAAGACTCTGCACTCCTTTTCCACGATTGCAATCAAAGCATAGTGTCCATAAGTTGGCCGAGTCGCTTGTTCCGCCATTCGCTATCGCAATTTTGTGGTCAATCTCAAGCCTGCCACCTTCTGCCGCGCTCACTCCACAGATACAGCAGCGATATAAGTCTCGTTTGAGTATGGCAAAACGCTGGGCAAGCGATACACCAACGCGAACATGGCTCTTTGCACTGAACTCCCTGCAAGCTTCATCAAAAGCGACGATTGCTTCGGAGCAACATTTTTATAGAGTAAATGACTTCGTATTAAATCAAGTGAATTTTCAGTTCTCGGAAACTGACGGTCACGCTCAACGTCGTTTGCAAAATCTCCAATTGGATCATCTCGATTTGTCTGACGAAGCAGCCAGCGATAGAACAGACTTCTTGCAGACTTCTCGGCCTCAACGTCTGCAGCAACTTTATCTGCAACGATATTCTTGACCTCAACTGGACGATAAAAATGTATGCGCTGCTCTTGCGCGCGATTATTCCAACGTTGAAGTGATTGCGTATACCTCCGTACACGATTTGAAATGTGCTTTTCATCTTCGAAGTGTTGCGCTGGTGCGAACAAATCACAGTTTGTGCAGAAATAGTTGTGAGGGTTGTCTTCGTCTTGGTCACCGTATACGTAGTGACGTGTCTTCATAGATTGCGGAAACATGTTCGGCCTTTTGGTTCTACAGATTGCAAAAATTGTGCTGGCTAAATTCAAAAATAACTTGAGGGGCAGGTATTTCGTTATCTCGGCGGTCTCAAGTCTGAGCTGCAACACTGCCAGTTTAATGGATGGCATCAGATTGAGTCTCCAATCGAGCTAGCCACTTCATATAAAACTCAAGGGGCGTACTCCAATCCAGCATCAAGGTGCGAGGTGGGTGATGGGATGCGTAGCTGTTCCATTCGCGCTCGCTTGAGATATTGCGTGCCAAAGACGGTTGTGATGCAAACCAAGGCAGAGCGCAGAAAATATCACTGCGCGTGGTGAACTGCTGCGCAGCGCATCGCACGCCTCGTGCCAACGTGAGCTGGTAGAACGCAACGTATAGAACACCAAATTTTAAAGCAAAAGAGGCCAATAGCCAGCGTATTATCTACGCAAAGTGCTACTAAAACAATAGCAGATTGAGTTTCCCTAAGCTGCTGCCCGGTTCAGCGCCGGATGTCATCAAGCCACCGACAGTTCGCGAACCAGTCGCAGACTGTCCTTGAACTCTGTCTTGGCAATTTTCAAATCGTAGTCTGTTTGTAGATTGAGCCAATACTGCGGGCTTTGCCCAAAGGCTTGCCCTAAGCGCAGCGCCAGCTCTGCGGTGATGGGGCGCTCTTCGCGCACCACATGCGAGATGCGCATGGCCGAGACGCCCAAGCTTTTTGCCAACGCTGCTTGCGTGAGCCCTAAATCGTCCAAAGCTTCGCGAATGTATTCACCCGGATGAATGGCGGGTAGCCCATTGGTTGTGCGCCTCATGCTGAAAACTCCTTAGTGATAGTCAACAATTTCAACTTCAAAAACTTCGCCATCCACAAATCTAAAGCACACACGCCATTGATTGTTGACACGGATACTCCATAGCCCATCTTTATCGCCGCGCAAAGACTCTAGCCTGTTGGCTGGAGGAAACCGCATGTCGTCAACTGACATGGCGTGCTCTAGCTGGTTGAGGCGCAGCATGGCACGGCGCAAAATATCTGGTGGAAATCGGCGTGATTTACCTGTGCGAAATAAGCTTTCGGTTTCTTTGTCGGCAAAGCTGCGAATCATGCTGAGATTATAAACAATTTGTTTACGCTCGTGCCGACGACAAGCGCGTCAATCAAGCCGCAGGGTGCGAGGTGGGTGATACGATTCGCAGCTGTTTCATGCGCGCTTGCTTGAGAAATCGCTTGCCAGAAGCGGTAGTGATTCAAACTAAGGCAGTGTGCTAAAACATCACTACGCGTGGTGAACTGCTGCGCAGCGTATCGCACGCCTCGTGCCAACGTGAGCGGTTGGCATGAAACACCAAGTTAGCCAAGAATTTAGAGAGAAAGTGCCTCTAGCCCAATCTATACGTGTGGATAGCGCTACCAAAAAAATAGCGGCTTAGGTTGCCCTAAGCCGCTATTTTGAGAGAGAAGAAAAGTTAGCTTACGCTGCTTCTGTCGTCTCCGCTGCTCCGCCCGTGGCTTCCGCCAACTCAACGGCTTCCGCATCCGCAATGGCACGGCGCTCGGCGTCGTCCATGGCTTCGCGTGCCTTGCGTGCCTTGTGATAAGCCATGCCGGTGCCGGCGGGCACCAAGCGGCCGACGATCACGTTTTCCTTCAGGCCACGCAACTCGTCGCGCTTGCCCATGATGGCAGCCTCGGTGAGTACGCGAGTCGTCTCCTGGAACGATGCCGCCGAGATGAAGCTGTCTGTGGACAGCGAAGCTTTGGTGATACCGAGCAACAAGTTGGTGAAGGTTGCAGGCAGTTTGCCAGCGGCGCGTAGAGCATCATTGGCATCGAGAAGTTGTGAACGCTCGACTTGCTCACCAGCAATGTAGTTTGAATCGCCAACATTGTCGATCACCACGCGGCGCAGCATCTGGCGCACGATGGTTTCGATATGTTTGTCGTTGATCTTCACACCTTGCAAACGATAAACATCTTGCACTTCATCGACGATATAGCGCGCGAGCTCTTCTGAACCAAGCAAACGGAGAATGTCTTGTGGATCGGCTGGACCGTCCACGACGTTCTCGCCTTTGTTGACCACTTGGCCTTCGTGAACCAGCAAGTTTTTCTCTTTCGGGATCAACTCTTCCCAGACTTTGCCTTCTGGATCGGTGATCTGCAAGCGAATCTTGCCTTTGGTTTCTTTACCAAAGGAGATCGTGCCGGTCATCTCAGCCAAAATGCCTTTGTCTTTCGGTGAGCGGGCTTCGAAGAGCTCGGCCACGCGTGGCAAGCCACCGGTGATGTCTCGCGTTTTCTGGCCTTCGACCGGAATACGCGCGAGCACTTCGCCTGGGCCGACATCTTGACCATCACGCACTTGAACCAAAGCGCCGACTTGGAAGCCAATCGTCACAGAGTGATCCGTTCCGGGGATTTTGACTTCTTTGCCAGCGGCATCAATCAATTTCACCTGAGGACGCACGACCTTGGTTGCACCGCGACGCTTCGGATCAATCACGACCAGTGTGGATAGGCCAGTGACTTCGTCCACTTGCTTGGCAACGGTCAAGCCTTCTTCGACATTTTCGAATTTGGCTTTACCTGCAAACTCAGTGATCACAGGGCGTGTGAGCGGATCCCAATTGGCCAGAATCTTGCCGGCTTTGACGGACTCGTCAGCCTTAACAGCCAACACCGCGCCATACGGCACTTTATGGCGCTCACGCTCTCGGCCATTGTCATCGGAGATGATGATCTCACCTGAACGAGAAATGACCACCAGCTCTTTCTTGCTGTTGCTCACATAGCGCATCGTGCTGTTAAAGCCAATCGAGCCTGCGCTCTTGGCATCAACACTGGAAGCTACTGCTGCGCGTGATGCTGCACCACCGATGTGGAAGGTGCGCATGGTGAGCTGCGTGCCCGGCTCGCCGATGGATTGCGCAGCAATCACGCCGACTGCCTCGCCCATGTTGATCAAGCCACCACGACCCAAATCGCGGCCATAGCACTTGGCACACAAGCCATAGCGCGTTTCGCAATTAAGCACGGTGCGCACTTTGACTTCATCGACACCCGCAGCTTCGATCAAATCGATCTCATCTTCAGAGAGTAAGAAGCCTGCAGGCACGATGACAGCGCGCGTCTCAGGATGGATGACTTCATCAATCACCGTGCGCCCGAGAATACGGTCACGCAGGGATTCAATCGTCTCACCGCCTTCAACAATCGCACGCATGACTTGGCCGTTTTGCGTGCCACAGTCGTCCTCAATCACCACCAAGTCTTGCGTCACATCCACCAAGCGGCGGGTCAGATACCCGGAGTTAGCCGTCTTCAAAGCCGTATCGGCCAAGCCTTTACGCGCACCGTGTGTGGAGATGAAGTACTCCAACACATTCAGGCCTTCGCGGAAGTTGGCAGTAATCGGCGTTTCGATGATCGAGCCATCCGGCTTGGCCATCAATCCGCGCATACCAGCCACTTGACGAATCTGCGCCGCAGAACCGCGAGCGCCGGAGTCGGCCATCATGTAGATCGAGTTAAACGATTCTTGTGTGACTTTTTTACCATGACGATCTGTCGTCTCTTCTTTGGAGAGCTGGGCATACATGACCTTGGAGACTTCGTCTCCGGCCTTGCCCCAGATATCCACCACCTTGTTGTAGCGCTCACCGGCTGTCACGAGGCCAGACGAGTATTGCGTCGCAATCTCTTTGACTTCTTTTTCAGCGCGCGTGATGATGGATTGCTTCTCTTTAGGAACGAGCATGTCGTCAATCGCAATCGAGATACCGGCGCGTGTGGCCAAACGGAAGCCGCTTTGCAGCAGCTTGTCGGCGAACACCACGGTCTCTTTCAAGCCGCACTTGCGGAACGACGTGTTGATCAAGCGAGAAATTTCTTTCTTCTTGAGCGCTTTGTCGATGTTCTCGAACGGCAGACCTTTAGGCAGAATCTCAGAGAGCAAAGCGCGACCCACCGTGGTGGAGCGGAACTTGACCTCGCTGGTGAATTCGCCAGTGGCTTTGTCTTTGGTGAATTCAACCAAACGCACATTGATACGAGAGGTGATCTCAACAGCGCCAGCCTGAAGCGCGCGCTCTAACTCAGCCAAATCGGTGAAGGTCATGCCCTCGCCAATGCCGTTCGTGCGCTCACGTGTGGCGTAGTACAAGCCGAGCACCACGTCTTGCGACGGGACGATGGATGGCTCGCCAGAAGCGGGGAAAAGCACGTTGTTTGATGCGAGCATCAAAGTGCGGGCTTCCATTTGCGCTTCCACGCTCAAAGGAATGTGAACAGCCATTTGGTCGC
>JANMDU010000152.1:0-42527 GCA_031376455.1 Variovorax sp. | reverse complement strand
CAAAAGGGATGTTGAGATCGCGCAATTCGGATTTCTTTTTGGCCAGTGCCTCGGCGTTGGCGTATTTGCCCATGTAGACGATCCAGCGGGGGCGCTCTGTGGCTTCTTCTAAACGCCACGCGCCTTCGGGTAAGCTGGCAGCAGCAACTTGCACCCCTGCGAGCTTTGCCGGATCGAGCAAACTGCTCTGCAAGCACTCAGGCGCTTTTGCAGGTGGCGCGGAAGCCAAAGCTTCCACTCTTTTAGCCTCAGTGACGTTGAGCAGGCGGATGGCCTCGGGCTTGATCTGGGCTTGCAAGCGCTGTGGCTCGGATTGTTGAAGTGGGGCGAATCCGAAGCTGGCTAAATGGCCGGCTTCCCAAACAAAGTAAGCCCCATTGGCAAATAGCAGCAGTAAAACGAAAAATCTCAGCATCGCATTGAAAAAGAAAATTTAGGCAGTACGTTGTGGCCGCACGCTCACCTCAAGGCTAGAGACACGTTGCATGCCCTGCGAAGTATGCACCAACAACGCGCCGCTGCCGTCCACACCTTGTGCGCGGCCTGTCCGGCCATCGCTTAAAGCGACTTCGCGGCCATACAAACCATCACGCGCGGCAAAACGGCTGGAGAAGGCCGCAAAGCCCGCGCGCTCGAATTCGAGCAAATCACCCAGCAAAGGCGCAAAAAGCGCTTGTAGGGCGGTTTTTGGGCTGCTGGCGGGGCTGATTTCTTGAAGCCAAGCCGGTTGAGTCGTTAAATTTTCATCAAAAACGCGCGATTTGATGTTGATGCCAATCCCGATCACCGCAAAACGCTCTTGCGCTTTTGCCTGCGGCAGCGAGGCGGTTTCAATCAAAATCCCGGCCAGTTTGCGGCCTTGCCACCATAGATCATTCGGCCATTTGAGCTGAATTTGCTCAGGAAGACCGCTACTCAGGCTTTGCGCCACGCTCGCACCGACGGCCAGACTCAAACCTTCCCAGCTCGCGGGAGACAATTGGAGGCCAAAAGAAAAAGTCAGCGAATCGCCCACGTTTGATTGCCAAACGCGCCCCATGCGTCCGCGCCCTGCGCTTTGTTGGCTTGCCACAAGTAGTGTGGGCTCGGTTCGCCCAGCGCGTGCGCGGCGCATTAGCTCAGAGTTCGTGGAATCAATCTCGGGAAGGATCTCGACACTGAATGCTGCCAACGATGGCAGGCCGAGCGCCATGACTTGGCTCCAGATCGTCTCGGCCGGCCAGCCCGTATCCATCATTACTTTTTCGCCAGCATCGTGCCCCGGCATTTTTTGCTGCCGCACAAGCATTGGTATTCTGCTTTGAGCTTTTTGGTGTAAGGCTCATCAATCACCAGCCCGTAGTCGTAGAACAGCTCTTCGCCTTCTTTGATGTCGCGTAGCGCCTTGATCCAAACGCGTTGATTCGTCTCATCTTCATCGGCTTCGCAATTGGGCTTGCAAGCATGGTTGATCCAGCGGGCATCGTTGCCGTTGTCATTGCCATCAATACAGCGGCCATCAATGAGTGAAAAATAAAACGTGTGGTTGGGCTGGCTCGGATCATGCGGATGGCGGCGCAGGGCTTCCTTCCAAGAGATGATGCGACCTTGGTATTCAATCAAGACTTGGCCTTGCGGAATATCGCGCAGCGCAACCATGCCGTTGCCATGAATGCCAGAGGCGCGGACTTCAATGAGGCGCTCGGTAATTTGCGGAGGATTTTTGTATGGCGCGGATTTTTTTGCAGACATGAAAAAAGTATTTTAGAAAATGGCGCAAAAATTTGTTATCTTGGAACTGTGCGTGTGCGCGTGTGCGTGCGCGCACCCATGCGTGTGTACATGCGTGCGCACACATGCGCACGCGAGGACTGGATTATATGAAGACTTTGATCATTGCTGAAAAACCATCCGTTGCGCAAGACATCGTGCGCGCGCTCACGCCTACCGCAGGCAAGTTTGAAAAGCACGACGAATACTTTGAGAGCGATAGCTACGTGGTCAGCTCCGCCGTGGGCCACTTGGTAGAAATCCAAGCGCCTGAGGAGTTTGACGTGAAGCGCGGTAAATGGAGCTTCGCGAATCTGCCCGTGATCCCGCCACATTTTGATTTGAAGCCGGTGGATAAGACCAAGACGCGGCTCAATGCCGTCGTTAAGCTTGCCAAGCGCAAAGATGTGAGCGCGCTGATCAACGCTTGTGACGCGGGGCGCGAAGGAGAGCTGATTTTTCGCTTGATCGAGCAATATGCAGGTTCAGACAAAGGCGGCAAACACACCCCATTGGGCAAACCCGTCACACGCCTTTGGCTGCAAAGCATGACACCGCAGGCCATTCGCGATGGCTTTGATGTGCTCCGCTCTGACAAAGACATGCGACCTCTGGCTGATGCCGCGCGCAGCCGAAGCGAGGCCGATTGGCTCGTGGGCATCAACGGCACACGCGCGATGACGGCTTTCAACTCGCGCGATGGCGGATTCTTCTTGACGACAGTGGGCCGCGTGCAAACGCCGACCCTTGCCGTGGTGGTGGAGCGCGAAGAGCAAATTCGCAAACATATCGCCCGTGAGTATTGGGAAATTCACGCGAGCTTCTTGGCCGAAGCGGGCGAATACCCCGCCAAATGGTTTGATCCGAAATTTAAGAAAGGCGAAGATGCTGACCATCGCGCTGATCGCATTTGGGATGAGAAAACCGCCCGCGCGATTGCCGATGCAGTACGCAGCAAAGCGGCTAGCGTTACAGAAGAATCCAAGCCTTCCACGCAAGCCAGCCCCGGCTTATTTGATCTGACCAGTTTGCAGCGCGAGGCCAATGGCAAATTCGGTTTCTCTGCAAAGACGACTTTGCAACTCGCGCAATCATTGTATGAACGTCATAAAGCATTGACGTATCCGCGAACTGATTCGCGCTACTTGCCGGAAGACTATTTACCGGTAGTTAAAAAGACCTTTGAAATGCTCGCTGATGGCGGCCACAAGCATTTGGAGCAATACGCCACGCTAGCACTCAATAACAATTACATCAAGCCATCCAAGAAGATTTTTGACAACGCCAAAGTTTCTGATCACTTCGCCATCATTCCCACGCTGCAATCGCCCAGCAATTTGTCTGAGGCCGAATTCAAGCTCTATACGCTTGTGGTGCGCCGCTTTATGGCCGTGTTTTACCCCAGCGCGGAATACCAAATTACCACGCGGATCACCACCGCACTCAATCACAACTTTAAGAGTGAAGGCAAAGTGCTGGTCAAGCCCGGCTGGCTCGCCATTTATGGCAAAGAAGCCGATGATGAGATGGAGAAAAAAGAGGGCGAAAACTCCAAGACATTGATCGCCGTCAAACCCGGCGAAATGGTGCGCAACGAAACGGTAGAAGCCAAAGGCTTGAAGACCCGCCCACCCGCGCGTTATTCAGAAGCCACGCTGCTCGGTGCAATGGAAGGCGCAGGTCGCTTCGTGGAAGACGACGAACTGCGCGAAGCTTTGGGCGAAAAAGGGCTCGGTACGCCTGCCACCCGCGCCGCAACGATCGAGGGCTTGCTCAACGAGAAATACATGCTGCGCGAAGGCCGCGAGATGATTCCTACGGCCAAAGCGTTTCAATTGATGACGCTCTTGCGCGGCTTAGGCGTGGAAGAACTTTCTAAGCCTGAGCTCACTGGCGAGTGGGAAAGCAAGCTCGCCCTGATGGAAAAAGGCAAGCTCTCTAGAGCCGATTTCATGGCTGACATTGCCGCCATGACCGAGAAAATCGTGCGCAAAGCCAAAGAATACGATCGCGACACCGTGCCCGGCGATTACGCCACGCTCAAAGCGCCTTGCCCCAATTGCGGCGGCGTGGTGAAAGAAAACTATCGACGCTACACATGCACGGGTGTTGCGGGTGCGCCTGTCAAGCCTCCTGTTGACGGCGAAGCGCAAAAAGAAGGCTGCGGTTTTAGTTTTGGCAAATCGCCTGCAGGCCGTACTTTTGAGCCCGCAGAAGTCGAAGAATTCATCACCAACAAACACATTGGCCCGCTAGAGGGCTTCCGCTCGAAAGCCGGCTGGCCTTTTGTGGCCGAGATGGTGATCAAATTCAGTGAGGAAGACAAAAACTGGAAGCTTGAATTCGATTTCGGCGATGAAGCACGTGCCGCTCAAACCGGTGAAATTGTGGACTTGTCTGCTGAAATTTCTCTCGGCGCATGCCTCAAATGCAAAGCCCCCGTCAAAGCGTTTGGCAAGAGCTACGTGTGTGAAAAGTCTGTGCCGACGAATGAGCAACCCACGCCAAGCTGCGATTTCAAGAGCGGCCAAATCATTTTGCAACAGCCGGTCGAGCGCGAGCAGATGACGAAATTGTTGGAAACCGGCAAAACCGATTTGCTCGATAAATTCGTCAGCATGCGCACCCGCCGCGCCTTCAAAGCTTTCCTCTCGTGGGATGCAGAAGCAGGCAAAGTCAATTTCGCTTTTGAGCCGCGAGACAGTAAATTTCCACCGCGCAAAACAGCGGCTGGAAAAACGCCTTTCGCTCAAAAAGTGGCAGGTAAGCCGGCTAGCAAAAAGGCAGCAGCCAAAACGCCTGCAGCAAAAAAGGTGGCTGCAAAGAAAGCACCTGCAGCCAAAAAAGTAGCTGCGAAATCAGCAGTGCCAAAAGCCAAAGCCGCCCAAAAATCAACACCTCGGGCTGGCACGCTAAAACCCAGTGCAGCTCTGGCTGCAGTGATCGGCGACGGTTTGTACGGAAGAGGCGAAGTGACCAAAAAACTTTGGGATTACATCAAAGCGCAAAACCTGCAAGACGCCAAAGACAAACGAACCATCAACGCCGATGCCAAGCTAGAGCCCGTGTTCGGAAAAGCATCGGTCACGATGTTTGAGATTGCAGGCTTGATTGGCAAACATCTGAGCTAATTTTTAAGCGTTTCAGGCCGCCAGCCGGCATAAATACTGCGCAAGGCGCTATTGAATTAATAGCATATACGCGCTATGCGACAGTTACGCCAGAGAAGCATTCAAGTCATTCCAAGAAGCTTGGGGAAATCAAATATCGAAGTGATGCATCGTCTGCGTACCTGTGGGTGGCGAGGCGAAGAAGCGGGTTAAGGTTTCTTTGACGGTTCTGAAAGCGAGATCGTCCCACGGAATATCTGCCTCTGAGACGACTTGCGTCGCCATGGTCTCGTGGCCGGGGTTGAAGCTTGTAGATTGCAAAGCTGCGGTGTAGAAAAAATGTACTTGACCAACGCGCTCGACGTTAATTAGCGTGAAGAGTTCGCCCATAGTAACTTCAGCGCCGGCTTCTTCGATCGTCTCGCGCAATGCGCCTTGCGCGCTTGTCTCGTGCAGCTCCATAAAGCCAGCAGGCAGCGTCCAGAAGCCTTTGCGGGGCTCGATGTTGCGTTGGCAAAGCAAGACTTTGAGCGTGCCGTCTTCGATAATCCATGGAATCGTGCCGACGACATTGAGAGGGTTGTCGTAATGGACGGTGTGGCAGGCGGGGCAGACAGCGCGTGTTTTTGTGTCGCCATCATCCGGTGTGCGCTGCACGTTGGCGGTGCCGCAGTTTCGGCAATGTTTGGCAGGGGTGCGGGGTGTCATCACGCCAGTGTAGCGGCAATGAAAAAGCCCTGAACTCTTGCCGAGCGCAGGGCTGTTTGAAAGCTTCGAGATTTAAGCTTTTTTCGCTGGCGCTTTGGAGTTCGGTGCGGCTGGAGCAGCTGGGGCTGCTGCGACTTTGGTGTGCTTCTCGATCAAGCCACGCGCTTGCTCAAGTAGCTTGTAGCCGTTGAAGCCGCGCTTGTTCATGTCTTCCACCCATTCGACTTCCACCAAGCGCGAGGCGCGGCGGAATTGCTGTGCTTCTGCGATGTCGATTGTGAAGATCGTGTTGCCGGGGCGATCGCTGGCTGATTTGCGACCAATCGGATCGTTGCCGGATTGCGTTTTACCGAGCCAAGCAGAAGTGGCTAGGCCAGAGTTCTCATCGATGATGCGCTTGAGATCAGGAGGCAGGCTGTTGTATTTGGCGCGGTTCATGCCCATCACGAAGGTGGTGGTGTAGAGCGCGCCGCCTGCTGGGTCAAATTCCGCGTGGAATTTGGTGAGTTCATGCACTTTCACTGACGGCACGACTTCCCAAGGAATCACCGCGCCATTGATCGTGCCTTTAGACAGGGCGTCTGGGATCGCAGGCAAAGGCATGCCCACTGGTGTAGCGCCTAAGAAACCCATGAGTTTGTTGACCTGGCGGGTCGGCGCACGCATCTTCAGGCCTTTGAGATCTGCGACGGATTTGACTTGCTTGTCCACCGTATGAATCACACCCGGGCCGTGGACTTGCAGCGCCAGAGGCACGATTTCTTTGAATTCGTCAATTGCCACAGTCTGCACATATTCCCAATAGGCCTTGGATGTAGCCTCCGCATTGCTCATCATGAAAGGAAGCTCAAACACTTCGATACGCGGGAAGCGGCCAGCGGTGTTGCCGGGCAGCGTCCAGGTGATGTCAGCCACGCCATCGCGGGCTTGATCGTAGAGCTGCACGGGCGTGCCGCCCAATTGCATCGCTGGATAGCCTTCAAATTTGATGCGGCCACCAGAATCTTTTTCGACTTTGTCCATCCAAGCTTTGTGCATGGAGAGCCAGACGTTGGATTGCGGCGACATGAAGGTATGAAACTTCAAAGTGACTTGCGCTTGCGCGAAGCTGGAAAAGCCTGCGCCACCAATGACTGCGGCGACACCTGATTGAATAAGACTGCGACGTTGAATCATAAAAAACTCCTAAAACGATGACAAGATAGTAAGTTATCTTATGAATTTTATTTGGTCGTGTTTACCCTGACTTCTAGATTAAAGCCAGTGGGTGTTGAAAGATTTTTGAGAACACGAAAGCAACGGAAGTTGCACGGAAGTTACGGAAAAATTCCTTTTTGGTTTTTCTGTGTCTTCCGTGTTGTTTCCGTGATTTCTGTGTTCTTCAATCTCAGCAAGCCAAGGCGTCAAGTCTGCACAAAGCGTAGCGCCCAAAGTGAAATCATCGGGAAGAACAACACCAACAGCGCACGAATCGTGTCAGCCATCAAGAAAGGCATCACACCGCGATAGCTCTCCGCAATCGGCACAGCATCCCCTTTGTTTTTCGTCATGCTGTTGACCACATACACATTCAGGCCGACTGGCGGCGCGAGCATACCGAAGCCCACCGTCATCAGCACCATGATGCCAAACCAAATCGCGGTGTATTCCTTGCTCATGCCGAAATCTAAGCCCATGATCATCGGGAAGAAGATCGGAATGGTGAGCAAAATCATCGACAGCTCATCCATCACCGCGCCCAGCACCACGTAAAACAACATAATGCATGCCACCACCATCACCGGCGACAAACCCCAGCTGCCGACCACTTCAGCGAGCTGCCCGGGCACTTGCGTGAGTGCGAGCGCGGCGTTCATGATGTCTGCGCCGAGGAAGATCAAGAAGATCATGGCTGAGCTCTCCGCCGTGGCGTAAAAGCAGGTTTTGAATTTTTCCCAGCTCATCTCGCGCTTGAGCAAAGCTGCGGCAAAGGTGCAAAACGCACCGACGGCTGCACCTTCAGTGGGCGTGAACAAACCACCATAAATGCCGCCAAAAACGATGACAAAGATCACAGCAATCGGCAAAATGCCAGACAGCGCTTCGCCCATTTTTTGCTTAGCCATTTCATTTTTCTCAGGCGCGTGGCCAGGCACGAAACGCACATACAGCGCAATCGCGATCATGTAAGACAACATCGCAAGAATGCCTGGCACCATGGCCGCCATGAAGAGCTTGGCGATGTTTTGCTCGGTGAGAATCGCATAGATCACAAGCGGCACGGACGGGGGAATCAAGATGCCTAAAGTGCCGCCGGCAGCGAGCGTCCCAGTTGTTAAACGGCCTGAATAGCCATGCTTGCGCATTTCATCGTAGGCCACATTGGTGATCGTGGCAGCCGTTGCCACCGAAGAGCCGCAGATCGCTCCGAAAGCTGCGCAGGCGAATACTGCAGCCATGGCGAGCCCGCCTCTGAAGCGCCCCATCACACCCGCTGCGAAAGCAAACAACGCTTTGCTGATGCCGCCTTGCGTGGCGAAATGACCCATCAAGATGAAGAGTGGAATGACGGATAAATCGTAGCTGGCAAAGCGGGCATAGGCTTGGCTGTTGAGAAAGCTGGCCAGCGGACCCCAGCCGCGCTGCGCTAAATAACCGCCCACGCCAGCCACAAACATGGCGATGGCAATGGGCACGCGCAACGCCATCAGCGCGAGCATACCGCCGAAGATCAGCAGGGCTAATTGAAGACCGCTCATACGCTTAGCTCCGGGTTGGATTCTGGAATATCTTTTGCGAAGCCTTGCGCCGCCTGTGTCAAGGCGATCACTGCGGTCAGTGCAAGGCCTGGCACGATGGCGCTGTACACGATCCACTCCGGAAAGCCAAGCATCATCGTGCCTGAATTCGATTTGAATGCACTGATGCCGCCCAGCGTCGTGCGCCAAGCGAGCACGGCCATCACAATACCGAGCACCAATGCGCCTGCGCGATCCAGCATGCTCTGCGTTGATTCACTGGCCTTCGCGGTGAAAAAATCCACAATAATATTGCCCCGCTTGTATTGGCACCAAGGCATGAAGAGGCCAACGGCCGCGCCGCAAGCAGCGCCCGACAATTCAAAATCGCCGGTGATGGCTTTGCCAAAAAAATCACGCCCTAAAACGCTAGTGACGGTCATCAGCGTGATGAACACCATCAGCAAACCTGCAAAAATGGCGCAGAATTTAGCCAGTTTCCCCAAAATTTTCATGCAAAAGCTCCTTCTATGGTTGCAATCAACACTATGAATTTAGTAGCACTTTACGCATATTTTATGCCGGCAAAGTGCTACTTTCGCTTAAAAATCAATCAAGCAACCTTGACGTGAAGATCCGGCAAACCGGCCACTGTGCCGACCATTAAATCGCCACTCACTACTGCGCCCACGCCTTCGGGCGTACCGGTGTAGATCAAATCGCCAGGCTGCATGTCCCAAGCAGCGGAGAGATATTCAATCGTCTCAGCCACATTCCAGATCAGCTTCGCCACCGTGCTCTTTTGGCGATGCGCGCCATTCACGGTCACGGCCAATTCAGCATTGTTAATATCGCCTGCCTGCGCGACAGGCACGATAGGGCCAATCGGCGCGGAATGGTCGAAGGCTTTGCCGATGCACCATGGGCGACCAGCTTTCTTCATCTCGCCCTGCAGATCGCGACGCGTCATGTCGAGGCCAACGGCGTAGCCAAAGATATGCTTGGCAGCATCGGCCGCTTTGATGTTTTTCCCGCCCGTTCCAATCGCCACCACCAGCTCAATCTCGTGATGAAAATTCTTCGTGAGCGTGGGATACGGAATATTGCCCGTCTCACCCGCATTCACCACCACGATGGCGTTCGCTGGCTTTAAAAAGAAAAACGGTGGCTCTCGGCCAGTGAAGCCCATTTCTTTGGCATGCTCTTCATAGTTGCGGCCCACGCAATACACGCGGTTGACTGGGAAACGCTCTGCGCGGCCAACGACTGGGACGCTGACCACTGCGGGAGGATTGAACACATAGCTCATGAGGAAAACCTTTCTTCTTTGTGAATGCCGAGTGCCTGTTGGATCGGGCGGTCTGAGTAACTGAACAGCACACAGCCATCATTTGAATTCAAACGCAGAGTGTGCCACGAGGGGACGACGAAATGATCACGCGAAGTGAACGCAAACGCATAGCTGCCATGATGCGATTCGATAAGCGCTTGGCCTCGCCCTTCGACGACGCTGAATACTGCGCCATCGGTTTGCCGATAGGGCGCACCTTTGAAGCCTTGGGGCAGTCGCTGCATAAAGGTCTGCATCGTGGGCATGGGCGAGCCGCCGGTGAGCGGATTCGTGTAGCGCAGTTTGAAACCGTCCCATGCGTCGATCTTCTCGGTGCGCTCTAGTGTGTGCAGCGCTTCGCGGGTGCGGGCATAGGGGTAGCTGAAGATCGGGCTGGTGTTGCCAAAAGGTGAGTCTCCTCTGACGGGCGCCATGTTGTGGCCGTAGCTGGCGAAGCTGCTCCCCTCGTGTTTGGTGACTTCTTGCGATGCTCTGGCATCGTTCTCGGCAAAGCCTGCGTCGAAGAAACGGATGGTCGGAATGTCCAAACCGTCAAGCCACACCATCGGCTCAGTCCCTTGATGGCCGTGCGCATCAAGCTTTTGATCATGGCTTACTTCGTAGCCATGATCGTGCCAAGTCCATTTCGGCGTGATGATGAAATCGCCCGGTGTCATCATTGTTCGTTCGCCATCGACGGCTGTGTAAGCGCCCGAGCCTTCGACGATAAAGCGCAGCGCACTTTGCGTATGCCGATGGCTGGGCGCGACCTCCCCCGGCAGGATAAGCTGCAAGCCAGCGTAGAGCGATTGGGTGATGCACGACTGGCCGCGCAATGCAGGATTCTCCAAAATCAACACCCGGCGAATCGCTTCCTCTGCCGTGATCGCCGCACCTGCGCGCATGAGGAAGGGGCGCACATCACCGTATTTCCACAGCGCGGGCACGCAAGGCGTTTTAGGTTGCTGGGGCACAAGCGAATGCAACACTTCCCAAAGTGGCGTGAGATTCGCTGGCGACATGTCCGCGTAGAGTTGGGCGCGATCAGGGTGGATAGTTTTGGTGAGCATGTGCGTCGCTTTTAAAACAAATGATTCGGATCAATACCTTCATACATCCACTTCAAGCCCGCAAAGCCTGCTGCATCTTTGCCGCTTTGAAAGATCGAATTGCGCAGTTCGCGTGTGACACCGCTGGCGTGATAAATATCGCCGTAAAAGCGAGCAGTGAGTTGCACGCGAGCAGTGCGCAGATAGCGTTTGTCTTGATAGGCTAGGAAAGCCTTTTCAAAATCACCTTTGAAATGCTCCACAGCTTTGCCGAGCACTACAGCATCTTCAATCGCCTGCCCCGCGCCTTGTGCGAGATATTGCAACATCGGATGCGCTGCATCGCCCAGCAGCGTGGCGCGGCCTTGACTCCAATTTTTTACCGGCTCACGGTCACAGAGCACCCACATTTTCCACACATTGATCTTGCCCATCAGAGCGCGCACGGTGGGATGCGCATCGGCGAAGCGCTCGGTCAGTTCGCTGTTGTCGCCAAAAGTGTCCCAGCCTTCGTCGTATTTGTTGGAATGAAACACAGCGACCAGATTGAACAGCTCGCCACGGCGCAGCGGGTAGGTCACCAAATGCGTTTTCTCCCCGCCCCACAGTTGCACCTCATCGCTCCACAGCTCAGGCGGCACGTCACCCTTCTTCAAAACTGCGCGATACGCAATATGCCCGCTCACGCGCGGCTTGCCGTCGCCCACAATGCTTTGGCGAATGCCGCTCCACAAACCATCTGCGCCGATCAGGGCTGCGCCTTGAATCTGCTCGCCATCCTTCAAAACGGCAGTGACTACTCCGCCGTCTTGCGTGAACGAAGCGACGCTCGCATTTGTGCGCAGCATGATGCCCGGCTGCTTGTGGCATGCATTGAGCAACACATCATGCAAATCCTTGCGATAAATCACGCCGTAGGCAAAGCCGTCATAGGCTGCTCGCGCCGCATCGCCCATTTGAACTCTGACAACTTGTTCCCCTGTGCGCACATCGCGCATACCCATCGCGGGCGGGAAGTAGGCCACCTTGTTGATTTCTTCAGTGAGCCCCAAATAATCCAACATGCGAAAAATATTCGGGCCCAGCTGAATGCCTGCGCCAATCTCGCCAAACACAGCGGCTTGCTCCAGCACCGTAACTGCATGACCGCTGCGCGCGAGCACAAAGGCTGCGGCCAAGCCGCCAATGCCACCGCCAGCGATCAGAATCGGGCGTGAGGAAGAGTCAAACATCACGGCGGAGTCTCCTTTTTATAAGCTAACATATTATATGCATGCTTATTAAATATCAAGATTCGTATTTACCCTAATGATATGCGTGCTTACAATCTCATCATTAACATCACTCTCTCATGGCCACTTCTTTTGACTTTACCCAAGCGCCCGGCTATTTGATTCGCCGTGCGCACCAAACCTCGATGGCCATCTTTGCGGAGGAGCTGGCGGGGTTTGAAGTCACCTCGCTGCAATTTGCGATTTTGCAAGCGTTGATCGATGAGCCCGGCGCGGATCAAATCACAGTCTCGCAGCGCGTGGCCCTAGATGCCGCCACTGCTGGCTCAGTCATTTTGCGGCTTGAGGAGCGCGGCTGGCTGCGCCGCGAGAGTTCGCCCACTGATAAGCGCCGCAAGCTGCTATGGCTGACTGAGGAGGGCGAGAGCCAAGCCATCGCCATGAAAAAATCCGCCAAAAAAGTGCAGCAGCGTTTGCTACAGCGTTTGACGGAGGACGAGCGCTTGCAGCTGGTGAGCTTGCTCAAGCGTGTGAGCGGCATAGAAAGTTAAAATACACCCTTGTTCCACAGCCTTCAGGATGTTCACCATGAACCGCTGTCTTTTTGCTTTGCTCGGCATGATGCTGAGCGTATCTGTACTAGCGCAAGGCCAGCTCTCTGAGCCGCTGCCTGTGAGTGAAGTCTTGCAGACCGGCACGCCCGGTTTGCGCAAGTTTCCTGCGAATGCGCTACGCGGGAAAATTAAGGTCGTGCAAGCGCCAGAGATTTTGATCGATGGCAAACGTGAACGCCTCTCGCCCGGCTCGCGCATTCGCGATCCTCAGCAGCGACTGGTGATGTCAGCCAGCATCACGAATTTGGAATTCGTCGTCAATTTCACCCGCAATCCGCTCGGTGAGATTCAAGAGGTGTGGATTTTGAACGAGCTGGAAGCTAAGCAGAAGCTCACGTCCAGCACACCTGCCAACAATTTCAGCTTCGCATCGGACGCTGACATTAAAAAGCCAGACGATGGCAAGACGCCATTCAATCAATTGCCCAGTTTTGAGCAATCGGGCCGTCAGCAGCGTTAAATTTTTGGGGTTGCTGCTCAGCAAAGCGCTTCTTAAAAAATATAATTTTTCGGCAATATGCCGGCGTATTTATTGCGCAGAGTGCTATCAAATAAATAGTAGATCACGATCATGAGTAAAAAAGTCTTTATCAAAACCTTCGGCTGCCAAATGAACGAGTACGACTCGGACAAGATGGTCGACGTGCTCCATGCAGCAAATGGTTACGAGAAAACCGACAATGTGGACGAGGCCGATCTCGTGTTGTTTAACACCTGTTCCGTGCGCGAGAAAGCGCAAGAAAAAGTGTTTTCTGATCTGGGACGCGTCCGGCATTTGAAGGCCAAAGGCGTGAAGATTGGTGTGGGTGGCTGTGTGGCCAGCCAAGAGGGGGAAGCTATTCTTCGCCGCGCCCCTTACGTCGATGTGGTTTTTGGCCCGCAGACATTGCATCGGCTGCCTGAGCTGCTTGCTACGCAACTCAAAACCAAAAAATCGCAGGTGGACATTAGTTTTCCAGAGATCGAGAAGTTCGATCATCTGCCGCCCGCGCGTCGTGAAGGTGTGAGCGCATTTGTGAGCATCATGGAAGGTTGCTCCAAATATTGCAGCTATTGTGTCGTGCCGTACACGCGGGGCGAGGAGATCAATCGTCCGCTCGATGATGTTTTGCTCGAGGTCGCTCAACTTGCAGGCCAGGGCGTGCGCGAGATCAATTTGCTCGGACAAAACGTCAATGCTTATCGAGGCACGATGGGCAGCACAGCAGAAATTTGCGATTTTGCGACCTTGCTGGATTATGTGAGCGACATCCCCGACATCGAGCGCATCCGCTACACGACCAGTCATCCCAATGAATTCACGCCCGCGCTGATCGAAGCCTATGCCAAGCTCCCCAAATTAGTGAGCCATTTGCATCTGCCTGCGCAGCATGGTTCGGATGTGATTCTTGCCGCCATGAAGCGCGGCTACACCTCGCTTCAATACAAAAGCATTATCCGAAAAATCCGCGCGATTCGTCCTGATTTGCATCTCTCCACTGATTTGATCATCGGCTTTCCCGGCGAGAGCGATGCAGATCACGCGAAGACGATGAAGCTGATTGAAGACATGCAGTTTGACAACAGCTTTAGCTTCATTTACAGCCCACGCCCAGGTACGCCAGCAGCTTCGTTAGTGGACGACACGCCGCATGACATCAAACACGCACGCTTGTTGCAAGTGCAAAAAGCCATCAACGACAACACGCATGCGCTCTCGGATGCCTTCGTCGGAAAGAGCGCGCGTATTTTGGTTGAAGGCCCGTCTCGTCAGAGCAAAAGCGATGCCCCGGAGCTGATGGGGCGCACGGAATGCAATCGTGTGGTGAATTTTTCGAGCAGCGCGCAAGGGTTGCAGCGCTTGCCTGGTCAATTGATTGACATCGCTGTGTCGCAGCGCATGGGCTTCTCTTTGCGAGGCGAGCTGGCGGTTTTAGAGGCGACTGTGTAACGCGAAAAGCGCGAAAAGCGCGAAAAGCGCGAAAACAAGGCACTGAAAACACCAAAGAACCCTAAGGACTTGGATGCTGCGCTGGGATATTTTCTGCCGTGTGATCGACAATTTTGGAGATATCGGTGTCTGCTGGCGGCTTTCTGCGGCGCTCGCAGCGCGTGGACACAGGGTGCGTCTTTGGGTAGACGATGCATCAGCGCTGGCTTGGATGGCACCCCATGAGGATGATGGGGGTCGCGATGGCGTTGAAGTGCGCAATTGGCAGCCTGAAGCGCCCATGCCGGCTGATGCGCCACCCGGCGATGTGGTGATCGAAGCCTTTGGTTGCGAAGTTGATCACGCTTGGATAACTATCAATTCAATAGCACTTTGCGCAGATTCTATGCCGGCTGATGGCATAAAAGGCTCTAAAAAGACCCTCAGAAATCCGATCTGGATCAATCTGGAATACCTCAGTGCTGAAAGCTATGTGGAGCGCAGCCATGGCCTGTGCTCACCTGTGATGGCGGGCGCAGCTGTAGGTTTGACGAAATGGTTTTTCTATCCCGGGTTCACAGAGGGTACGGGTGGTTTGATACGAGACAGGGAGGCCGTTGCTGATTTGCCAAGCTATGAAAACGCAAGCCGCATCAGCTTATTTTGCTACGAGAGCCCCGCTTTGCTATTCCTGATTGAGCAACTTGCGCAGCGCGAGCCATTGACGCAACTTATCGTGCTGGCCGGGCGTGGGCAGAAGGCTGTGGACGCCGTGATCCAAAGAAAAAATGCACAGCTTCCGGCATGGAATAAGCGCAGATTGCTATCAATTCAAGAGCAATCATTCATGACGCAAGCTCAGTATGATGTTTTGCTGCAAAGCTGCGATCTCAATGTCGTGCGCGGTGAAGATTCACTGGTTCGAGCGCTCTTGACGGGCCGCGCTTTTGTCTGGCAGATTTATCCACAGGCTGATGGCGCGCATGCCGCCAAGCTCGAAGCGTTTTTGGATTGGCTGCAAGCGCCGCCAGATCTGCGTTTATTCCATCTTGTTTGGAATGGATTGAGCTCAGAAAAGCTGCCCCTGCTCGATCTTTCAGCTTGGCAAGTGTGCGCCCAAGCGGCTAGAGCGCGCCTTCTCGTCCAACGCGATTTAGTCTCGCAACTGCTTGATTTTGTTGAAGAAAAGGCTGTTGCGGCGTTGTCATGCGATCGCGTGACCCCCTCAAAATGCAGCTAAAAGGGGTTAAAATCTTAGGCTTTGCTGCAAGTTAGCAAGCATTTATTTGCGGTTGACCAAATCAAATCTGTTCAGCCCCATCACTCCACTGGAAACACACCCATGAAAATCGCCCAAGAAATGCGCGCCGGCAACGTCATCATGCACGGCAAAGACCCCATGGTCATCCTCAAAACCGAATATAGCCGTGGTGGCCGCAACTCAGCCACGGTGCGCATGAAAATCAAAAGCCTGATCGCTAACTTCGGCACAGAAGTCGTCTTCAAAGCCGATGACAAGATTGAGCAAATCATTTTGGACAAAAAAGATTGCACGTATTCTTACTTTGCTGACCCGATGTATGTGTGGATGGACAGCGAATACAACCAATACGAAGTCGAGAATGAAAACATGGGCGATGCGCTGAGCTACCTTGAAGAAGGCATGACGGCGGAAGTGGTTTTCTATGACGGCAAAGCGATTTCTGTCGAGTTGCCCACCAGCGTCGAGCGCGAGATCACTTGGACAGAGCCAGCTGTCAAGGGCGATACCTCCGGCAAGGTGCTCAAGCCCGCAAAGCTAGCGACGGGTTTTGAAATCGGCGTGCCGATTTTCGTGGCGCAGGGTGACAAAGTAGAGATCGACACGCGCACCGGCGAGTATAGGAAACGCGTCTGACCAGCCGCGTTGTAGAAAACGCGTGCGATCGACGGTTGATATCTTGTGCGGCTTTTCCCGCCGTTAACTCAAAATACCTCATATCAGCACATGCGATAGGTTACGTTTTGAAACTTCGACCAGCGTCTCGTTGTATTTGTACAAAGGCTTCCTAGGAAGCCTTTTTTGTTCGCTGGCGTTGCTATGATTTGCGTTTTTCACACTCTCATCAGCATTTCATCAATGGCTTACAAATACAGTCTGTTTGTCAACGGCAAGCCGCTCGGCCCTTATGAGCGACGCATGATTGTAGGGATGAGCGTTAAAAAAGTGATCACTGGCGAGCACATGCTCTGGCGCGACGATGGCGTGGAAATGAGTGTCGAGCAGCTTGTCCAAGATCGCGATGAATCTACACTGGCCAGTGTGGCGCACGACCATCTGGCGCTCAGCACACTCGGCCCCCCATCGAGCGGCATGTGGCCGCAATTCAGTGTGCGCTACGGCGGTAGCGCGATGAAGCCCGGCGCTTGGGGGTTTTCGGGCAATGGGCAGGTCAGCTACCATGGTGATGAGCTGCGCTTTAAAGGCCAGCGCCGCAATAAAAACTTAGGCATGAGCCGCTACGAGGAAAGCTTGCCTTTGTCGGCCATTGCTCTGGCGCAATGCATGGCGAGCGTCTTGCAAATCAGCTTACAGCCCGGTTTGGCTTTTGGTGAGAGCAACGAAGATACCTTGCTTGCGTTGGAATTCGCCACACCGCAAGAGGCCAACGAGTTATGGGAATTGATTCATCTCAAGCCAGGTCAGTTGCCGCCATCACTGGCCTATGCCAACACGACCCGAGCCGATTTAATTTAAGCTTTAAATACAAGCTGGTTCAACCAAGCTGATAAAACCGCTTGATCTCATCCCAAGCCGTTTGCGCATCATCCACATAGCTAAATAGCTTCAAATCTTCATGCGAGATCGCGCCTTCGTCGGCAAGCATTTCGAAGTTGATAATTTTTTTCCAATACGCTGAACCGTAGAGAAAAATCGGCACGGGTTTTGCCTTGCGCGTTTGCACAAGGCAAAGCACTTCAAATAATTCATCCAATGTGCCAAAACCGCCGGGGAAAGCGACCAAGGCTTTGGCGCGCATCATGAAGTGCATTTTGCGCATGGCGAAGTAATGAAATTTGAAGCTCAGCTCAGGCGTTACGTAGCGATTGGCTTTTTCTTCATGCGGCAGGGCAATGGATAAGCCCACCGAAGGCGCGCCAACATCATGCGCGCCGCGATTGGCCGCCTCCATCACGCCGGGGCCACCGCCAGTGCAGATGAAGAGCTTGTCTTTGGCGGGGCAATTTTGACTGTACTGCGCGACCAGTTTGCCGAATTCGCGCGCCTGCGCGTAGTAAGGGGCATTGCGCATCAAGCGCTGGGCTTTGGCCAGTGCTTGTGCATCGTTGCCTTCCTCAGCTTGTCGTAGCGCTGCCTGCGCATCTTCGGGACTGCAAAAGCGCGCACCGCCGAATACGACGATGGTGTTGTCAATGCCGGCCTCACTGAGCCCAAGCTCAGGCTTGAGCATTTCGATTTGCATGCGCACACCGCGCATCTCGCGGCGCAGTAAAAACTCAGGATCTGCAAACGCAATGCGATTCGCATCGGGGACGAGCTTGTCAGCTTCTTGACCGTGCGCTTGCAAAACGGCCCACGCATCGGCTAGGCGCTGCTCACTCAGGTTGATTGTGTTTTCCATCGTGTTCAATTAATTGGAATCGAAAGCAATTTGACCGTTGACCAGCGTCATCTTCACGCGCGCTGGCATGATGCTGCCGCCCATGTCGTGCGCAAACGGGGTGTGCTTGCCTTGGCTGCGCAGCGTATCGCCGGTTACGCTCCACTCGGCTGTTGGATCAAAAATGCAAATGTCCGCAGCACCGCCCACATTCAAGCGCCCGATGCTGCTTGCTAACGTGCCCAAGCTGCTCTCCAGTACTTGAGAAGGCTTGGATGTGATGCGAGCGAGCGTGTCAGATAAATTGAGCTTGTGCTGCTGCCCCCATTTGAGCGCGAGGCTGAGCAGAAGCTCCAAGCCAGTCGCGCCGCTTTCCGCTTCGCCAAAGGGCAAATTCTTCGCATCCGCTTCTACCGGGTTGTGATCACTCACGAGCGCGTCCATTGTGCCGTCGAGCAAAGCCGCTTGCAGCGCATCGCGATCACGCTGCTGGCGAAGAACGGGCACCAGCCGTGCGCGGCTGTCGAAATAGCCGATGTCGTTGTCAGTCAAATGCAGTGAGTTGATGCTCACATCGGCACTCACAGGCAGCCCTTCAGCTTTTGCTGCGCGAACAAGAGCAACACCCGCTGCGCTGCTGATGCGACACAAATGCACGCGCGCGCCCGTGCTTCGCACGAGCTCAAAAATCGTATGCAGCGCAATCGTCTCTGCGGCGACTGGCACGCCCGATAAGCCCAGCCGGGTGGCTAGTGCGCCGCTGGCCGCTACGCCCTGGCCTAAATGCAGCTCCTGCGGGCGCAACCAAACGGTGTAGCCGAAAGTGGCCGCGTATTGCATAGCGCGCTGCATTACTTGCGTATTCGCCAGCGGAATTTCAGCTTGGCCGAAGCCCACGCAGCCACTCTCGGTGAGCTCGGCCATCTCGGTGAGTGATTCCCCTTGCAGACCTTTGGTCAAAGCACCCAATGGAAACACCCGCGACTGATGCAATTTTTCTGCGCGGTATTTCAGCATCTCCACCAGCCCGGGCTCATCGAGCACAGGATCGGTATCGGGCGGGCACACAAGAGATGTGATGCCGCCAGCGACTGCCGCTGCCAATTCTGATTCAAGCATGCCTTCGTGCTCAAAGCCCGGCTCACGCAGGCGGGCGCACAAATCCACCAAGCCCGGCGCAACTATTCTGCCTTTCGCATTCACGGTACGCGTTGGCGAAAAATCTGCAGGCGCTGTACCGATGCCGACAATGCGCCCGGCTGCAATTGCCATATCGCCCACGGCATCCATGCCAGAAGCTGGATCTACAATCCGCCCGCCTTGAATCAGTATTTTCATGCCTCATTCCCCGCCACAATGCTCATCACTGCCATGCGCACCGCGATGCCATACGTCACCTGCGGCAAGATCACGCTTTGCTTGCCATCGACCACTTCTGAGGCAATCTCCACGCCCCGATTGATCGGCCCTGGATGCATCACGATGCAATCAGGCTTGGCTAATCGCAGCTTCTCGGGCGTGAGCCCAAAGCTCTTGAAAAACTCTTGGGCAGATGGCAGCAGCGCGCCGCTCATGCGCTCGTTTTGCAAGCGTAGCATGATGATCACATCTGCGCCTTGGATGCCTTCTTCGAGGGAGTGACACACGCGCACTCCCATCTCGCGCAAATCGCCGGGGATCAAAGTGCGCGGGCCGACGGCTCGCACTTCGGCGCAGCCTAAAGTGGTGAGCGCATGGATATCCGAGCGCGCCACACGCGAGTGAAGCACATCTCCCACAATCGCCACCGTGAGATTGGAAAAATCGCCCTTGAAATGCCGAATTGTGTACATATCCAGCAAGCCCTGCGTCGGATGTGCATGGCGGCCATCGCCCGCATTGATCACATGCACATGCGGCGCGACGTGTTGACTGATGAGATACGGCGCGCCCGATTCGCTGTGGCGCACGACGAAGATGTCAGCCGCCATCGCAGAGAGATTGGCAATCGTATCGAGCAGAGATTCGCCTTTGCTGGCCGATGATTTGGCGATATCGAGGTTGATCACATCAGCGCTGAGCCGCGTTGCAGCAATCTCAAAGGTCGTGCGTGTGCGCGTGGAGTTCTCAAAGAAGAGATTGAAGACGCTCTTACCGCGCAGCAGAGGCACTTTTTTCACCTCGCGGTCGCTCACGCTCACGAAGCTGGCCGCTGTGTCCAAAATTTGCGTCAGGATGGATTTAGGCAAGCCTTCGGTCGAGAGCAAATGAATGAGCTCGCCATGCTTGTTGAGTTGGGGGTTGCGTTTGTAAAGCATCAAGCCTCCTTGATCTCGAAACTGAATAGTCCATCTTCGCTTCGAGCGAGTGCTAAGGATTGTGTGAGCGGCAAGCTCAAGCGCGCAGCTGCAAAATCGGCGCTCACAGGCAATTGCCTCCCGCCGCGATCCACCAACACGGCAAGGCGGACACGCGCTGGCCGCCCGTAATCAAACAATTCATTAAGCACCGCGCGAATCGTGCGCCCGGTGTAGAGCACATCGTCAATCAGCACAATATCTTGCCCGTTCACGTCAAAGGGAAGCTGCGTTTGAACGCTGTGCGCTAGGCCGCGCTTGGAGAAATCATCGCGATGCATGGCTGATGAGATCACGCCTGCCTTGCCATCGAGCTTCAAATCGGTTTGCAACTGTTGCGCGAGCCAAACGCCGCCAGATGCGATGCCAATCAGTTTCGTCTCAGGCTGCATCAAATTTTTCACGCCCTTGCACAGCTCTTGGTAGAGCGTGGGCGCATCGAGTGACAAACGACTCATGCTTCAATCTCACTAAAAAACTGTTCTAAAATAACTGCCGCCGCTTCAGCATCTAGATCTTCAGCGCCCCGAGATGCCGCTTCCACGCTGCTATAACGCTCATCGACTTCATACACAGGCAGGTTGAATCGGCCATGAAGTTGCCGCGCGAATTTCTGGCAACGCTCGGTCATCTCGTGCGCTGCGCCGTCGGTATGCGCAGGAATGCCCACCACGAGCGCATGAGGCTGCCATTCGGCGAGTATCTTTTTGATCGCATCAAAGCGAGCATCTGTGCCGGCGATATGCAAAGTTTTCAAAGGGGTTGCACTTTGCGTGAGACGTTGGCCTGTGGCCACGCCGGTGCGCTTGGTGCCGAAATCAAAAGCTATAAAAGATTGCTGCTGCGCGGGAACGGATCGAAGGGCGCGGCCAGCCACGATCGCGTTCATGCACGCCCCACATCACGCGAAATCATCCATTCTTGTAAGCCCAAAAGCCCAAGCGCCTTGCTGTAGCGCTCAGCCACAGGTGTGTCAAAAATAACCTCTGAACTTGCCTTGACGTGCAGCCAAGTGTTTTCCGCCAATTCAGATTCGAGCTGCCCTTTCGCCCAGCCTGCATGGCCGAGCGAGATCAATACGCGGCGCGGCCCGCCACCGCTGGAGAGCGCATCGAGCACGTCTTTGGACGTGGTGAGCTCCAAACCATCGGAAATCGTGAGCGAGGAGGCGTAGAACGTGCTCTCTGGTGCTTCTTCTTGCGCCGCCTCGTGCAGTGCTTCGAGTAATTGTTGCTCCAAACTCATCGCCGCTTTCACCTTGGCTCTGAGATCGGCTTCTGCGGCTGTCTGCGGGACTGAAAGCGGCACATCTTTCATATCCGCAAAAGTCACCGTGGTGGCCACTTGCTTTTCGTGCAACACAAAGCCGCGCTCGGTATGCAAGGGCCCACCGCCAAACACTGGCGCTGCATGTAAATCTTTGCGATCTAGTGGCAAATCCACCTTAGCAAACAATTTCGGCATCGTGAGCTCAGTCGGCTTGTTGATCACGATACCGAGAGCGCCGCGCTCCGTGTGCTCACACAAATACACCACTGATTTCGCAAACGTCTCATCTTCCATGCCGGGCATAGCGATCAGAAAATGCGCCGTCAGATCAAAAACGGCTTGGTCTGGGGTGGGTGCTGACATCTCTAGATTTTAACTGCTGGCCAAGTGTGTTTGTTCAATCACGCGGTCATCGCCTAGCACGATCAGCGCGAAGAGAAGCTCGTCAAGGCAAGTCGCTCGGGCGATACGCCGGGCAAGCAAGGGCGTGGCCTGTGGATTGAGAACGACGAAGTCTGCGTCGCAGCCCGATTGCAAATTGCCCACGATGCCCTGCAGCCCAAGCGCCTGCGCCGCACCTGCGGCGTGCAGCCACCAAAGCCGCTCGGGTGAGAGCGAAATCGGCTGTTTGGCGTTATCGATACTGCGCGAGCTGCTCAACGCCACATAGTGTGCGGCGAGCATGGTCTTAAAAGGAGACAGCGATGTGCCGCCGCCCACATCACTGGCCAAGCCATGCGCCATGCCTTGGCGCATGGCAGTTGCGAAATCAAAATTCCCGCTGCCGAGAAACAAATTGCTCGTGGGGCACACGGCTGCCGTTGCGCCGCGCGCTTTCATCAAAGCGCGGTCTGCGTCATTGAAATGAATGCAATGCGCGTAAACGCTTTTCTCGCGCAGGAGTCCAAATCGATCATAGATACGGAGATAGCTCGCATCCTGCGGGTACAGCTCGCGCACCCATGCGATTTCATCGGCGTTCTCGCTCACATGCGATTGAATCCACACCTCTGGATACTTTGCAGCCAATTCCCCCATACCGCGCATCTGCGCATCCGAGCAGGTGGGCGCGAAGCGCGGCGTGATGGCGTAGCCGAGCTGACCCCTTGTGCCTTTGCCATGCCAGCGTTGAATCAAGCTTTCGGTGTCGATCAGAGACTGCTCCGTCTCATCGCGCACACCATCCGGGCAGTTACGATCTTGCAGGCATTTGCCGGTGATGATGCGCAAGCCAGCGGTGTCTGCTGCTTGCATCATCGCATTGACCGAGGCCACATGCGAGGTGGCGAAAGTCAGCGCCGTCGTCACGCCATTGCGGAGCAGCTCCGCTATAAAAAACGTAGCATTCTGCGCAGAATATTCGCCGGAAATATAGCGTTTTTCTTCTGGAAAGGTGTAGTTCTCCAGCCAAGGTAGCAAGCCATCAGCCGGCGAGCCAATCACGTCGATTTGCGGGTAATGCACATGCATATCCACAAAGCCCGGCGCGATGATTCGACCGGAGAAATGCTGCGTGGGCAGGTGCGCATACTGCGCTTTGAGCTGCGAATAATCTCCTGCTGCAGCGACTTTGCCCCTTGAATCCACCACCAGCAAGCCATCGGTGTCGAAAACCGCATGGCCAGCGCTGTCAAAACGCAGCAGGCTGGCGCGATAAGCTTTTAAAGTGGGAGCGGTGGCAACAGTCACCCCGCTATTTTGCAATCTTTCCAAGCACGCCCGATACGAGGGCATTCATAGACAGTATTTGCCCATCCGAAAGAAACCCGCCGCGCGGGATCAGGATGCTGCCCTCATTGTCCAAGACGTCTTGTGCAGCCGCAGAAAAAGGAATCAGCTTGCCTTCGCCAATGGCTTTTTGCGCCGCGTTGACCTCATCGATCACGGCTTTGGGTACTTTAGGGCCAAAGCTGTCCACACGAATCATCCCCTCGCGCACGCCACCCCAAAAGCTACCGGTTTTCCAACTGCCATCCAACGAGGCGCGAACTTGTCTTGTGTAATAAACGCCCCAGTTGTGCGTCACTGCAGCGATCTGCGCATCAGGTGCGACTTTGCGCATATCCGAGTGATACGCCACGGCCATTTTCCCGCGCTCCTGAGCCGCGATCATCACGGCGTTGGAGCCGGTGTGAAACGCGAGCACATCGGCATCTTGGTTCATCAGCACAATAGCTGCGTCTCGTTCGCGCGGGGGGTCAAACCAAGCGTTGAGCCAGATCACTTTGACCTGCGCTTTGGGATTCACAGAGCGCATGCCAAGCGTAAAAGCATTGATGCCTTGCAACACCTCAGGAATTGGGAAGCCGGCTACATAGCCTGCCAGATTCGTCTTCGTCATGCGCCCCGCCGCGATGCCCGCAAGATAGCGGCCTTCGTAGTAGCGCGCATTGGCCGCTGCCACATTGGGCGCGGTTTTGTAGCCCGTGATTGATTCAAAGCGCACGTCTGGAAACTCGCGAGCAACACGCATCGTGGGCTCCATGTAGCCAAAGCTGGGCGTGAAAATAATTTTGTTGCCCTGAGCCGCGAGATCGCGAATCACGCGCTCTGCATCCGCGCCCTCGGGCACGTTTTCGACATACGTGGTCTTGACTTGATCGCCTAGAGCCGCTTGCACGGCCTTGCGCCCCTCGTCATGCTGGCGCACCCAACCTGCATCGGTGAGCGGCGCAACATAAACCCAAGCGGCCTTGAGTGGCTCTTGGGGTTTGCTGGGTGGTGGATTGCTTTGCGCGAACGCGGAAGAAGCGAAAAAAGAAAAACTGATCGCCACACAGCTCACGCCGGCGGCAACGAGGTTTTTATACATGGTAGTCCTCTACATGGCTGCGGGGTTGAAAAATTTGTTGTTGCGCAGCGCAACGATATGAATTTTACTATGCGCCTATTTATAAAGGCGTTTTGAGCACTTTGCCGGCGTATTTGTTGCGAGGAGTGCTATTCAATTTGTATCGCCTCCCGTTTACCCTGAGCTTGTTGAAGGGTTTTGCGTGCTTGCCGTTTCACTCAAGCTCTTGTACCTGCGGCCTACCATTGGATATTTGCCTCAGCAAATTTTTTGAAAACACACGCGATGCGGGCTGTAGCTAACAAACCCTCTCCCCGCGCGCCTTCCAAAAAATTTCTGATCCAAACACCCAATGGTCTCCGCCACAAAGATATTTGCCGTGCTTTTGGCGTATCACCAATGCAACCTGCTGTATAACTAAGATATGAAGCCTTGGAAATTTGCGGTGTACAGCTTGTTGATCTATTGCTTACTTGGGCCACTATTTTCTGCCTTCATTCTTGTTCCGTGGAGAGGGTCTTTTGAAGAACCAATCAGCAGCATATCGTTTTGGTTATTTCTTTACGCGCCAGCTGCCTATGTTTTTGGAAGTAAAGCAGCACTCTTTTGTGGCGTTTTGTTTGTATGTGAGATTTTGCTAGTGCTACCTTTCTTCAAAAAGCGACAGCTCTTGGCTCAGTACCACTATGCAGCTCTGGGTACTATCGCTGGATTTTTAGTGGCTATTCCTCTTGGTCTCATGTTGACGAGAAATTCTTGGATAAACACGTTTGTATTCTTTTTCATTCCTTCCAGCACATGCGGATTTTTGATCGGGATACTGTTGTTGGAGAAACTCATGATTGATGGCTGACAGCAGAAGGGAAGGTAGAAAATTGCCCTTAGCAACGATTTTTTTTCAGCGGAGACCATTGGGTGTTTGAATCAGAAATTTTTTGGAAGGCGCGCGGGGTGAGGGTTGGATGGCGATGACCTCAATCGCGTGTGTTTTCAAAAAATTATCTGAGGCAAATGCCCGATGGTAGGCCGCAGGTACATAAGGTGGCGTGGAAGAGTTGCGTGCAAATAATGTCGACAAAGCAGTAGAGGGTAGGCGAGCACCGAGAAAATCGGGGTCAGAGCCCAATTTCGGATTGGCATTGTTGCGCTCCGGGAAGATTGCTCTCCTGAATTGGGATCTGACCCCATTTTCTCTACTACTCCTGATTCAACAGCGCTCCGCGCAGTAAATACGGCAGCTAATTGGGTGCTTCAGTCTCAACGATGCCATCAATGTAATACCATCTTGCCGCGTCGCCGACACCCTCGCGCAGGAAGCGGCTGGTCTCTTCTATTCGGCCTGCTCGGCTCATGCTGTCTCGGTAGCGGGCGACGAATTCGACCACGCCTACATCGCCGGATTCGGCGCTGCTTTTGACTTCTAGGCCGAGCCACTTGGTGGGTGGGAAATCGATGTCGCCTGGGGAGGTTTCGCTGTACCACGTGGCCAGCAGATAACCGCCTAATTTGAGCGCATAGGCGCTGTAGCGCGAGCGCATGAGGGCGCAGGCGGTTGGGGCAAAGCGTGGAGGCTGCGCTTGCATGCCTTGATGCCACTGGCCACAGCATTGGCCGTAGGCAAAGCTGATTTTTTCTTCGCTCCTGCAGGGGCAGGCCGCGCTGGCTGCGAGCGTGCTCAGGCTATCTTTGCCATCTCTGCGATTTTGCTTGGGAAAGCTGCGAAAAGTGGGCGCTGATGCTGGTGGTGACGCTGGCGGCGAAACTGGTGGTGAAGCGAGCGGTGATGAAGAAGGCAGCTCTGGCTCATTCATGGCTTGTCGCGATCATTTTGCAGCTCGCGCACCAATACTTGCACAGCTCGGGTGCGGGTGTCGAGGATGCTGGCATCGATGTGGTTTGCGCTGTTCGATTTGGCCCATTCTTGTGCGGCTTTGAGGCGATCTAGCGCTGCGCCGTAATCAAGCAGCGCAACGCGCGCCTCAGCACTGGCGCGCAGGCTGCGCAGCGTTTGGCCTTGGGCTTCGTAGAGACTGGCCAAGCTGACCCAAGCGGGGGAATCGCCGGGGTGATTCGCAAGATAGGTTTGCAATGCATCAACGATTGCAGCTCGGTCTTGCGCTGCATCTTCTCGAGCCATTTGAGCCCAAGCGAGCAGGGTGACGCGCTCTGATTTCAGGGTGGCGTTGCTGAGCAGAAAACTTAAAGAGGCAAGCGCTGCGGCGCGCAGCTCAGGGGGCGATGAGGGCGTGGTGAGGTGCGTTTCAATCACTACTAATTCGATAGCACTTCGCGCATATTCCATGCCGGCTAACGGCTCAAAAAGCATGGAATTAAGCAGTTCTCGCGCGACAATTGCATAGCGCAGTGCGTCAAGGCTGTTGCGCTGCTTGTGGCATGCGAGTGCGCCGCTGTAGAGTTGGGTCAGCTGGCGAATTTTTTGCGCGCTGGTGGCGCTTACGGGTAGTGGATTTCTCAATGCTACAGCTGCCGGCGCGAGCTCGGCGCGCAACTGATCGACGCTGCCGTCTGACAAGATGCGTGCGCGTGCAGCAATCAGTGCGTGCTCGGCTTGCTGTGCTAAGTTGGCCGATTGCTGCTGAGGTGGCATGAGCTGCAAGCGCGATTGCATATCGCCTAGGCGCTCGGTGGTCAGCGGATGGCTGCGCAGATAGGGGAAGCTGCCGTTGTCGTTGATGCGATTGGCGTTTTGCAGTTTGTCAAACATGCCGGTGAAGCCGCGCACATCCATGCCAGCTTCTTGAAGGATGGCAAAACCGATGCGATCCGCTTCGCGCTCCATATCGCGCGAGAAATTGAGTTGGCTTTGCGCGCTGGCCGCTTGCGCGCCGCTGACGACGGCGGCCGCTGCTTGCGGATTCTTGCTCGCGGCAATGGTGCCCAAAATCATCGCGCCCAAAAGCCAAGGTGATTGTTGATTTTGCTTGCCGATTTGGCGTGCGATATGGCGCTGGCTTACATGCGTGAGCTCATGCGCGAGCACGCTGGCCAGCTCATCGCGCGTGGCCACCGCGCCCACCAAGCCCAGATGCAGACCGAAATAGCCGCCGGGCAACGAGAAGGCATTGATGCTGCGATCTTTGCCGATCATGATCTCCCAAGCGAGCTGCTCTTGCTCAGGGGCGATATCACCGCGTTTGCGAGCGGCTGCCAAGAGCGGCTGCCAAATGCGCTGCACATAGGCGCTGATCAATGGATCGTCGATGTAATCCGGGTCGCGATAAATCTCGCGTGCGATGCGTTTGCCCAATTGCTTTTCGGCGGCGACGCTCATCTCTTCGCCATCGCCGAGCTGCGGTAATGCGTCTGCTGCATGCCCAAGAGGCTGCGTCAGTAAGAGGCTCAATGCTATTAAATAAATAGCACGTTGCGCAGATTTCTTACCGCTAAACGTCAAATGACAGGACCAAAAATGCTTCAAAATAAGTTTCCAAGAGCGATCAAAATGACCCATCGCGGTTGCTGTGTGTTTTCACCCCGTATGATGCAAGAAAAGATGGAAGGTTCGCACAAGATGAGTAACGGATTAACGCATTTTGACAAAAATGGCCAAGCGCATATGGTGGATGTGGGCGCTAAGGCTTCGACGCACCGTGTGGCCACTGTGCAAGGGCGTATCGATATGCTGCCTGCCACACTGGCTTTAATTGCATCGGGTAGCGCGAAAAAAGGCGATGTGCTGGGGATTGCGCGGATTGCAGGCATTCAAGCAGCGAAGAAAACCAGTGATTTGATTCCGCTTTGCCATCCGCTGGCAATTACGCGGGTGGTTGTTGACTTTTCTCTTGGCTCGGATGCTGATTCCCACGTCTGTTGCACTGCGACTGTGGAGACTGTTGGACCGACGGGCGTGGAGATGGAGGCGTTGACGGCTTGCTCCGTCGCCTTGCTGACGATATACGATATGTGCAAAGCGGTGGATCGAGGGATGATGCTTGGCGCAATTGGGCTGACAGAGAAGCATGGCGGGAAGTCGGGGAGCTATGTTCGTTAGTGTTTTTGGCGCTCGGGCGGTTTCTTTTTTTTCCAGCAGCGGCTGCGAGCGTGAGGCATTGCATCTGCCCTCATGGTGGAGTACCACAAATCGGTCAGCTGCAATGCCTCACGCTCGCGGCCTGTTGGCGTGCAGAAGTCAAAACTTCAGCCGCCGATAAACTGCCAGATGTTGCGCGTATCGGGCGACCGATTTGTGGTACTCCACCATGAGGGCGCTCGATACGCGCAACATCTGGCCAAGCGCGAAGTATTCTTAGCTTTCAAAACACTAACCCTTGCGCCTAAGCTCCTGCATTCGCTCTTCAAAATAGCTGCCCACCGTGTAGCGATCAGACAATGTGATCTCGCGCCGTGGATGCAAAAACAAAGGCAGCGAAACGCGGCTTTTTTTCGCGCCTTCGCCCACCGGGTTGAGCACGCGATGCAGGGTGCTGGGGTAATAGCCGCCGCTGGCCTCTTCGAGCATATCGCCGATGTTGACGATCAGCAGTCCGAAGTCTGAGGGCGCGTCGATCCAGATGCCGTCTGTGCCTTTCACTTGCAGGCCGGGCTCGGTGGCGGCGGGCAGGATAGTGAGCAGATTGATGTCGGTATGCGCTGCGGCGCGGATGGAGCCGGGCTGTTGCGTTCCACGCAGTGGCGGATAGTGCAAGACGCGAAGCAGCGTCTCCTCGCAATCATCAATCATGCTTGCCAGCGGGATGCTATAGCGTGAGCGAATCTCAGGCGGGGAGTTGTCTTCTACCCATTTGAGCAGCGTGGCCGCCAAATCCTTGCCCAAGCTGTAGTAGCGCCTTGCCGCATCGCTTACCTCAGTAGGATAGCGACCCCATGGAAAGAGGTGAAAGAACTCTTTGAGATCTTTCGCCTCGCTGCCTTTGGCGGTCTCACTAACAGCCGTAGAAAAATGGCCATCTAGCTTTTCAGGATCCCAAGTGTATTTTTTTGCATCACTCGATTGGAAGAAAGCCAACCATTCCGCATAAATGCCGTGTACCAAATCGCTGGAGAGAGGATGATTTTTCAGTACGGCGAAGCCGGTGCGATGCAAACTTTCGCAAAAGGCGCGGGGCGCATCGGGCGAGGTGTAATCGACGACGGGGAGCACAGGGTTCGGGAGAACGGGGTTCATACGCAACTCAAATCAAATCAAATCCAATTTGACAGCAGTGTATCTTCAAAGACTTTGAGCACAGCAGGCACATTGACATCCATCGCCGCTTTTGAAAGAGGCATTTCTGTGCCAAAGCCTGATTGGGAGAAGTCCATCTCTAGGCGATCATGCAGAATCGTTTGCCCTTGTGCAATCCCCTCACTCACGCAACGCAATCGCCCTTGCAGATGCGTGAACAACTCAGGATGCAAGAGCGCGATGAAGGCGAGCACATCGTGGCCGAAGCAACCGGGGTTGACCCTTAAATCGGGGTAGCGGGTGGCATAAAACTGCGCATAAAAGCGCACAGCATGCAGCAGGGTGTCGGTCAAGGGATGTTGGTGAAGCGTCGCGATTCTTTCAAACAATGTCACGGGAATGACGACCTGGTATGTCACGTCTAAGCCCACCATCGTGAGATCGAAGCCAGCCGTGAACACGGCGTCTGCTGCATGTGGGTCGTTCCAAATATTGGCCTCTGCCACGGGCGATACATTGCCGCTCACACGCGCTGCGCCGCCCATCAACACCACGCTTTTAATAAGCTGAGGTAGCTTGGGCTCAAACGCCAGCGCAGCGGCAATATTGGTGAGCGGGCCGACGGGGACGAGCGTGATTTGGCCGGGCTCAGCGCGAGCGCTATCGACGATGAATTGCGCAGCGCTACGGGGATCGGCGCGCGTGTTTGATGCAGGCAGACGAGAGGGCAAATTGCCCAAACCATCGGTGCCATGAATGTAATCAGGTGGGGCTTCAGTGTGCTTGAAGCTTGGCTGAGCAGCGCCGCGTGCTACTGCAATGCTGCGGCCTGAAAGCTCTGTGAGATACAAGGCATTGGTGGTGGCTTGTTCTGCGGTGACGTTGCCAAATACGGTGGTGATGCCGACCAGCTCAATACGTGGATGCGCCATGGCAAAGATGAGTGCCATCGCATCGTCTACGCCGGGATCGGTATCAAAAATAACGCGATGTTTCAAAGAATCAGTCATAACAGATGCGGGCTCTACCGCAGAGCGTCAGTGTGAGTCAATCATAAACGCCAGCACGTCCTCGCGCGCAGGAATACTGCTTTGTGCGCCGAGTTGGGTACATGCCAAGGCGGATGCGGCGCTGGCCTCTTGCAAACTCTGCGGCAAACTTGCGCCGCGCGACAGCGCGGCAATGAGCGCACCACAAAATGTATCGCCAGCGGCTGTGGTGTCCACCACATCAACGTTGTAGGCCTTTTGTCGTAAGAGATGGCCTTGATGCAGGGCAATACAACCTTTTGCGCCAAGCGTGACGATGATGTCTTGCAAATGATGCTGTTTTGCGATGCGATCCAGCTGTGCAAGCACATCGCCTTCTGCACCAGCCAATTGCGCCAGTTCGCCTTCATTGACGATGAGCATGTCGATGCATTGCAAAAGCTCAGCCGGCAATTCGCGCGCCGGAGCAGCATTCAGTACGACTTTTGCGCCTTGCGCGCGCGCGGCTTTTGCGAATGCAAGCACAGTGGGTAGCGGTGTTTCTAGCTGCATCAACAGGTGTGACACTGGCATGGCTTGTTGCCAATGCGCGGGCAGTAAATCGGCATTCGCACCGGGCGCGACCGTGATCGCATTTTCGCCTTCATCGCTCACGCATATAAACGCCGTGCCGGTAGCTTGCTGGCTGCGAACGGTATGCAATTGCACATTCGCTCTAAGTAGCGATGCCACCAGCGGTTTGGCAAAATCATCATCGCCCAGAGCGCAAAGCATGGCTGTGGTCGCCCCTCCAGCGCGGGCGCAAGCCACCGCTTGATTCGCGCCTTTGCCGCCGGGAAAGGTCTGAAAATCTCGCCCCAATACCGTCTCGCCCGGCGAGGGAATCGTGCTCGCGCGGACGACGAAATCAAGGTTGGCAGAGCCTGCAACAAGGATCATGGTGTTCTGGGTCAATTTCAAAGCATTTTAAGCAGTTTGCCGGCGTAGCACTTGCGTAAGACGCTATCGAAATAGGAGTCTTAACGCCATCAAAGCCTGATGCAAAAATTCAAGAATAGCCATGACCGAATACTCAGCACCCAAACAATGATTCATGAATATGGCGCATTTATTGCTTTATAAAGGTGCATTTTCTAAAAATTGCTGTTTTAAGTACATAAATTGTGCAGAAACAGATTAAAAATAGTTCATTTTCAAAGAGATTTATATGGAAGCACTTAAACAGGGCGCAGACGCATTATTCATTTTGCTGGGCGCCATCATGGTCTTGGCCATGCACGCGGGCTTTGCCTTTTTGGAGCTGGGCACGGTACGCAAGAAAAATCAAGTTAACGCACTGGTGAAAATCTTGGTGGATTTTTCGATGTCCACCATCGTGTATTTCGCAGTCGGCTACGGCGTGGCTTACGGCACGAGCTTCTTTGTAAGCGCTGAAACGCTGGCTGCAAAAAACGGCTATGAACTGGTGAAATTCTTCTTCCTGCTCACTTTCGCTGCAGCCATTCCCGCCATCATCTCAGGCGGCATCGCCGAGCGCGCAAAATTTTGGCCGCAGCTGATTGCCACAGCCGTGATCGTCGGCTTTGTGTATCCCTTCTTCGAAGGCATCGCATGGAACAATGCCTTCGGCATTCAAGATTGGATCAAGGCCACCACGGGCGAGAACTTCCGCGATTTTGCGGGCTCGATCGTTGTTCATGCAGTCGGCGGCTGGATTGCCTTGCCCGCTGTGATTTTGCTTGGTGCGCGCAGCAATCGGTATCGCAAAGATGGCACTCTAGCCGCGCATCCGCCGTCGTCCATTCCCTTCCTTGCCCTCGGCGCATGGATTCTCTGTGTGGGCTGGTTTGGCTTTAACGTGATGAGCGCGCAAAAAATTGAAAACATTTCGGGGTTGGTGGCTGTGAATTCGCTGATGGCGATGGTGGGCGGCACACTGGTGGCGCTGCTGATGGGTAAAAACGATCCCGGCTTTGTTTACAACGGACCTCTAGCGGGACTTGTCGCCGTCTGCGCTGGCTCAGACATCATGCATCCGTTGGGCGCGCTCGTGGTGGGCGGCATCGCGGGCGCGATTTTCGTTTTCATGTTCACGCTCACACAAAACAAATGGAAGATCGACGACGTGCTCGGCGTGTGGCCGTTGCATGGCCTGTGCGGCACATGGGGCGGCATTGCAGCGGGCATCTTTGGCAGCAAAACCATGGGCGGCATGGGCGGCGTGAGCCTATCTGCACAACTGATCGGCACAGCGATGGGCGTTGTTTGGGCGCTCATTGGTGGCTTCGTGATTTATTACCTGCTCAAAATCACGATGGGCTTGCGCATGAGCCAAGAAGAGGAATACGAAGGTGCAGATTTGAGTATCCACAAGATCGGTTCATCGCCAGATCGGGAGGTGAATTGGTAAATGTAGAGTCGGTATGTTCGCTATGACATAAGGAGCGCTCTACGCAGTAAATACCTTACTCAGAGCCTTATTCTTCATATATTTTGATCGAGGATGTGCCGCAGGTATGATCGACAGATGATCACACTCGACTTCCTCATCACCTCCTTCATCATCGTGCTGATTCCCGGAGCAGGCGCGTTGTTCACCGTCTCCACCGGGCTGATGCGCGGCAGAAAAGCGAGTCTTTGGGCGGCGCTAGGTTGCACCTTGGGCATCGTGCCGCATTTGATGGCAACGATTGCTGGTTTGGCCGCCATCATGCACACGAGTGCGTTGGCGTTCAGTGCGCTCAAGTATGCAGGAGTGGCCTATTTGCTCTACCTAGCGTACGCCACGTGGCAAGATCGCAGCGGCTTCAGTTTTGAAACCGAGGCCAAGCCAGCGAGCGGATGGCAGTTGGTCTATCAAGCCGTATTGCTGAATTTGCTCAACCCCAAGCTGACGATTTTCTTTCTGGCTTTTCTGCCGCAATTCGTCTCACCCCAAGCAGCATCGCCTTTGGCAGACATGCTGATTTTGAGCAGCATCTTTATGCTCATGACCTTTGTCGTCTTCGCGATCTACGGTTTGCTGGCGCATGGTTTTCGCAGTTTGGTGATGAATTCTGAACGTGTACAAAACTGGATGCGACGCGGGTTTGCAGGCGCATTTGCGGGCTTGGGTTTGAATTTGGCATTTACAGAGCAACGGTAGATGCTATGAATTCAGCAGCGCTTTGCGCAGTGTATGCGCCGGATAGGTTCCTATTTCTTTCATAATTCTGTAGCTCGGCTTATGGCCTGTGGAAGCCATATTCGGGCGGGCTCATGGTTCCTTCTCGCGCGTGTGGCGACACCTGTCGCCTGAGATGACAATGAGAAAACGCGAAGCGTTTTCAGACGCTGCGATGCAAAAATCGCCCGCCCGAATACGGCCCCCACAGGCCGTTTGTTAGCGAGGGAAGTCCCAACCTCAGAATGCCACCAGTGCTCGTATTTGCAACCATTGGCGAGCGAAGATCTTTTGCGTTGCAGATAGGCCGCGAGGGTTGGGGTTGCTGCGGCTGCCGATTTGTGCAGCGCAAGGTCTGAAAACGCGCGGCGTTTTCTCATTGTCATTTCAGGCGACAGGTGTCGCCACTCTCCTGAGCAGGACCCATGAGGCAGACGCAGCAGCCCCAACCCTCGTAGCCGCTCTAACCAAAACCAAACCACCCGAGCGCTACAAATTAAATAGCACTCTACGCAGTAAATACGGGCGATAACCGTAAAAAGACTCAAATAATCCGAGCTACTTCAGACGCAAGCGCCGTGATTCTCGCCCAATCTCCAGCAGCCAGCGCATCGTTAGGCACGAGCCACGAACCGCCCACGCACACCACATTGGGCAAGCTTAAAAACTCTTTTGCGTTTGCCACGCTCACGCCACCCGTTGGGCAAAACTTCACATCAAAAAACGGGCCGCTCCAAGCTTTGAGCATCGCCGGGCCGCCGGCTTGCATTGCTGGGAAAAACTTCAGCTCTTTAAAGCCTGCCTCAGCAGCCATCATGATCTCGCTACCTGTGGCCACACCGGGCAGCAGCGACAAACCAAGATCGCGGCAGGCTTGGCCTACGCTGTTGGTAAAGCCGGGACTCACCGCAAACCTCGCGCCCGCGCGTGCAGCCGCTTGCGCCTCAGAGGGCGAGCGCACCGTGCCCGCGCCCACCACGGCTTCTGGCACTTCTTTGGCAATGCGTTCGATGCACTGCAATGCCACTGGTGTGCGCAACGTCACTTCCAGCATGCGAATACCGCCCGCGACCAAAGCCCGCGCCATCGGCACGGCATGCGCCACATCGTTCAACACGATCACGGGGATCACGGGTGCGTCTTGCATCACTTCGAGCGATGTGAGCTGTGTAGGCAGCGTTTTGAACGCAGGGTTCAAAGCCATGAGCAAGCTCCTTCTTCAGCGATGAGGGCATTGCGACGCGAGGCGGCAAACAATTCGCGTCCCATGCCGATGCCATTGGTTTGAGTCAATTCGATGGGCATCTGTGCCACGGGTCGCGCCAGCCATTCGTCATCCGGCACGAGCGCTTGTAATGTACCTGCCACCGCATCGAGTCGCACGATATCGCCATCGCGCAGCTTAGCTAGCGGCCCGCCTGCGAGCGCCTCTGGGCTCACATGAATCGCCGCCGGCACTTTGCCCGATGCGCCGCTCATGCGCCCGTCCGTGACCAGCGCCACTTTGAAGCCCTTGCCTTGCAACACGGCCAGCGGCGGCGTGAGCTTGTGCAGCTCTGGCATGCCGTTGGCGCGTGGCCCTTGCCAGCGCACGACGACGATCATGCCGCCTGCGGCATTTTCCAAACATTGGTGCTCCATCTCGCCCGCTTTGAAAGCTGCAAGCATCGTTTCTTGACTGTCGAATACGCGGGCAGGCGCTTCTATGATGTGCCGGTCATCGGGCACGGCAGACACCTTGATCACGCTACGGCCTAGGTTGCCTTGCAAGAGTTTCAGGCCTCCTGTGGCACTGAATGGTTCGGCTGCTGGACGCACCACGCTTGTGTCTTTGCTTGCGCCTGCATCGCGCCAAGCGAGTTTTCCGTCTGATGCACTCGGAATCTTGGTGAACTCACGCAAGCTGCTCGACACCGTTAACACATCCGCATGCATGAAGCCCGCATCCAGCAGCTCCCGAATCACAAACCCCGGGCCGCCCGCTGCTTGAAACTGATTCACATCCGCGCTGCCATTGGGATACACGCGTGTCAGAAGGGGCACTGCATCGGAGAGCGCAGAGAAATCATCCCAATCAATGAGGATGCCCGCAGCGCGCGCCACCGCCACCCAGTGAATCAAGTGATTCGTCGATCCGCCAGTGGCCAAAAGCGCCACCATCGCGTTCACGATGCATCGCTCATCAACCAGCTCGCCAATGCGTTTAGCATTCTTTGTGGCCTGCAAAACAGTACGTGCCGCCTCGCGCGTCAGCAGCTCACGCAAGTTGCTTCCTGTGGCTTCATCCGGATTGACAAAAGCCGTGCCCGGCACATGCAAGCCCATCGCTTCTAGGAGCATCTGGTTGCTGTTGGCCGTGCCATAAAACGTACATGTTCCCATGCCGTGGTACGCCTTGCTTTCTGCGTCGAGCAATTCTTTGCGGCCTACCAAGCCTTGTGCAGAGAGCTCGCGCACTTTGGTTTTCTCATTGTTCGATAAACCGGATGTCATCGGCCCCGCTGGCACAAACACAATTGGCAAATGCCCAAAATGCAATGCACCGATCAAGAGGCCTGGCACGATTTTGTCGCACACGCCGAGCATCAAAGCGCCGTCAAACACATCGTGAGAAAGCGCAATCGCCGTGCCTTGAGCGATGTTGTCTCTAGAAAACAGCGAGAGCTCCATGCCCGCCGTGCCCTGCGTTACGCCATCGCACATCGCTGGCACGCCGCCTGCTACCTGCGCTGTCGCGCCGTGCTTGCGCAACTCGTCTTTGATGATGGCTGGATAAGCGGCAAAGGGCGCATGCGCGGAGAGCATGTCGTTGTAAGCGTTCACGATGGCAAAATTTGGCGCTTTCTCGGCCACCACTTTGAATTTATCGTTGGTAGGCAATGCCGAAGCATTGACGTATCGCGGCATAGCCATCGCCTTGTCAGGCTCTGGCATAGCCGCGAGTGCATGCGCCACATTCGCGCAGCCCATGCGATCTGCGTCGCGATCTCGAAGAGCAGCCGCTTTGATCTGCGCGAGATAAGCGCTTCGCGTAGCCGCGCTGCGCTCGCGGATGCGCTGCGTCACAGCTTCAACGGCGGGATGGAGTTTCATAGAGTCTCTGAATCAATGTAACTTAGTTACTTGCATCATACGATGAATAGCGATTTTTCGCTGCCTTCCAGTTACAAGCGAGGAACAAAAAAGCCGCTCGAAGGAGCGGCTTTTGAGCGAACGCATGAATGTTTAAATCATGAAGACTTCAACGCGTCTGCCCTCAGCAGCACTCGTCGCACCTGCCTTGATATCGTTAGGCCGCACCAGCACGATTTGCTCGGCGCTCACGCCAGAGCTGGTGAGCAAATCGCGCACAGCAAAGGCGCGTTGCTTGGCCAATTCCGCATTTTTTGCGGCATCGCCAGACGGATCCACATAGCCGCTGATGCCCACTTTTTTGCCAGTTTTAGCCGCAGCAAGAATATCCGTTAAAGCCTTCGCACCATCTTGCGCCAATTCCACCTTACCGGGTGCAAAGTAAAACTTCACCACGCCGTTTTCTACTTTGACACTAGCCGCATCGGCACTTACCGCAGCAGTCATCGCGGCGGGCGCTGCAACGGCCACACTTGAGGCGGCTGGGACAACAGCAGTCGCAGCAACTTTTGCAGCCTTTACAGATTTATTTTTCTGGAAGATCGCGATGCCGATGACCATGCTGACCACCAAAAAAATAATCGCAAAAACCACCCCTAAACCTACATTCGTGCCTTCGTCATCTTGTGAGAACATTGCTAACTCCGTTTAAAACAATCGCTTATTGTAATTTGAGCCCATGACTGCTTCGCACGTTGCCCAAAAAATCAGACATCCCTCCTACGATGAAACGCTGCAACAGGCCATGAAGCAGTGGCAAGGACAGCAGTACATGGAGAATACGGATCTCTGGCTTTTCGGTTACGCCTCGCTGATTTGGAAGCGGGAGTTCACATTTATCGAACGCCGCGCCGCCCGTGTCCACGGCTGGCATCGCGCGCTGCACATGTGGAGCACGATCAACCGGGGCTCGCCCGAGTGCCCGGGGCTGGTGTTTGCTTTGCTGAGTGGCGGCAGTTGCCAAGGTGTGGTGTTTCGCATTCCCGCAGCGCGCGCCAAGCAGGCGCTCGTCGATTTATGGTTTCGCGAGATGCCCGGCGATGTGTATGAGCCGCGCTGGCTCAATTGCGCTACAGCGCAAGGCAAGGTCAGCGCACTGGCCTTCACGTTGCCCCGTAGTAGCCCAAGCTATTGCGGTCATCTCAAGAATGCGCAGTATCGGCAAATATTCAGCCAAGCCTGTGGCCGCTATGGCACGACGCTGGATTACGCGCAGCGCACCTACGAGAGCTTGCTGGCTGAGGGCATTGATGATCACGCGCTGGCAAAGCTTTTGAAGCTGGTTTAAGGATAAAAATAGCACTTAGCCGGCGTATTTATTGCGTGAGGCGCTATTAATGTTGTAGTAAATAAAGGCTGTCAGTTCGAAGGAGGTGGCTGCAAATTTGAGGCGCTGCACTTTGGGCATCCCACTGCGCGAATGTCCTCCGGCTGGCGCTGCGCGCGTGCCTCCCCCTTTATTTCGCTCCGTGAGATACCCAAATCACAACGCCTCAAATTCGTGGTTTTTTTGCTCTAGCAAAGGATATTCGCGTAGTAGAACAATCCAAGCGCAGTCGGCGTGCTTAGGCTGGATCAAAAATAATGTCCGAAAATGATGGATAGTTGTCTCAAACCATTACCTCAATCAACAACACCTCTTGCAACAATGAGATCATCTCAACTTAATGGAGCAAGCTTATGAAAACCGCTTTGATCGTGATTGATGTACAAGAATCGTTTCGGCATCGCCCTTATTTTTCAAGCGCAGAAGTGCATAAATATATTCAACATCAAAATGCCTTGATCGAAGGCTGCAAGCGCCAAGGCATACCTATCGTGCGTGTCTTTCATGTGGAGGGTGAAAAAATAGCCAGCAACGCATTTGCCATGGAATCGGGTCATATCAAGCCGCTGCAAGGTTTGGCCGATTTTGATGCAGCGCTGACGGTGCATAAATCTCGCCACAGCGCCTTGGTCGGTACGGGGCTGGATGTGTGGCTTACACAACAGGGCATTCACAAGCTCATCATCAGCGGCATCCGCACTGAGCAATGCTGCGAGACGACGACGCGGCATGCGAGCGATTTGGGTTGGCAGGTGGATTACGTGACGGATGCGACGTTGACATTTGATATGAGCAACGCCGATGGATCAATTCTGAGTGCAGCCGATATTAAAAGCCGCACCGCCACTGTGTTGGATGGGCGCTTTGCGCGGATGTGTACCGTGGCGCAAGCTTTGGAAGCCGCATGATTGATTTGCTCTTCGTGATGCTCCCGCACAGTTGCGCCTTGGATTGGGCGGGGCCGGCGGAGGCATTTCGGATTGCGAATCAGACGCTGGAGCGCCAAGGCAAGCCTGCTGCTTTTTGTATGCGCTTTGTTGGGCCTGATGTGCAGGCGGTGAGCTCGGTGGGCGTGCAGCTCATGAAGCTAGAAGCTTTGCCGAAAAAATTGGAGGCGACGAGCTGGATCATTTTGCTTGGCTCGCCTGATGAACACATTAATTTGAGCAGCATACCTGTGCGCAAGCTCACACAGTGGTTGAAAAGCATCAGTAGCCAACTCAACGCCCCCAATCGTTTGATCACCGTGTGCGCCGGCGCGTTGCTCGCTGCCAAAGCCGGTTTGCTTCAGGGCGTGCAGGTCACGACGCATCATTTGGAGCTAGATGCCTTGCGCAGGCTAGAGCCGCAATGCCATGTGTTGCCCAACCGCGTGTTTGTGGCCGATATAGAGCGCAGCATTTACAGCAGCGCCGGGATTACCACGGGCATTGATTTAGCAGTGCATTTGATTGCCCAGGTGTGCGGCGCGGCGGTGGCGGCGCGGGTGGCGCAAGTGATGGTGATGCCGATGCGGCGGTCGCCAAGTGATCCTCAGCTTTCTGCCTTTTTAAGCAGCCGTGCGCATCTGCATCCCGCTGTGCATCGCTTGCAAGATGCGCTGAGCCAAGCACCGCACGAGGATTGGACGACTGAACGTATGGCGCGAGTGGCTTGCACGTCGACGCGGCATTTGAACCGCTTGTTTGATGTGCATGTGGGCATGAGCGCGAACCATTTTTTGCGGAGCATTCGTGTTGAATTGGCTGACAAGGCCTTGCGTGCTGGCAAAAGCGTGGCGCATGCGGCTCAGCTGGTGGGCTTTCATTCCGATTTGCAATTGCGACGCGCTTGGGTTGCGGAGGGCAAAGTGGGGATGCCTTCTGAAGCAAAGGCTTAGTTGGTTCACAAAAGCCAAGTACATCACTTCGCATTTCTTCTTCTAACCTGTTGAAGCTATAAAAAAAGCGACCCAAAGGTCGCTTTTTTTATCTTGCAGAAGATCAATCTTCCACAAAAGTCTCTTCGCGTTTCTTCTTCACAGAAGGCAACAGCACGATCACCAGCAGCAAAGCCGCAGCAATCAGCAGGCCGAGCGACAGGGGGCGCGTGACGAACACGCTCCAATCGCCGCGCGAGAGCAGCATGGCGCGGCGCAAATTCTCTTCCATCATGGGGCCCAAGATGAAGCCGAGCAGCAAGGGCGCAGGCTCACAGCCGAGCTTGATGAAGGCCATGTAGCCGATCACGCCGAAAATCGCCACCATCCAAATATCGAAGGTGTTGTTATTGGTCGAATACACGCCAATCGCACAGAACAACACAATGGCGGGGAACAGCCAGCGGTAAGGCACGGTGAGCAGCTTGATCCAAATGCCGATCAGCGGCAGGTTCAAAATAATGAGCATGGCATTGCCGATCCACATCGAAGCGATCAAGCCCCAAAAGAGCTCGGGGTTGCTTGTCATCACCTGCGGGCCAGGCTGGATGTTGTGGATCGTCATCGCTCCTACCATCAGCGCCATCACGGCGTTGGGTGGGATGCCAAGAGTCAGTAATGGAATGAAAGAGGTTTGCGAGCCGGCATTGTTGGCTGCCTCAGGAGCCGCCACACCGCGAATGTTGCCTTTACCGAACGGCAGTTCGCCGGGTTGGAGCTTGGTTTTCTTCTCGATGGTGTAGGCCGCAAACGCAGCCAGCAAGGCGCCGCCGCCGGGCAAGATGCCAAGCGCTGAGCCCAGCGCCGTGCCGCGCAAAATCGCGGGCACCATGCGCTTGAAATCTTGCGCATTGGGCATCAAGCCAGTCACCTTGGCCGTAAACACTTCGCGCTCATCTTCGCTTTTACCCAGATTACTGATGATCTCGCCATAGCCGAACACGCCCATCGCAATCACGATGAAGCCGATACCGTCGGTCAGCTCAGGAATATCAAAGCTGTAGCGCGCCACACCAGAGTTCACATCGGTGCCGACTAAGCCCAAAAGCAGACCCAAAATGATCATGCTGAGCGCTTTGAGCAGCGAGCCAGAAGCCAATACCACTGCGCCAATCAAGCCCAGCACCATGAGCGAGAAATATTCTGCTGGGCCGAATTTGAAGGCCACTTCCGTCAATGGCGCAGCAAAGGCGGCCAAGATCAAAGTGCCCACGCATCCTGCAAAAAACGAGCCGATGCCAGCAGCTGCCAGCGCCGGCCCTGCTCGGCCTTGCCGCGCCATTTGGTAGCCATCGAGCACCGTGACGACGGAAGAAGATTCGCCCGGCAGATTCACCAAAATCGCCGTGGTCGAGCCGCCATATTGCGCGCCGTAATAAATGCCGGCCAGCATGATCAGCGCCGCCACGGGGGGCAGGGCATAGGTCGCAGGCAGCAGCATCGCAATCGTGGCCACCGGGCCAATGCCGGGCAGCACGCCGATCAGCGTACCCAAGAGGCAGCCAATGAAGCAGTAGGCTAAGTTTTGCAGCGTGAAAGCCACGCCAAAGCCAATCGAGAGGTTATTGATCAAATCGTTCATGTGTTTCTCCTGAGTCTTCTAGTTATGCGATGAACGAAGGCCACACCGGGAACTGCAGCTTGAGCAGCACGATGAAGGCGAGGTAGCTCAGAATAGCGAGGAAGGTCGCAAGGAAAAACACTTCTTTGATCTTGTATTGCTCAGCAGCTAGGCTGGCTATAAAGGTCAGTGCATAAATGCCAACAATCATTCCCAGAGCAGGAAACTTGATCGATGGCAAACCGCCGATGCAGATGCCAAAAATCAAATTAGCGCCAATGATGCAAATCAGTGGTTTCCAAGCAAAGCTACCAATCTTGTCGCCGTCCGCTGTGGCCACAGTGAGCGACTTGAACAATACAACCGATCCGAGTATGGCTAGCACGATGCCTAGCAAGCGCGGGAAGTAACCTGGCCCCATGCGAGCACCTTGGCCCATCCCATAGCTGTAAGCGCCAATAGCAAAAGCCGCGCCAACGATGATGAACATGAGTCCGGAAAAGAAGTCTTTTTGACTTTTAATATTCACTGCGTTCTCCTTTGAGTTTTACTTGCCAGATTGTGTAGGCAGGCCAATGCCTCAAGGCTGCGGGTATCACCTACATAGACTAGGGTTAACCCGTGAAAAACTGGAGAAAAAGTGTGAAGCCTGCCGATACGCCGGATTCTGTGCATGCGAGTTGCCCCGCATGTGACCGTCATTCCTCTGGGCTGAGAGTCGCCTCTCAGCTCGGTGCTACCTACCCGCCAACTCTGCGGAACCACATCAACGTTGGCCTACTTGGTATTGCTGCGCGCAGAGATTGCCCGTTTCACCCAGACTGAACTGGCTCGTCTCTGTTGCTCTGATCCTCAGCTTATGCCTTGCGGTTTTC
>JANMDU010000138.1:0-17459 GCA_031376455.1 Variovorax sp. | reverse complement strand
CTTCTTGTAGCGCCTTGTATTTCTGCGCCACCTCGGCTTGCTTTTCCAGCTTCTCTAGATTCGCATTGAGCTCGCGCAAAATATCTTCGACGCGCGTCATGTTCTCGCGCGTATCGGACAAGCGGTTTTCCGTCTCACGTCTGCGCTCTTTGTATTTCGAGACGCCCGCAGCCTCTTCCAAAAAGAGGCGAAGCTCTTCCGGGCGCGATTCAATGATGCGGCTGATCGTGCCTTGGCCAATGATCGCGTAAGCGCGTGGCCCCAAGCCTGTGCCAAGGAATACATCCTGCACATCGCGCCTGCGCACGGGTTGGTTGTTGATGTAATAGCTGCTCGTGCCGTCGCGCGTCAACACGCGCTTAACAGCAATTTCCGTAAACTGCCCCCATTGCCCACCGGCGCGGTGATCAGCATTGTCGAAAAGCAATTCCACGCTGGCTCGGCTGGAAGCTTTGCGCGATGTCGTCCCGTTAAAAATCACATCCTGCATCGATTCACCGCGCAGCTCTGAGGCCCGGCTCTCGCCCAACACCCAGCGCACCGCATCCATGATGTTGGATTTGCCGCAGCCATTCGGCCCGACCACGCCGACCAATTGCCCAGGCAGCAAAAAATTGGTTGGCTCTGCAAAGGATTTGAAGCCGGATAACTTGATCGAATTTAAACGCACGGAGAGCCTGTCGAACTGGTGTTCTTATCGGTAAAACAGCGATGTTACCCGAGTCAAAACAGGACTTTAGAGTACTTTGGCTCTACCTTTAGTGACGACTACCAAAACGTGAGCTATCCGCGCAGGTTGGATGCAGGGGAAATGACTCAGGCTCGTAACCACTCTTTCCCAGCAGAAACCATCAGAACACTACAAAAATAATAGCACTTCACGCAATCAATACGCCGGCTAACCGCCATTTTTGCTATAAGAATCACTGAGAAAACGAAGCTGCAGCCCGAACATCCGCCATCACGCGATGATCGCTGGATGCCAAGGCCATCAGATCAGCATCTTGTTGCGCGGATCGCCGCGCCAGCTGCCATTCGGAAATGGTGCTGCTCAAAGAACGCATCGCGGCAAATACGGGATCCATCAACAGCGCCATCGCGGCAAAACCCACAGCCCACAGGCCGATCCAAGCAGCCAGTAAATGCCCGTCTGTGATCGTCTCAATCACTTGATTGGCCACCACCAGCAGCGCAGCGACGAGAGCCGTCACCAGCATTGCCGCCAAAGTGCGGGAGTCATCGAAACGAAACCGGAAGGTTTTGAGGAAAGAAACTGCGTTTTCAACGCGCTCCACACCTAAATGTGTGGCCGGAAAATCAACGTGGACAAATTTGCTCATCACAATAACCCCTTAGAAGTCTCTCAAGTCAGAATAGCTGAAGAGATGCACGAATACTAGGGTTAGCACTAATTACTGTCTACTTTATATTTATGATGATTACCATTCATAAAAATGATAGTAAAACGCATTCACCATGTTATCTCCTACAAACAACCTCAACTTTCGAACGCTCGATCTCAATTTGCTGCGCATCTTGGATTGCGTGCTGACCGAGCGCAGTCTCACGCGCGCTGCGCAGCAGCTTGCCATGACGCAACCCGCCGTGAGTAATGCGATGAAGCGGCTGCGTGATAGCTTAGGAGACGATTTGGTGCAACGCTCGGGCTTCGGCGTTGAGCCCACGCCGCGCGCGCTGCTCATTTGGCCCGCCGTGCGCCACGCCTTGCAAAGCTTAGAGCACACGCTCAATCCCGGCGAGTTTGATCCCGCGCAATCCCATGCGACCTTCGTCCTTGCCATGGCAGATGCCACCGCCGCCGAGCTCATGCCCAGCTTGGTCGAGGCAATTGAAGCGCATGCACCCGGCATTTCCATGCGCGTACTCCCGCTCACCACGCGCGATCCGCGTAAATTGCTCGCCGCAGAAGACATTCATCTTGCCGTGGGTCACTTCCCCGCAGTGCTGGCCGACATCACGACGCAAGCGCAAACGGGGAGCGACATATCAGCAGTTGCGGGAAGCCGAGACGGGCAATTCGCGCATGACCGCTTGTATGACGGGCAATACGTTTGCGTGATGCGCAAAAGCCATCCGCTGGCCAAAATCCGCAGCTTAAGCTTGGATCAATTTTGCGCCGCACATCATCTGCTGGTGAGCTTCTCGGGCCGCCCTTTCGGCTTTGTCGATGAGGCGCTGGCCAGTCTGTCTCGCTCTCGGCGCATCGTGCTCACCGTCAATCAATTCTTCACAGCAGGCCGTGTTGTCTCCCGCTCAGATTTGCTCACCGTTTTGCCCCGTCATTTTGTGAGCGTGGCGGATGGCTCTCATGAGCTCGTGATCCGTGAACTGCCCTTTGCGATGCCTGTGGTGCATGTCGATAGCCTTTGGCATCGCAGAAGCACGGAGCAGCTAGGGCATCAGTGGCTGCGCAAACAAGTGCTGAATGCGGCGCGGCAAATCTTTGCATCCGAGCCTAAATCCCAAGCGTTGTCGCCGCGAAAGAAGGGGCGCTGAGCGATAGCCACTGCGCACTCAATTCGCGCAAATCCACGCGGCGCTTAGCCTCAAATCCTGCGACACCTTTGCATAGCGCAGGCTGCAAGCGATGCATCGCCCAATGGGGCGCAAGGATGAGGCTAGGGAATTCCTCATCAGACGCGCTTGCCACCGCCCGTGCCTCGATGATGTGGCTCCACTGCTTACGCCAATTGACAAACCGATGATGCTTGGCAATCAGCCCATCAAAGCGCTTGGCAAGAATAATCAGCTTGCGGCCTGTTGCGCTCCATGCTTGCAAATCAGCTTCTACACTGCGCTCGCCCAGCGGCCAGTCTTCAAAGCTCATATCCATCCAAACCATCTCGCGCCAACCGTCGCGTGCCGCGCAAGCGATGGCATCTCGAATGAGCTGCTGAAATTGCACGCGGCCTGAAAACGTGCCTTCGAGCAACAGCTTCGGTTGCTCGGGCTCATGATGAGCGCCCGCAGATGGCTCATTGTGCATATAGCCATCCTTCTTTGGCAAATTCGCCCATCGCCGGCATTAATGCTGCGCTACCAGCTATCAATTCAGTAGCATCTATCTGCCTGTTATCAGCGAGTTTGCGCAGCAGCTTGGCATCAGCGCCGGCGCATTTGAAGCTTTGGCCGTTGATGAACATGTGTTTGGCGTCGTAGCTCATGCGCGTGGCGGGATGCAGCGTGATTTGTTTGAATTTTTTGGGCAAACTGCATTCCTCGAAATACACGCCGGCTTTCGGATCGGTAAGGTATTCGCCGATCAGTTGCTCGATCAGCGTTTTGTCTTGCAACGCCTTGCTGACGGCGTCAAAGGCAAAAGCGGTAAGTGCTGCGGGCAGCAGAGCGGGCTTGGCCGTGGCTTCCTGCGCTGCGTCTTCATAGAGCTGAGAGAGCTTCGGATCAACATCATCTTCCATGCCATCGGCGATTTCTTCAGCGATCCGGTGCAAAAGCTCTCTGGCCAGCTCACCAGCTTTCGGAGCGCGAAAGCCAATCGAATACGTCTGGCAGCCCCCATCCAGCGCCACACCATCATGCGCATAGCGCGGCGGCAGATAAAGCATGTCGCCGGGCTCGAGGATAAATTCTTGTGCAGGCTTGAAGTTTTTGAGGATTTTGAGTGGCGCGCCATCGACCAGCGCCAAATCCTTCTGCTTTGATATTTGCCAACGCCTGCGCCCCGAGGCTTGCAGCAAAAACACATCATAAGAATCAAAATGCGGTCCCACGCCGCCGCCCTCGCCTGCAAGCGAGATCATCACATCATCCAGCCGCGCGTCGGGCACGAAGCGAAATTGCTGCAAAAGCGCATGCACGGCTGGGTTTTGAAGATCCATACCCTGCAAGAGCAGCGTCCAGTCTTTTTTCTTCAAGCTGGGTGGTTTTTCAAGCGGCCCCGGCGTGAGCTTCCAGCCCTTAGCGGTGTGCGCCACGAGGCGAGATTCGATCTCATCATTCGCGGCCATGGCCAGCAAATCTTCTTCGCTCATCAAGGGCTTGAAATCGGCAATAGCAGCGCGAATTAACAATGGCTTCTTCTGCCAATACAGGCGCATAAACTGCTCAGGGCTGATGCCGCCCAAAAGGCTAAGAGGGAGTTTCACATTCATGGGACAATTCTGCCTGAAGCATTTCATGTCTTCTCTCAATCATTGACAGATCAATCACTATTGAACACGGAAGGCACGAAAACTACACGGAAGACACTGAAAACGCTAGTTTTGTTTTTCTCATTTCTTTTGTCTTCTGTGCCTTCCGTGTGTTTCTGTGTCCTCCGTGTTCTGAACTCTTGCCTCGCCCAAATACATGTCCGACGAAATTCAACTCCACCACGTTAAAGCCCAATGCGTAGTCGCCCTAACTTGGGTCATGAAAGACACGCTGGGCGAAGAGCTTGATTTGCTCGATGAGCCCGCAGAATTTCTCATGGGTGGCAACGATCTGCTCGCCAAAATTGAAGAAAACTTAATAGGCAAAGTTGTCAATCAAATCGTCGAGCTTCAATTAGAGCCGCAAGACGCATTCGGCGATTACATTAACAAGCTGGTCTACATCGCCCCGCGCGACAAATTCCCCGAAAAGCTTGAAGAAGGCATGCTTTTTGAAGGCTTGCCGCCGGGCTGCGATCCTGATGCACCCAAAGAAGTAGTCTTCCACGTCACGGATGTGTATTCCGACCACGTGATTTTGGATGGCAATCACCCTCTTGCCGGTATGGCGCTGCGCCTACGCATCAAGATTGATGGTGTCCGCGAAGCCACGATCGACGAAATCGGCAAAGGCTCAGCAGGCATTGGTTTTTTCAAGATGGAAGCGAGTCACGAACATCAGCATGGCCAAGATGATGATGACCACCGACGCCCGCACAGCCGTCTTCATTGACACTTTACATGCCGAATAGTCCTTGAGCCGGCATAAAATATGCGCAGAGCGCTACAAAAAAATGAGTAATCCACATGGCTGAAAAAGCATCTGACAAAACACCAGCGATCGGCTCGCCGCAATCGCTGAGCGGGCTTGTACCTTTTCTTCAACCCTATCTTGGTCGCATTGCAGCAGCGGTGCTTTTCCTCGTGCTTGCAGCTGCGGCAACGCTCGTGTTCCCGATAGCCATGAAAGAACTGATTGATGGCGGGCTGCAGACGAGTGCAACGAATGCCGATAAAGGCGAGCAACTGCTCGCCTTGCGCGGACATTTCTTTGATTTGTTTCTTGTCGCCGTCGCGCTCGGTTTGTTTAGCGCGGCGCGATTTTTCACCGTCAGCTGGCTGGGGGAGCGTATTACGGCAGATTTGCGCAATGCGGTGTATGGCAAGGTGTTGCGCCAGTCGCCTGAATTTTTTGAAACGACGCAAACGGGTGAAGTGCTCTCGCGCCTGACGGCAGATACAACACTCGTGCAAACCGTGGTGGGCTCCTCGCTTTCGATGGGCCTGCGCAATGGTGTGATGGGTATCGGCGCATTGGCGATGCTGGTGTGGACAAACCCGACCGTCATGGCAATGGTGCTGGGCATTTTGATTTTGATCGTGCTGCCCGTGTTGGTGGTGGGCAGGCGTGTGCGCAAGCTCTCGCGAGCGAGCCAAGATCGTGTGGCCGATTCGAGCGCGATTGCGTCTGAGGTGCTCAATGCGATTCCGGTGGTGCAGAGCTACACGGCGGAAGCCAGAGAATCGGCGCGCTTTGATGAGTCCACGCAGCGGGCTTTTCAAACCGCAGTGCGCCGCTCCAGCATGCGTGCAGTGCTCGTGGGTTTCATCATCATCGCCACGAGTGCCGCCCTGCTTTGGGGTTTGTTTCAAGGCACGCAAGCGGTGGTGGCTGGCCACATCAGCGCGGGGCATTTAGGGCAGACAGTGGTCTATGTAATCATCCTCGCCAGCGCATTCGCCGTGCTCGGCGAGGTGTATGGCGATCTGCTGAGAGCCGCTGGCGCCACGGAGCGCTTGATGGAGCTGCTACATGCGCCTGAACGCATAATTTCTAAGAAAAATAAGCCTCTAGCCGGCACAGAATCTGCGCAAAGCGCTATTGAATTCATAGCAACGACGTTTCACTATCCCTCTCGCCCTGCGACTGCTTCGATGCAAGATTTCAGCCTCGCCGTGCCTCGCGGCGAGACGTTGGCCTTGGTGGGCGAAAGCGGCGCCGGCAAGACAACTGTTTTCCAACTCTTGCAGCGGTTCTATGAGCCGCAATCCGGCAGTATCGCGTTATTCGGCACGCCCATTGAAGATTTGTCACTCGCAGCATTGCGCGACGCCATCGCCGTCGTGCCACAAGATGCTGTGATTTTCTCCAGCAGCGCTTTAGAGAACATACGCTATGGCCGCCCCAATGCAACTGACGAAGAAGTCACACAGGCCGCCCAAGAGGCCTTTGCAGACGACTTCATCAAAGAGCTCCCCGAGGGCTACAACAGCTTCTTAGGCGAGAGGGGCGTGCGCCTCTCCGGCGGCCAAAAGCAGCGCATCTCCATCGCTCGTGCGATGCTAAAAAACGCCCCCATTCTCCTGCTGGATGAAGCCACCAGCGCGCTTGACGCGCAAAGCGAGCAAATGGTGCAAGCCGCCTTAGAACGCGCTATGCAAGGCCGCACAACATTGGTCATCGCGCACCGCTTAGCCACGATCCAAAAAGCCAACCGAATTGCGGTGCTCGATAAAGGCCAACTGGCGGAGATCGGTACGCATGAAGCCCTCGTTGCGCAGGGCGGCGTGTATGCGAAATTGGCGGCATTGCAGTTTCGGTCTAGCTCTTCGCACTCCGAGATTTCTACCGATTAACTTGTTAAGCACTCAGCGGTTTCACGCCACCCGCTCACCTGTCACGTGAATTCAGGCCAGCAATTTGGTGCCATCGATCTTTGATGCAGCACGATCAAACGTCCACAGCGGACTTTCACCAGCGGTATGCGCCAGTGCGGTGTGCATGCAGTCTGAAAAATCCGCATTACCTTTTTTATACAGCGCAAGCGCGATTTCAAAGGCTGATTCTGATTCAAACGAAAGCTCAGAAGTTGCCAACAAGCTAGATAGTGTGCGAGTCACATCTTCCTTGCTGAACTTAAAGTTTGAGCGCAACACCCATTCCAACTCCAAAGCCACAGTAATCGGAACGAAAAGTGTTTCTCCCGCCGCAAGCGCGGCGCGGATTAGCTTTTGAACAAAAGCAAGCTGCTTCTCGTCATCGCGCACCAAAAAGCGCACAAGGATGTTGGTATCAAGCGCAGCCATAAGCCTTAAACCAGCCCTAAAAATTCAATGCCAAGCATTCATCGCTTCAATGCCGACCTTCTTGCCTCTGAGCGATTTAGGCGCTTTCAGCATCCCAGCCAAATCAAGAATAGATTTATTCTTAGCCCGAACAATAATCGTGCCATCCGGCATCAAATTCCAAAGCAACTTCGCCCCTGCCGATACATGCAACGCATCCCGAATAGGCTGCGGCACAGTGGTTTGACCTTTTGTGGTGAGGGTGGATTCGGACACGTTAACTCCTTACTAATTGATTTATTGTAATGGATCAAGAGCTTTGTTGCTAGCGATTGCCAATCAACCATCTCAGTCAACAACTTTAGCAATTGACATAGCCACTTCACCACAAAGAAGCGCTAGAGTTGCCAAGCAAATCAATCCAGCTTAATCCCCAAATCCACAGCCAACTTGATCCACACCGGCACATCGCGCTCCCAATCGGCTCGCGTGTCTTTCAAATTCTTCGGCTTGTTCGGAATCGCAAAGGTATCGCGCAGTTGCGCAGCGCGGGGCGTGTTTGCGCCTTCCACGATCACTTGCGAGAGCGCTTGAAGCACGGGCTCAGGCGTGCCGCTGGGTGCCATCACGGGCAGGCCACCTTCGAGTGTGACTAAACGCCCTGCAATGCCCTGCTCGGTGAGTGTGGGGATATCGGGCAGCTTTGGCGAGCGATAAGAGCCTGTCACGCCAATAGCGCGCACACCGCGTTGCTGCACAGTGGCAAAGGATTGGTAGCTGCCAATGGCCACTTGCAATTGCCCGCCTGCCAGATCCACCCACATCGGCGCTTCGCCTCGGTAGTTGATCGTTTGAATCTTTGTGCCTTCATTGCGATTGGTTTGATCGGCCACCATTTGCGGATACGCGCCCGGCGCATAGCTGCCCATATTGGTCGGGTTTTGCTTGGCATAAGTGATCAGCTCAGCAAAGGTGCGCACACCAATTTTTTCGGGCACGCCGACAATCAGCGGGCCCGATGGATAGAAGGCCACGGGAGTGAGGTCTTTGTCTAAGTTGTAAGGCAGTTTGTTGTACAGCACACGGTTTTGCCAAACCGTGCCTGAGGTGGTCATGAGCAAGGTGTAGCCATCTGCGGGGGATTTAGCCACAGCATCAATCGCAATGATCGCGCCCGCGCCGGGTTTGTTCTCCACAATCGCAGAGATGCCAAATTTCGCCGTGAGCTGCTCGGCATAGAGGCGCGCATAAGCATCGGTGAGCCCGCCGGGCGGGAAGGCCACGATGATGCGAATCGGCTTGGCAGGCCATTTGGGCTGCTGCGCGATGGCGCATGGCATAGCCAGTGATGTCGCCGCAAGTGCGCCTGCAGCTAACACCTTACGGCGTGGGAAAAGTGCAGTTTGTTTCATGCGAAGACCTCATTGAATTTTTTAGTAAAAACTAACGATACAAGATTCAGCGCGTGGAGCGCATCTCACAAGCCCTCTAGTGGTAACTTAAGCGACCTCTGACATCCGCATGACTCAGCAGGGTTTTCCACAACTGGCGGAACTACTGCATCGCATTTTGAATCTCGCCATAACTTTCAATAAAAGGAGACACACATGAAAGCTCGCCGCCTGACTCTTCTGGCATTTGCCGCTGCTGCATCCACACTCTGGCTCGCATCGTGTGCCACGACACCGCCCGATGCCAACACTCTCATCAGCAAAGCCAGCTCAGCCATGGGCGCTGATGCTGTGAAAACCTTGCGCTTCACATCAAACGGCAAAGGCGCCGTGTATGGCCAAGCTTATTTACCCGATACCAAATGGCCCACCGTGGCCTACAGCAATTTCTCTCGTGTGTATGACTACGACACTTCAGCCATGCGCGAAGAATTTGCACGCAGCCGAGCTGAGCCCAATGGCGGAGGCGCATTGCCTCTGATGGGCGAAGGCGAGCAACGCGCCGTGTTCATGCTGCAAGGCACAGCCGCATGGAACATGATCGGCCCCGCGCCAGTGGCCGCGCCCGTGGCGCTTGATGCCCGTATTCATGATTTGTGGACATCGCCGCATGGCGTGCTCAAAGCAGCCGCGCTCAACAAAGCCACCGCCAGCAGCGTGAGCGAATCCGGCAAGGCTTACAGCGTACTCAGCTTTTCGCAGCCCGGGCGCTTCCACGCCAAGGCGTATGTCAACGAGCAAGGCTTGGTGGAGCGTGTCGAATCGCGCCTGCCCAATGCCGTGATGGGCGAGAGCCAGGTCGTCACAAGCTACAGCGACTATCGTGATCACAGTGGCGCAAAATTCCCCATGCGCATCCGCCAGATGCAAGAAGGCTCGCCCGTGCTCGATGTACAGGTCACAGAAGTGCAAGTCAACGCGCCATCGGGCATCGTCACGCCAGAGCTCGTGCGCACGCCGCCACCTGAGCGCGCAGTCGGCGAGAAAGCCGCTGACGGCGTGTGGCATATCGCAGGCGGCTCCCACAACAGCGTCGCCATTGAAATGCGCGATCATGTGATCCTCGTTGAGAGCCCGCTGTATGACGCGCGCGCCGCTGCGGTGCTCGCCGAGGTCAAGCGTCTCATCCCCGGCAAGCCCATTCGCTTCGTCATCAACTCACACCATCATTTTGATCACGCTGGCGGCCTGCGCGCTGCCGTGGCCGATGGCGCAACATTGATCACTAGCGCCCCCGGCGTCGCCTTCTTTCAAAAAGCGTTTGCGATTGCCAACACGATTGCTCCCGACATGCTCACCCAATCTAAAGTGAGTGCGAAAGTTGAAGGCTACGAGGGCAAGCGCGTGCTCACCGATGGCCAACGCATCGCCGAGCTCCACGCCATCACGGCCAACGTCCACGCTCAAGGCTTCAACATGGTTTATCTGCCCAAAGAGAAGATCCTCATCGAAGCCGATGCCTACACTCCCCTGCCCCCTAACGCCGCAGCGCCTGCCAAGCCCAACGGCAACCATCTCAGCCTGATCGCCAACATTGAGCGTTTAGGCCTGAAGGTAGACAACATCCTGCCTTTACACGGCCGCATCGTGCCAGTCAGCGAGCTCTATCGCATGGTGGGGCGCAGCGCGCCTTAATGCTGCCTAGTGTCGTCATGATGCGCATGATGTGCAAGAATCAAAATTGATGTAATATTGCATCAATTTTGATACTACCAAGGAAATGCATGCGAACAACGATCACCATCGACGACGCGCTCTATCAAAAAGCGCTTGAATTGATTGATCCTGAGCTGGATAAGGCAGACGTGTTCCGCGAAGCCATGCGCACGTTCGTCAGGGTGCAAGCAGGTAAGCGGCTGGCAGCTCTAGGCGGGCTGACACCAAAGATGGCAGACATACCTCGACGTGCTAGCCGCAGCGCGGGAGCGATTAGCGAATGAATGTGCTGGTGGACACCTCAGTTTGGGTCGATCATTTCCGTAATTCAAACAGTACCTTAATCAATTTGATTGCCCAAGATCGGGTGCTCGTGCATTCCATGGCATTGGCCGAGCTAGCTTGCGGCACGCCACCTGCCCCGCGCAAGCAGACTTTGGATGATATGGCGCTGCTTCGCCCCGCACATGAGGCCAGCATGAGCGAGTTGATGGACTTCATCGAGCGAGAAAAGCTCTACGTACTAGGTTGCGGCTTGGTCGATCTAGCATTACTTGCCAGCGCATGCATCACCCCTAACACAACGCTTTGGACGCTGGATCGCCGTCTCGCAGCTCTCGCAAAGCGCATGGGCGTTGAATATCAGGCGCTGATGCACTGAACTGGTATTTGCTATTTTTTATCGCGTTTTTTGATCATTTTGAGCCATTAGCCGGCATACACAATGCGCATAGTGCTATTATTTTCATAGTGTGCATTCTCAGCTCAACCTGAACTTGTCCCCAAACGCTGTGGGACGACGCGGTGGCATCGTGTTGACGCTGCCTTGCGTGCTTGAAGTGTGGTTATTTGGGAAATTCTCACGTGAATCGAAATTGCTTAAGCTCCACTTTCGGTCGTATGAGTGAATATTTGTATATGCACGAAAGTTATATTTTTAAAATTTGTTACGCCAAACAGTGCTCATTTTGCAAAGAAAGCACTCATTTTTAGATATATAAATGTGCATAAAGCACATTTTCTGAAACACAGCTCCGAAACTAGGTAATTTTTTTCCAATAAGACCTGCTACAGGCCGTTGCAAAACCACATCTACTGCATGGTTTATTTAAACGATAGTTGGGGCATCGACGGTTTTTCAAAACCGGACGTCTACGCTTTGGGCAACTCCGCTCAATCCTCCGCAAACTTAAATAAACAGGTTTAAATCATGGATTTTGAATTTACCCGGATGGCAGTGATCTTTTTGCACCTTATCGCATGCTGTGTCGCTATTGGCCTCGTGTTCACCAGTGACATCGCCATGGTCAAGCAATTGATCAAAGGCGACCCTAATGCCCGAATGGATGCGCAGCACTTGGCTGATTTACAAAAAACCGTGTCACGCGCGCTGATTGCGCTGTGGGTCACGGGCGTAGCCATCGTGACGCTGGACGCCTCTATCAAGGGCTGGGGCTATTTTGCCAACCCGAAGCTGCAGTCCAAGATTGCCATCGTCATGCTGCTGACCCTCAACGGTTTTGCCCTGCATAAGTATGTGCTGCCATTGCTGCAAAAATCTGGCTCTTTGCTCAGGCTGTCGTTCAGCCAGCGTTTGATGGCTATTTTTGCGGGCGCGGTATCGGGCGTGTCGTGGTTTTATGCGGCTCTGCTGGGCGTGGGCCGACCGCTGAACTTCAAATACTCGCTGGTGGAGATTTTGGCGGCCTACCCAGTGTTGATCGGTGGCGGTTTTGTCTCGATGGTGCTGCTGACCGCATGGGCGCAGTACCAAGCCAGCGGCGAGGCCCGAGCTTTCCAGGAAACCCGCTTCGTAGGAACCTAGTTCCTGCGCAGCAATCCGCTGTGCCTTGCTGTGTAATTTATTCAGCGCAAAAAGATAAGCCTTGGCGGAAGCGACGACAATATATGGATCAGTGCCGATGCCGTTGACCGAATACAGCACCATCTCCGCGCCGCTTTTGACGTGCGCTTCGATAGCCTTGAGCGAGGCATCGACCGGCTCATTGCCGCTCGACTCTCCGCGAATCTCTTTGCCGCCTACCGTGATGGCGATGATTACTGATTACTGATGCTCTAACGTAGTTAGTTTTATTTTTTGACAGGTAAGCGAACCGCCCACATGGCCAAAGCAATCAAGCTGCAGGCACCCCAGACGTTCCGCCCCATTGGCTCAGCATCCAAATAGCCCCACAGCAAAGCAATCAACGGTACAACGTAGGTACACGCACTCGCACGAACAGCACCCCAGCGTGCAATCAACCAGTTGTAGCCGGTCACGGCTATCGCGCTCAGCGCAGCTAGCCCGATCAGTTGCAAACTCGGCATCCAACTGATGTGACTACGCATCGTGGGATTGTCGGCTTGAAGCACTAAGGCAAACAACATCATCAGCGCCATCACTTGAAAGCTCAAAGCCGTTACCTGCAAGGGATCGAGCTGCGCCAAATGCCGCCGATAGTTTTGCGCTGCCAATCCCCAGCAAATTGTTGCCATGAGAGCCGCAGCGAAAGCATAACCAGAAAACGATGATTGCAGCGTACTTGCGCCAATAATCGCATCCCAACGCAGCATCAACACACCTAATGCACCAGCCAACACTCCAAACCAATGCAACGGACGGGATGCTTGTTGAAAAAAGAAAACGCCTGCTAGCAATGCCATCATGGGCGCAAGACTCGCGATGACACCAGCAAAGCTGCTTGGCATGGTTTGCTGCGCCCATGTCATCAAACCAACCGGAAGCAGGCTACCAACTACTGCCAAATGAACGATAGCGAATTTCTTCTCTTTATAAATATCTTGATCGATTTTTAGAGCCTGCCATGCTAGCGGCAACAGCAGCAAAGCGCCAAAAACATAGCGCCCTGCCATCACTTGCAAAGTAGACCAATGCACCAAAGCATGTTTGACAGCAACAAATGTACTGCCCCAGAACATCACAACAACAATAAAAACAGCGGCAGCAATCCATGCGCCCTGCTTTTGCAGCGTATCGCTCATATCCGAACTCACTTAAAACTCATATGGCACAACGTTGACCTGAAACGCTGCCACGGAAGTCGAGGCGAATCAGGCGAGCGGTAGTGAGCCCAGTGAGCGACGAAGTAGAAGCAAGTTCATCATGACAGGGCAAATACGGTTATTTTTTTGAACGGGGCTTTAACCCTGCGCTGCAATCCGCTCCGCCTTGCTGTGCAATTTATTCAACGCAGAAAGATACGCCTTGGCCGAAGCGACCACGATGTCTGGGTCTGCGCCGACGCCGTTGACGGTGCGGCCGCTGTTTTGCAGTCGCACCGTCACTTCGCCCTGTGATTCGGTCGATCCGCTGATGGCGTTGACCGAATACAGCACCATCTCCGCGCCGCTTTTGACGTGCGCTTCGATAGCCTTGAGCGAGGCGTCGACCGGACCATTGCCGTTCGACTCTCCGCGAATCTCTTTGCCGCCCACCGTGATCACGATGCTGGCATGCGGCTGCTCGCCCGTCTCGCTGCGTTGCGAAAGGGAGATAAAACCGAAGTGTTCTTTCTCTGCCGTGACCTGCTCATCGCTCACGAGCGCGAGAATATCTTCGTCAAAGATCTCAGATTTTTTATCGGCGAGTTCTTTGAATTTCATAAAGGCAATGTTCATCTCGCCCTCTGATTCCAGCTGCACACCCAAATCTTGCATGCGCTGCTTAAAAGCATTGCGGCCACTCAATTTGCCGAGCACGATTTTATTGGCGCTCCAGCCCACATCTTCGGCGCGCATGATCTCATAGGTGTCACGCGCTTTGAGCACGCCATCTTGGTGAATACCGCTGGCATGCGCGAAGGCATTTGCGCCGACCACCGCTTTGTTGGGCTGCACCACGAAGCCGGTGGTTTGGCTGACCATTTTGCTGGCAGACAGGATTTGCGTGGTTTCGATACCGGTGACCAAATTGAAATAATCTTTGCGTGTGCGTACAGCCATCACCACTTCTTCCAAGCTGCAATTGCCTGCGCGCTCGCCCAGGCCATTGATGGTGCATTCCACTTGACGCGCGCCGCCAATTTTCACGCCCGCCAAACTGTTGGCCACCGCCATGCCCAAGTCGTTGTGGCAATGCACGCTCCAAATCACCTTGTCGGAATTGGGCACGCGCTCGCGCAAAGTTTTGATGAAATTGCCATACAGTTCAGGAATCGCGTAGCCCACGGTATCGGGAATGTTGAGTGTGGTCGCGCCCTCTTTGATCACAGCTTCCAACACGCGGCAGAGAAAATCCATGTCGCTGCGATAGCCATCTTCTGGGCTGAACTCAACGTCTTCGCACAAGTTGCGCGCAAAGCGCACCGATTGCTTGGCCTGCTCAAACACCTGATCGGGGCTCATGCGCAACTTCTTTTCCATGTGCAGCGGGCTGGTGGCAATGAAGGTGTGGATGCGGGCGCGGTTGGCGCCTTTGAGCGCGGCGGCAGCTTGAGAAATATCGCGGTCATTCGCGCGAGCCAGTGAGCAGACTGTGGAATCTTTGATGGCAGCAGCAATTGCTTTCACGCACTCAAAATCGCCATTCGAGCTGGCTGCAAAGCCCGCTTCAATCACATCGACCTTCAAGCGCTCCAACTGGCGAGCGATACGCAGCTTTTCATCTTTGGTCATTGAGGCACCGGGCGATTGCTCGCCATCGCGCAATGTGGTGTCGAAAATGATCAATTTTTCTGGGGTGGCTACGGTGGTCATGAGATGGCTCCAAAGAAAAAAGAAAAGGAAAAATCAATTGGGAAAACAAAAAGGCCCGTTGGGTTGAATCAACGGGCCTTAAGAGTTTGGGTTAACGCGTGCGCTACCAACTCCGCCCATCAGTATTAATGATTTGCAGTAGAAGCAGAGCAATCGAAATTCGGTTCATAAGAAGACTATAGCACAGAGTATTTTGCAACCGATCAAGCTTCGAATTGCGCTTCGTTTTTACCCTTGATCGGTGCATAAAAAGCTTTGATGGCAATCATGTCTTTCTCGATATCTCCGCTCGGGTAAAACAGCGGTCCGAGGCCACTCTTCTTTTGCGAGTAATCCATGTAAGCCATAACGATAGGCACATTGGCTTGCAGGGCGATGTAGTAAAAACCGGTTTTCCAGTGGCGCGTTTTGCCGCGCGTGCCCTCAGGCGGCACGATCAATTGCACTGAGCTGTCCGCAGCTGCCAAAGCTTGCGCTGACGCGGTAACGAGATTCGTTGATTGTTCGCGATTGACCGAGATACCGCCGAGCCAACGCATCACAGCGCCAAACGGCCATTTGAAAATGCTGCTTTTGCCCATCCACACTACATTGACGCGAAGCACAAAGCACACCATGAGCGTGTAAGGCAAATCCCAGTTGCTCGTGTGTGGCGCAGCGATGAAGACCGATTTAGCAGCCTCTGGCGGCAAGCTACCTTCCACCTTCCAGCCGGTCATTTTCAAAAAAACAATGGATGCCGTGCGCAGCAAAGTGTTAACCACGGGCGTGGTGAAGATCGTGCGATGCATTGAAGCAGTCGTTATTTTTCAGAAGCGCTGTAGGCCGCCATGCCATCGATGATTTCTTTGTGCGCCGCGTCTAAGCCTTCCCAACCCAGCACTTTGACCCATTTGCCTTCTTCCAAATCTTTGTAATGCTCAAAGAAGTGGGAAATGGTGCGCAGACGCAGTGGGTTCAAGTCTTCAGGCTTTTTCCATTGCGTGTACAGGCTGCATTTTTTATCAATAGGCACGGCGAGTAATTTGCCATCTTCGCCCGCCTCGTCTTCCATTTTCAAAATGCCAATGGCTCGGCAGGTGATCACCACACCGGGGATGAGCGGCACGGGCGTGATCACAAGCACATCTACCGGATCACCATCGCCGCTCAAAGTTTTAGGAATGTAGCCATAGTTCGTCGGGTAATGCATCGCAGTGCTCATGAAGCGATCTACGAAAATCGCGCCGGATTCTTTGTCAACTTCGTATTTGATCGGGTCAGCATTCATCGGAATTTCAATGATGACATTGAATTCATGCGGTGCATTTTTGCCGGGTGGCACGTGGTCGAGGGACATGGTGGTCTCTTTATAAAAACAAATTTAAACAAAGCAAGTATTAACCCTGATTTTACTGACACGAGGCCTTCAAACGTCGAATCCGTCACGTTTTCAAGCTAAATTCCATGGGTTGGCCAATTGTCGCCCACTCAGGTGTGGATAAGGAAGCAACGCGGTGGGCGCAGCGCTTGTTCGTTGCGTCCTCTACGTCAAAACTAAATTGGAGAAATAAATATGACAGGCAATTTACCGCTGATCATCGTGCTGCTTTGTGGCCTAGCGGCCGTAGTCTACGGCGTTTGGGCACGCAGTTGGATTCTTTCGCAAGATGCAGGCAATGCCCGCATGCAAGAAATTGCAGCGGCCATTCAAACTGGCGCTGCCGCTTACCTAGCGCGGCAATACAAAACCATCACCATCGTGGGCGTTGTGCTGGCGATTTTGATTGGTTTATTCCTTGACGGCATGTCTGCTCTGGGCTTTGTGGTGGGTGCAGTGCTCTCGGGCGCTTGCGGCTTCATCGGTATGAATGTGTCGGTGCGTGCCAACGTGCGCACCGCACAAGCCGCCACCAAAGGCATTGGCCCCGCGCTGGATGTTGCCTTCCGGGGCGGCGCGATCACCGGCATGCTGGTGGTGGGCTTGGGTTTGCTTGGCGTGGCGATTTTTTATTGGTTTCTGGTCGGCAACGGCGCGATGACACCTGATAAAAACTTAGCCAAAATGCTCAATCCACTGATCGGTTTTGCCTTCGGCTCATCGCTGATTTCGATCTTCGCGCGCTTAGGCGGCGGCATTTTTACCAAGGGCGCTGACGTCGGCGCGGATTTGGTGGGCAAAGTGGAAGCTGGCATCCCAGAAGATGACCCACGCAACCCAGCCGTGATTGCCGATAACGTGGGCGACAACGTGGGCGACTGCGCTGGCATGGCCGCTGACTTGTTTGAAACTTATGCCGTAACGCTGATTGCCACGATGGTGCTAGGCGCATTGCTGCTGTCTAGCTCAGGCACAGCCGCTGTGATTTATCCGATGATGCTCGGCGCAGTATCGATCATCGCCTCAATCATCGGCTGC
>JANMDU010000093.1:0-30321 GCA_031376455.1 Variovorax sp. | reverse complement strand
CTAAGCCGACCAAGCCGTTGATGGCGATGAAAACGACGTTGTTCGTGAGAAACAGGCCTTGCGCGAGCGCGAGCAGCCAGAGATTTTTGTTCATGAGGTGTCTTTTTCAAAAATTAAATGGGGTCTGACCCCATTTAATTTTGGAGTGTCCAAAGTGCCAAGGCGGCTAGGGGCGCCGTCTCTGACCGTAGTATGCGCTCGCCTAGAGTGATGGGCGTGAAGCCTGCATCGAGCGCTGCTTGTCCTTCTGCTGGGCTGAAGCCGCCTTCGGGCCCGGCTAAGCAAAGCAAGGGCGCATCGCCTTGTTTTTTAGCCCAGTCTGCGGCACGGATGGCTGTTGGATGGAGAGACAGAATGGCTTTCGCTGTGCGAGAAGATGCTATTGATTCAGTAGCACTCTGCGCAGATTCCATATAGGCTAACAACCATTTTTGATAAGAAATGGGGGCGAAGACGGTCGGAACGCGATTGCGCCCGCAGTGCTCGCACGCAGCGATGGCTGCGGTTTGCCAGTGGGCTGCTTTTTTCTCGGCACGCTCGCCCGCAAGGCGTAAAACACTGCGCTCACTCATGAGCGGTTGGATGCTAGCCGCGCCGAGCTCCGTGGCTTTTTCGATCAGCCAATCCATGCGTTCGTTGGCCGGCATGCTGATGGCCAGATGCACTTGCACTCTGGCCTCGCGTTCAAAAATGTGATGCGCGCCGACTTGCACTTGCACTTCTGAGCGCCCCATCAGCGAGACTTTCGCTTCAAATTCGCCGCCTTGGCCGTTGAAAAGTGTCAACTCCCCGCCGGGCTGCATGCGCAGCACCTGCACATGGCGCGCTGCCGCTGCGTCGAGCGCGATGGCTCCGCCAGAGGCTAGGCTTTGCGGCGTGTAGATACGTGGCATAAAAAATGTTTTACTATAAATTTAATAGCGCTTCACGCAGATTCTATGTGGGCTAAAGGCACTTTTTTCATATAAACGTGGCTGGTGGCTGGTGTGCCACATCAAACCCGACCAAACGCCCAGCCGCTTTGCTCCTGCAAGCCTTCGATCTCGTCTATGACTTTGAGGAACGGCCCGAGCTCGCGGTAGCGGTTGCAGGTGCTGCGGATGTAGTGGATGAAGCGTGGCGCATCGGCCAAATATTTTTCTTTACCATCGCGCAGTGTGAGCCGCGCGAAGATGCCGGCGACTTTGAGGTGGCGCTGCAAGCCCATCCACTCGACAGCGCGGTAGAAAGCGCCGAAATCAGATGACCAATCTTCAAATTCCATCAGCCCTGCTTTGCGCGCTTTCTCCCAGTAACGCACGGTCACATCGAGCACGAATTCTTCATCCCATGATAAGAAGGCATCGCGCATGAGCGAGGCAATGTCGTAGCTGATCGGGCCATAGACGGCATCTTGAAAATCCAAAACACCGAGACGATCAGGCTCGGTCAGCATCAAATTGCGCGGCATGAAATCGCGATGCACGTAGACGCTGGGCGCAGCCAAATTGCGGCGCACGATCAGATCGAAAGCGCTTTGCATCGTCTGCTGCTGCTTGGCATCGAGCGTGAATTGGCGATGCTTGGCGATATACCAGTCGGGAAACAGCGAGAGCTCGCGGCGCAGCAGCGCTTCGTCGTAAATCGGCAAAATGCCCGGCTTGGAGGCGAGTTGCCACTGGATCAGCGCATCGGTGGCCTGCATGTAGCGGCCGTAGTTGGCATGGGGCTCTTCGGTATTTATGCCCTGCATCATGGTCTGTGCGCCCATGTCGCTGAGCAGCATGAAGCCCAGCGGCTCATCCCAGCAAAGCACTTGCGGCGCGAGCAGGCCGGCTTCGTGCAATAAGGCTGCTATGTTGACGAAAGGTTTACTGTTCTCCTTATCCGGCGGCGCATCCATGATGATGCGCGGCGATCCGTCAATTGCATCAAGGCGCAGATAGCGGCGAAAGCTCGCATCGGCGCTTGCGATGCGAAGTGTCTGAGGCTTGAGACTGTGCGCGGGCGTTATTGAAGACAGCCAATTGACAAAGGCCTTTTCACGGGCAGCATCGCCCCAAGTCACGGAATCGGTGTGCGAAAGAGGAAAGGCGGTATTGCTCATGGATAATCTGATTGTATAAACCGTTTTGTACAAACCGATTTCTCACAGCTTCAAAAATCAGCTACGCCGCATGCGCTTGCCTCAGTCTGCTCCCCTCTATTCAGAGCTTCTTCAGTTCAAGGCCAAGCCGATTGCTTGGGCGGTGGCGTGGATGTTTGCTGTCACGCCTGTTTGGGCGCAAGGTGGTTTAGTACACGGATTGACAGCCGGCTCAAAGCAAGGCATCCAGCTCAAACTCACCCATCAGCTTCAAGAAAAACTCATCCCTACGGAACGCAAAAACTTACCCACCTATGTGCTGGGCGACCGCATCACAGGCCGCCCTGAGCTAGAGACCGTCATTGAAGGCAACGCTGAGCTGCGCCGCGCCGGCACCGTGCTGCGAGCGGATCGCATCGAGTATTACCAGCCCGATGATTTGGCCAAATTGCGCGGAAATTTGTATCTCAACCGTGATGGCAATATTTATGAAGGCACAGAAGGCCAGCTGCGCGTCGATGCACTTGAGGGTTTCTTTCTTAATCCGCGTTTTCGCCTGCTGAAAAACAATGGGCGAGGCGAGGCCGCGCGCGTGGATTTTGTAGATGCGCAGCGCTCGGTGATCCGCGATGGCCGCTATTCGGTGTGGCACAAAGAGCCGGGGATTGAAGATTCCACCGAATGGGCCGTCAAAGGCCAACAAGTGCGCATTGACAGCGAAACCGATATCGGCGAGGCCAGTGGCGCGCGGCTGGAGTTTAAAGGCGTGCCGATTTTGGCGGTGCCGTTTCTCACCTTTCCGCTCTCCGATGCGCGCAAAAGCGGTTGGCTGCCTCCCACCATCAACATCGACAACATCAGCGGGTTGGATGTCGTTGTGCCCTACTACCTTAACCTTGCGCCCAATCGCGATCTGACGCTCAATCCTGCTATTTTGTCGCGGCGCGGCGTGAACGTGGGCGCAGAATTTCGTTATTTGGAGCGCGATTATTTGGGTAAAGCGCGGCTTGACGTGATGCCCAGCGACCGCTTGCGCAGCCGCAGCCGCTGGGGGCTGGCCACAGCGCACAGCGGAACACTCGATACGGGGCTGCCTGCGGTGGGCAATGTGAGCGTGAATCTCAGCCTCAATCGGGTGAGTGATGATGACTATTGGCGCGATTTCCCCCGCGCCACAACTTCGCTCACGCAGCGCTTGCTGGCCAATGATGCGAGTGTGGCTTGGAGCAGCGGTGCATGGAGTGCTTTCAGCCGCGCTTTGAAGTGGCAAACTTTGCAACAAAGCACCTCGGTGCTCATCCCGCCTTACGACCGCTTGCCTCAGCTTAACGCTCGCTACAACCGCGTCAATCATGGCGGATTGGATTATCAATTTGAGCTGGACACCACGCGCTTTTCTGCGGCGAGTGCTTTGACCTTGCAGCCTAACGCCCAACGCAGCTATGCGTCGGCGCAAATGTCTCGCCCGTTCATTACGCCGGGCAGCTTCATCATCCCTAAAGTACAACTGCACGGCAGCGCTTACAGCTTTGATGCGCCATTGTCCACCGGCCCGCAAAGTGGCAGCCGCTCCGCTTCGCGCCTCGTGCCGACGCTGAGTCTCGATAGTGGTTTGGTCTTCGAGCGCGATGCCGATTACTTTGGTCGGGCTTTCACACAGACGCTCGAACCCCGCGCTTTCTACACCTACACGCCATTCAGAAACCAATCATCGTTGCCCATCTACGACAGCGGCGCGAATGACTTTAACTTCGCCACCATCTTTAGCGAAAACGCCTTCAACGGCCAAGACCGCATTTCTGACAACAACTTGCTCACGCTCGGCGTGATGTCACGTTTGATTAACCCGAGCAGTGGCGCTGAAGTCATTCGTTTGAACTATGCGCAGCGCCTGCGCTTCACGGATCAACGCGTTACGCTGCCAGGCGGATTGAGCGACAACTCGCGCTTCTCTGACATGCTCTTTGGTGGCACGATCAACTGGGATTCTCGCTGGCAGTTTGATGGCACGGTGCAATACAAGCCCGATATTCGCCGCTCCCAGCGCAGTACGCTCAGCGCACGCTATACCCCCAGCCCATATCGCGTGGTCAGCGCCACCTATCGCTTAAACCGTAGCACGAGTGAGCAAATCGAGCTCGGCTGGCAATGGCCACTCAACGATTTGTGGGGTGATAAAGGCAAAGACATGGGAGTCGGGCAAGGCCAAGGCAAAGGCCGCTGGTATTCGGTGGGGCGTTTAAATTACAGCATGCGCGATAACCGCCCCGTCGATACGATTCTTGGTTTTGAATATGATGGCGGCAGTTGGTTGTCTCGTGTGGCCGTGGAGCGCCTACAAACCACGACCAGCTCCTCGACCAAGCGAATTTTGTTCCAGATGGAATTCGTGGGCTTTGCCCGCTTAGGCTCCAGCCCGCTTGCTGTTTTGCAGCGCAACGTGCCGCGCTATCAGTTGCTCCGTGAGAAAATCGAAAATTCGCCGAGCCGGTTTAGTAACTATGAGTGATTTTGTGATGTTATCTCTGCGTATTCCCTACTTTGGCGCTGAGCGCTTGTCCATGCGCACAGTTAGTTTGGCACTTGCCCTCGCGCTCGGACTGCTGAGCTTCGCGCAGGCTCAAGGCTTGCGGGCCAGCCCGAATTTGAATCTCGGGCGATCCGCGCAAGATACCAGCCAGAGGAGCGCAGACTTTATTGTTGCCATCGTCAATTCTGAGCCGATCACGAATCAAGATGTGCGCAACCGGATGCTTCAAATTGAGCAGCAGTTAAGCAGCAGAGGCGGTGCCATGCCCCCTCGCGATGAGCTGTTTAACCAAGTGCGTGAGCGCTTAATTGGCGAACGCACGCAAACACAATTGGCACGCGATAACGGCATCCGTGTGGACGCGCAAGCGATTGACAATGCCATGCAAAATATCGCTCGCCAAAATCAACTGTCCATGGAGCAGTTTCGCCAGCGCATGCTCTCTGACGGCGTGGATATCAACACATTGCGAAACAGTTTGCGCGACGAGATTTTGCTGCAGCGCGTGCGCGAGCGAGAAGTCGAGCCACGCGTGCGCATCACGGAAGCTGAGCTGGATGCATTCATCCGCGAACAGCGCGATACGCCTGCCGGCGAGGTGGAGATCAACATCGCACAAATTCTGATTGCTGTGCCCGACAACGCGACAGAGGCGCAAATTGCGCCTCTGTCAGCCAAAGCGCAGCGCGCTTTTGAGCGCGCCAGAGGCGGCGAAGATTTTGCAGGACTAGCGCGTGAGCTCTCGGATGCACCCGGTGCGCGAGACAACGGTGGCGTGATGGGGCTAAGAAGTACAGAGCGTTATCCAGGCCTCTTTGTGGATGCTACGCAAAATTTAGCCGCTGGCGGCGTGGCAGCGCCTGTGCGCTCAGGCGCAGGATTCCATGTGCTCAAACTGGTTGATAAGCGCCTGCCGGGTTTTGACAACCTCGCCGTGCCGCAAACCCGTGCGCGCCATATCTTGCTGCGCACCAGTGCGCAGCTGTCTGAATCCGTGGCGCGCGAGCGGCTGACTGAATTGCGCAAACGCATTGTCGGCGGGCTCGACTTTGCGGCAGCGGCTCGAGACAATTCGCAAGACGGCTCAGCCAAAGAGGGCGGCGATCTGGGCTGGGCTGTGCCCGGGCAGTTTGTGCCAGAGTTTGAAGAGGTCATGAATTCGCTGGCAAACGGTCAAATCAGCGAACCACTCACATCGCGTTTCGGCGTGCATTTGATCCAAGTGCAAGAGCGACGCGAGCGAAAAATGACGGAGCGTGAGCAACGCGAGGCAGCACGCGGCGCACTGCGCGAGAAAAAGCTCGATGAAGCCTTCCTGACTTGGGCGCAAGATTTGCGCGCGCGTGCCTATGTTGAGCTGCGCGAGAGCCCGCAGTGATGAGCCACCGTTTGATTTGGCTTAAGCGCATTTAACGTGAAGCACATTCCGCGCAAGCGCTTCGGCCAACATTTCTTGGTCGATGGCGCGCTGATTGAAGCCATCGTTGATGCCATCTCGCCGATGAACACTGATCAGATGATTGAGATCGGCCCTGGCTTGGGCGCGCTCACGCAGCCATTGCTCGCGCGTCTTGGGCAAATTACTGTGATCGAGCTGGATCGTGATTTAGCCACATATTGGCGGACACGCGAGAATGTGCGCGTGATTGAATCTGATGTACTAAAAGTGGACTTCGCCGGCGTATCTATTGCGCAAAGTGCTACTGAATTGATAGTAAATGCACCCAAGCTTCCGAAGCTGCCGAAACTACGTCTGGTAGGCAATCTGCCCTACAACATCTCCACACCGATTCTTTTTCATCTTCTTCCGTTTGCCCCGTTGATTGCAGATCAGCATTTCATGCTGCAAAAAGAAGTGATTGATCGCATGGTGGCCAAGCCTTCGACATCGGATTACGGCCGCTTATCGGTGATGTTGCAATGGCGCTACGAGATGGAGAATTTCCTCGCTGTGCCACCCGAGGCCTTCGATCCGTCGCCGCGCGTGCAAAGTGCGGTGGTGCGGATGACTCCTCGTGCCGAGCCGGCTGTATTGAAGCCTGAGTTGCTGGAAGAATTGGTCAAAGTTGCGTTCAGTCAACGGCGGAAAATTTTGCGCCACACGCTGGGGCGCTGGCTTGTTGAGCGGGGATTTTCTGGTGAGTTTGATGAACAGCGAAGGGCAGAGGAAGTGCCAGTGGCTGAGTATATTGCGATCGCTCAGACGCTATAAATTTCGTAGCAATTTGCGCATGTTCTGTGCCGGCTAGAGCCTTGTTTTGTTCTTAGATTTCTAGTGCGCCATTGCCTGTGGAAGCCGTATTCGGGCGGGCTCATGGTTCCTTCTCGCGAGTATGGCGACACCCGTCGCCTAAGATAACGACGAAAAACGCAAGCGTTTTTAAACGCTGCGATGCAAAAATCGCCCGCCCGAATACGGCTCCCACAGGCCAGTGATTGGCGCGGCGAAGCAGGATCGCAGTGCGTAAATACGATTTGCTTTTGCCACAATTGGCGAGCGAAGATGTTTTGCGCTCCAAACAGGTCGCGAGGCAAAGGGCTACTGTGGCTGCCGATTTTTGCAGCGCAGGGCTAAAAAGCGCAAAGCGCTTTTATCGTTATTTCAGGCGACAGGTGTCGCCATCCTCCCGAGCTGGAACCATGAGGTAGACACAGTAGCCCTTTGCCTCGCAGCCGCTGCATCCAAAAAGAAACACTCCGAACACTACAAAATCGATAGCACGCTACGCAATAAATACGACTGCGAAACACCGAAAATACTTAAAAACTAGCCCTGAGAACGCAAGACCCGCCGATACTGAATCGCCTCGGCCACATGCGTGACTTGCGTGCTCCGCGCTCCAGCCAAATCTGCAATTGTGCGAGCCACTTTCAATGCGCGATGAATCGATCGGCCAGACCAGCCCAGCCGGGCTGCTGCGGTATTGAGAAACTTTCTTGCCGCTTCATCGAGCACGATCTGATCTTCCAAAGCCTTGCCTTCCAGCGCACGATTGAGCATGCCCTGCCGCGCCATGCTGCGCTGCCTCGCGAGTTGAACCCGCTCAGCAATTGCAGCGCTGCTTTCCGGCTGAATCGCGCTCGCCGCTTGCGCCGATGATTGCAGCAAATCCTCAGGATCCATCGCCTGCACTTCCACATGAATGTCAATGCGATCTAGCAGTGGGCCTGAGAGCTTGCCTTGATAACGATCAATTTGATCGGGCGTGCATTTGCAAGTCTTCGTGCGCGAGCCCAAGTGGCCGCATAGGCAAGGATTCATCGCCGCAATCAGCTGAAAGCGAGCGGGGAAGACGGCACGCTGCGCCGCCCGCGAAATACTGATTTGCCCGCTCTCCAGTGGCTCGCGCAAAGCCTCCAAAGAAGCGCGTGGGAAATGTGGCAATTCATCCAAAAATAAAACGCCTTCGTGAGCCAGCGAAATCTCGCCAGGCCGAGGCGGTGAGCCACCTCCCACCAATGCCACGGCGCTGGCGGTGTGGTGCGGCGCTTGCACCACGCGCTGACTCCATCGCTCCGCTTTGAACTGGCCTGCCAAGCTCAACACAGCAGCGGATTCCAGCGCTTCTTGCGTGCTCATCGCAGGCAAGATGCTTGCAAAGCGCTGCGCCAGCATAGATTTGCCGGTGCCCGGCGCGCCCACCATCAGCACGCTGTGGCCGCCAGCAGCGGCGATTTCCAGCGCTCTTTTGGCGGCCTGCTGGCCTTTGACTTCTGCCATATCGGCCAGCGTGGTGCTTGCCTTGTGATCAGGCGCTTTCAAAATCGTCCAGCCCGTATCTGCGTCGGGCGTGTTGACTGCCGTTGATGCGCCACCTGCAGCTTGCTTGGCTTGTGCAAACCGCGCCACCACATCCAGCAAGTGCGCCACCCGTATCACCCGCGCATCTGGCACCAGGCTGGCATCTTCGGCGCTGCCTTGCGGCAACACCAAAATGGGCGGCAGCCCGGTGCTGTGATCATGCGCCAATGCCATGCCCAAAGCCATCGCCAGCGCGCCCTGCACAGGCCTCAATTGCCCCGAGAGTGAGAGCTCACCTGCAAACTCATGCCCCACGAGCTTTGAGCCATCAATCTGCCCACTGGCGGCCAAAATGCCCAGCGCAATCGGCAAATCAAAACGGCCTGAATCTTTGGGGATATCGGCAGGCGCTAAATTCACAACGATTTTCTTGTTGCTCGGAAACTCCAGCCCCGCATTGGCAATGGCCGAGCGCACCCGCTCACGTGACTCTTTGACCTCCGTATCGGCCAAGCCGACCAGCGTGAAGCTGGGCAGCCCATTGGCCAGATGCACTTCCACCTGCACCGATAAGGCGCGCAGGCCCATTAAAGCTCGTGAATGCACCAAAGAAAAGCCTGACATGAATTAATCCCTTATTTGGTGCGTTTCGAATATGGCAGTTAAAAGTCACTAGCCTATCGTTAAGAAAATCGAGCACATGCACCATATTACTGTATTTAAAATCATATATCAAGCGCAAAAACTGGGTTGAGAAAATTGGCACGATCCGTGCATTTGTGAGGACACATTTGCATTTATTCTCGATCTACTTAAAGGAAAACCATGAAACTCTCTCAAATCTCTGTCGCTGCATTGCTGTCCGTTGCCGCTGTGGGCGCGTTTGCACAAGCCAAAGCACCCGAGCCAGATTACACACTGAGCTACAACGTCGGCGCAACGACTGACTACCGTTATCGCGGTATCAGCCAATCGAGTCTTAAGCCGGCTCTGTCAGGCGGTGCAGATTTTGCTCACAAAAGTGGCCTTTACTTGGGTACATGGGTATCCACTATCGATTGGATCAAAGACGATGGTAAGACAGCCGGAGTCAATGCAGGCAAAACAGCGGTCGAAATTGATTTCTACGGTGGATACAAAGGCGCTGTTGGCGATCTAGCCTACGATGTTGGCCTGTTGCATTACCTCTACCCATCCAACAAGTATGTCAATATTGGCGCAAATGCCAATACGACTGAGTTGTATGGTGCATTGACCTACGGCCCTGTCACCGCAAAATACTCGCAGAGTGTGAGCAACACATTCGGATTTGCCAACAGTAAAGGCAGCTACTACGTTGATTTGTCTGCCACTTTTGATTTGGGCAACGGTTTCAGTTTGGTGCCGCACGTTGGCTACCAGTCAATTAAAAATACGGCAACCGCTTCATATACCGACTACGCCTTGACCGTTAACAAAGATTTTGGCAGCGGTTTCTCTGGCTCGCTTGCTTACATCGATACCGACACCAAAGCTTATCTGACCTCCAAAAACAAAAACAAAGGCAAAGGCAGCTTGGTTCTTGGCGCTAAATACAGCTTCTGATCTGCGAGTCACAAAATAAGGAGAACACATGAAACTTGTCACCGCCATCATCAAACCGTTCAAGCTCGACGAGGTGCGCGAAGCACTCTCGGGCATGGGCGTGCAAGGCATCACCGTCACAGAAGTCAAAGGCTTTGGCCGTCAAAAGGGCCACACCGAGCTGTATCGCGGCGCGGAGTATGTGGTCGATTTCTTGCCCAAGGTCAAGATAGAAGCCGCTGTGTCTGATGATCTGGTCGAGCGCGTGATCGAAGCCATTGAAGGCGCAGCCCGCACCGGCAAAATTGGCGATGGCAAGATTTTTGTGTATGACTTAGAGCAAGTTGTGCGCATCCGAACCGGCGAAACCGGCAAAGAAGCCCTTTAACTTCCCAAAAGAGTGAAACCTATGAAAAAACTATTCACCTGCCTCGCCCTCGGATGGGCTTTAACCGTAGGCGGCAGTTTTGCTGTTGCACAAACGGCAACGGCAACGACTACGACTACGGCTCCAGCTGCAGCCGCCGCGACTGAAGCTAAGCCTGAAGCTGCTGCACCGGCGGCTGCAGTAGCTGCTCCAGCGCCAACTGCACCTGCGGCGTCCCCTGCTGCTGCTGCAGCGCCTGTTCCCAATAAAGGCGATACGGCTTGGATGACGATTGCAACTGCGCTGGTGATCTTCATGACGATTCCTGGCCTTGCACTGTTTTATGGCGGCTTGGTGCGCAGCAAAAACATGCTCTCTGTGCTGATGCAAGTCTTCGTGGTGAGCGCTTTGATTTACGTGCTTTGGGCTGTCTATGGCTACACCTTGGCTTTCGGCGGTGATGGGCAATTCTTTGGGGGCTTCGATAAGCTGTTCCTCAAAGGCATCACGCCCGATTCAGTGGCTGCGACTTTCTCCAAAGGCGTGGTGATTCCTGAGCTCTCCTTCGTTGCATTCCAAGCCACATTCGCCGCAATTACTTGCGCTCTGATTGTTGGTGCATTTGCTGAGCGCATTAAGTTCTCTGCTGTGCTCGCTTTTTCTGTGTTGTGGTTCACCTTCAGCTACATCCCGATTGCCCACATGGTGTGGTACTGGGCTGGCCCAGATGCGATCACTGATGCAGCATCTCTTGAGAAAGTACAAGCTGCCGCCGGTATTTTGTGGACAAAAGGCGCGCTTGATTTTGCGGGCGGCACAGTCGTTCACATCAATGCCGCTGTGGCTGGTTTGGTGGGTGCGTATGTGATTGGCAAACGCATTGGCTACGGCAAAGAATCCATGACACCTCACAGCTTGACGCTGACGATGGTTGGCGCGGCGATGTTGTGGTTCGGTTGGTTTGGCTTCAATGCAGGCTCTAACTTAGAAGCCAATGGCATCACTGCGCTGGCCTTTATGAACACCTTGGTGGCAACTTCTGCCGCAGCTTTGGCTTGGATTGCAGGCGAGGCCTTGTCTAAAGGCAAAGCTTCGATGCTCGGCGCGGCTTCGGGTGCAGTCTCTGGCTTGGTCGCGATCACGCCGGCTTGCGGCTTCGTCGGCCCGATGGGCGCGATCATCATCGGCCTCGTGGCTGGCTTTGCTTGCCTGTGGGGTGTCAATGGCTTAAAGCGCATGCTCGGTGCAGATGATTCTCTTGATGTCTTTGGCGTCCATGGCGTAGGCGGCATCGTGGGCGCATTGCTCACCGGCGTGTTTGCCGCGCCATCGTTGGGCGGTACGGGCGTGTTTGATTACGTGACCAACAAGGTCGGCGAGGGTTACAGCATCGGCGGTCAAGTGTGGATTCAGTTGCAAGGCGTGTTGATCACGATCGTGTGGTCTGCAGTCGTCGCTTTCATTGCCTTCAAGCTGGTGGATCTCGTGATCGGCCTGCGCGTCTCTGAAGAAGAAGAGCGCGAAGGTTTGGATATTTCCAGTCACGGCGAGACCGCTTACAACCGCTAATACAAGAGTTTCAAACGAGAGTCTCCTGAGGATGTTTGCCCGCTGGCTTTCGAGCTAGCTGGCATTTTTTTGTGCAGAATCGGCACCTAGGCGGCATGAAATCTGCGTAAAGCGCTATTGAAACAGTAGCGCTTCAAAAATCATGGCATCAGGTCAATGCGCCACCAACTGTTGTCGGCGAGCTGTGCGCAGGCCGATCCTGTGTTGAGCGGCAGCAAGATATTCACACGACCCGGTAGCGGTTTGACATCGGCCAGCTCCTTCCATTGCGCTTTACCATCGATCCTGCCATTGTCAGTTTCCCAGCGCAGTGCATGCAGTGCCCGACGGGTCATATCGGGCACGATGACGGTAGGGCGCTGGCTTGGCAACGCGAGGATGGCGTGCATTTGCAAATTCGGGTCACCCATTTGATGGTTCGAGACATCCATGGCTTTGGCAAACGGCTCGATGCGCGGTGGCGCGTAGCGATACAGCGTCAGTACGCCACCGATGTGGGGTGTGGTGACGCTGGCGATATCGAGCTTTCCATCGCCATCGAAATCCGCAAAACCGACAGGGCTGAGCCAGCGAAAGGGAAGCCCAAGATAAGCGCTCCGCGCACGCTCTTCGAGCACTTTGCCAGAGCGCGGCAATCCGTAGGCCACCAAGGCCGCGCCGCGTTCGGTATCGGCTTCAATCACGACGATCTCGTCGCTGCCATCGCCATCCAAATCGACCAAGCGCGGTTGCAAATCTTCAAATACGCGCTGCTTAGGCAATTGCATGCTCGCGGTGCGACCGTCTTGCCCCATCACATGCAAACTGGCGGCATGCAGAGAAGAGCCCATCGAAGCATGCGGATAGCGCGCCGTGGGCGAGGCCAGCCAAGCCCAAGCAATATCGCGCTGGCCGGGCGTGGCTTGGCTTTGCGGCAAGCGTTTGGTTGAGCCGGCGGTCGTTGCTGCTGGGGCGATGCGCTGCTGTTCTGCGAGCAATTTCTGGCTTTGTGCGAAGTGGCTGGCGCATTGGCTACTGTCTGCTTGCGCCATCAGCGCCATGGCGAGCACGGGAGCGCTGCTGTGTATGACGCAGAGGCCAAAAAGATATTTTAGGGCGATCATTGGCAAACAGTCGCGCCGCTTGGCATTGCTCTTACAGACTCACCAGCAAGACTCACCAGCCCGTTCGCCGCAACACAAAGTTTTGCTCGGCCTGCGTGCTCACGATGCGCCGCGTGCCGGTGATGGCTTTGCCGCAACTGCCGCCCACCACGCTGCCCTTCCAAATGGCGATGATGTCTTTGCCGTTGTTGCTTTCTTCTAAATCCAGCACGCTGTTTTCAATATCGCCAAACACTTCATGGCGAATCGCGCCTTGCATGAAATTCCCAGCGAGCGATTCAGCAAATTCTGGGTTGCGCACTAGCGTTAATCGCGTGGTGCTGGAATTGTTTGTACCGCTCTGCAACTCCAAAGTCCAAGCGCCGAAAAGATCGGTGTTGACGAGATCTTTCGCATCGGTGCAGCCAGAAGCTGTTCTCTCATCAATTTTTAAGCCATTTTGGCCAGTAGCCGGCATCAATACTGCGCAAAGCGCTATCAAAATAAGAGTAAATCGAAATCGCATGGTCGCCCCTTCCTACGCTGGCATGGCGGCCTTGTCCGCTGATGCTTGCGCTGCCTTTTTGGCAAATTCTGCTTTGAGCGCGGCCAAGCGATTCATTGGATTTTCCTTGGTTGTCGCTTGATCCAAAGCCATCTCCGCAATGAAGCGGCTGGGAATGCCAGCCACGGTATCGCGCCCCTTTTTGCGGCGCTTGGGGTAGCTGACCGAGAGCGTTCTTTGAGCTCGCGTGATGCCGACATACATGAGACGCCGCTCTTCTTGAATGCGCAGCGCCAGACTCTCTGACATCTTTCCCTCGATCGGCTTCGTGCCATCGGCTTCTTCGGGCTTGAAAGGCAGCAAGCCTTCGACCACGCCAGCTAACATCACATGTGGCCACTCCAAGCCTTTGGAGGCATGCAAGGTAGAGAGCGTCACCACGTTTTGAGCGCCTTCTTTGGCAGTGAGCGTTGAGAGCAAAGAGATCGTTTGAATCACCTCGAAAAGTGATTTGGCTTCAGTGCTCATCGTGAGCGCCGCCGCATCATCGACCTGCCCGCCGCAGCGCTTGGCCATCCATTCGATGAAATCGAGCACGTTCGTCCAGCGCGACGCCGCGAGTTTCTCGTTGTCTTCGCTTTCCATCAAGTGCTTTTCGTAGCCAATGTCTTTCAGCCAATCGCGCAAGAATTCGCCTGCTGCTTCAAAGCCCGAGGTGTGGCGAGCGCGGTATTCCAAGTCATTCAAATAGCGGCCAAATTCATGCAAACCGCCGATACTCCGCGCGTTGATCGACGCGGAGAGCGAGTTAGAAAACAGCGCCTCAAACATGCTGAGCTTGTATTGCGAAGCGAAGAGGCCGAGCTGCTGGAGCGTCGTGTGGCCAATGCCGCGCTTTGGCGCAGTGACGGCGCGAAGAAATGCAGGGTCATCGTCGTTGTTGGTCAGCAGCCGCAGCCAAGCGCACAAATCTTTGATCTCCGCGCGATCAAAAAAGCTCTGCCCGCCGCTGACTTTATAAGGAATATTCGCTTTGCGAAGCGCCTGCTCCAGCAAGCGCGCTTGATGGTTCGCACGATACAAAATCGCAAAATCTTTCCACTCTTTGTATTGCGGGCCTTGGGAGACTTCCGAGCCAGCGCGCAGCGATTGAATCCGCGCCACAGCGCGCTCCGCCTCATGCTCCTCGTTGTCTGCATCCACAATGCGCACGGGCTCGCCTTCGCCCAAATCGCTCCACAGCTTTTTCGGGAAGAGCTTCGGATTCGGCCCAATCACATTGTTGGCCGCTTTGAGAATCGTGTTGGTCGAGCGATAGTTTTGCTCCAGCTTGATGACTTTGAGTTCGGGGAAATCAAGCGGGAGTTTTTTCAGGTTATCCAGCGTCGCGCCGCGCCAGCCGTAGATCGATTGATCGTCGTCGCCCACCGTCGTAAAGCGTGCAGGGCTGCTCATCATTCGCTTCAAAAGCTCATACTGCACCGCATTGGTATCCTGATACTCATCCACCAAGATATGCGCGTATTTCTCGCGCCAAACCTGCGCAGCCTGCTCACTAATCGATAGCATTTTGAGCGGCAGACCAATCAAATCATCAAAATCCACCGCTTGATAGGCCGTCAGCCGCTCTTCATAACGCTCCATGATTTTGGCCGCGACCACAAGGTCGCCTTTGCCTCCCGCGCGTTCGTCGTCATCCTTAGCCTGAGCCATCGCTTGCGCAGAATTGAGGCCCGCATTCTTCCAGCCGCTGATCGCCCACTGCCAAATCCGCGCCTGCTTGTTGTCTGTATTGCCGCCAGCGTCTTTGATCATCGCGAGCACATCATCGGTATCGAGAATAGAAAACATCGGCTTCAAGCCCACCGCTTCCCCGCTCTCGCGCAGCATGCGCACGCCCAGCGCATGAAACGTGCAAATCACCACTTGCCCGGCCGCTTTCGCGCCCGCCTTGCCCATTTGCGCCATCAGCAAAGCCTTCGCCCGCTCGCGCATCTCAGCCGCTGCTTTGTTGGTAAATGTGATCGCCGCAATCCGCTCTGGCGGCACGCCCGCTGCAATCAGCCGCGCAATCTTGTGCGTGATCACCCGCGTCTTGCCCGAGCCCGCTCCTGCCAACACCAAACACGGCCCATGCAAAAAATTCACGGCTTCTTGCTGGGCGAGATTCAAACCGGGGGACGACATTCAATAGCGCTCAAACATAGACTGTAGACAAACAACCGAGAATCATACGGGTGCATTGCAGTTTTGTGAGCATCATGATGTCAAATAGTTCGGAAACAAGATTTCACGCATTTTTATCAACAATTTATAAATAGTTGAGTTGCACACAAGTCAGCGTAATTCATCGCTTCAAAGTGTTTAAAAGTTAGTTGCTTGACGTTATTGCTTAGGTGTCAGGTCAACCCAACTGATAGCATTTAGCCAATACGCTGGTAAATCCTCACTCATCAGCACATCCACGCGAAAGGGCAGGTCGCTTTCGCTGAACGCATCGCGCAGCGCAAACATCTCGTGCAGTGCGAGCGGGCTGCCCGTCAACGCTATGTCCAAGTCGGCATGCGATTTCAGAGCATTCACTTCAGACCCCAAGCGAACCCTTGATCCAAAAGCCTTTGCGCTGTGGCGGGGTGCATAGGCGTGAAGCACGGTCAGTACCTCGCGCAACTGGCCGGGTGTCAAAGCCAGATGGGTCTCGCTCATGGCTTATTCCGCCGCAAGTCAGAGTCATTAGGCATCAGCCGCGCGAGCAAGCGCTGCGCATGGTCTAAAAAAGCCGGGATTCCATCAAACACATGAGCCGCCTTGTCTGGATCGTAAGCGTGCGATGTGATGTTGCGCAGCTCTCGAAAGCCAAACCAAGGCAGAGCATCTTCAATCAAGCTGCGCTCCACAGCCACGCGCAGCATGTCTTTGTAGCCCAGTGCGTCAATGTCTGCCGGGCTATCGGCCAATTCTTCGAGCTGCCGGCGCAGCGACTTGATGCACAGCTCATAACTGCATTCAAAACGCTGAATACAACCAACCCTCGCAAGCAAATCTTGTGGGCGTTGACCTGCATCTCGTATCGCACTGGCGAGTGTGGAAGTAGCTTTGGATAGCGCTGTGAAATCAAGCATGGAGCTATTTTGCCAGTTTGCAATCCGACGCACTGCTTTGGCTGACACAATACGTTTGTGCTGCAAATCCTCCTCGTCACCTTCCCCTTCTTCGCGCTTGTGCTGGCGGGCTATGTGGCGGCTCGGCGAGGGTATTTGCCCATCGCGGCGATTCCCGGTTTGAATGGCTTTGTGCTTTACTTTGCGCTGCCTTGCATGCTGTATCGCTTTGGCAGCTCCACGCCGATTGCGCAGCTGCTGGATGGTGCGGTGTTTGGGGTGTATTTGCTGTGTGCGCTGGTCATGGTGGCGTTTGCTATTTCCATGACGCTCTCCAAGCGGATGGATTGGAACAATGCGTCGTTTGGCGCGCTGGTGGCGGCGTTTCCCAATACGGGGTTTATGGGCATACCGCTTCTGGTGGCGCTGCTCGGGCCGCGCGCGGCGGGGCCTGCGATTGTGACGATTGTGGTGGATTTGGTGATCACGACTTCGCTGTGTATTGCACTCTCGCGCTTGGGCTCGGGGGAGGGCAGCGCAGAAAATAGTGCAACTGTGGCCGCGAAAAATGCGCTCAAGGGAGTGGCATCGAATCCGATGCCTTGGGCGATTTTGACGGGCGCAGTGGCTTCTTGGCTGCAAGTGAAATTGCCCGCTCCGGTGATGCAAACAGTGGGTTTGCTGGCTGACAGCGCTTCGCCCGTCGCGTTGTTTACGATTGGCGCGGTGCTGGCGCGCTCGCAAATGCAGGCCAGCGCTGGGCATGCGCCGCCTGTGCCAGCGATAGATTACGTGCCTGTGGCTTTGATGAAGCTGATCTTGCATCCACTCTTGGTGTTGCTCGTGGGCAGCGCGGCGATCTTGCTGGGGCTGCCGCTGGATCGCTTTGCGCTTTCCGTGATCGTGTTGGTCGCGGCATTGCCCTCGGCATCCAACGTATCGCTGCTCGCAGAAAAATTTGAAGCCAACAATGGGCGGATTGCGCGGATTATTTTGGTAAGCACGGTGTTGGCGTTTTTTAGCTTTGCGGGGGCTGTCAAGCTGATGACCCATTGAGTTTTCAGGACAAGCCCTGCTGCGAAGAGAGTAGGTTTTGTGCAATACTGAAACTCTGTTTTGGAGATCAACATGCGCGCTTTACACCTCAGCTTATCTATCCTCGCGGCAGCCGCGTTAACGTCTTGTGCGACGGGCCCCGGCTCAGTCCAGGGGCCCGTGAAGATCACCATTCTTCACACCAATGATCACCATGGCCGCTTTTGGAAAAATAACGATGGCGAATATGGCCTTGCCGCTCGCAAAACTTTGATCGACGCCCAGCGCGCCGAGATCAAAGCTGCAGGTGGCCACGTGCTGCTCCTCGATGGCGGCGATGTGAATACCGGCATTCCTGAGAGCGACACGCAAGACGCCGAGCCCGATTTCAAAGGCATGAAGCTGATTGGCTACGACGCAATGGCGCTGGGCAACCATGAGTTTGACAAGCCGCTGCCTGTGCTAGCCAAGCAGATGCAGTGGGCGGGTTTCCCGATGATCTCGGCCAATATTTACAAAGATGGCCAGCGCCTCTACAAACCTTTTGAGATGTTTGATCGTGGTGGTTTGAAAATCGCCGTGATGGGGCTCACCACAGACGACACCCGCAAAATGACCGATCCGGCCAACACCGGCATGCTGGAATTTCGCAAGCCAGCGGACGAAGCCGCAAAACTCGTGCCCGAGCTGCGCAAGCAAGCGCATGTGGTGATCGCCGCCACACACATGGGGCATTACACGGATGGCAAAAGTGGCGTGAACGCGCCGGGCGATGTAGAGATGGCCCGAGCCGTCAAGGGCATGGATTTGATCATCGGCGGCCACAGCCAAAATCCTGTGTGCATGCTGGAGCAATTAGGCGCAAGCCGCAGAAATGATGCTTACGTGCCCGGCACCGCTTGCCGCCCCGATGTGCAAAATGGCACGATCATTGTGCAAGCGCATGAGTGGGGCAAATTCGTAGGCCGCGCTGATTTCACGTATGCCAACGGCGAGCTCAAGCTGGATAAATACACGCTACTGCCCGTGAACCTGAAGCGCAATGTGAAAGGCGCTGATGGTAAAGACATCAAGCAAACTTTCACGCCAGAGATTAAAGAAGATGCCGCCATGCTCGCCATGCTCCAGCCCTTCCAAGACAAAGGTCGCGCGGCGCTGGATGTAATCGTCGGCGAGAGCGATGGCGTGCTCGATGGGGATCGCGCCCGCGTGCGAGCCCAGCCCACCAATATGGGCGTGTTCATCGCAAGCGTGATGATGCAAAAGGCCGGCGCTGATCTGGCCATCATGAATGCCGGCGGTGTGCGCGACTCCATGCCCGCCGGTAAACTCACCTACAAAGATGTGCTCAAAGTGCAGCCCTTTGGCAACATGCTCACGCACGTCACATTGAATGGCACAGAGCTGATGGCTTACTTGAATGCCGCTGCAAAAATGAGCGCAGGCGCGGGCGCTTTTGCCCAGTTTGCCGGCGTGAATTTACTGATCGAAGGCGGCGCTGTGAAATCCGCCAGCATCAAAGGCGCACCGATTGATCCTGCCAAAAGCTATCGCATCGCCATCAATAGCTTCCAAGCAGGCGGCGGAGACGGTTACCCCAAACTCAGCGACCATCCCGGCTATGTCAACACTGGCTTTGTGGATGCCGATGTGATGCGCGAATACCTCAGTAAAAACAACATCAAAAGCGCGAATTTCGCGCCGGGTGAGGCTGTGGTCAGAAGGTAAGGATTCGATCAATTCAGTCTTCAAATCAACAGCGATGTGCTGGTGAAGCATAAATCTCAAGCGTCTCCATCAAGGCGCTTGAGAAAACAAGCTGAACTGATAGCCCAGCGACAAGCCCAATACATTCGCTTCAAAATCGCCGCGTACCGCTTTGATGCGGCCTGCCGTGGCCATCACAGATAGGGAGCGGTTGATCTGATAGCCAATGCCAGCATTTGCTTGGGCGACTAAGCCGCCACCCACAGCCAGCCCGCCACCGCCAGCCGCGCCGACCAAGCCTTCAGCCTCCACAAACCACGGGCCTGAGATTTGCTGGCGATAGCCCGCGCCGACCAAACCTTTCATGTAAGCGCCTGCTTCGCCAGAGTAAGCGGCTAAGCCTTGGCCTGTTACAAACAAGTTGGGCGTCAGGAAATAATCGAGCTGCACACCAAGATTGCCTACATTTTGATCGGGTGTGCGATTGCGCCATTTTGGGTTAGTGCCGGAGTAAGTCTGATGGGCAGCGCGAATACGCAACTGTTGCGGCTCAAAGCCAGCCAAGGTGCTGGCAGCAACGGGGCGCGAGCTGACCTGTGGCAGCCCAAAGCTATGTACCAGCTTGAGGCCGACGCTGGTTGCTTTGAAGCTGCGAGAAGGCGCGCGCACTTGGCTGACTGAGAGCTCAATCGCATTGTTGCCGAAGATTTTCTGATGTAAGCCAATGCCGGCATCAACCACCACGCCACCACCCGTATCTACGCCGCCTCCGCCAGCTGGGCCTAAAGCCGCATGCAATTTCACGCTGGAACTGCGCGTAATAGGCATGCGATAGCCGCCGCCCGCAAAAATCTGCATATAGCCATTGCTCTGGCCGCCGGCCGCGCCATCTGCTTCAATTTTGAGAAACCAATTCTCATCCAGGTAAGAGAGCCATTCTGCGCCTGCCAATTGCATCTTCGGAAATTGCGGCGTGCCATCGTCGCGCACGACTCCAGCAGGAATCTTGTAGCTGCGCGCAATCACAGCAAATTCTTGCTCTTTGGAGCTCAGGCTGCTGGGCGTTTTTTTACCTCCACCAGCCTTACTGTTGCTTGCGCCGATCAGACTGTAAAACGGATATTCGTACAGCAAATAGGGCTGTGTGCTGCGGATGACACCCGAGGGGAAATTCACATGACTGAGGCCAAAACCAAGATTGCCATAGCTATCCGTTTCATATTTCAAACCCACATCGGTGCGTAGCATCAAGCCGCCGCCGGCTAGAGTGAAGCCCCCGCGCCCGCCGCCCGCGCCCACAAATAGCCCGGCATGCGCCAGCCATCTCGGGCTGATGCGATGACGGATCTCAGCCGCCCCACCAAGCGTGATAAAGCCGCCGCGCTGGCCCGTGATGGCGCCATAAGTGCCAGCGCCCAGCGAGACGCCCTCGGCGACATCAACCAGTACGAAAGTGCCCAGCATGCCCATTTTCTCTTTGCCCGGTAGCTTTAATATCTCTGTGGTTGCTCGCAACACGGTAGGTGAAGTTGGCAAGGTTTCAGCCTCAGTCGAATTGACCGGACTTTGAGCCAGCGCATGCACGGGTACACCCAACAAACCAACGACTAGCCAAGCAGGTAATGCGTTGGAGGGTAGAAAAGAGGGTATGTAGCGCAATTTGCTGATGAAAAAGTCTGGTTTATTCATAAACTTGATTTTGCTACAGAAAAAAGATGTGACAAATGAAGCCTTTAGACCTCATTGCAAAAATTTCCCTACAGCCTTGTAATAAAGCTGAATCTGCAGCGACTTTTCCTACGTATCACGTCAGATTAACGTGTTGTTCAATTTAACTTTTAGGAGCCTCCGTGATGACCCGCTTAAAACTTTCCGTCTTGGCTGCATGCACTGCTTGCTTAGCTTTTGGCGCTTTTGCCCAAACCAGCACTGGCTCAGCTGCCAATCCAGCAGCCTTCATCAATCAATTTGAAGCGACCAATGGTAAGTTTGAAGGTTATCGCCGTTCGGGTGCGAAGGGCGTTTGCGCACTCGGTGAGTTTGTGGGCACAGCCGATGCGCGAGGCCTGTCTACGGCGTCCGTGTTCGGCGGCCAGCCGATTCCCGTGATCGTGCGTTTCTCTGTAGGCGGCGCCAACCCGAATGCGCCCGACAACACCAAAGGCCAGCGCAATCTCGCGCTGCAATTCAATCTGCCCGGTGGAGAGCGTTGGCTGATGGGCAATATTTCTGCGCCCGTATTTGGCGCATCCAACCCACAGCAAATGTTTGACTTGGTGCAAGTGCGCCAGCCTGATCCGACCACCAAGCAGCTCGATGCAGCACGAGTCAAAGCATTCACGGATGCCCATCCAGAAGTTTTACTCCAGGGCAGGCATTTCGCCTCGCAGCCTGTGCCAGCGAGTTATGGCAGCGTCAATTATTGGGGCGTACACGCCTTTGGCTTTGTGAACGCCAGTGGCGCAAAGCAGTTTGGCAAATGGATTTTTGAGCCTGTCGGGGGCCAGCAAGGTTTGACGGATGACGAAGCCAAGGCTAAAGGGGCAAACTTTTTATTTGACGATCTGCGTCAACGCGTCAAAGATGGCAAAGTTGCTTTCAACTTCAACCTAGAGCTTGCCCAAAGCGGCGACAAGATCGACAGCGCCACAGTGCCTCTGCCAGAAGGCCGCCGCAAAGTGAATCTCGGCCAACTCAAGGTCACTTCCGTCTCGCCGGATAGCGGCGGCGCATGCCTCAACATCAATTTCGATCCCAACGTGATGCCCAAAGGTGTAGAGCCCTCGGCAGATCCGATGATCGCCGCCCGTGCTGCGCCCTATGTGATCTCGCTGGGCCGCCGCTTGGGCGAAGGCACAAAGCAATAACACTCAGCAACAACACGCAGCAATAACATCGAGCATGACATGGACAAAAGTATGACCCTAGCACGCAGAGTCTTCGCCCTGCAGTCACTGGCGAGCGTTTGTGCGTTCGCAGCGACTGTAGCTCAAGCGCAAGCGCCTTCCGCCGTGATGGAAGCTGATCCGCAAGCTGTTGCTTTAGGCTACAGCGCTGACGGCAGCAAAACGGATACGAAAAAATATCCGAATTACGCCACAGGCCAAAGCTGCTCAGGCTGCGTCTTGTTCCAAGGCCAAGCTTCAGACAGCTCAGCACCCTGCGCGGCCTTTGGTAACAAGCTTGTGGCTGGCAAGGGCTGGTGCAGCGCTTGGACGAAGAAGGCTTGACGGCTTTTTGAGGTTATTGTCGCGCGGCGATGGTTGCCGTCCCTGTGAGCAAGGCCGCATTGCCTCCTGCTGCTGCTGTGTTGACTGTGACAGTTTGCTCAGCGCAAAAGCGATACAAATAATGCGGGCCGCCGGCTTTGGGGCCGGTACCACTCAAGCCTTCGCCACCGAAGGGCTGCACCCCAACGACGGCACCGATCATGTTGCGGTTGATGTACACATTGCCGATGTGCGCTGCTGCGGCGAGCTGCTCTGCTCTGGAATCGATGCGGGTTTGAATGCCTAGCGTTAAGCCGTAGCCCATATCGTTAATCTGCTCTATGACGCTTTGCGCGTCGCCCAAGTAGCGGTAAATGTGTAGCACGGGGGCGAAGACTTCTTGGCGGAGATCGTTGATTCGGCTGATCTCCACGATCTGCGGCGGCAACAAGTTCGCTATTGAATCAATAGCGTTCTGCGCAGATTCTATGCCGGCAAACTGCTGTTTTTTCTTATAAATGGGCTGCGCCAAGTGCTTTTGGATGTTGGTGAATGCTGCTTGGTCAATCAGTGGGCCAACATCCGTGCTGGGTTGAGCGGGATCGCCGCAGCGCAGTTCGCTGGCCGCGCCATGCAGCATTTTGATGACTCCATCGGCTATTGCCTCATGCACACAAAGCAAGCGCAGCGCAGAGCAGCGCTGGCCAGCGCTTTTGAAGGCGCTCTGAATGACCGCGTCCGCCACTTGCTCGGGCAGGGCGCTGCTATCGACCAGCATCGCGTTGATGCCGCCTGTTTCGGCAATCATTGGCGTGATTGGGCCGTCTTTGGCGGCCAGTGCGCGGTTGATCACCCGGGCGACTTGGGTTGAGCCGGTGAAGACCACGCCTGCTATGTTTGGAAGAGCAACCAGCGCAGCACCGACGGTCTCGCCCGGGCCATGCAGCACTTGCAATACGCCTACTGGTACGCCGGCTTCGTGCAAGAGTTTGGCAGCTTCAATAGCAACGAGGGGCGTTTGCTCAGCGGGCTTGGCCAGCACGGTGTTGCCTGTGGCCAGCGCAGCGGCGACTTGGCCGAGAAAGATAGCGAGCGGGAAATTCCACGGGCTGATGCAGACCCAGACGCCGCGTGGTTTGAGTCTGAGTTGATTGGTTTCCCCCGTGGGCGATGGCATTGAAATGGGCTGCATCACGCGCTCCGCTTCCAAGGCGTAATAGCGCAAAAAATCCACAGCTTCGCGCACTTCAGCCACCGCATCGCCCCAAGTCTTGCATGCTTCTTTCACGAGCAGGGCGCAGAACCGAGGCATTTGCGCCTCAAGCGAATCAGCGGCTTTTTGCAGAATAGCCGCGCGTTGTTGTACAGACTGATTGCTCCATATTTGATAGCACTCTGCGCTTATTTTATGCCTGCTAAGTGCCTCTTTTACCTCAAAAATAGGTGTCAATGGCACTTGGACGGTTGCATACTTTGAGAACAAGGGCGAGCGATGTGTCTCGTCGGCCAAATCCAAGCCAGCGCTGTTTTTACGCGATAGAGGCCCGAGTTTTCCAAACAGATTGGGCGGCGGCGGCAAGCTCTGCTGGGCCGACAAATGCAGCGGCGAGGCGAGCAGCTCATCCATGCGCACCGCCTCATCGGTCAGTTGATGAACGAAAGATGAATTTGCACCGTTTTCTAACAAGCGGCGCACAAGGTAAGCCAGCAAATCGCGATGTGCGCCCACGGGCGCGTAGATCCGCACGCGAATGAGCGGATTCTTCAAAACCTCGCGGTAAATGCCTTCACCCATGCCATGCAAGCGTTGCAATTCAAATGGCGCGCCATGCTTTGAGGCGAGCTGCATGATCGCGGCAATCGTCGCGGCATTATGTGTAGCGAATTGCGGATAGATCACGTCTTTTGCAGCGAGCATCGCCGCAGCGCAGGCCAGATAGCTCACATCGGTGTGATGTTTATGCGTAAATACCGGGTAATGCGCTAAGCCCAGCTCCTGCGCGCGCTTGATCTCGGCATCCCAATACGCGCCTTTGACAAGACGACACATGAGCTTGACATGATGCTTTCGCGCGACGCGAGAGACCTCTTCAACCAACTCCACCGCGCGAGTTTGATAAGACTGCAAGGCCAAGCCGAAGCCGCCCCATTGCGGATAGTGCGCCGCAATTTTTTGCACAAGCGCTTCAAAAACGTTCAGCGAGAGCTCCAAGCGATCAACTTCTTCTGCATCTACCGTCAAATTCATGTCGGCAAGGGCTGCGAGCTCGCACAGTTGCCACACGCGCGGCACAAGCTCCTGCATCACGCGATCATGCTGCGTCCATTCGAAGCGCGGATGCAGCGCGGAGAGCTTGATGGAGATGCCATCACCCGTTTGAGCCGTATTTTTTAAGCCTTTTTGGCCATTCGCCGGCATAGAATTTGCGCAAAGTGCTATAGATTTAATAGCATTTTCGTAACTGGCAAAGTAAGCATCGGCATCATGCTGCGTGCGCGCTCCCTCGCCCAGCATGTCGAAACTGAAGAAAGGGCCCCCATTCCAGGCTTCGCCTAGCCCCCCGAGGGGGTGCAGCCGCTCTTGGGGCGGCCCGGCGAGCGTCTGACGCCGTTTTTTTCGCTCTGCGCGCGCCACATCCAGTGCTTCCTCCATCGTTTGCCCGAGTACGAATTGTTTACCTAAAAGTTGTACCGCGCGCAGCGTAGCGGTGACGACGGTTTTCGCGCCGAGCTTGGCAAGCAGACCTGGCTGCATGTTTGAATCTGAATCGGGTAAAAAATGCTTACTCAACGATATCGCAGCACTCGATAGCCGAGAAAGAGACGAAGGCGACCTAGCGTTCGCGGCTGCATGGCCAGCGCCCTCAAAATCCGCCCGCGAGAGCTGATCAGCCGTCAGCGCAATGGCTGTATCTACATCTGGAATCCGCAGCAAAGCTTCTGCCAGCCGCATCAAAGCCAAGCCCTCGTTGGATGAAAGCGGGTATTCGCGCAGCAGAGACTCCATGGCCCAAAACGGCGGCGGATTCTCACGCACCGCCTGCACCCATGGCGCGGCTTGGCGCGCCGCCGCCGCCCAATCCAAATGACCCGATGTGGCGCCTTCTAAGGCGAGCAAACGTGCAGAGACAAGCTCGGCTTCTGGGCGATATGCGGTAGGCAGGCGATTGGGCAGAGAGAAATTCATGACGACAGCAACAAAATAGTGAATGATTAAATTATTTCTTGATTTAAGATAAATTAATCACTAAATTACGGATTTTCAATGGAGGAATCTCTAAAAAATGGAAGATAGTAGTGAAATCGACAAGGTTGACCGCAAAATCCTGCAAGTTTTGCAACGTGACGGCCGCATCAGCAATTTAAAGCTCGCCGAAAGTATCGGCTTGTCTGCCACAGCCGTCCATGCCCGCACGCAGCGCCTGCAAAGCGAGGGTTTTATCGTGGGCTATGAAGCCAAGCTCAACCCGGCAAAATTAGGACGCGGTATGGCGGTGTTTGTGGAGGTGTTGCTTGATCGCACCACAGCGAATGTGTTTGATGCGTTCAAGGCCGCCGTGCAGGTGCATGATGAGATCATGGAGTGCCATTTAGTGGCGGGCGGGTTTGACTACCTGCTCAAGCTGCGTGTGCAAGATATGGGCGCATATCGCGAATTCGCAGGGCGCGTGCTCTGGGCTTTGCCTGGCGTGCGCGAGACGCGTACTTATGCCGTGATGGAAGAGGTCAAAGAGAGCACCCGATTGGCGGTGTGATTTATTACTCAGCCATGTGGCGGATACACTGCGCGAGCGCTTTGTATTTGGTGCAAAGCCTTGAAAAGATCGTTTAACTTGATGAGTATCCATGCCATTTGCGATCGGGTTGCATAACATCACGGTCAATACAAAAAATCTTTGGTAACAGTGAATGTCTGAACAAGCTCGACATGGAGACGCAAGTCCCATCATTTTCATAAGGCCTATCGGCATCGCCGCTGGGGATGCTATGCGATTGATGGAAGCTGCGAAGCGTTTGCGATCAGCTGTACGCTGGCGCATGGCGCCGCCCGGTGTAGCTGCCGATGCCTATTTGGTACACAGCTTCTGTTTGGTGGAAAACACCGCTGCGGATACGATGCCGGTGTCCAGCACGAAGCCTGCATGGACACGGTCAGCCGTGCCCAGTGCCAGTGCCAGCGCCAGCGGGACATCGTTTAGCTTGAGCGGCACACGTAAACTCAGCCTCGATGCGCATGGCTGGCATCGGGGTCGTCCGGTGATTGTTTTGGGCAAGGAAGTTGACACCGCAGGGCTTGACGATGACGAACTTGCCCACTTAAGTTTTCCTGATGCGCTGCGCGAGATGGAGCGTGGTTTAGAGAAGATGCTCGACGATTTGGTAGGTGCTCGCATGCTGTACACGGTAGGTTCGTTGGCTTGGGCGCAACGCATCAAGTGGCCAACGCATCGCTTGCATGCGATTGAGGCGGGGCGTCTTGTGGGCGTGGTTGATGCGGTGCGGTGGCAGTTTTTTCTTCAAGAGGGCTGCAGCGTCGAGCGCATGATGGATGCAGATATCGTGCCGATGCCGCGTACGGGAGGCTTTGCAGCAGAGCATTTCCACGTCTTTCAGCTAGAAGCCGCATTATGGGAATTCGCCAAGCGCTGCCCCGAGGCATTACTGGATCAAATTCTGCCAACAAACTTTTTGATCGAGCCGCTTACGCACCGCCGTGCGCCGCATCTTAAAGAAGCTGCTCTGGGCGATCATTGCGTGGCGATTTTGCGCACCTTGGACACGCGCGCGCGAACCGCAGCAGAGCTGCAGAGCAGCCTGCGCATGACGCGAGCCTCGCTCATGCGCGCGCTGACTTGCCTAGCCTTGGTACGGGCTATTCAGCCCAAATCACGCACACAAAATAGCTTTCTGAAACAGATGAGCAAGCTCTGGGCGCGTGTTTCTGGAAAAATGCCGCTTAACGCATAGCGACGCGGCGCTTGCCTCGGCTCAGATCAAGCGGCTAAAAACGACAGAAGTTTGTCTTTTTGGCGATAAGTATCCCTCTCGCCGAGCGCCATCAAAGGTTGTGTAAATTCAGGCTCAAAGAGCAAATAGCTGGCCAAGCTGGCGCTTGCGCTGCCAGCCTGCGTGTTGCCTGCAAGCGCTCGCAGAGAGCGACGCACTGCATCGGGCAAGGCATGAGCATGCTCAAGGGCGAGCTGATCCAGCGATTCGCTGGGCTGCATGCTCATGATGTCAATTCGGCCATAGGGCAGCACAGCTGCAACGGCAGGCGGTAGTTGATCGAGTGTTTCATTCATTCGAAGCGCTTGCTCGACATCGCCGCGCAATGTGTCGTGAAAGACACTTGCCAACGCATGTCCAAGCACGCCGCTCACATTGGGCGCTGCGCCATCTGATGTTGAACCTCCAAACCCGCTGCGTTCAGGTTGCCCCACGCCGATCACCAAGATTTTGTGTGCTCCCAGATGCAAAGCGGGCGACAGCGGCGAGGTTTGTCGCATCGAGCCATCGCCAAAATACTCAGTGTGTTCGCCCGCCCAAAGTGGCGTGGCGGGGAAAATCAAGGGAATAGCGCTGGAGGCCATCAAATGCTCAATCGTGATGGGCTGAAAGTCTGCATGCCTGCCTGGGCGCATCCAAGGCTTATGTTTGGCCTCCCGAGCCACTTGGCAAAATGTCCAATGCACACCAGTGGTGTAGCTGGAGGCCGTCACGGCCAATGCATGCAAACTGCCAGAGATCAGGGCATCGTCAATACCGGGCAGCGAAATCGCTTGGTGCAAAGTGTTGACCAAGGGCATGTTGCTCAGTAAAGCACCGGTATGGCGCAATTGGTAAGACAGTTTCCAACCCGTTGCAATGCGGGAAAAGCGCATCCACTGCGGTAAATCCATGTTGTAAACATGATCGCTGCGCAAGCCTTGCCAAAACTGCGCGAGCGATTCAAACGCGGCGAGACCGGAGTTGGCGCGTGAGGCTAAAAAACTTGCATTCAATGCCCCCGCTGACGTACCGACCAAAATTTGAAACGGAAAAGGGCGCGCCGAGCTCTCAGATGGTCCTTGCATATCCAGCATGCTGGCCAGCGCTTTGAGCACGCCCGCCTGATAGGCCGTGCGAGCGCCACCGCCCATGAGTACCAGCGCAATGCGCGGTTTGGATGGTCGCACTAATCCGGCGTGTATCAGTGTGGAAATTGTCATTGGGGTAAAGTCAAACGAACAATCTGCAATTTACATGACAAACACAGCCTCTACAAGCATCGACTCAGTTCTGTCCTCCCGCCGCGAATTTTGGCTGCTTCTGACCCTCGCCGGAGTTCAATTCACCCACATCCTAGATTTCATGATCATGATGCCGCTGGGGCCGCAGCTCAGAGAGATTTTCAAAATCAGTGATGCGCAATTCGGTCTGCTGGTCTCCGCCTATACCTTTTCAGCGGGAATATCCGGTTTGTTGGCTGCGTTTTATGTAGATCGATTTGGCCGTAAAAAACTACTTCTCGTCCTTTACGGACTCTTTGCACTTGCCACGCTTGCTTGCGGCCTCGCGCCCACGTATGAATCACTCATGGCCGCGCGCGTCACAGCAGGCATTTTCGGCGGCGTGCTCTCCGCACTCTCGCAAACGATTGTCGGTGACGTCATACCTCCAGAGCGGCGTGGGCAAGCGATGGGCATTGTCATGTCGTCGTTTTCAATTGCCACGGTGGCTGGCGTGCCGCTGGGCTTGTTTTTAGCCGCACATTTCAATTGGCATGTGCCGTTTTTTGCAATTGCCGCATTCAGTGGCTTGTTGGTTGTTTTAGCGTGGCAAACGCTGCCGCCGCTGCGCGAGCACTTGTTGGCCGCACGCAAAGTCTCTCCGTTGGCCAATCTCATCGATACCGCACTAAACCGGGATCACCAAAAAGCCCTGTTGTTCACCTTTTTGATGATGTTCGTTGGTTTCGTGGTGATTCCCTACATCACGATGTACACCACATCCAATGGTCGTATGACGATGAGCGAAGTGCCTTATGTGTACCTCGTAGGCGGTATTGCGACGCTTTTGACAACACGCTGGATTGGGCGCGCGACAGATCGACTAGGTAAGGTGAAAGTGTTTCGCGCCTTGGCATTGTTGACCATCTTTCCCGTCGTAGGCATGACATTGGCTGGGCCGCTAGGCTTCTATGGCATTCTGGTTGTCAGCATGTTGTTCTTTGTGTTCATGAGTGGCCGCATGATCCCCGGCATGGCCATCGTCACATCGGCCTGCAATCCGATGCAAAGGGGTACGTTCATGGCGCTCAATTCCGCTGCGCAATCGCTGGGCATGAGCGTGGCGGCGTTTATCGGGGGCTTGATCATCAGCCGTGATGCGCAAGGCTGGGTGACGCATTATTGGGGCAATGCACTCGTGGGTGTGGCGGCATCTCTGATCACGTATTGGCTAGTGGGCAAATTGCGCTTGGAGTGGTCAGCATCTGGCCAGACGCCAGTGGCGAAGTAAATTGTTGCAATGCAGGATTGCGCGGATAAAAAAATAGGCGCATGATGATTTCAAGGTAGTTCGATTTCGGCGCTGCTTCTTGGCCTAGTCAGCAGGGAGGCAGTTTTTCACTAGCGAGAGCACAAGGAGGCACTCATGAACTTGACGATCAGTGGACATCACCTCGAGGTCACCCCAGCGTTGCGGTCTTACGTTACAGCCAAGATTGATCGAATCTCCCGGCATTTTGACCAAGTGGTGGATATCAAAGTCCTGCTTACCGTGGAAAAGCAAAAAGAAAAAGAACGAAGACAGCGCGCTGAATGCAACATTCACGTCAAAGGCGAGGATTTGTTTGCAGAAAGTG
>JANMDU010000091.1:0-44227 GCA_031376455.1 Variovorax sp. | reverse complement strand
CCACGCTACGATTGAATGCGTGAAAACGATCCAACTTTTTGCTCTAGCGCTGATACTTTTCTTATGCAACGTTTCTTTTGCCCAAACGACGGCAAAACGGATGCAGGCCTGCACCACTTGCCACGGCGCGGGCAGCACGGCCACGGTGGGGCGCACAGCCAATGAAGTGTATTTCCCTCGGATTGCGGGCAAAAGCGCACCCTATCTCTACAACCAACTGAAAAATTTCCGAGACGGTCGCAGGCATTATGGCTTGATGGTGGGTTTGGTCGAGCATCAAAGCGATGTGGCACTGATGGAGATGGCGCAGTATTTCGCGCAGCTGCAATTGCCTTATCCCGAGCCGCAAACGCCGCCTGCGGGTACATCGGCTACAGTCATGCAGCGCGGTCAGCAATTGGCTTTGCGAGGCGATGCTTTTTTGGGCATTGAGGCTTGTGCAAGCTGCCACGGAGTGACCTTAGCTGGGGCTGCATTTGTTCCCGGCCTGCTTGGCCTGCCGCGCGACTACATGGCCGGGCAGTTTGGCGCTTGGCAAACCGGGATGCGAAAAGCGCAGGCGCCAGATTGCATGGGACGGATTGCACGCAAGCTCAGACCTGATGATGTGAGCGCTTTAGCGATTTGGTTGGCTGCACAACCAGTGGAGTCCAAGCCTTCTTGGATGTTGAAGAACACGCCAGAAGCGCTGCGTTTATCAGAAGCGCTAATTGCGACCTGCGGGGGCGGGCGATGACGCTTGCACTGTGGCAACATGCTTCGGCGGCTAAGCGCTGCTTGATGGTGGCAAGCGTTGCTTTGCTTTTTTCAGCAACAGGATTCGCAGCCTTGATTGCTACTGAATTAGTAGCATATCGCGCAATAGATACGCCGGCTATAGCCTTAAATGGGCTAACTAATCCGGAGAAAAACCAGTTAGTTGCGCAAGGTGAGTATTTGGCAAAAGTAGGCAACTGCGCAGCCTGCCACAGCGCGCGCGGCGGCGAACCGTTTGCCGGCGGCAAAGCGATCCACACGCCGTTTGGTGCCGTGTTTGCCAGCAACATCACACCCGATGTGCAGCATGGCATTGGCGCTTGGAGTGCGAATGCTTTCTACCGTGCCATGAAACATGGTGTCAACGCCAGCGGAAAGCTGCTCACACCTGCTTTTCCCTACACGAATTACACGCATATCAGCCGCGCCGATAGCGATGCATTGCACGCTTACTTCATGATGGGTGTCAAGCCTGTTGCGCAGGCCAGCCGAGAGCATGAGTTAGCCTTTCCATTCAACATGCAGCTTGCTTTAGCCGTGTGGCGTGTGCTGTTTTTCTCTGCGGCTGATGCGTCAATGACTCCTAAATCCGTAGCACTTAACGCAGACGATACGCCGGCTACCGAGTTAAAAGATTTAAAAAATGCTTCTAAAAATGAAATGGATCGTGGTAAATATCTAGTGACTGGCCTAGGCCATTGCAGCGCCTGCCACGCGCAGCGCAATGCATTGGGCGCGGCCAGCTCAGATGGCTTGCTCTCCGGCGCGCTCATGCCGATGCAAGATGGGTATGCGCCTTCGCTGCATGCGCGTGAAGAAGCGGGCGTGCAGCATTGGCCGCGCGAGCAGATCGTGGCATTTTTGAAAAACGGCACGACGCATAACGCCTCTGCGCTTGGCCCGATGGCTGAAGTTGTGGCTAAAAGCACGCAATATTGGCGCGATGACGATTTAAATGCCGCAGCGGTTTATTTGCAAAGCCTGCCTTTGCTCACCGCGCCGCAAAAAGCGCAAGCGCAAAAAGCACGGGTACATACGGCCGCGCAATCCTTGGCTAAAGGCGCTGCGCTGTATGCCCAGCATTGCGCGACCTGCCACGGCGCAGAAGGGCAAGGCGTCAGTGAGATCGATGCCAATGCCGGTGATAAGGGCGGGCAAGCCTTACTCATTCCCGCATTGGCGGGCAATCGCGCGGTGAGTCTGCCAGCCAGCGCCAATCTCGTGCGCATCATCCTCGCCGGCGGCTATGCGCCCTCCACAGCAGGCAATCCGCGTCCCTACGGCATGCCGCCCTTCGTGCATGTGCTCACCGATGACGATATCGCCGCTGTGACGACGTATATTCGCAGCAGTTGGGGCAACCAAGCCAATGCTGTGAGCGGCCCGGAAGTAATTGCGCAGCGGCGTGGTGTGTTGCAATAAATTCCGCGCTTGCATAGGGAGCAAAGCGAATGCCACGGATAATCTATCAATGACCTTAGATTTCTCTCAACTCCACAATCCAACATTTCTGCAGGCTTGCTTAGGCCAAGCGACCCCGCACACGCCCATGTGGCTCATGCGCCAAGCGGGGCGCTATTTGCCTGAATACAAAGCCACGCGCGCGAAAGCGGGCAGCTTTATGGGGCTGGCCACGAGCCGTGATTACGCTACTGAAGTGACAATTCAGCCGCTGGATCGCTACGATTTAGATGCTGCGATTTTGTTTTCTGACATTCTTACCGTACCTGATGCGATGGGGCTGGAGCTGTCTTTTGAGACGGGTGAGGGCCCGAAATTTGCCAAACCCGTGCGCGATGAGGCGGGCGTGGCGGCGCTGCAAGTGCCCGATATGGCCAAGCTGCAGTATGTGTTTGATGCGGTGTCTTCCATCAGAAAAGCGCTTGTGCAAAACGGCAAGCAGCGCGTACCTTTGATTGGCTTCTCCGGTAGCCCATGGACGCTGGCTTGCTACATGGTCGAGGGCGGCGGCAGTGATGATTTCAGGCTCGTTAAGAGCATGATGTATGCGCGGCCTGATTTGATGCATCGCATCTTGGCAATTAATGCGGATTCAGTAGCGGCGTATCTCAATGCGCAGATTGACGCGGGTGCGCAAGCGGTGATGGTCTTTGACAGCTGGGGAGGGGCGCTCTCGCATGCGGCGTTTCATGCGTTCAGCTTGGCGTATACCCAGCGCGTCTTGCAGCAGCTCAAGCGCACCGATAGCCACGGCAATGTCGTGCCGCGCATCGTGTTTACCAAAGGCGGCGGCTTGTGGCTCAACAGCATGCGTGATTTGCCGTGCGAAGTGCTCGGGCTGGATTGGACATGCAGCTTGGCGCATGCCAGAGGCGTGCTCGAAGGCACGGGCAAAGCATTGCAAGGTAATATTGATCCAAACGTGTTGTTTGCGCCGCCTGAGCACATCGCCAAGGAGGTTGGCAAGGTCTTGCATGATTTTGGCGCACCGCATATGGGCGCTGGCGCAGGCTCAACGCATATTTTTAACCTAGGCCATGGCATCAGCCAATTCACGCCACCAGAGCATGTAAGCGCTTTGGTGAGTGCCGTGAAAACGCAATCTCGCGCGATGCGCTTGAGTGCTGGCTGAAGCGTTTGCTAACTTCTCTTGATTTCTTGCCCTATTTCGCACCTAGCTAGCACAAAAGTACGATTTTTCTATCCAAGCATCGTTCACTTATACACAAAAACCATGCTGCGGTGCAAAATAATCTGCTTTGTAAAGGATGCCGCGCTCTGCATTCTGTAGCATGCTTAAGTCTATGATTTATATAGACTTTCCTGTGCTGCTTGATTTTGAGGCAAACTAGGCAAAGCCTTATTTCATGCGGGGTTTTAACCTATGCAGGTGAGATATCAACAAAGTTATCCACAGAACCTTTGAACACATGACAAAAGCATGACAGATCAAGCACTTAGCCCATCTTTCGCAGACTAATCTGAGCAATGGCCGCTAAATCTGACGCACCAAACTTCTGGCTCTTACAAATTGCGGTGGCCACCCCGGCACACATTAATTTGCCGCAAGTGCTCAGCTACAGTCACGCGCAATGGCTTGCACCGGGCAGCCTGGTGCGCGTGCCACTGGGCTCGCGTGAGGTACTGGGGATTGTTTGGGAGGATGCCAAACCAAGCGATGCGCAGGCTCAGGAGCTGCCGCAACACGCACTTAAAGCCGTCGCAGGCAGCTTGGGCGATATTCCCCCGCTCAACGCTGCTTGGCGCGCCTTGATCGCTTTTACAGCGCGTTATTACCAGCGATCTTTAGGCGAAGTCGCGCTGGCCACGTTGCCGCCGCAATTGCGTGAACTTGATGCCCAGCAAATGGCCAAGCGATTGAAGCCGAAGAAATCCGGTAAAGCAGCCGATGCCGCGGTTGATTCTGCGACAGAAAATGCGACGAATTCAGTCGCACTCAGCGCAGAACAAACGGCGGCTATCGAGCATTTTTTCACTGAAAAAACACCTGAATCCATCTCAAAACCCGCCTTGCTCTTTGGCAGCACAGGCAGCGGCAAAACGGAGGTGTATTTGCGCAGCGTCTCTCGCGTGTTGGCAGAAAACGATATGGCGCAAGTTTTGATCATGGTGCCCGAGATCAACCTCACGCCCCAGCTTCAATCGCGTTTTACCGAGCGTTTTGCAGATCAGCAGATTGCCACGTTGCATAGCGGTATGACGCCTGCGCAGCGCCTGAAATCTTGGCTGCTGGCGCACAGTGGCGCGGCGCGAATCATTTTGGGCACGCGCATGAGTATCTTCGCCAGCATGCCAAATTTGCGCCTCATCATCGTTGATGAAGAGCATGACGCGAGCTATAAGGCGCAAGATGGCGCAAGACACTCCGCGCGAGATCTGGCCGTCATGCGCGGCAAGCTTGAATCTGAGCATGGCAACGCATGCCGCGTCATGCTCGGCTCGGCCACGCCATCTCTGGAGAGCTGGCAGGCCAGTGACAGCACACATCGCCCGGGTCGCTATCAAAGACTTGAGATGCCGTCTCGCATTGGCAATGCGTTATTGCCCAAACTCAAATTGGCTGACATGCGCCTGCCTCCACGCGGCACGCTTTTTGCCCCGCAGCTGATTGCAGCGCTGCAAGAGCGCATTGCGCGTGGCGAGCAATCGCTGGTATTTCTCAATCGACGTGGCTACGCACCTGTGCTTTCCTGCGATGCCTGTGGCTGGAAATGCGAATGCCCGCATTGCAGTGCGTATCGTGTCTTCCACAAATCCGATGGCACGCTGCGCTGCCATCATTGCGGCCACACCGAGCGCGTTCCTCGCGCCTGCCCTGAATGCGGCAACATGGATATTCAGCCCGTGGGGCGCGGCACGCAAAAGATTGAGGAGCAACTGGCGATTGCTCTTAACGTTGCATATGGCGCGGATGCCAAGCGGCCCGACGGCACACCGATTCGTATTCAACGCATTGATGCCGACACGACAAAACACAAAGGCGAGCTCGAAGCGCAGCTGGCGCAGGTGCATTCTGGCGATGTCGATATTTTGGTCGGTACGCAAATGATCACCAAAGGCCACGATTTTCGGCGTATCACGCTGGTGGCGGCCATTGATGCCGATGCCGCGTTGTTCTCCAGCGATTTCAGAGCGCCCGAGCGCTTGTTTGCGTTGTTGATGCAAGCATCAGGCAGGGCGGGGCGCGACGCCGCATCGTCAGTAAATGCGTCTCCCGCGCAAATGTGGGTGCAAACCCGCCATCCCGATCATCCGCTGTTTAAATTTCTCGGTCTGCATGATGTAGCGGGCTTCGCAGCGCAGCAGTTGAAAGAGCGCGCGCAGGCACAGCTGCCGCCCTTTTCCTTCCAAGCCTTGCTCAGAGCCGAAGCGCGGACGCAAACCGCTGCGATTGCGTTTTTGCAAGCCGCACAGGTTGCTGCGGGCGATAACCTGACGACATGGGCAGGCGATCAGATTACGGTTTTCCCGCCCGTGCCGATGAGCATGCAGCGCGTGGCCGATGTGGAGCGGGCGCAGATGCTGCTGGAGAGCACATCGCGCGCTGCTTTGCAAAATTTCTTATCGCAGTGGCTGCCTGAGCTTCGCTCTCTGCGAACATTGCCGCAATGCAAGGGGCTGATTCGCTTTGCGGTGGATGTGGATCCTTTGTTGATTTGAATTTTGTTTGGTGGGTGAGGAGAGAGGAGAACGCAAAAGACGCGGAAGTGCGCAAAAGACGCAGAAAAGAAAATTCAAAAAGAGAATTCCCAAAATTATGTTGTTGTCTCATTGAACTCGGCTTGTATTTTCCCTGTGTCTTTTGCGAATTTTTGCGCCTTTTGCGTTCTCCTGGCAAGCGCTCAAACCTTCCGAACCACATCCCCCGCTATCGCATAAATAGCATCAGATTCGCGCCGCTCGATTGGATGCATGCCCGTAAAGCTGCCGTAGGCGGGCAAGATGCCGCACGCATGCTCTGCTTCGTTGCCCATCCAAAAGCAGGGCAGGCGCAATCTGTCTCGGCCTTTGCCTTGCAGCGTGATGCAGGGATGCAGATGGCCTGCAAGCACGTAATGATCGGGCACGGTTTGCGGGTGATGGCACAGCGCCAACGCACCGACATACATCGGTTCGTTGACCACTTCGATGCGCAGAGACGGCGGCGGATCGCCGGCTCTGCTGTCGTGGTTGCCGCGCACAAGCGTGATGTTGAGTGCTGAATTTTGATCTCGCCATGCGGTCAGTACATTTTGCGTCGCTGCGGTATGTGCATGTTTGGAATGCAGAAAATCACCGAGGAAAATCAGATGCTTGGCCTGCGTTGAAGACAGATCGCGCGAGATGTCATTCAAGGTCTCTTGCGTTGTGCCGCTCGGCACGGGCACGCCGAGTTGGCGGAAGCTGCTTGCCTTTCCAAAATGTGCATCAGCGATCAGTAATGCGCCATGCTCAGGCAAATAAATTGCGCCGCTCTGGAGCAGGTGCAATACATTGCCTGCCAAGCTAATTTTTAAGTGAAAAGTGCCAATAGCCGGCATAGAACCTGCGCAGAGTGCTACTTAATCAATAGCGCATCACGGTGATGAATCTAACCCAAGAGCTGCGCAAGACTAGCCTCTAAATGCTCAGTAGGCATGCGCTTAAAGCCAGAGCGGCCATAGCGCTGCAAGCGGCCCATACAAAACGCTGTGAGCACCGAAGCGCGGGCTTGCGCTTCTACTGTGGGTGTGGCGCTGCCAGCCACCAAATCACGCAGGCTTTGCTTGAAGCTGCTCTCCAGCTTGTCAAAGAGCTGGTTCATGCGTTCTTGCAAGCGCTCGTTCTCAAACACGAGTGCGTCGCCTGTCATCACGCGGCACATGCCAGGATTTTTCTCGCCGAATTGCAGCAACATGGCGATCATTTTTCCAAGGCGCACGCCGGCGTTTTGCTCACGCTCAGTAATTTGGTTGACGAGGCCGAGCACCGAACTTTCAATGAATTCAATCAAGCCTTCAAACATTTGCGCTTTGCTGGCGAAATGGCGATACAACGCAGCTTCTGATACATCGAGCTTGGCAGCCAGAGCGGCGGTCGTTACGCGCTCAGCGCCAGGACGCTCAAGCATGCTGGCCAAGGTTTGCAAAATTTGAACACGTCTCTCGCCAGGCTTGGGGCGCTTGCGTTTCTCGGCGAATTCGCTATTCGATGCAGTATGATTTTCTGTGTTTTCAGCTTGTGACATAAAAACATTTTCGCACAGCTTAATGTCAGTTTATGGCGCTGATTCTCGCGCAGCATGCAGGTAAACACTCACCAGCAAGCCGCGTGGATCACCCGCAATCGTGGCTTGAGCGTCTGCTAAAACCAAGTTTGTGCCGTGCAGTTTGGCAATTTCTTGGGCAATCGATAGCCCCAAGCCATTGCCTTCGCCTTGTGTGCCTTGAATACGATAAAAACGCTGTAAAACTTTGTCTCGCTCGCCCTGCGCAATGCCCGCTCCGTTGTCACGCACTTGAAGCACAAAACCATGACTGTAGGGCTTTGAAATCAAAGTCACTTGTGCAGTGCCCACAGTACCCGCATTGCCCGCATTGCCCGCATTGCCCGCATTGCGATAGGCTGCAGCGGTGTAGCGAATGGCGTTGTCGCACAAGTTAGAGAGCAGCTCACGCAGCAGCCATTCGTGGCCTTGGACGATCAGCGGCGCGCTGTGATTGATCTCCAAACCCAGATCAATGCCGCGTTGCATGGCGCTGTCTAAATGTTGCTCCAGCACATCAGCGCACAGCTGCGCCAAATCGACGCTGTGCATGGCTGCATGGCCGCCAGCATGTGCATCTGCGCGTGACAGTGCGAGAAGTTGTGTCGCCAGCTGCGAGGTGCGGCGCGTGGCATCGCGCAGGCGAATCAACTCATTAGCTCCCAAAGTAATAGCGCCCTGCGCAGGTTTCATGACAGCTAGAGGGTTATTTTCTTTGTAAATATCAACATGCGCGCTTTGCGCAGACTGCACCCATGCCTCCACCTGCGCTTGCAGGCCCGCAAGTGGCGTGCGCAACTGGTGTGCCGCATCGGCGATAAAGCGGCGCTGTGATTCACTCTGCGCATTCACCAATCCAAACAGGCGGTTCAGCGATTGCACGAGGGGGCGCACTTCCGAAGGTGAATGCAGTGCGTCCAGCTCTGTCAAATCGCGCGGTGAGCGCTGCTCGACAGCGCGGGTGATGTCGGTCAAAGGCTTGAGCGCGCGCGCAACGGCCCAGCTGACCGCAAAAATCACGGCCGCAATCAGCAGTGCATTGGGCAGCAAGACTTTAAGCAGCAGTGAGCGCAGCCAGCTTTGACGCGCATCGGAGCCATCAGCCAGCAGCAAGACCATCTCGCCAGCCGCTGTGTCCGCGCGCTGAGCCATGATGCGATAGGTCGTACCGCCGGATTCCTCGCTATGAAATTCTGGCTCGCTTGTGGCCGGCGTGGGCGTGGTCAACCAACTCGGGCCGATGATGATGCGACCATCCAACGTCGCCGCACCCCATTGCGCTAAACCAGCGCGCTCTTTGATGAAATCTTCAATCGCAGGCGAGAGCAAGACGATGGGCGGATCATCTGGCTTGGCGCCTTCGGCCACGATTGAGCTCGCCAAGAGAGGCGAGAGGCGCTGCATATTCAAATCTTGCTGAATCGCCGCTGTGCCTGCAGCCCGAAAATCCAGCCATGCGCTGATGCACAGCAAGATCACCAAGGGCACAAGCAGCATCACCAGCAAGCGGCTGCGCAAACCCGCCATCGTGCTGCCTTCTGGAGCGCGCCCGGCTAAGGATTCCAAGAAGCTTTGCCAAGCAGCCATAGCCTTGCAGGGCAACTATGGATGTGGGCTGTTGGCTGCTTCCAGCTCCAGCCGATAGCCAAAGCCGCGAATCGAGCGCAGTGCAACACCATGTGCATCGAGCTTGCCACGCAGGCGTGAGATATACACCTCCACTGCATTGGCGGTAATTTCTTTGTCCCATCCGGTCAACGCTGCGAGGATTTTTTCTTTGGCCGCTGGCTTGGGCGCTTGCATCATTAAATATTCCAACACCGTCCATTCGCGTGGCCCCAGTTCGATGGGCAGCAGTCCGCTCGCAGTCTGCGCCGTTGCTTGGCGCATGGCTGTATCCAGTGTGATCGGGCCATAGCTGATCGAGCTGGAGGTCGCTGCTTGCGAGCGGCGAAGGAGGGCGCGCAGCCGCGCCAGCAGCTCAGGCAACTCGAATGGCTTCAGCATGTAATCATCTGCGCCAAAATCCAGCCCTTGCACGCGATCTTGCAGCGCATCGCGCGCCGTGAGAATCAAAATCGGCAAGCTGTAGCCGCTGCTGCGCATCAGCCGGGTCAGCTCCAAGCCGTCCATCTTCGGCAAGCCAAGATCAACCACAGCCGCATCAAAGCTATTCTCTTTCAACGCATCAAGCGCCCGCTCCCCCGAGCCGACCCAATCCACCGCATAACCCGCGCCACACAACCCCAGCTTGATCCCGCTGGCCAGCATCACATCGTCTTCTACAAGCAAGAGGCGCATAAATGATTCAACGTGATGTGATCATCGTGCCGTAGGCTTGATCGGTCAAAATCTCTAAAAGCATCGCATGCGGCACGCGGCCATCCACGATATGCACCGCATTCACGCCGCTCTTGGCCGCATCAATCGCGCCTGCAATCTTTGGAATCATGCCGCCTGAGATCGTGCCATCTGCGATCAGCTCATCGATTTGCCGCGAGGTCAGCTCGGTCAGCAACTGGCCTTCTTTGTTCAATACGCCGCTGATATTGGTCAGCATCATCAGCTTCTCAGCTTTCAAAATCGTCGCAAGCTTCGCAGCCACCACGTCAGCATTGATGTTGTAGCTTTCATTTTTCTCGCCAAAGCCAATCGGGCTGACCACAGGAATGAAGGCATCATCTTGCAGCGCCTTCACCACGCTCGGATCAATCGCCACGATATCGCCGACTTGGCCCACATCATGCTCTATGCTCGCATCTTTCAAATCTAGCATCTTGAGTTTCTTCGCGCGAATCAGGCCACCGTCGCGCCCCGTCAGGCCCACGGCTTTGCCGCCCGCCGCATTGATGAGGCCCACAATATCTTGCTGTACTTCGCCTGCCAAGACCCACTCCACCACTTCCATCGTCTCAGCATCTGTGACGCGCATGCCTTGAATAAATTTGCCTTCTTTGCCCAAGCGCTTCAATGCCGCTTCAATCTGCGGCCCACCGCCATGCACCACGACAGGGTTCATGCCCACAAGTTTCAAAAGCACCACATCTTCCGCAAAATCTTCCTGCAACTGGGGATCAGTCATCGCATTGCCACCGTATTTGATGACGATGGTCTTGCCATGAAATTTACGAATGTAAGGCAGCGCCTGCGCCAAAATTTCGGCTTTGTCGCGAGGGGCGATGTGGGTGATGTCGGGTGTGGTGATCATAAGAATTACTGATAATTTTTCGGCATTGTAGGTTGCTTTAGGCTTTGAATCGCTTGCGAATCAGCGCCAACCCTAGCCAGAGTGCTATTGCACCGAAAACCAGCAGGATCGTCAGGTGTTTGAAAGGCGATAGCGGCATTTGCCCGATGAAGAGTGGGCGCACCAACTCTACAGCAGCGGTAAGCGGCAAATAATCCGTTATGGTTTGCAGCCACGGCGGCAACTGAGTGCGAGGGAAATATACGCCGCTGGTAAACGTCATGGGCACGAGGAAGAGCGTGAAATAGTAAGTGAAAAAGTCATAGCCTCGTGCCAGCGCTGTGAAGATCAATCCCATGCAAGCGAAGCTGAAAGCCACGATGGCGACGATGGGAAGGGCGAGCAAGACTTCCGGGTGCTTCACGATCCCTAAGCCCGCCATCACGCAGAGGATGGCCAGCGTGGTGAAGACGGCTTTGAACGTCGCCCACAGCAGCTCGGAGAGCACGACATCATCGAGCGTGATCGGCGCATTCATGATGCCATCCCACGTTTTTTGCACAGCCATGCGCGAATAGCCGGAATACAAGATCTCAAAACTCGCTGCATTCATCGCACTGGTACACATGTATCCGCTGGCGACAAACACGAGATAGGGCATGGCTTGGCCGCCCCATTGCACAGCGCCCACCAGCGTGCCCAAGCCGTAGCCGAAGGCCACCAGCGAGATCAGCGGATCGGCGGTGTTGCCGAGCAAGCTCGGCCAAAAGAGCTTGCGCCAGACCAGCAATTTGCGCAAAAAAACAGGCCACCAGCGCATGGTGATGCTAGGCATGCGCCAGATAGAGGAGGGAAGCGTGTTAGAAGACATATTTCAATCGATTTTTAGAGCGTTTTAGGCCGTTAGCCGGCATATATATTGCGCAGAGTGCTATTAATTAAGTAGTACCGATGTTTAGCCATCTTCCCGAATCTGCCTGCCTGTGAGCTTCAAAAACAAGTCTTCAAGGTTGGCAGGGCGATGCAAGGTGCGCAGCATGGGGAAGGTTTGCAGTGCGGCAAGCATGGGAGCGGCTTGACGCGTGTAAAGAAATAAAGTCTCTCCGCTGATCTCGATACGCGAGGCATGCTGCGTTACGCTCGTCTCATGCTGCAAAGCTAAAGCGCCCACGCCATAGATCTCTAAGACATCAGGCTCTAAATGCTGCGCAATGAGCTCGCGCGGCCTGCCTTCTGCAATCTTTTTGCCATGATCAATCACGAGCAAACGGTGGCACAGGCGCTCAGCTTCATCCATAAAATGCGTGGTGAGCAAAATAGATTTGCCTTGTGCGGTGAGCGTTTGCAGCCGTTCCCACATCAGATGCCGCGCCTGCGGATCGAGGCCGGTGGTGGGCTCATCGAGCAGCAATAAATCTGGATCATTTACAAGGGATCTTGCCAGTGACAGCCGGCGCTTCATGCCGCCCGATAGTTCGCCCGGCTTAGCTTTGGCCTTGCTGGTGAGCGAAGCGAATTCCAGTAGCTTAGGAATGCGCGGCTCAATCTGCACTTTTTTCATGCCGAAATAGCGGCCGTAAACGAGGATGTTTTCTTCCAGAGAAAAATCCGGATCGAGCGTGTCAAATTGGCTCACCACACCCAACCGTGCTTTGATCGCACTGGCTTGCTGCGGCATTTGCATGCCCAAAATTTCAATTTCGCCGCTGTCGGGCGCAGTCTGCCCCAAGCTCATGCGAATCGTTGTCGTCTTGCCTGCGCCGTTGGGCCCAATTACGCCGAGGCATTCGCCTGCAGCGATCTCAAAGGAGAGGTTTTGCACAACATGGTTGTCGCCGAAATGTTTGTTGAGGTTTTGAACGCGAAAAATGGGCGATCTGGTTGGAGAAGTCATTCCCTTATTTTGCGCCACCTTTGCTTCTAAAATCGCGGCATAAAGAAAGCAATTCCCATGTCTGATCGCCTAGCCGTTCTCCCTCAATACCTGCTCCCCAAAAAACTGCTCACGCAATTTATGGGCTTTCTCGCCTCCACTGAGGGCGGGAGCACAACGACGGCAGCCATCAAGTGGTTCATCCAACGTTACGGCGTGAACATGACCGAAGCCTTGAACTCCGATCCTGCAAGCTACAAAAGCTTCAATGATTTTTTCACACGCCCCTTAAAGCCCGGCGCTCGCCCGATGGCCAAAGCGGATTACATCTGCCCCGTGGACGGCGCGATCAGCCAATTCGGCCGCATCGAAAAAGATCAAATCTTCCAAGCCAAAGGCCACACTTATTCGACGACCGCGCTATTGGGCGGCGATTCAAAGTTGGCTTCTGAGTTTGAACGCGGCCATTTCGCCTGCCTCTATCTCAGCCCCAAAGACTATCACCGCATCCACATGCCCGTGGCCGGCACCTTGCGCCAAATGATTTACGTGCCCGGCGATTTGTTCAGCGTCAATCCAACGACTGCACGCGGCGTGCCCGGGCTGTTTGCCCGAAACGAGCGCGTCGTCTGCGTCTTCGACACCGCCCACGGCCCATTCATCAACGTGCTGGTCGGCGCAACTATCGTTGGCAGCATGGCCACCGTCTGGCACGGCCAAGTCAACCCACCTCGCTTGCCTGATGTGACGACTTGGAATTACAGACCCGGCGAGCATGAATACAAACAAGGCGACGAGATGGGACGTTTCTTGCTCGGCTCGACCGTGGTGATGCTCTGGCCTCAGCAAGCTATGAAGTTCAACCTGGCATGGCAGCCAACGGGCGCGATTCGCATGGGTGAGTCCATGGCTAATTTAGACTAACTTTTCAAGCATTTTGGGGCATTAGACTGCATGAAATATGCGCAGAGTGCTCACATTTTTATAGTCAAATCGCAATCTGACTGCTGCTTCGTGTTTGACACCCGTGTTGAAAGCACCCGTTTACCAGCGGACACTGCTAAGTCGTTCGTCAAAGGTTCTGCTTGCTTTGTGATTTCTTCAAAAAACTTCGTGCTGAATCGCGCCTGTTCAACGATATCCACAAAGAATGGCAAGTTGGATTCGCTGAATGCAAGTTTGAGTTCAGCACGACTCTCTGGTTTGAGAGCCTCGTTGCCAAGAATCAACACATCTAAATCAGAAGTGGCACGAGCAGTGCCGTCTGCACGCGAACCGTAAACGCACACGCGTTAACCTGGCGCATGTAGTGCCAAGATATCTTTCGTGATTTGAATTTGTTCGGGGCTGAGTTGAAGCATAGGTTCTACGGTGAGATTGTATTTGCTTACTAGACATTGCAACGACGCGTCAACCACTTGTATCCGCTGCGTGATGTGCATGAAAAAACGAAGCCTTTCGCTGGTCGGGCGCGGCAAGCCAGGCGCGGATCGCTACAAAAGGTCGCAGCTAGTCGCTTGCGGGTTGGAGGGCCGCAGGAAGAAAGGCCTCGGCTTTTTCGGGCACGTCACGTAGCAGGCGAGCGGGCTGAGCGTAACCGCAAGCGCGCAAACCGAAGCTATTGAAACGCCACCTCAGCAAAGCTCCGCAATTTCCGGCTGTGCAATTGCTCCGCACCAAGCTCGCGCAATATTTCCACTGCTCGCATGCCAATGCGCAGATGCTGATCCACGCGATCTCGGTAGAACTGATTGGCCATGCCGGGGAGTTTGATTTCGCCATGCATGGGTTTGTCGCTCACGCAAAGCAGTGTGCCGTAGGGGACGCGGAAGCGGAAGCCGTTGGCGGCTATGGTTGCGCTTTCCATGTCTAGGGCGATGGCGCGGCTTTGGTTGAAGCGTTGGCTGAGTTTTCGCATGTCCAGCAGCTCCCAGTTGCGGTTGTCGGTGGAGGCGACTGTTCCTGTGCGCAGGAGTTGCTTCAGTTCGCCTTTGGGGAGTTGTGCAACTTCGGCCACGGCTTGCTGCAACGCAACTTGCACCTCCGCGAGCGCGGGGATTGGCACCCAGAGCGGCAGATCTTCATCGAGCACATGATCGTCGCGCACATAGGCGTGCGCAAGCACGTAATCACCCAGCGCTTGGCTGTTGCGCAAACCCGCGCAATGGCCGAGCATGAGCCAAGCATGTGGGCGAAGCACGGCGATGTGATCGGTGATGTTTTTTGCATTCGCCGGGCCGACGCCGATGTTGACCATAGTGATGCCGCTGTGGTCTTTTCTGACCAAGTGATAAGCCGGCATTTGCGGCAGGCGAGGGGGCTCTTTGCCGAGGGAATCGAGTTCTTCTGCATTTAAGCCCACGCGGCGCGTAACGACATTGCCGGGTGCGACGAAGGCCATGTATTCGCTGTTGGGGTTGGCCATCTCTTGGCGGCAGAGGTTGACGAATTCATCAATATAAAACTGGTAGTTGGTGAGCAACACGTAGTTTTGAAAATGCTCAGTTGAAGTGCCGGTGTAGTGGCGCAAGCGATGCAAAGAGTAGTCGATGCGCGGGGCGGTGAAGAGCGAGAGCGGCTGCGCGCGGCCTGCGGCTTCAAATGTGCCGTTGGCAATGTCGTCGTTCATCGCAGCCAAATCGGGGAGATCAAACACATCGCGCATGAGAGCTCGCCGATCTGGCGGGATGTTGCCCTCGACATGATCATGATCGGTGAAAGAAAAATGGATGGGGATCGGCTCGTTGCTTGTCCCCACTTCGATTTCTCCGCCATGATTTTTGAGCAGCAAGTCGATTTGTTTGAGCAAATAAGGCTCGAATAAATCGGGCTTGGTGATCGTCGTCTCAAACGTGCCCACGCCTTGCACGAAGCCATAACTTAATTTCCTTGGGGCTGAGCTTTGGCGCGTGAGGGATTGCGTGCGCAGGCGAACGAAGGGATAGCAGGCGCGAACTCTGCCGGCCTTTAAAGTGCCTGCGACAAAAGCATCTAAGCTGGCGCGCAGATGAGCGAGGCTGTTGTCGTAGATTGCTTGGATCTGCTTGACGGCGGCTTGCGCGTCTGAGTAACGCCCCGGCGCGATGTATGAAGGAGTCAACGTTCCATTGACGGGGGCATTGAGCGTTGCGCTACGGGTATTTGAGTTTTCCATGCAGAATCATACGCATGTTTATTGGTGAGGTGATATGCAATGGCAGATGAGCAGAATTCAGCTTTGGTGATTGGTGCTTCGGGCGGTTTGGGGGCTGCTTTAAAGGCGCAACTCAGTGTAGATGCGCAATTTGCTCAGGTGCTTGGACTTGCTCGCAGCCAAAGTGAGCGAGACTCGCCGAGTTTGGATATTTCTGATGATCAGAGCATGGCCTCGGGCGCCGAATGGCTGAAAACTCAGTGCGCAGGCAAGCCGCTTCGGCTCGTGATCGTTGCTACAGGATTTTTGCACAGTGATGGCAACGGACCAGAGCGCAGTTTGGCGCAGCTCGATGCTGCTTATTTGCGCCAAGTGTTTGCCATCAACGCCATAGGCCCGGCTTTGCTGCTTAAGCATTTATCACCTCTTTTTCCCAAAAGTGGCGATGCAAAAATCGTCTTTATTTCAGCGAAAGTCGGCAGCATCGGCGACAACGCTTTGGGCGGCTGGTATGGTTATCGCGCATCGAAAGCGGCGCTCAATCAAATTGTCAAAACCGCCTCCATTGAACTAGCTCGGCGCAATAAGCAAACTTGTTGCATCGCGATGCACCCCGGCACAGTGAGCACGGCTTTGTCTGATCCCTTCGGGAAAACGGGGTTGAATGTTCGCGAACCTGCTCTCGCTGCGCAAGAAATTTTGAAAGTGATCCATCAGCTCACGCCGCAAGACAATGGGCGCTTTGTGGACTACCTCGGGCAAGGCTTGCCTTGGTAAAACTTAACTTATCTTGGCAAATAACTCAAAGAAAATAGGCCATGACCGGCATCCATGCTGCGTAAGATGCTATTAAATAAATAGCAAAATAGATAACCTCAATCTGTAACTGCTGACCACTTTTACATTCACAACCGGCGTGTAACTGAGCTGCTGGCTATCGTGAATGAATGAATACTTTGTTTGCAGACTCAATGAGCAGCATGGCAGCAATGCTTGAGCCGTGGATGCCGTGGGCAGACGCTGCCATTCAAGCTTTTAGCGCATGGCTCGTGCAAATGCCACCTGTGGTGTGGATCGGCGCGGGGCTCTGGCTGGCGATGCGTGTAGCGGATCGTGTGCAGCGCTTTGGCGCATTGCGCAGCACGGCGTATGGCGGCTGTGGATTATTGATTGCATTCGTCGTTTTGGCTGCATTTGATGAAACCAGCTTGTCCGCCGTCTCGGATCAAACGCAATGGCTGTTTGATATGGCGCTAGGTTGGGTTCTGTTTACAGTAGGGCAACGCATGGATACGCGCTGGCTGTTGCGTAACAAGGCGCTAGCTGCTACGGCGGTGCTTGAATTCGCTTTGACTGCGCTTTCAATTTCTAGTTTGCTGATCATGCTGGGATTAGCTTGGCCTGTTGCATCCATCGCAGGGCTTCTCGCGGCACATAGCTCGCCCGTGGTGCTGGCCAGCTTTATGCCCGATTGGCAAGCCGATGGCCAAATCAGCGCACGCACGCTGCATTTAAGCGGTATCAATACGCTGTTGTCGGCACTTTTCCTGCCTCTGCTTTTGGTGATCGCGCAGGCTTGGCAGCAAGGCGCTACCAACCTTGTGATGGGTCATGCCGTCGGCGGCTCTTCTGTTGCAGCTTTAACCATTTGGCCTAGCTTTCCTGCGCTGCAGCGCAGCGGCTGGGATTTGGCGCAGCCGCTCTTGCTGTTGATCTCTAGCTTAGCTGTGGGCGCGGTGCTCGGACGGCTGTTGGCGCATCGTGGGCAAAGTCTGGCTGGTCAATCGCAAGGCGCACCTGCCGGCAGCGACAGCATGGGCTTGGTTGCTGCGGCCTGCGTATGCGCGGGGCTGGCGCAATGGTGGGGCGCACCAGCTTGGGCAGCTTGCCTTGCACTGGGTCTTTCACTACGAAGCCCATCGGGTGCGGCTTGGCGTCAAGGGCAGGGCTTGCAAACTGCGTTGACCTCAGTCGCTCAACTCTTGCTGTTTGCTCTATCAGCGCTCACGCTCGTTGCGCTGTGGATGCAAGGCGTGTTGCGGTTTACGGCGCTGGATGTGTCGCTGGGCATGATGATGCCGTTGGTGGCGCTTATTTTATTGATGCGCTTGTGCGCCAAGCTACTCGTCTGCACACTGACCGCGCGCTGGGCAGGGCTAAGGTGGCAGCAAGGTTTTCTGCTGGGCATCGCGATGCAGCCGCTGTCTATGACTGGCCTAGCGTTGCTCATGCTCGCATGGCCAGCACTCATGCAAGCCGACGCACTGCTTGCTTGCAGCTTGGTGGCGGCTCTGCTCATCTCTGATTGGCTCTCGCCGTTTTTGCTGCGAGCGCTCTTGCGGCGCGGCGGCGAAATCGTGCCCGAGCTAGATATAGCTGGCATGAGCAGCCGCAGCAGCACGCAGCCTACGCGCATCGACACTTCACAGCCATCGCCATCGCCATCGTCATCGTCATCGTCATCGTCATCGTCGCTGCAGATGCAAAGGGTCTAAATCATGCTCACCTTCACACCTTCGCAGCCCTTCACGCTCGGCGTGGAACTTGAGCTGCAGCTCCTGCATGCGCGCGAGGGCACGCTCGCGCGCGATGCGCCCGATTTGATCGCACTGCTTCATCGCACACGCGATGGCTTTAACCACTTCAAGCCTGAAATCACTGAGAGCATGATCGAACTCAACAGCAGCGTGCATACACAGCATGCAACGCTACTCGCTGAATTGCGCGATCTGCGCAGCCGCACGGTGGCCGCTGCCGATCAACTCAACATAGCGATTAGCGGCGGCGGAGCGCATCCCTCAGCGTTATGGCGCGAGCGGCGCATTTACCCTATTGAGCGCTTCTTGCATGTCTCGCGCCTCTATGGCTATCTGGCTAAGCAATTTACCGTATTTGGCCAGCATGTCCATGTGGGCGTGGGCTCGGGTGATTTGGCCATTGAGCTGACGCAGCGGCTCTTGCCCTACATTCCGCATTTCATCGCGCTATCAGCGGCCAGCCCGTATGCGCAAGGGGAAGATACGTCTTTTGAAACTTCGCGCTTGCATGCGGTGGCGATGTTTCCGCTCTCAGGCCATATGCCACGCCTGAAAGATTGGGAAGATTTCAATGCTTATTTCAGCGAAATGGTGAGCTACGGCATCGTGGAGAGCATGAAAGATTTTTATTGGGATATTCGACCCAAGCCAGAATTCGGTACGGTAGAAGTCCGCATCTTTGACACGCCATTAACGGTCGAGATGGCAGCAGCACTTGGCGCATTGGTGCAAACGCTAGCCGTGCATTTGCTCAATTCTGAAGCAGAGAAAAAAACGCCTGTGGGCGATTTGGCCACGACGCGCGTCTATGGCTACAACCGCTTTCAGGCTTGTCGCTTTGGATTCGATGCGCAGCTGGCCAATCCGCATGCACGTCCCATTGAGCAGCAAGGCATGCCACATGGCGCAAGGCAGAGTGTGCATCTGGGCGAGAGCTTGCTGAATCTTCTTGCCCGCCTGATGCCTGTGGCCGCGCAGCTCGGCACCGTGCGGCCGCTCATGATGCTGCAAGAGCTCACGGCGTCTCAACAAAATGGCGCAAGCTGGATGCGAGCGATGCACGCGCAATGCGGGGATTTGCGAGAGCTGATGGTGCGCCAAGCGGAGCTGTTTCGCGGCGGGAAAGAAGCCAACGACATCAAACCAGCGAAAGAGCAATTACCGATTTCTGCGTTGAGCAACAGCAAACGCGAGCCGCGATTGGAGCTGGTTCAAGCCACGTAAATGCCACCAAGAATACGCGGGCCGCGTGCGCCTGTCACGCTGGATAGCGGTAGAGCAACACGTTCCACGCATTGCTTAGCCAGCCATGCAAACGCAGTCGCTTCCACATCTTGCGGCGGCAGGCCGCGCTCGGCGCTGCTGATCACTTTGCATGATGGGAGCAATACTTGCAAGCGTTGCATCAGCGCTGTATTGAACGCACCACCGCCGCAAACGACGAGCTCTTGAAGTAGCTGATTGCTCTGCTTTTGATAGCTGCTCACGCAGGACATGATTGAGCTGGCAGTCAATTCGAGCAAAGATCTCTGCACATCTTGTGGTTTGGCATCGGTAAAGCCTACTAAATGTTGAGCAAACCATGTCGGGTTAAATAAATCTCGCCCAGTGCTCTTTGGATAAGGCAACGCAAAGTAAGGTTCTGCCAGCATGTGCTCCAAAAGTGCAGGAATGATTTGCCCGCCCGCGCCCCAAGCGCCGCCCGCATCAAAAGCTTGGCCGGTGTGCTTTTCACACCAAAAATCCATCAATGCATTGCCAGGCCCGCAGTCAAAGCCCAGCGTATTCTCGCCTTGCAAAATCGTGAGATTGCTGATGCCGCCCACGTTAAGTACGCCAACAGTTTGCGCTTCTCGTGCAAACCAAGCCCGATGAAAAAACGGTGCTAGCGGCGCGCCTTGCCCACCAGCGGCTACATCGCGGCTGCGGAAATCTGCTGCTACATCAATGCCCGTGAGCTCAGCGAGTAAAGAAGGGTTACACAGTTGAATCGTGTAGCCGGTCTCATCAAACATTTGAGGCCGATGGCGCACGGTTTGGCCATGTGCGCCGATGGCGCGAATGTCTTCTGGTTTGAGACCAGCTTGAGCAAGCAGCGCATTCACGGCCTGCGCATACACGCGCATGAGAGCATTCGCAGCCAACGCAGCCGTGTGCAGTTCATTATCGCCAGAGCTGTTCAAAGCCATCAGGCTTGCTCTCAAATCAATAGCGAGCGGCGCAGATTCTACGCCGGCTATCTTCGGTTTTTCATGAGAAAAATCCACCAAAGCCGCATCCACGCCGTCCATGGACGTGCCAGACATCAACCCAATATAAAGCGCAGAGGTGTTATTGCGCACTGGCCAGTGTCAGCGAAGCAGCCGCAGCCAAATCACGGCGCACGCTTGTCATCATCCGGTCAAACGCTGGGCGAGAAGCTGCACTCAGTGGGATGCTGTCGCTTTGCTTAGCCAAAGTCATCGGGTCATGATGCACGCCATTCACACGGAATTCAAAATGCAAATGCGGCCCGGTGCTCCAGCCAGTCGAGCCCACTGTGCCAATATTATTGCCTTGGGTGACGGCCTGCCCTTTGCGCACCGCTATTGAATGCAAATGAGCATACAGCGTGCTCTTACCGTCGCGGTGTTTAATCTCTACAACATTGCCGTAGCCACGCTGCACGCCTGCGAATTCCACCACACCATCGCCCACGGAGCGGATCGGCGTGCCGGTGGGTGCTGCGTAATCGACACCTGTATGCATCCGAAATTGCTTGGCAATAGGATGCATACGGCCGCCAAAGCCACTGGTCACGCGGGAGAATTCGAGTGGCGATGCGAGGAAGGCTTTGCGTAGGCTGCTGCCATCAAGCGTGTAGTACTGTCCTTTTGCAGCGTTTGGCTCATGAAACCATACCGCTGAAAACAGCTTGCCGTTGTTCACAAAATCTGCCGATAGCACGCGGCCAGAGCGAAGAGTTTCGCCATCAGCTTCTAAGCTTTCATAGACCACGCTAAACCGATCTCCTTTGCGCAACGCACGAATGAAATCAATATCGCCCGAGAAAATCTCTGCGAGCTGGACGGCTACGGCATCGGGAATGCGTGATTCGTCTGTGGCGGCAAAAAGGGAGGATTTGATCGTGCCTGAAGCAATCCGCGTATTTGCTACAAGGGCAGCAGTTTCCATGCGGCTGGCGAGAACGCCGTTGCTGCTGTTACGCTCAATCACGAGTCGCTGGAAGCTCGCGCTCTCGTCTGATGTAAAACGTGCGGTGAGCTTAATGAGCGCGTTGTTGGCATCGACTTCTGCCGACATACCTCGCCCCGGGCGACTCAGCAGCGTTTGGCGAGCCAGCGCATCACTTTTGATAAATTGCGCAGCCGCTGCATCGAATACGCCTAAGCGGCGCAGCAAACTGTCAGCTGTGTCGTTGCTGCGCGTCGCATCGCTGCGGTAAAGCACAAAAGCAGGGATCGGCTCAGGCAGTGTGACAAGAGTTTGCGCAGCCATTGGGTGAACTGCAAGGCGGGCAGGTGGCTCAACGCTTTCAATGACTTGACGCACCGGCACGCTGCTCGGGTCAGGCACAAGCGTAGCCACGGCAAATGCTGTCGCGCCCGTACCCAGCAATACGACTGCTAAAGCGCCAAGCAAGCGACGTGGATGGCGCTTCGCAGCCTGCATTGAGGCAGCTATCGCATCATTCAAAGTAAAAATCAAACTCGAAAAACTCAAAACTACAATCCTAGGGTTGGGTTAAATGCCCGAAATTTCAGAAATAACAGCAAAATGCGTGCCGGTTTTAGTTTTCAAAACGCTTAGCCACGTAAAATTTCGCATTGAATCAGGCTGACAAGTATAGCGCAGCCAAATTCCATCCCGAGCGGGAAAGTACTTATGAATCAACCACTTACAACTAATCATGCATCCAGTACAAGGCCTGCATCCGACGCAGTAAAACACGCCATGGCTGTGAGCCTGCGTGGCGTAGAAGAGCTCATTCCGCAGGAAGAATGGCTTAAAAAGCTGCAAAAGAGCGAAAAAACGGGCGTGCCGCTGCGAATCAAGCTCGGCCTAGATCCCACCGCGCCTGATCTGCACATTGGCCACACCGTTGTTTTGAACAAAATGCGCCAACTCCAAGACCTCGGCCACACGGTCATTTTCTTAATCGGTGATTTCACCAGCATGATCGGCGACCCATCGGGCCGCAACTCCACCCGCCCGCCGCTCACCCGCGAGCAAATTGAGGAAAACGCGAAAACCTATTACAAGCAAGCCAGCCTGGTGCTCGACCCCACAAAAACAGAAATCCGCTACAACAGCGAATGGAGCGACCCGTTGGGTGCGCGCGGCATGATTGAGCTATCTGCTAAATACACAGTAGCCCGCATGATGGAGCGTGATGATTTTCATAAGCGTTTCACCACTGGCCAGAGCATCAGCGTGCATGAATTCCTCTACCCGCTCATGCAAGGCTACGATTCTGTTGCGCTCAAAAGCGATTTAGAGCTCGGCGGCACCGATCAAAAATTCAACCTCCTCATGGGCCGCCACCTCCAGCAAGAATACGGCCAAGAGCCGCAATGCATCCTCACCATGCCCCTGCTCGTCGGGCTCGATGGTGTGGACAAAATGAGCAAGAGCAAAAACAACTACATCGGTATCACCGAGCCCGCCAATACGATGTTCGCCAAAGTGCTGTCGATCTCCGACACGCTCATGTGGAATTGGTACGAACTGCTTTCATTCAAATCTTTGGAAGACATCGCGACATTGAAACGCGAAACCGAAGCCGGCCGCAACCCCAAAGAAGCCAAAGTCATGCTCGCCAAAGAAATCACGGCGCGCTTCCACTCTGCGGCAGCGGCAGATGCAGCCGAGCAAGACTTCATCAACCGCAGCAAAGGCGGCGTGCCGGATGACATCCCAGAAGTCACTGTCTCGCTAAACGGTGCGACGGATATGGGCATAGGCGCTATCCTCAAAGCCGCTAGCCTCACTGAATCCACAGGCGAAGCCAACCGCCACATCGATGGCGGCGCAGTCCGAGTTGACGGCACAGTCATCAGCGATAAAGCCCTGAAGCTCAGCGCGGGGACTTATGTGATGCAGGTGGGGAAGAGGAGGTTTGCTAGAGTCGTTCTGCAATGAGAGTGTACAAATGGCTTTGGATTTCTGCGTTGATGTTTTTTGGTGCATCTGCAATATCGTTGTACGACTATCGAAACAGTATTGATGGCCCGTCCAATTTTTGGGACGATGCGAGCCTCGTGGGCGTTTCGGCGCGTCCAATTCACGCAGAGTGCAGGCCGTTTACAAAGCTCGGCGCCTTCAAAGAACCTGGAAATTTAGCTGATCCCCAGGTCAAATTCTCGTATGTATATCAAAGGATCGAGTTTCTAGGCGCGCGGTATTCTCGGACGCACAAGTATCGTGCCGTAACTGCCAGTGAATGCAAATGGGAGATTCAAAATTTCTTAGCCAGTCAATCAATGACGGTCTGGGTGGATCCGAAAAATCCAAGCTACGCAGTTTTCAAAAAAGATCCACCGTTTCCACTGATTGAGTTATCTTTCCTGTTGACCGGACTCGTACTGGCAATCGTTGGCTGCCTGACATTCGCGAAAAGCCGTATGCAGTGAATGCAGACGGCATCTTCCCTAGCACTTACATCATGTTTGTATTGATCCAGCGCGTCTCCCAAGCTAGCGTCACCGTTGAAGGCCAAACCGTTGGCGCAATCAATCACGGCCTGCTGATCCTCATCTGCGCCGAGCGCGGTGACACGGATGCATTGGTGGAGAAGATGCTCTCTAAAATCATGAAACTCCGCATCTTCAGCGACGAAGCGGGCAAGATGAATCGTTCGGTGCAGGATGTGGGCGGCGGGCTGCTGATCGTGAGTCAATTCACACTGGCAGCCGATGTGAGTGGTGGCAACCGGCCGAGTTTTACGAATGCTGCGCCGCCCGATGAAGGACGCAGGTTGTACGAGCTGTTTGTGAGCCAAGCGCGCGCTACGCATCCGATTGTGCAAACTGGCCAATTTGCCGCAGACATGAAAGTCTCGCTCATCAACGATGGCCCTGTGACGATTCCCATCAGGATGAGCGCGTAAGAAAGCCGCGTAAAAGCGGTTGGGCTGGCAGTGATTGGGTTGTTTCCCGCAGCGAAATAAAGGGGGAGGCACGCGCGCAGCGCCAGCCGGAGGACATTCGCGCAGGGGAACATCCCAAGCGCTGTCAGCGCAGTGAGCGCTAGGCATACCAAAAGCATGATTACTATTATTTCAATAGCACTCTGCGCAATAAATACGCCTGCTAACTGCCTAAATGCCTTATAAAACGATCAGTAAAGTCAAACGCCGAAAAAAGCGCCGAAATCAACTCGCTGGCGTGAAAGCAAGCCGCACATAAATCGGTGCATAGGCCTCAGCCTGCGTGATCTCAATCAGCGTTTCTTTGCCTAATTCGAGCATGGCAATGAAGGTAACAACGAGCACTTGCGTGCCTTGGCTGGGGTCAAACAGCTCTTCAAACTCAACGAATTTTCGGCCTTGCAAACGCTTGAGCACCATGCTCATATGCTCGCGCACGGAAAGCTCGGCTCTGGAGATGATGTGATGTTGAATCAGCTTGGCACGCTTTAATAGATCTCGCCATGCATCTTGCAAATCCATCACATGCACATCAGGAAAGCGCGGCACAAGGGATTGCTCGATGACGACTTGAGCGCGCAAAAAGTCACGGCCAAAAGTGGGCAGCGTATTGATCTTGTGCGCCGCCAGCTTCATGCGTTCATATTCGAGCAAGCGGCGTACCAGCTCGGCGCGCGGGTCTTCAGGCTCTTTGCCATCGACTGTTTTCTTCGATGGCAGCAGCATGCGCGATTTGATTTCGATCAGCATCGCTGCCATCAGCAAATACTCGGCAGCTAGCTCTAGATTGCGGTGGCGAATCTCATCGACATAGCTCAGATATTGCTTGGTCATTCCCGCCATCGGGATGTCGAGAATATTGAAATTTTGCTTACGAATGAGGTAGAGCAATAGATCCAGAGGCCCTTCAAAGGCTTCAAGAAATACTTCCAGCGCATCGGGCGGAATGTATAAATCTTGCGGCATCTTGAAAAGCGGCTCGCCATAAAGCCTGGCCAACGCGACGCCATCGATCACATTGCTCACCTCGATTCCTGTCGGGTTGCTGATCTCAGGCCTATGGCCTGCTGCCATGAGTATGGCTTGCTGCTCGGCCAAAGCTGCGTTGGCAGGTGTGACAGAAGCCGCAGCCGCAGACAAGATCGTGTCCAAAGGTTCGCTCACGAAAGAGAAAAATTACTGCGTCGGCTGCGTGCCATACACATAAGCGCCGCGCTTTACATTCGCTTCCGTCGCGTCAGCCAATTGGCTGCGATCCACGTTTTTATCCCAGAGCAGGGCGCGGCCAGCGCGCTGCTCGGCATCCAGCTCGGGGCGGGCGCGCTTGATATCAGCGATGAAATTTGTCGCGTCAGAGCGGTAGTCGCTGTTTTTCTGAAACAAATTGGCGAGCAGGGATTTGAGAGAAGGCATCGGATTACACTGTTTTGGCTAGGATTCACATTTTACCGGGGGTCAACATGACATTTTTCGCATTTCAAAACATCTTCAAAAAGGTGCTTTTTATGGGTATTTTGGCGAGCTTTCTTGCACTGGTCGGTTGCGATCAGCAGCGCATCATTGAGTTGGAAGAGGGCGTGGCCACAGAAGCTGATGTGCGCGCTAAATTTGGCGAACCCGAGAAGATTTGGGAAGGTGAAAACGGCGCGCGCATTTTTGAATACAACCGCCAGCCCGCTGGTCACCGCAATTACATGATCACCATTGGTACCGACGGGAAAATGAGCGCTCTGCGTCAAGTGCTCACGCCTGCGAATTTCGCGAAAGTCCAGCCGGGCATGATGATGGAAGAGGTGCGCAAGCTGCTGGGCAAGCCGGGCAAAGTGGTGTCTTATGAGTTGAAAAAAGAGACGTATTACACGTGGCGCTATTTGGCAGATCAAAACAATACATCGATGATTTTCAGCGCTGTGATGAGCGGCGATATGAAGGTGCTGCGCACGGAGTCCGGCTTGGATTCCGAAGACCCCAAAAACGGCATGACGGGAAGCAAATAAAATCGCTGAAGTAGGCTTAGCTAACGCGCATGCCGGGCTGGGCGCCCGGCCAAGGCGCCAAGATATGAATGCCGGGTTGGGCTTTCTCATCAGCGTGGCTGGCAGCCAGCACCATGCCTTCGCTGATGCCGAATTTCATCTTGCGCGGCGCAAGGTTGGCCACCATCACGGTGAGCTTGCCCACGAGCTGATCGGGCTTGTACATGCTGGCGATGCCGCTGAAGACGTTGCGTGTGATGGGGCTTCCCTTTGGATCGATGCCTTCGCCTACATCGAGTGTTAAGCGCAGCAGCTTGGTCGAGCCTTCCACCGCTTCGCAGTTGACTATTTTTGCGATGCGCAAATCGATTTTGGTGAAATCGTTGATCGTAATCGTGGGTGCAATTGCTTCGCCGCCGGGCAGGCTAGCTACTACTGTTTCAATAGCACTCTGCGCAGGCTCGTAGCCGGCTGGAGGCTCAAAAAGAGCTTCAAGTTGCTCTTTGGTGACGCGTTGCATGAGGTGTTCGTAGTTGCCGACTTTGTGGCCGACTGACAAAGGCTTTGCGGCATTTTCATAGGTGAGTGGCTCGCATTGCAGGAATTTTTCTACTTCGAACGCGACTTTTGGCATGATCGGTTTCAAGCAAGCGGTCATGACACGGAAGAGTTGCACGGCTTCTGAGCAAACTGAAGCAGCTAAATCTGCTTTGCCTTCTTTCACAAGTTTCCAAGGCGCTGCTGCATCAAAGCGCGAATTCACGCCATCAGCAAACGCCATGATTTCACGCGCCGCTTTGCCGAACTCCCGCTCCTCAAAGCAAGTCTTCACAGACTCAATGAGCGCAGATGTGTTGATGGAAGAATCTTGCGAGTAAGCAGTCAAAGCGCCATCGGGCAAAAATTTCGCTGCACGACTCGCGATATTGATGTATTTACCCACCAAATCACTGTTCACACGAGCCATGAAATCTTCAGCATTAAAGTCAATATCTTCGTTTTTCGCGTTCAATTTGGCTGCCAGGTAATAGCGCAGCCATTCGGGGTTCATGCCGAGGGACAGGTATTTGAGTGGATCAAGCCCCGTGCCACGGCTTTTGCTCATTTTTTCGCCGTTGTTCACAGTGAGGAAGCCATGCACGAACACGTTGTTCGGCGTTTTACGGCCACTGAACTTGAGCATCGCGGGCCAAAAGAGGGTGTGGAAGGTGACGATGTCTTTGCCGATGAAATGGTATTGCTCGGTATCGGGCGCGGCGATATATTCATCGAAGCTGCGTGTATCGCCATGCTTGGCTTTGGGGCCGCCACCATTTAACGATTGATCAAACCAGTTTTTGAGCGAAGCGAGGTAGCCCACAGGCGCATCCAGCCACACATAGAAATACTTGCCCGGCATCAGGGATTTCGATGCCGAAGTAGGGTGCATCGCGGGAAATATCCCAATCGCCCAAGCCTTCGCTCTTGGTGCCATCAGCGTTGGTGCGCACGCTGAACCATTCTTTGATTTTGTTGGCCACATCAGGCTGCAGCTTGCCATCTTGCGTCCACTCTTCCAAAAATTTCACGCAGCGAGGGTCGGAGAGTTTGAAGAAAAAATGCTCAGAATTTTTCAGCTCGGGTTTCGCGCCAGAAAGAGCGGAGTAGGGGTTGATCAAGTCGGTGGGTGCATAGACTGCGCCGCAGTTTTCGCAGTTGTCGCCATACTGGTCTTTGGTGCGGCATTTGGGGCATTCGCCTTTGATGTAGCGATCAGGGAGGAACATGTTTTTCTCAGGATCGAAAAACTGCTCAATCGTGCGCACTTCGATCAGCGAGCCATCAGCGCGGTCGCGAAGGTCGCGGTAAATTTGCTGTGCTAGCTGGGTGTTTTCTGGTGAATGGGTGCTGTGCCAGTTGTCAAAGCTAATGTGAAAGCCATCGAGGTATTGCTTTCGGCCTGCGGCGATATCAGCCACGAATTGCTCGGGCGTTTTGCCGGCCTTCTCTGCCGCAATCATGATCGGCGCACCATGCGTGTCATCAGCACCTACGAAGTTCACCGCATGCCCTTGCATCCGCTGAAATCGCACCCAAATATCAGCTTGGATGTATTCCATGATGTGGCCGATGTGAAATTTGCCGTTGGCATACGGCAGGGCGGTGGTGACGAAGAGCTGGCGAAGAGCGGGACGCGGTGTTGACATGGCTTAATCTGCGAATATTTGCGGGGTAATCCCTGATTTTAAGTGGCTTGGGTACACTCAAGGATTCCTTTGTTTTCTATTTAGAAATTGATCCCTTTCATGGCCACCAACGAACAGATTCTCGAAGCTCTCAAAAGCGTGATCGATACCAATACCGGCAAAGATTTTGTCTCCAGCAAATGCATCAAAAATTTGAGCGTGACCGATGGCGATGTGGCCTTTGATGTGGAGCTGGGCTATCCGGCCAAGAGCCAGATTCCGGCATTTCGTAAAGCCTTGATTGCAGCAGCCAAAGGTGTGGCGGGCGTGGATAACGTCTCTTGCAACATGACGATGAAAATCGTGGCGCATGCGGCGCAGCGCGGCGTGGCGCTCATGCCGACAGTGAAAAATATTGTCGCTGTGGCCTCTGGCAAAGGCTGCGTGGGCAAGAGCACGACGACGGTGAATCTTGCGCTCGCGCTGGCCGCCGAGGGCGCACGTGTGGGAATTTTGGATGCGGATATTTACGGGCCCAGCCAGCCGATGATGATGGGCATTGAAGGCCGCCCCGAGTCTGAGGATGGCAAAACCATGGAGCCGATGGAGAACTACGGCGTGCAGGTGATGAGCATTGGCTTCCTTGTCAATCAAGACGAAGCCATGATCTGGCGCGGCCCGATGGCTACGCAGGCGCTAGAGCAACTGATTCGCCAGACGAATTGGAAAGATCTGGATTACCTCATCGTTGATATGCCGCCCGGCACGGGCGATATTCAGCTCACATTAAGCCAACGCGTACCTATGACAGGCGCTGTGATTGTCACCACGCCGCAAGACATAGCCTTGCTGGACGCGAAAAAGGGCGTGGCGATGTTTGAGAAAGTGGGCGTGCCGATTCTGGGTATTGTGGAAAACATGGCGGTCTATTGCTGCCCACAATGCGGCCACACCGAGCACATTTTTGGCGAAGATGGCGGCAAGCGCTATGCCGCCGAGAAGAGCATTGATTACCTCGGAGCGCTGCCACTCAACATGAGCATCCGCGTGAATGCCGACAGTGGCCGCCCCACGATGGTGACCGATCCTGATGGCGAGATTGCTGGGATTTACAAAGCGGTCGCGCGGCAAGTGGCGATCAAGATTGCGGCGAAGGCGAAAGATTTTTCATCGAAGTTTCCTTCGATCAAGATCAGTAAAGATACCTGATTTTTAAGCCTTTTAGGGCTTTAGCCGGCATAGATACTGCGCAAGGCGCTATAAAATATATAGCGTTTTGATAGTTTTTGTGAATTCAAATTCTGAAAAAATGACTACGAGCTGCCAACACCTGGAGGAATCGGCGGCGGGATCAGATTGTGTCAATGTAAGAACTCAATGGGGCGAATCGACAGAAAGCTACCGCCAATACTGAGGATCATCATGACTACATCTGTTTTCCTAGCTATGCCACATGACGCCGCGCTGCAATCTGCGCGAGCACTGGTCACCTCGCTTGGTCTAACCCCTCAATCAATCCACGACTCAGAGCAAGCGCTCAACGCTTTGGTCTCTCAATTTGAAAAAGAGCCGTCTTCTGCGGCACTCATCGATTTGGCCAGCTTGCCCAAGGCGTTCGCGCATATCGTAGATTTGGCGCATCGGTTGCCAGCGCCAGTTCGTCAAAGCGTGATCCTGTTTCGGCACGAGCAAGGGCCGGTATGGGATGCAGATCGTGCTTGGGTCAACGAGTTGGGTTTTGCTGGACTGTTTGCTGAAATTGACGCACAAGACATGCTGAGAGCCCCCGCAGATCTTCCTGCCGCCCTGGCGACGCTGACGAAGACAACGTCATTGAACGCCCAGCAATTAGGCGCCGCGCTGGCAGAGTTAAGCACGCGCGCTGATCCTCTGACGCTGCGAGGCATGATCCGCGCGAATTGCGGCATGGATGCTGAAACGCTTGCGCGCGCGATGCTCAGTTCAGTCAAGAGCATCGACCGGTCTCACAATTTGAAAACCTATCACGCTTGCTTCTCGGGCAGCGAAGCGGTGGCTTGGATGTGTAAACGGTTCAGTTGCAGTGCTGCTGTGGCGGAATTACTGGGCCAAGCTTTGTTGAATCTGGGTTTGATGCACCATGTGTTGCATGAGCACGAATTCGAAGATCAAAACTACTTTTATCGCATTGATGCGACCCTATCGAGTTCCACAGTCAGGCTCGGCGAGTTGCTAACAGCGTTGACGGCTGAGTCTGGAATCGCAGTCGCAGATCGCTCTTACTTGGGCGTGAACTATCCACAGTGCTGGGTCGGCAGCGAGGCAGTGGGTTGGTTAGAAAAAAACAAGAGTGTGCCCCGCCATGAAGCTGAGAATCTACTGAACCGGTTGCTGAGCTTTGGCCTGATTGAGCATGTGATGCAAGAGCATCGCGTCAAAGATGGAAATTTCTTCTACCGCTTTCGTTAACCTATCAAGCGTTGATCCTCGGGCATTTGCTTTTACTGCGCCGTCCACCCGCCATCCACCGCCCAAGCCTGCCCGCGCACGTTGGCGGCTGCATCTTGGCAGAGGAATACGGCGAGCTCGCCGAGTTGCTGAGGCGTGGTGAATTGCAGGCTGGGTTGTTTTTCGCCAAGTAAATCTTTGCTAGCTTGGTCGACGCTGATGCCTTCTCTGGCGGCGCGATCATCAATTTGCTTTTGCACCAGCGGGGTGAGCACCCAGCCGGGGCAGATGGCGTTGACGGTCACGCCTGTCTTGGCGGTTTCTAGCGCGATGGACTTGGTAAAACCCACGAGGCCGTGCTTGGCCGCCACATAGGCCGATTTGTCTTTTGAAGCCACCAAGCCATGTGCGGACGCCACATTGATGATGCGGCCCCAATTTTTGGCGCGCATGCCGGGGATGGCGAGGCGCGTGGTGTGGAAAGCGCTGGAGAGGTTGATGGCGATGATCGCATCCCATTTCTCTACTGGAAAATTTTCCACCGCGCTCACATGCTGAATGCCTGCGTTGTTCACCAAAATATCCACCATTCCGAACTCTTTGACGGCAAAGACAATCAGCTGCTCAATCTCGGCTGGCTTGCTCATATCTGCGCCGTGGTAAGCCACGCGCGCGCCTTGCGTGGCAATCGCAGCGCGAGCCGCTTCAATGCTTGCCGCATCGCCAAAGCCATTGAGCACGATATTCGCGCCTTGTCTGGCGAGTTCAATCGCTATGCCCAGGCCAATGCCGCTGGTTGAACCAGTGACAACGGCGGTTTTGTTTTTGAGAGAAGTAGTCATCGCCGAATTTTAGCGATGAAACTTGGGCGCCAGCCGTTCAGCGTTTGATCACGGGCCACACATCTAGTAAATCGCTGGATGCTTGGAAGCGAATGCCGTTGTCGCTCAGAATCTCCTCCGTTGCATCGAGCATCTGCTTATGCGGCAGCACGATGCTTTCTGCGGTTTGCTGGTCAAATTTGATGACGACAAGATCGTCCTTGAGCTCGCGCAGAATTTCTGCCATGTGCCGCAAGCTGCGCACTGGCGTATCGTTGATGGATTGCACGACGGAGCCAAAGCGATTGTCGTAGCCCGATACCAATTTGTGCGGAAAAAATGGCGCGCTGACCACAACCAAGTCTTCTCGTTTTGCATTGGGCTCATCAGCCATGCGCGTGACCAAGGGCTGTGCGTTGAAAGCAAAGCTGTTGAGTGAACCAGAATTGTTGTTAAAAAAGCTGCGGAACTCCCAAGTCGCGCGAGAGAACACCATCGGGCCGTAAACGAAATATGAGGGATAGGCGCCGCTCAGTGTATTGACCAAGCGCGGCCTGCTGGATACCACCGGCAACTCAATTTGCATGGCTTTGCCAGCGCGGATGACACTTAAAGGCAGCTTGCCGTCTTTGGCAAATTTTTGCACGTGGTATTGAAAGCGCACTTGCAGATCACCTGCGAGCTTGACCATGCCTTGGTTGTCAATATCTGTGTTGCCAATGCGGGTGATGATGTCCCATTCTTTGAGCGGATAGCTCTCGTCTTTAGACATCGGCCGTTGGACGACCATGCCGCGCACAGATTTATCAGCCTTGAGGAAATTGCGAAGCGCTGGATTTTCTAGCGTTTGCAGTTCGTCGTAGATAGCGGGCTTGCCATCATATTTGCCATCTTTGATGTCAGCTAAAAACAGCTCGACCTCTTCATTCGGAATGATGTAGCCAATGTTTTGCGCGCTGTTGACGATGGCATAGGCTACACCGATCATTTTGCCTGCCGCAAATACCGGGCCACCGCTGTTTCCGGGGTTGATCGCAGCATCAACCTGAATGCGCAAACCCTGCGTGGGGAAGTTGTAGGAGACGAATTCAATCCGCGACACAATGCCTTTGGTGATCGACAGCGAATTTCCGCCAAACGGATAGCCATAGGCCAGCACTTCATCTTTCACCTCAGGCAACACGCTGGCGCGCGCAGGCACGGGGCGGTTCGCAAAGAAACTGTTGTCTTCCAATTCAAGCACAGCCAAATCAATGCCGCGAGCGATCGCAATAACTTTAGCGGGCAGCTTATCGCCGCCTTCTTTGGCACGCACTTCCACTTTGCTCGCGTAATTCACAACGTGTGCATTCGTCAAAATGCGGTTGCCCTCAATCACCACGCCTGAGCCGGTGCTCTCGCTAGGTGCGGCTTTGTTCCACGGGCGAAAGAGATCGGGCTGGCGAGACGTGGTGAAGATTTTGACGACGGAATTTTCTAGCTGATTCGCGCGCGCAGGCTCCCTGGCAGGTTGCGCGTGTGCAGCGGAATTGAAAATCGCAAAGCAGGCCAAGAAGCTGATTTGCAGACGCAGAAAAAAAGCATAGAAAGTCATGATATTTGCCGGTTCGAGCTATGCGCTCTACTGTAGCGAAACTTCACAACTTTTACGTAACAAGCGTCTTAAACGCTTGTGTTTTACATGTCTCTCTTGGGCGGTGCTGTTCGGTAACTCGCCGGCGTCCGGCTGAGCTTGATGGGCGAGGCGATGCCAGTGTAGTCGCCGATTTTGACCACCATCTCGCGGTGCTGCGTGTGCTCGGCGCCGATCGCTTGCGCAATGTTTTGGATCGGCGCGCAGGGCACGCCCGCGCGAATGAGTTGGTCGGCCAGCGGCTGGCAGGCAAAGAGCTTTAAGCGCTCTTCTAGCGCGGCTTTGAGGGCAACTCGGTTGGCGTTGCGTTGCGCGTTGCTCACAAAGCGCGCATCGGTGGCCAACTCAGGCGCGCCGAGCTTTTGCACGAGCTTGGCAAATTGCCCATCGTTGCCCACGGCGAGAAAGATCGGATCAGTGCCCGTGGCAAATGTGTCATACGGCACGATATTCGGATGCGCATTGCCGCTGCGCCCTGGCACACGGCCATCGAGCAGATGGTTGGCACTGTGCGGGTGGAGCAGGGCAAGGCCGTTGTCATACAGACTCGATTCAACGAACTGGCCTTTGCCGCTCGCGTGGCGCTCTTGCAGGGCGAGCAAAATGCCAAGTGCTGCGCTCATGCCAGTAGCCACATCGACGACGGGAATGCCCATGCGCAAAGGCTCACCGCCCTTCTCACCATTGATGCTCATCAGCCCCGTCATCGCCTGAATCGCCGCGTCATACCCCGGCAAGCCGCCCAGCGGGCCGTCAGCGCCAAAGCCGCTCACGCGGCAGTGAATCAAGCGGGGGAATTTGGCATGTAAGGTATCAAAACCAATGCCCCACTTTTCCATGCTGCCGGTTTTGAAATTCTCAACCAACACGTCAGCCGTCTCTAGCATGCCCAGCAGTTGCTCGCGCTGCTCTGGGTCGCTCAGATCAAGCGTTGTGCCGCGCTTGTTGCGGTTGAGCCCAAGAAAGTAGCTGGCCGTGCCCAGCGCATTAAACGGCGGCCCCCAGCCGCGAGTTTCATCGCCTTGCGGCGGTTCGATCTTGAGCACATCAGCGCCGTGATCCGCCAAGATTTGCGTGCAATACGGGCCACCTAAGACGCGGGAGAGATCGATGACTTTGATGCCTTGGAGGCTGCCAGTGTTTTTTACTTCGCTTTGCATGACTTGGATTATCGGCGAGCTGGGGACTTCTCTTGGGAAAGTGCGGCTGCAAGTGTGAGGCATTTCGCCCGCCTTCATGGTGGAGTACCACAAATCAGTCGGGCGAATTGCCTCACACTTGCGGCCTGCTAGCTACTCAAAAAATCTTCGCTCGAAAATTCTAGCGGTGTATACATCTGGCCTGTGGTTGGGTTATCTCCCGCAGCGACATAAAGGGGGAGACGGCGTAGCCGGCGGAGGACAGTCGCGGAGGGGGATGACCCAACCACAGGCCAAGCCAGTACAAACTAGATTCTCGAAGCTTCCAAATCCCGCAATTTAAACCGCTGAATCTTCCCCGTCGCGGTCTTAGGCAACTCTTTCACAAACTCGATGTAGCGAGGATATTTGTAGGGCGCTAGAAGCCCTTTGACGAATGCTTTGAGCTCGTCTTCTGTTGCGCTCTTGCCGGCTTTTAATACAACGAAGGCTTTGGTTTTGGTGAGGCCTTCTGCGTCTATTTTGCCTATCACGGCTGCTTCTAATACAGCGCTGTGTTGCACCAAAGTGGCCTCGACCTCGAAGGGGGAGACGTAGATGCCGCTGACTTTGAGCATGTCGTCGCTGCGGCCACTATAGGTGAAGCTGCCGTCTGCGTTCTTCACATATTTGTCGCCGCTTTTCGTCCATGCGCCTTGGAAGGTGTCACGGGTTTTTTCGCGGTTATTCCAGTACATGAGGGCGGCTGTGGGGCCTTGGATGTACAAGTCGCCCGGCTCGCCATCGGGCACCGAGCCACCACCTTCGCCGCGCAATTCAATCTCATAGCCAGGCACAGGCCAGCCCGTGGTGCCGTAGCGCACTTTGTTCGGTTGGTTGGATAGGAAGATATGCAGCATTTCGGTGGAGCCAATACCGTCGATGATGTCGATGCCGAAATGGGCTTTGAAGCGCTTGCCCAGGTCTGCCGGCAATGCCTCGCCTGCGCTGGAGCACATGCGCAGCGCCACTTCTGTTTTGGCAGGCAGATTGGGCGCGGCGAGCATGCCTGCGAAGCCTGTGGGGGCGCCGAAGAAGATGGTGGGTTTTGTGTCCGCTAAGCCGCCCGTCCAGCGCTGGAACACCGCGTCGGGCGTGGGTCGCTCGGCCATGAGCAGCACCGTAGCGCCTACGCTCAATGGGAAGCTTAAGGAATTGCCCAAGCCATAAGCGAAGAAGAGCTTGGCTGCGGAGAAGCACACATCGCGCTCCTTGATGCCAAGCACGCCTTTGCCATACAGCTCGGCGGTGTAAAACGCATTGGCGTGCGTGTGTACCGTGCCTTTGGGGCGACCTGTGGAGCCGCTGGAATAGAGCCAGAAGGCCGCTTCATCGCAATTCGTGGCGCAGGGCGTATCGAGCGGCGCTGCATCAAGAAGTTTGTCCCAAGCCGTGAAGCTCACCGGCAAATCAGCCGCCGCACGCGAGACGTAAATCCCCTTGATTTCATGTCCGCCATTTTGGGCAGCGATTTGCATGCCGCCTTGCAGCGTTGGCAGCAGCGCAGCGGAGACCAAGGCGCATTGCGCGCGGCTGTGTTGCAGCATGTAGGCGTAATCGACAGGTGTCAGCAAGGTGTTGACCGCCACGGGCACGATGCCGGCATACAAGCAACCGAGGAAAGATGCAACCCAATCGGTGCAATCGTGCATGAGCAGCAACACGCGTTCTTCGCGGCGCAGGCCTTGGCTCTGCAAGCTACTCGCCACGCGCTGGATTTGATCTGCCAGCTGTGCGTAGGTCAGCTGCTGGTTGTCGTCAATCAGCGCGGTTTTGCCCTGGCGCTGCGCGTTGGCGGCTAGGAGGTGCGCGGCAAAGTTAAATTGCGCGGGCGGCGCTTGAACACGGTGAGGCAAAAGCATGTTGTCTCCTCGAAGTTGAACGGTTTTTTGTTCTGTTGTAGCATGCACAATAATTCAAATTGAACTGTAAATGAGGTCAATAGCACATGTCAAGCACTATATTGCATGTCAATCCAGCGGTGAGCGAGGAAACCGAGCAGAAAAACCCGTTTCTCGTGGCTTTGGGTGAGCGCGTGCGCAGCCAGCGCTCGCAGCGCGGGCTCACGCGCAAGCAACTGGCGCAAGCGGCGGATATTTCTGAGCGGCATTTGGCGAATCTGGAATATGGCGTGGGCAATGCGTCGATTTTGGTGCTGCAACAAGTGGCATTTGCCTTGGAATGTCCAATTGCTTTGCTGCATGGCGACATGACGACGGCGAACCCTGAATGGCTGATGGTGCGCCAGCTTTTAGAGCATGCAGATGAAGCGCAGATGAAAAACTTGCGGCTCAATATCGCTACAATTTTAGGAGCATTCCGCGCAAAGGATACGTCAGCTAATGGCCTAAAAGCTTCAAAAATAGTTGCTTTGGTGGGCTTGCGAGGCGCTGGCAAATCCACGCTGGGCAAAATGCTTGCGCAATCCATTGGCTACCCATTTTTCGAGATGAGCGCCGAGGTAGAAAAGCTCGCGGGCGGCTCGGTGGCGGAGATTCAGGCACTGTATGGCGTGAACGCGTATCGGCGCTACGAGCGGCGCGTGCTCGAGCGTTTGATTGCCGAGCAAAGCCAAGCCGTGATTGCCACGCCGGGCGGCTTGGTGAGTGATGTGACAAGCTTTAATTTGATGCTCACGCACTGCACCAGCGTCTGGCTGCAAGCCGAGCCGCAAGATCATATGCAGCGTGTGCGCGCGCAGGGCGATTTGCGGCCGATGGCGGCCAGCAAGGAGGCGATGGACGATTTGAAGGGAATTTTGGCGGGGCGCAGCGCGTTCTATTCCAAGGCCGATTTCGCCCTCGATACCAGCGCGCAAGGCTTAGAAGAGACGTTTGTGTTGCTACAAAAGCTCCTGCAGCCCGTGCTGAAAGCGGCCTGAGGTGAAAAATATTGCACAACCCTTTAACATGCAATATAATTCATAATATGCAAACCTCGGAGATATTTCATGAGCACTGAGACCCACGTTGCAAGCGCCCCGATTCTCCGAGTGAATTACCAAACTCAGCCCAGCGCCTACAAGCACTGGAAGATGGAGTTCAATGGCCCGGTGGCCACGCTCAAAGCTGATTTTGATGAAAACGCTGGCTTGCGCCCCGGCTACAAGCTCAAATTGAACAGCTATGACCTCGGCGTAGATATTGAACTCAACGACGCCATCAATCGCATTCGCTTTGAGCATCCTGAAGTGCGCACCGTGGTGTTGACTAGCGGACGTGAAAAAGTATTTTGCTCGGGTGCGAATATTTTTATGCTCGGCGTTAGCAGCCACGCTTGGAAAGTCAACTTCTGCAAATTTACGAATGAGACGAGGAATGGCTTGGAAGATTCATCTGCGCACAGCGGCTTGAAATTCATAGCTGCTGTGAACGGCGCATGCGCAGGCGGCGGCTACGAGGTGGCGCTGGCTTGCGATGAGATTATTCTGGTGGACGATCGCGCCAGCGCCGTGAGCCTGCCTGAAGTGCCTTTGCTCGGCGTGCTCCCCGGCACGGGCGGGTTAACGCGGGTGACGGATAAGCGCAAAGTGCGCCACGATCTAGCCGATATTTTTTGCACCAGCGTAGAAGGTGTGCGTGGCAAGAAGGCAGTCGATTGGCGCTTAGTGGATCAGGCGGTGAAGCCTGCGCAGTTTGCAGAGGCTGTCGCCAAGCGTGCTCTTGAGTTGGCTGCTGAGAGTGATCGACCCTCTGATGCAAAAGGTGTGGCGCTTACGCCACTGAACTGCACGATTGAGCTTGATGCGCTGCGCTACACGCATGTGAGTGTGGAGATAGATCGCGCCAAGCGCCTCGCAGTTTTTAAGGTAAAAGCGCCACTCGCCGGCATAGAATCTGCGCAAAGTGATATTGAATCAGTAGCATCTAACTGGTATCCTTTCGTGCTCGCGCGTGAGTTAGATGATGCGATATTGCAAATGCGCACCACTGAGCTCGATATTGGCACGTGGGTTTGGAAGACAGAAGGCGATGCGGCGAATGTGCTGGCGATGGATGCTGTGTTGATGACCAACAAAGACCATTGGTTCGTCCGCGAGACGATTGGCATGCTGCGCCGCACACTGAGCCGCATTGATGTGAGCTCGCGCAGTTTGTTTGCATTCATTGAAGAGGGCTCTTGCTTTGCAGGCACGTTCCTTGAACTGGCACTCGCTTGCGATAGAAGCTACCACCTTGCTTTGCCCGATGATGAAGTCAAAGCGCCCAAGATCACCGTGAGCGATGTGAATTTTGGTCTTTATCCGATGGCCACGGGTCAAAGCCGCATGCAGCGCCGTTTCTACGATGAAGCGCCTGCGTTGGATGCTGTGCGAGCCGTCGCAGGAAAAGCGTTGGATGCGGATGCCGCGTTTGCAGTCGGTTTAGTGACTGCCAATCCAGATGATATTGATTGGGCAGACGAAGTGCGCATCGCCATCGAAGAACGTATCGCCATGTCGCCCGATGCACTCACTGGCCTAGAAGCCAATCTGCGCTTTAACGGCGTAGAAACCATGGCGACTCGTGTCTTCGGGCGGTTGACCGCTTGGCAAAACTGGATCTTCCAACGGCCGAATGCTGTTGGGGAAAAAGGCGCTTTGAAGGTTTATGGAAAAGGCGATAAAGCGGCTTTTGATTGGAATCGCGTTTGATGGATAAGTTTTAAGAACACGGAAGGCACGGAAATTACACGAAAAACACAGAAAACTCGATATAGTTTTTTCAGTGTCTTTCGTGAATCCTCCGTGCCTTCCGTGTTCAAAAAAACTCAACCCAAGAGAAATCTCGTTGTGCAGCAAAAACAGGTGGCTTGCTGCAACCGAACTTCCCTCCTCCGTTGTTTTTTGAGTGAACATCATGAGCATCAACTACAGCGAAAAAATCCCGAATAACGTCAACCTCAGCGAAGATCGCACCTTGCAGCGTGCGCTCGAAGGCTGGCAGCCGAATTTCATCAACTGGTGGGATGAGATTGGCCCCGTGGGATCGGAAATGTCAGACGTGTATTTGCGCACGGCAGTCAGCGTCGATCCGGCTGGCTGGGCGAGTTTTGATCATGTGAAGATGCGCGACTATCGCTGGGGGATTTTCTTAAATCCCGGCCAGCAAGATCGCAAGATCGGTTTTGGCGACCACATGGGCCAAGATGCTTGGAATGATGTGCCAGGCGAATACCGCGCCAATCTGCGCCGCATCATCGTTACGCAGGGCGATACCGAGCCAGCATCGGTGGAGCAGCAGCGTCATCTGGGGCTGACGGCGCCTTCGATGTATGACTTGCGCAATTTGTATCAGATCAACGTCGAAGAGGGCCGCCACCTTTGGGCGATGGTCTATCTGCTGCACAAGCATTTTGGTCGCGATGGCCGCGAAGAAGCAGAAGCGCTGCTCGAGCGCCGCAGCGGAGATGAAGATACGCCGCGCATTTTGCAAGCGTTCAACGAAGCCACGCCCGATTGGCTGAGCTTTTTCATGTTCACCTATTTCACAGATCGCGATGGCAAATTCCAGCTCTGCGCGCTGGCAGAAAGCGCGTTTGAGCCGCTGGCGCGCACCACGAAATTCATGCTTACTGAAGAAGCGCATCACATGTTTGTGGGCGAGAGCGGCATCAGCCGCGTGATCCAGCGCACTTGTGCGGCGATGAATGAAATGAAGACGGATGACGTGAAAAAGCTTCGTGAAGCCGGCGTGATTGACCTGCCCACCGTGCAGCGCTATTTGAATTTTCACTTCAGCGTCACGATTGATTTGTTTGGCGCAGACGAGTCCAGCAATGCTGCCACCTTCTACAGCACGGGCCTCAAAGGCCGCTACGAAGAAGGCAAGCGCATGGATGATCATCAGCTGCGCGGCCAAAGCTATAAAGTGTTGCAAGCCGTGGGCGGCGAGCTGAAAGAAAAAGAAGTGCCGATGCTCAACGCGCTCAACGAAGTGCTGCGCGATGATTACATCAAAGATTCCGTTGCAGGCGTAGGCCGCTGGAACAAAGTGATCGAAAAGGCGGGCATTCCCTTCAAGCTCACCACACCGCACAAAGCCTTTCACCGTAACATTGGCGCGCTTGCAGGCGTCAAAGTCTCGCCCGATGGCCGCGTAGTGAGCCAAGCTGAATGGGATGTGAAGAAAAACGAGTGGCTGCCTACAGCGGAAGACCGCACTTTTGTGGCCAGCCTCATGGGTCGTGTGGTCGAGCCTGGCAAATTCGCCAACTGGATCGCGCCACCAGCGATGGGGATCAACAAGCAGGCTGTGAACTTCGAATACATTCGCTTCGCGTAAAAGTCAAACGCAAATCTGAACGCGAAAAAACGCGAAAGTAACGCGAAAGACGCTAAAAATACAGGAAACATTTATTTTTTGCGAATTTCGCGTCACTTTCGCGGCTTTCGCGTTCAAAAGGTACTTTTATGGGCGCTAACGAAACCACCCTGATCAAGCAACACCTCATCGACCCGGTGATTTGCATTCGTTGCAACACCTGCGAGGCGACTTGCCCGGTGGGAGCGATCACGCACGATGATCGTAACTATGTGGTGGATGCAGACAAGTGCAACCTCTGCATGGCTTGCATTTCGCCTTGCCCCACGGGCTCGATTGACAACTGGCGCAGCATGCTAAAAACTCGTGCATACACGCCTGCTGAGCAGTTGACTTGGGATGAGCTGCCACAAGAGCTGCCTGCTTCAGAATTGGCTGTTGAGGCCACAGAAACACAAAATTTAGAGGAAAAACAGCCAGTAGCCGGCATAGGATCTGCGCAGAGTGCTACCGAATCAATAGCAAAATTCAACAGCGCAGAATTCAATGCCACACTGCCGCCATGGTCTGCCGCGCATGCGTACACCAATCTCTACGGCCCAAAAGCTTTGCAGAACAGCATACAAGCCACCGTCACCGGCAATGTGCGCGTGACGGAAGTGGGCAAAACCGCAGGCCAAGATTACGACACCCATCACCTCGTGCTCGATTTTGGCAGTATGCCGTTTCCCGTGCTTGAAGGGCAAAGCATCGGCATCATCGCGCCCGGTGTTGATGCGAACGGTAAACCTCATCATGCGCGGCAATACTCAATAGCCAGCCCGCGCAATGGCGAGCGCCCTGGCTACAACAATTGCTCGCTCACGATCAAGCGCGTCTTGGAAGATCATGCTGGCAAGCCCGTGCGCGGCGTGGCCAGCAACTTCATGTGTGATTTGAAGGTCGGCGACACAGTCGATGTGATTGGCCCATTTGGCACGAGCTTTCTCATGCCCAATCATCCCAAGAGCAGCATTGTGATGATTTGCACCGGCACCGGCAGCGCCCCCATGCGCGCCATGACCGAGTGGCGCAGGCGCTTGCGCACGAGCGGCAAATTCGAAGGCGGCAAGCTCATGCTCTTCTTCGGCGTGCGCAGCCAAGAAGAGCTGCCCTATTTCGGCCCGCTACAGCAACTTCCCAAAGACTTCATCGACACAGAATTTTGCTACTCCCGCGAAGCAGGTCAGCCCAAACGCTACGTGCAAGATGCCATGCGCGAGCGCAGCAGCGATCTCTCTGCTTTGCTGCGCGATAGCAGCACCTATTTCTACGTCTGCGGCTTGAAGGCGATGGAAGAGGGTGTGGTGCTTGCGCTCAAAGACATTGCCGAACAAGCTGGGCTGGACTGGGCGACGCTTGGCCAGCAAATGAAGGCGCAAGGGCGGCTGCATTTAGAGACTTATTGAAGCGCTGTTGCGCGGTTGGAATGGCATAATATCTGTATATTAATACAGTCATATATTCAATCATGACTCAGCTTTCGCCCTCAGCCGTGCTCACCGATTTGCGCTCCTTGATTGAGCAAACGCGGCTTCAAGTTGCCCAAACTGCCAACAGCGCATTAACGCTGCTCTATTGGAAAGTCGGGCAGAGAATTCGCCTGGAGATATTGAAAGATGCGCGTGCTGACTATGGCGAGCAAATTGTGTCGACGCTGTCGACACAATTGATGAAAGACTATGGCTCAAGCTTTGGTCCACGCAGCTTGAGGAGGATGGTTCAGTTCTCGGAGGTCTTCCCACAAGAGCAAATTGTCGCGACACTGTCACGACAATTGAGCTGGAGTCACTTCGTCGAAATTCTCCCACTCAAACAGCCACTTGAGCGCGAATACTACGCCGAGCTGTGCAAGATCGAGCGCTGGAGCGTGCGCACCTTGCGTGAGCGAATTGCCAGCGGTTTGTATTTGCGCACGGCTTTGTCCAAAAAGCCAGAAGCGATCATCAGCGCAGAGCTGAGTCATTTACGCGAAGGCGGGCAAGTCACACCAGAGTTGGTGTTTCGCGATCCCTACATGCTGGATTTCTTAGGCTTGCCTGATGGCTACAGCGAGCGCGATTTAGAGTCGGCCATTTTGCGCGACATGGAGCGCTTTTTATTAGAGCTGGCGCAGGCTTCACTTTTGTGGCGCGGCAAAAGCGCATGCAAATTGACAGCGATGATTTCTACCTTGATCTGCTGTTTTACAACCGCAAGCTCAAACGCTTGGTGGCTGTGGAGCTGAAAATGGATGATTTTCAGGCAGGAGACAAAGGGCAAATGGAGCTGTATCTGCGCTGGTTGGCCAAATACGAGCAGGAAGAGGGCGAGCAAGCGCCGCTGGGCATTATTTTGTGTGCGGGCAAAAAGAAAGAGCAGATTGAATTGCTGGAGTTGGGCAAGAGCGGTATACACGTTGCACAATACCTCACAGCCCTACCGCCTCACGAACTGATGCAAGAGAAATTCCATCAATCTATAGCGAACGCCAAACAGCGCTTGGCGAACCAGATCACTAAAACCGAAGAGACTCAAGAACCATGAACCACGCCTATATCGTTGATGCCATCCGCACACCCTTTGGCCGCTATGGTGGCGCATTGTCTTCGGTACGCACAGATGATCTCGGTGCAATTCCGCTCAAAGCCTTGATGGCACGAAACGCGAATGTCGATTGGGAAGCCGTGACCGATGTGATCTATGGCTGCGTGAACCAAGCGGGGGAAGACAACCGCAATGTGGCGCATATGGCCTCTCTTTTGGCGGGCTTGCCTTATCAAGTGCCGGGCAGCACGGTGAACCGCTTGTGTGGCTCAGGTTTAGATGCTTTAGGCACGGCAGCCCGCGCTATTTCTTCGGGGGAAGCTACGTTAATGATAGCGGGTGGGGTCGAGAGCATGAGCCGCGCGCCTTTTGTGATGCCTAAAGCCACGAGCGCTTTCAGCCGCGCCGCCGAGATTTATGACACCACAATTGGCTGGCGCTTCATCAACACAATCATGAAAGAAAAGTACGGTGTGGATTCGATGCCCGAGACGGCGGAGAACGTCGCCACCGAATTCAAGATTGAGCGCGAAGCACAGGATCGTATGGCTTTGGCTTCGCAGATGAAAGCGGTGGCCGCGCAAAAGTCGGGTTACTTTGATGCGGAGATTACGCCAGTTCATATCGCGCAAAAGAAAGGCGATGCGGTTGTCGTGAGCCAAGACGAACATCCTCGCGAAACATCGCTTGAAGCCTTGGCCAAACTCAAAGGCGTGGTGCGGCCCGATGGCACAGTCACGGCAGGCAATGCCAGCGGTGTCAACGATGGCGCTTGCGCTTTGCTGCTGGCCGATGAAAAAACCGCCGCCAAATACAGCCTCACGCCTCGCGCTCGTGTGGTGGGCATGGCTACGGCCGGTGTGCCCCCGCGCATCATGGG
>JANMDU010000079.1:0-31372 GCA_031376455.1 Variovorax sp. | reverse complement strand
GTGTAAAGCATGCCGCCAGCGTTCATTCTGAGCCAGGATCAAACTCTCTCGTTTGAGCTTGTTACTCAATCGGAATTGAAGAAGTTATATCTTCATACAATTTCTCATGAGTGTTTGTGTCTCGGTCTTTCAACTCTGACGTTTTCGGCAATTGCCTTCAAACACCCACGCTTATCGGCTGTAATTTTTTAAGTAACAACAAATCAGATTTAACTCTTTTTTGCTTTTCTTCACTGCGATCAGCGAAGCCTTGAATTATGACACGCTTTTCGTTGATTCGTCAAGCTTGCCAATTTATTTTCTACTTTATTCACAGGCAACTGCTTCTATCGAAGTGATTGCTGCGTTTTCAGCATAGCCTCAAATTATATACCGAAAAATATGTCTTCGTCAATTTTTTGAGTTTTCTTTTGATTTTTTCATCTCATCAAACGCTTGATAGCGCTTTTGAAACTCCATAGTTTTAAGGGATAACCCTTAATACATTTCATCATCAGAGCCGACTAGTATAGCCCGGAAATTTGGGTGTCAACGCTCTTTTGACATTTATTTAGCGTCTGTCAAGAATTTCTCAACTTGCGCTGCAGAAATGGCGCCGGGTACGCGCGAGCCATCTGTGAATATGAGCGTCGGCGTACCTGTGATGCGATATTTCTTACCAAACTCGACGTTTCGCTGGAGTGCGCTGATGTCACAGGCTGCATTTGCAGGCGTTGTGTCTTTGACCATCCAGTCTAAGAAGACCTTGGCTTTGTCTTTACTGCACCAAATATTTTGCGATTTTGTTGTGGAATCGGCTCCGAGTATGGGGTAGAGAAACATGTGGACGGTCACGTTGTTCACTCCTTGCAGATCTCGTTCAAAGCGCTTGCAGTAGCCGCAATTAGGATCTTCAAACACAGCAACTTTTCGCTTGCCATTGCCGCGCACGATCGTGAAAGCATCTTTCAAAGGCAAGCTATCGAAATCAACGGCTGTGAGCTTCTCAATGCGCTCCTCAGTAAGATTGCGTCTTGCCTTGGTGTCGATCAGATTGCCTTGAATCAGGAAGTTGCCCTCAGCGTCTGTGTAGACGATATCTGCGCCGTTAATGCGAACCTCAAACACGCCGGGCATGGCGGACCGGCTTATTTCATCGATCTTGGGCAGATTAGGCAAGCGCTCGGCTAGCGTTTTGCGTAGAGCAGCTTCTTGCGCAGCGGGCAGTGCAATGGCATTTGTTTGAGAAAAAGCTGTGATCGCCGGCATCAATAATGCGCAGAGTGCTATTGATTTAATAGTATTTTTCATTTTATTAAACGCCATAAATTTTTCTCATGATTCCTATAAATGTACACCGCGTCGCTCTTAGCGCAGCCCAGAAGCGCGCTGCATCAGCCAAGCTTTCAAAGGCTCAGCGGCTTGAAAGCCTTGCATTCCCCAGTTGCGCAATTGCAGCACCCGAGTGTCACTAGAGCTGAACATGCGCTGCAAACCATCGGTCGCAAGCCGCAGCATGGCAGCCTCCCCTTTACGAGAGCGCTCGTAAGCACGCAGCAACTTCGCATCCGAATAGCTTCGAAAATACGGCTTGCCTGCCAGCGTCTTGGCGAGTTCTGCTGTGTCTCCTAGCCCCAAATTCAAGCCCTGCCCTGCCAAGGGATGCACCGCATGCGCCGCATCGCCTGCCAGTACCCACGCACCCCACGCAGCCTGCCCAGACCAGTGCTGCGCTTGCGCCAACATCAGAGGCCAACTCACCACGGAGCTTCCAACACTAAGATGGCCCAAGCGATCACGCGTTGCTTCTTCCAGCGTGCGAGCGAACAATTGCTCCGGCATGGCCAACAAGTCAACCGCTTTTTCTTTTGGAACAGACCACACCAGAGAAACAGAGTTCCCGGCAGCGCTCGGCCCACGCGGCAAAAATGCGCAAATTTCTCCCGATTGCATCCATTGCCAAGCAGTCAATTCATGCGGCTGCTCGCAGATGATGTGCGCCGCAATGGCGGTTTGATCGTAGGCAAATTGCTCAAAATGCGTGCCGGTGGCATCGCGCGTCTCGCTCGCTCGCCCTTCGCAAATGATGCTGAGCTCAGCCATTGGCAGTGATTCTTTGTCTGCCACCACATTGATCTCAGATGAAAAACTGATGGCTGTGGCCAATCTGTCCTGCAACACCGCCGCGTCTACGATCCACGCCAAAGGCTCGCGCCCAGCATCAAAACTCACCTCGCCTGCCGTATCCCCAAAGACTTGCATGCGTTGCACGGGCGTGGCCTGCGAATCTTCGGTCGGCCAGACGCGCAAATCCTCCAATATCTGTTTGGAGGCGGCGTTGAGTGCGAAGCTGCGCAGATCTGGCTGCTTTGCCGCTGCTGCTTGCAGCAGACTCACGCCAATGCGCTTGCGCGCCAGCAACAAAGCCAGCACTTGGCCAACAATGCCTGATCCGCGAATGCAAATAGCGTTTTTCATTAGATGATTGTAGAAGGCGGCACAATTGACTGCTTTCCCCATGCAATAGCCCTCTGCCTCGCTAAAGCTGCGCACCCTACCATGACTGACTTTGATCTGAACGCCACGATTAGCCGCCTTTTTGTTTATCCGATCAAATCCTGCGCGGGTGTCGAACTGAAAGAATCCTTGTTGATCGAGACCGGGATGGAATTTGACCGCGCTTGGATGGTTGTGGATGAAGCAGGCGAATTTTTGAGCCAGCGAGAATTACCGCGCATGGCGCTGATTCAGCCCCAGCTCAAGCAGTTTGAAATGGTGCTGCGCGCGCCGGGCATGTTGGCGCTGCATATTGCACTTGATGCGGTTGAACAAGCCTGCAAAGTGCGCGTGTGGGACGATGAATGCGCGGCTTTTGACATGGGCAATGTGGCAGCGCAATGGTTCACAGATTTTTTAATGCAAGACAGGCCTGCTGGCATTGCTGCATGCAAGCTGCGCTTGGTGCGCTTCGATCCCGAGAACAAGCGTGCATCAAATAAAAAATGGACAAAAGGTCAGCAAGCGCTGAATCAGTTCTCGGATGGCTACCCCGTCTTGGTATTGAGCGAGGCTTCACTGGATGAGTTGAATAGGCGTCTGGCCGCAGCAGGCCACACAGAAGCTGGCATTGAGCGCTTTCGCCCGAATATCGTGCTATCAGGTCTGCAAGCGCATGATGAGGATCGCACTGATGCGCTGCATTTTTCAGGCGGCGAAACCGATTTCACGCTTGCCCTCGTCAAGCCCTGCCCGCGCTGCCCGATACCCAATGTGAATCCGCAAACAGCGCAAAACAGCCCCGAAGTGGGCGATATGCTGCAAACCTATCGGCAAGACGCTCGCGTGAATGGCGCAATGACGTTTGGCATGAATGCTATTGTGGTGCGCGATGATGCGGCTGCATTTGATCTGCCACTTGTCGTGGGCATGAAGGCGGCAGGCCATCTTCGGTTTTAGGAGAAGATTTGAGCCAAGATCAGGCCGATGGGTGTGAAATGGCATCGCATACACTTGAGAGCTTTGCTAAATCACTGCGTCGAAAGTCGGCGCTTGGAACAAGATCATGAGTTTGAAATGTGGAATTGTGGGCTTGCCCAACGTAGGGAAATCCACCCTGTTTAACGCGCTGACTAAAGCTGGCATTGCCGCTGAGAACTATCCGTTTTGCACGATTGAGCCCAATGTGGGCATTGTGGAGCTGCCTGATTCGCGTTTGGCACAACTCGCCACCATTGTCAGCCCAGAGAAAATTGTGCCGGCGATTGTGGAGTTTGTGGATATTGCAGGCCTGGTGGCCGGTGCTAGCACGGGTGAGGGTTTGGGCAACAAATTTTTGGCACACATTCGCGAAACGGATGCCACCGTCAACGTGGTGCGCTGCTTTGAAGACGACAACGTGATTCACGTGGCTGGCAAGGTCGATCCGATCTCGGACATTGAAGTGATTCAAACCGAGCTGTGTCTCGCCGATCTGGCGGCGGTAGAAAAAGCCCTGCACCGCGTGACCAAAACCGCCCGCTCCGGCGATAAAGAATCCATCAAGCTGGTCGCGATCTTAGAGAAATGCCAAGCTGCGCTGAATCTGGCCAAGCCCGTGCGCACGCTGGAGTTCAGCAAAGAAGAGATGCCACTGTTGGCGCAGTTTTTCCTGATCACGGCCAAACCCGCCATGTTTGTGGCCAATGTGTCGGAAAACGGCTTTGAAAACAACCCCTTTCTTGATAGATTGAAGGCTTTTGCAGCGGAGCAAAACGCGCCTGTTGTGGCCATTTGCGCCAAGATGGAAGCCGAAATGTCGGAGATGAGCGACGATGACAAACAGATGTTTTTAGAAGAACTTGGCCAAACCGAGCCGGGTTTGAACCGCCTGATCCGCGCTGCCTTCAAACTTCTGGGCTTGCAAACCTACTTCACGGCGGGCATCAAAGAAGTGCGCGCTTGGACCATTCATGTGGGCGACACCGGCCCGCAAGCAGCAGGCGTGATCCACACAGACTTTGAAAAAGGCTACATCCGAGCGCAAACCATTGCTTTTGACGACTACATCACCTACAAAGGCGAACAAGGCGCGAAAGATGCGGGCAAGATGCGCGCTGAGGGCAAGGAATACATCGTCAAAGACGGCGATGTCTTGAATTTCTTGTTTAGTGCATAGCGTAATGGGAGCACAACGAAAAAAGCCAGCCGGGTAGGCTGGCTTTTTAACAGGTGTCGCTGCCCGGGAGCTCCGGCGCAGGCACTTTTTCTAGTCTCCTCAAGCCCTCAGACCTGATCGCTCAGGAATAAGTGTTTTGAATGTAAATGCCATGGCTGCAAGGCGCATCAGGATATTCCCTGCTAAGGGGGTAAGCCATGGTGTGAAAAAACGCTTCACAACGGTCTATCGTTGCTACAGTCCAAGACTTATCCAGCGCGCCGCTTTTTCCGCGATCATAAGCGTGGGTGAGTTGGTATTTCCGCTGGTGATGCTGGGCATCACGCTGGCATCGACCACGCGCAGGCCAGCGATTTTTCCACCTTTCCCATCTCTGACGCGCAGATGCGAATCCACCACAGCAGCAGGATCATCATCGCGCCCCATTTTGGCTGTGCCCACGGGGTGGAAGATCGTGGTGGCGATATCTCCCGCTAATTTTGAAAGTTCTTCATCGCTTTGGTATTGCAAGCCTGGCTTGTATTCCTGCGGCTTGTATTTGGCAAGCGCCGGTTGGGATGCGATCAGGCGCGTCACGCGTAAGCTGTCAGCGGCTACTTTGCGGTCAAGCTCTGTGCTGAGATAGTTGGGCGCAATGGCCGGTGCATCTTCAAAACGGTTGGATTTGAGCGAAACCGTGCCGCGACTGGTTGGATTGAGATTGCACACGCTGGCTGTAAACGCGGGAAAACTATGCAGTGGCTCGCCAAATGCGTCGAGGCTCAAGGGCTGCACGTGATACTCCAAATTCGCATACGGCTGAGTTGGATCAGAGCGCGTGAATGCGCCAAGCTGGCTCGGTGCCATGCTCATCGGCCCAGTGCGCCGCAACGCGTATTCCAAACCAATCATCGCCTTGCCCCACAACGAATTGGCCATGGTGTTGAGCGTTTTCGCGCCTTGAATTTTGTACACCGCACGAATTTGCAGATGATCTTGCAGATTGGTGCCCACGCCACGCAGATCGACTTGTGGCGTGATGCCTAGAGCGTGCAATGCGGCTGCATCACCAATGCCCGAGAGCTGCAAAATCTGCGGGCTGCCGACAGCGCCCGCGCTCAAAATCACCTCATCTTTGGCTAGCGCCGTCTCCATTGCTTTGCCCGTCCACACCTGTACGCCCGTGCAGCGTTGCTCTCCATTGGGCAGACTCTCCAGCATGAGCTTGGAGACGTGTGCGCCCGTCCACATCTGAAAATTAGGCCGGTTGTAGCAGGTGGGGCGCAAAAAAGCTTTGGCTGCATTCCAGCGAAAACCACTTTTTTGATTGACCTCAAAATAGCCCACGCCTTCGTTGTCGCCGGTGTTGAAATCCTCGCTTGCTGGGATGCCTGCTTGCTGAGCGGCCTCGGCGAAGGCATCCAAAATATCCCAACGTAGGCGCTGCTTTTCAATGCGCCATTCGCCGGTGCTCTTGCCAGCGCCCGTGCCATGACGATTGCCATGAAAAGCGGTGAATTTTTGAAGCTTTTCTGGCAGTTCACCGGCATGGAATATGCGCTGAGTGCTATCTAATTGATAGTGATCTTCGTGCGCCATGAAATCGGGCAAGCTGCGTTGCCAAGTCCAATCCGCGTCGCCAGTGGCGGCAGCCCAACTGTCGTAATCGCGCGCTTGGCCGCGCATGTAAATCATGCCATTGATCGAGCTGCAGCCCCCTAGCACCTTACCGCGCGGATAGCGCAAAGAGCGCCCGTTCAGCCCCTTGTCTGCTTCGGTTTGATACAGCCAATCCGTGCGCGGATTACCAATGCAGTACAGGTAGCCCACGGGAATATGAATCCAGTGATAGCTATCTGCCTGCCCGGCTTCAATCAGCAAAACACTTTTGCTTTTATCCGCGCTTAATCGGTTGGCCAGCAAACAGCCAGCTGTGCCCGCGCCGATGATGATGTAGTCGAAAGTTGGGGGAAACATCAAGTCACCAAAGGTGCAATGCGCGCCAAGACTTCATCGACGATGAAATCGGGGGCTTGTTCGATGCGCTTTCCGTTGCGCTCCTTCAAAGAGACAGTGCGTGGCTGGTTGCAAATGATCACGCCTTGCGTGTCCATGCCAGAGCCGCTCAGTGAGACCGCAAAGCCTGCGCTTCGCGCCAAAGTGATGCCTTGGCTAATGGGCAGGACGATGCTCAAAGTGTCATCAGCCGCAGACAAGACGAAAACAGGTCGAGTGCCCGCCTGCTCGCGCCCACGCGTCGGATTAAGGTCGCAGAGCCAAATCTCGCCGCGCTGCGGCTTGCCTCTCGAACTGCTGGCCATCAGATTCGCTCCGAAGACAGATCTTCAAAATCTAGCCACTGCGTATCTTTTGGTAGCTTGAGCGCTTTGTGCTCCTTCATCAACTGCTCCAAGCTGTGTTTCGGCTTGGAGGCTTGAATGATGATCCTGCCGTCTTGCACGTCCATATCGACTTCCTTGCCCGCCTCCAAGCTAAGCATGGCGAGCAAGTTGCGCGGAATCGGCAAGGCCACCGATCCGCCCCAGTTTCTCAAAGTTGCAGTATTCATAAAAATCCTTCAAAAGTGATACAAATATATCACTTACTTGTCGGCATGACAAACTCTGCGCCTTTGCCAATCGAATCCGGCCATCGCTGCATGACTGATTTTTGGCGGGTATAAAAGCGCACGCCTTCTTCGCCATAGGCATGCATGTCGCCAAAGAGTGAGCGTTTCCAGCCGCCGAAGCCGTGCCATGCCATGGGCACGGGGATAGGGACGTTGACACCGACCATGCCGACTTGGATGCGCCTTGCAAACTCTCGGGCCACGCCGCCATCGCGGGTGAAGCAGCTCACGCCATTGGCGAATTCGTGAGCGTTGACCAAATCGACAGCTTGCGCGAAGTCGCTGACGCGCACGCAGGACAGCACGGGACCAAAGATTTCTTCACGATAGATTTTGTGCTCTGGCTGCACATGATCAAACAGCGTGCCGCCGAGCCAGAAGCCTTCGGTGCATCCTGCTTCGTTGGATTTAAACGAACGGCCGTCCACGAGCAACTTCGCGCCTTCTTTCTCGCCCGCTGCGATGTAGCCTGTGATGCGCTCATGCGCTTGTCTTGTGACGATCGGGCCCATTTCTGCATCGAGATGCGTGCCGTTTTTAATCTTGAGTGCCTTCGTTCGTTCGATCAGCGCTGGCATGATGCGCTCGCCCACATCGCCCACCAAAACGGCCACCGAGATCGCCATGCAGCGCTCGCCGGCCGAGCCATACGCACTGCCGATCAGCGCATCCACCACCTGATCCATGTCCGCATCAGGCATGACGATCATGTGATTTTTCGCGCCGCCGAGCGCTTGTACGCGCTTACCGTGATGCGCGCCCGTCTCATAGATGTAATTGGCGATCGGCGTAGAGCCGACAAAGCTAATCGCTTTTACATCGGGATGCACGAGCAACGCATCGACCGCCTCTTTGTCGCCCTGCACCACGTTAAAAACGCCATTAGGCAGCCCCGCTTTTTTGAGCAGATCGGCCATGAGCAGCGAAGGCGAGGGATCAATCGGGCTGGGTTTCAAAATGAAGCAATTGCCCGCAGCAATGGCCACCGGAAACATCCAGAGGGGCACCATGACTGGAAAGTTAAACGGCGTAATGCCTGCGACCACGCCAAGCGGCTGGCGCATCGTCCAGTTGTCGATACCTGTGCCCACCTGCTCGGTGTAATCGCCTTTGAGCAATTGCGGGATGCCGGTGGCGAATTCCACAATCTCGATGCCGCGCGTGACCTCGCCTTGCGCATCGGTAAACACTTTGCCATGCTCGGCCGTGATCATGCGCGCCAAATCGTCTTTGTGATGATTGAGCAATTCAAGAAATTTAAACATCACACGCGCGCGCTTGAGCGGCGGCGCATCAGCCCACGCGGGGAATGCGGCCTGCGCAGATGCAACCGCCTCTGCAACTTCTACGCTTGAAGCCAAAGCCACTTGACCCGTCACCGCACCTGTGGCAGGGTTGTAAACGCTCTGGCTACGACCAGAGAAGCTGGTTGCAGCTTGCCCATTTACCCATTGCCCGATATTCGTTATGCTCATAGTTACCTCATGAAATTAAATTCATTGTGTTGCTGAACAGCACAGCAGTCCAATGAAATTTGATAACCAATGTATAAACTTATTTTATGAATCAAGTGGATTTACTGAGCCTCAAAGCTTTCGTCACCGTGGCGCGTGAGGGCACGGTGTCCAAGGCCGCCCAGACGCTGCACCTCACACAGCCCGCTGTGAGCTTGCAGCTCAAAGCCCTGCAAGCGCGTTTAAAGCTCCAGCTGTTTGCCCGATCTGGCCGAGGCCTTGTGCTCACGCGCGATGGCGCGGCGCTGCTGCCGCAAGCTGAAAAAGTATTGCAAGCCTTGCGAGATTTTGGGCAATCTGCCAGCAGCTTGCAAAGCACATTGCGCGGCAAGCTGCGCATCGGCACGATTCTCGATCCCGAATTCATCCGATTGGGCGCATTTTTAAAAGAGCTGGTGGAATCAGCGCCCCAGATCGAGACGGAGCTGTCGCAACACATGAGTGGTGATGTGCTGATGCGTTTGCAGCGTGGCGCATTGGATGTGGGCTTTTATCTGGCCATGCCCGAAGAGCTTGCTCAATTGCGCCAACAGGATGCCCCCATCCACGGAGAGCACATCAATCCTTATTTTTATGAAGGAAATATGGCATCAGCCGGCAAGGAATATGCGCAGAGTGCTATGAATTTAGTAGTAACTGAATTGGCGCATTTCAACTACCGCGTGATCGCGCCCAGCGGCTGGGGGCCGCAAGTGTTGGGCAAAGATTGGCGCGGCTTGGCGCAATTGCCGTGGATCGTCACGCCGCCGGCCTCCGCGCATCATCGACTGCTGCAATCGGTGATGCAGCCGCTGGGTTTGAATCCAAAACGTGCGGCCTTGGTCGATCAAGAGGCCTCCATGCTCGATTTGGTGCGCTCGGGCGTAGGGCTGTCGCTGGCCAGAGAGACGATTGCGCTGCGCGAAGCGCAATCGCGTGGCCTTGTGGTCGCTGATCGTGTGCAGCTGGCTTGCTGCCTTTGCTTTATTCATGCCGCTTCGCAGCGCGATGCACCGGCAATTGCAGCCGCGCAAGCAGCCCTGACTAAAGTATGGAATTGATGCACATGCGCCACACAATCCATGCCAGCAGCTCACGCGTATTGGTGAGTGATGACAGCAAGCATGCCCAGTGGCTGAAAAAAGCCGCTAGGAGCACGACGAGAGCGCTACTATTCAAACACTGATGACACAAGAGTCCCCTCGTATCGAAACGCAGCGCCTGCCCGGCCATTCAGGCGCGCGGCTGCCCGGACAAAGCGGCGAGCGGCTGCTCGCCTTGGGCCGCTGGACTGCGGCGCAGCTGGCGAACAGCGCGCAGCTGGCGCAATTGCAGACAAGTCTGGCAGCGCACCCAAGCTCCGCGCATTGGGATCTGCGGCTGATGGAACGGCTCGATCATATTGGCGCGCAGTTGCTTTGGAATCATTGGGGGCGTGCATGGCCAGCCAAATTAGAGATGATGCCGACGCAACGCGCCGTCTTGGAGCGCGTGGCTCAGTTTTCCGCCGCCAAGCATGTGGTGCATCGCCCGAGTGCTTGGGAGCGCTTTTTGAGCTTGGGCGAGATTATCCTCACGGTGATGTCGCATTTACGCGGCTTCACGCGCTTGGTTGGTCAATTATTTATCGATCTACTGCGGTTGCTCAAAGCGCCGCGCAGCGGGCCTTGGAGAGATGTCTCGGGGCATCTTTATGCGATTGGCGCGACGGCGCTGCCCATTACCGCCTTGGTAGGCTTTTTGATTGGTGTGGTGTTGGCGTATCTCTCAGCCCAGCAGCTTCGCCAATTTGGCGCGGATTCTTTCATCGTCAATTTGCTGGGCGTGAGCCTTGTGCGCGAGCTCGGGCCGATGCTGGCGGCTATTTTGATTGCAGGCCGATCCGGCTCGGCCATCACGGCGCAGATTGGCGTCATGCGCGTGACGGAAGAACTCGATGCCATGCGCGTGATGGGCATCCCACATGGCTTTCGCCTCGTGATGCCGCGTGCGATTGCACTCGCGATTGCGATGCCATTGATCAGTGTGTGGACGACTTTGGTGGCGCTTCTTGGCGGCATGCTGGCTGCCGATATATCGCTGCAAATCTCGCCACAGTTTTTCATCAACGCGCTGCCTGCGGCTGTGGCGCCCGTTAATTTGACGCTGGCCATGGCCAAATCGGTCGTCTTCGGCATCTTGATCGCGCTGATTGGCTGCCACTACGGCCTGCGCGTCAAGCCCAACACGGAAAGCTTAGGCCAAGGCACGACAGCATCGGTGGTGACCTCGATCACCGTGGTGATTTTGGTCAACGCGGTGTTTGCTATCGTCTTCAAAGATGTGGGGCTCTAAACACAACATGGCACAACATGGCGCAAATCTCTGATCTTTCTGCATCCCGCATGGAATCTTCCCGCGTGGTGGATATCGCCGGCCTATGGACGGTGTTTCGCACGCCCGAGGCAGAGTTTGTGATTCACAAAGATTTGAACTTGAGTGTTGAGCGCGGTGAGGTTGTGTCGCTGGTGGGCGGCTCGGGATCGGGCAAGACGACGCTGCTGCGGCAAATCTTGGGGTTAGAGACGCCGGCCAAAGGCGAGGTCAACGTGCTCGGCGCGCCTGCGGCGCAACTCGGCGCAGCGGGCGCGGCCAGTCGCGTGGGTATGCTGTTTCAGCATGGCGCGCTATTCTCAGCGTTCAGCGTCTTGGACAACATTGCCTTCCCGCTGCGCGAGCTGGGCACATTGCCACCTGATTTGATCGAAGATGCGGCGCTGGTGAAGCTTCAAATGGTCGGCCTGCCTGTGCAGCATGCGCACAAAATGCCTTCCGATCTTTCTGGCGGCATGGTCAAGCGCGTGGCGCTGGCTCGCGCTTTGATCATGGATCCGCCGCTCTTGCTGCTCGATGAGCCCACGGCTGGGCTTGATCCTGAAAGCTCCGATGGCTTTTGCGCCCTGCTGCGCAGCCTGCACAAAGAGCTGGGCTTAACGGTGGTGATGGTGACGCATGATTTGGATACGCTATATGAGCTGTCCACCAGCGTGGCCGTGCTCGCGCAGCAAAAAGTTATTGCCACGCTGCCGCCCAAAGAGGTCATCGCTTTCCCGCATCCGTTTATCCAAGAATTCTTCTTAGGCGAGCGCGGGCAGCGTGCGATGGAGTTGCTTCGGGAGTATCCTTTTGCTGTGTAGAAAGAGTTTGTATGGAAAATAAATCACATGCGCTAGCAGCGGGTGCGTTTGTCATCTTGGTTACCGCCTTGCTGGTCGCTTTGGCCGCATGGCTGATGCGCGACACCCGCATCCGAGATTCACTAGAATTCTCCACCCGCGAATCTGTCACGGGTTTATCCGAGCAAGCACCTGTGCGCTATCGGGGCATCGCCGTGGGCAAGGTTGAAAGTATTGAATTTGATCCCAAAGCGCGCGGCAATGTGCTCGTCAGTTTGGCGATCAATCAAGGCACGCCGATCACAAAATCTACCTACGCTGTGCTCGGCTACCAAGGCGTGACCGGCTTGGCTTATGTGCAACTCGATGATGATGGCGCATCCAATGAGTTGCTCGATTTATCGAGCAACTCCACGCCGCGCATTGTCTTAAAGCCCAGCTTGCTCTCCAAGCTCTCTGATCAAGGCGCGAATCTTCTGGTTCAGATTGAAGAGGCGGCCAAGCGCGTCAATCAACTGCTCGCGCCGGAAAATCAAAAAGCGCTAATCGGCAGCATGCAAGCGGTGGGAAGTAGCGCAGCGAACGTTTCAACCCAAGTCACGGCCATGCAAAAAATCTTGGACGCGCAATTTGGCCCTGAGCGAACTGATATTCCAGCACTGGTGCGCGACACGCGCGGCACGATGCAGGCCCTGCAAAGCACGGCCAGCGAGCTCCATAAAACCGCGCAAGCGACCACACAAGCCGTGAGCAGCATGAACGGCGTTGCGCAGCGCATCGCAGAGAAAGGCGGCACGCTGGATCGTGTGAACGACGGCCTAGGCAGCATGAACTCCGCCGCGCAATCCGTGGGCCAAAGCGCACAAGCCTTATCGACCAACACTTTGCCACGCGCCAGCCGCATGACCGATGATGCCGCGCGCGCCGCACGCGCCACGACCAGCGTGATCAAAGAGCTGGGCGACAACCCGCAGAGCCTGATTTTTGGCAACGCCCCTGTGCCGCCCGGTCCGGGCGAGCGCGGCTTTACGCCGCCAGCGAAGTAAGGATAGACAAATCATGCACAACAAAAATACTATGAATTCAATAGCACTTAGCGCAGATTCTATGCCGGCTAGGTGGCTAAAAGGCTTAAAAAATCAGTGCAAAACTGGCCTGCAGCCTGCACACCTTGCCTGGCGTCTTCGCTTGAGCTTGGCAGCCGCATCCAGCGCCCTGCTGCTCGGCTGCGCCACACCCCAGCCGCCCGCGCCCAAAGCGGTGTATGACTTTGGCGCCGTGTTGAGCGCGCCGCAGATAAGCAGCGCTGCCCGCACTGCCGCCATCGCCCTGCCCGAGATCGAAACCAATGGCAGCCTTGACAGCCCTGCGCTGCTCTATCGCCTTCAATACAGCAACGCCCAGCAATTGCTACCGTACGCCAGCGCACGCTGGAGCGTCTCGCCGGCGCAGCTCGTGCGGGCCCGCGTACGTGATGCGCTTGGAAAGCAAGGCCCGGTGCTGTCGGTGGAAGGCAGTGCGCCATGGGTGCTGCATCTTGAGCTCGATGAATTCAGCCACATCTTTGAAAGCCCTGAAAAAAGCTTCGGTCTTATTCGCCTGCGCGCCAGTCTTTTGCAAAACGACAAAATAGTCGCGCAAAAAAGCCTGATCGCGCAAGAAGCCGCCACAGCTCAAGACGCTGCCGGTGGCGTGCGCGCGCTCACCGCCGCGACCGATGATGCTGTGCGCCAGCTCTCTGAGTGGCTGGCTTTGCAGATCAAATAAGCGCGATGGAATCCTCGCCTTCTGGCCACATGCCATCTGCTCAGTTGCCGCTTGCCCTCCAGCAGCGCGGCTTACAAGATCTGGGCAATGCGCGCGATGCCTTGCAGAGCCAAGCCGATCAGCTGCGCCAAAGCGCTAGCTTACTCGAAGATTTCAAGCTCGATGAGCTCGCTATGCTGGGCAAAGCGATGCATCGGGTGAGCGCCAATCCCGGCCAGATACTGATTGAAGAGGGCGAATCAGGCGATTGGATGCTGCTCGTCTTGCACGGCACGGTGGATGTCACCAAGCGCATCATGAGGCAAGACAATGATGGCGACACCGCCGATTTGCTCGAAGTCTCGCGCCTGGCTGTGGTGCGCGCCGGCGCATCGCTGGGCGAGATGTCCATGCTCGACAACGAGCTGCGCAACGCCACGTGTACTGCCATCGATGAGGTCGAAGCCGCCATTCTCACCCGCGCAGCGATTGGCCAGCTGATTGCAGATCACCCCGCCGTGGGCGCGAAGCTCCTCATCAAAATTACCCAATTACTCGCTCAACGCCTGCGCAACACCAGTGCGCAGCTTGTCAAAGTCGTGGTCGAAGGTAAGCAGCGCGCTTTGTTCAAGTCTTAAGCGCTGCAGCGCGTATTGCAACAAAATAAGCTGCGAAACGATTCAAAGCACACGAGCCGCTGTCTTTTGCATTAATGTTTGGTGTGTGGCTTGGTGTATGGCTTGATGTGTGGCTAGGTGCGTTACTGCATCAAGCCTTTTTTCTTTACATGAGCGAAACACACCTGTCTCACAATACATCCCATGCAACACCTGCTACTGATCGATGATGATATGCGCTTGGCCAGTATGGTGGGCGATTATTTGCGCGCACAGGGCTACGCGCTGACCCATGCCATTGATGGCAGCTCTGGGCTCGACCTTGCGCAAGCATTGAAGCCCGATGTGCTCATTTTGGATCTGATGATGCCCGGCATCGATGGCTTGGAAGTGTGCCGCCGGCTGCGTGCCCTGCCTGCGCCTATCTGCCACACGCCGACTCTGATGTTGACCGCCAAAGGCGATCCGATGGAGCGCGTGATTGGTCTGGAGCTGGGCGCTGACGATTACATGGCCAAGCCCTTTGAGCCGCGCGAGCTGCTCGCCCGAATTAAGGCACTGCTTCGCAGGCAAAGCATGCCGCGTGGCGATGATCTAGCTGCGCCTACCTCGCTGCTTGTGTTTGGCAGCTTGGAGATTGATCGCGACGCGCGCGAGGTGCGCGTGAATGGCCAAATCGCTGAGCTCACCTCCTACCAATTTGATTTGCTCGCGGCGCTGGCTGAGCGAGCCGGACGCGTGCTCACGCGAGAGCAAATCATGGAGGCGGTGCGCGGGCGCGAGCTCGAAGCGTTTGATCGCTCCATTGATGTACATATGGGGCGCATCCGCGCAGCCATTGAGCTCTCCGTGAAAGAGCCCAAGCGAATTTTGACCGTACGCGGCGTGGGCTATGTGTTTGCTAAGCAGCAGGATTGATCTTTTAATTGCTACTAAATTCATAGCACTCTGCGCAATAAATACGCCGGCCACTTGCCCTTTTCGATATAAATTTCATGCATATCCCCTTCTTTCCTCGCCTCTACGTGCGCATCTGGCTCGCCGTGGTCTTGGCCGTACTCGTGCTCTCGATTTTGGTGGGCTGGCTGCTGCGTACGCAGGCCGAGCGCATTCGCGCTGAGCGATTGGCCGAGGTGCCGGCTCGGGAAGTATTGATACGCAACCGCGCCGGCGAGGTGATCGGACGAGCACTGGTGCAGCCGGTGCGTGTGCCCGGGCGGGGTGTTGAGTTTCAAGTGCAACTGCCAGATGGCGTGAAGGGCGGCGAACAACTCGCCATTTCTTTGCCGACGCGCCCAAGGCCAGAAGGCTCTGCGCCGCCGCTCGCGCGAGAAAATCGTTGGTGGGGCATGGGGGGTGGCGATTGGGGCGGTGGCGGGGGCGGGGGGGGTGCCGGTCGTGCAGCGCAGGCTTCACTGAATTTTGTGATGCTCTTGGTCGCTTTTGCCATCGCTGTGGCGCTGAGCAGCTATCCCGTCGTCAGGCGGCTGACGCAGCGGCTGCAAAGCTTGCAGCGCGGTGTGGAGCGCTTAGGGGCGGGTGATCTGCATGCCCGCGTGGATGAATCTGGCCGCGATGAAGTCGCCTTTCTGGCCAAGCGCTTTAATTTGGCCGCCGATCAGGTTCAGGCACTGGTGCACTCGCAAAAATCTTTGCTGGCCAATGCCTCGCATGAGCTGCGCTCGCCTTTGGCGCGCATCCGTATGGGTTTGGAGCTGATGGAGACCGCGCCCAACCCTGCGCTCAAAGCCGAGCTCTCTCGCAATATCGCCGAGCTCGATGCGTTGATTGAAGAAATATTGCTCGCTAGCCGCTTGGATTCTCAGAGCCAAAGTGCCGCCTCCGGGGCAGCGGCGACTGCACTGACATCGGTGCGAGAAAGCGTCGATCTTCTGGCATTAGCCGCCGAGGAGGCGGCACGCGCGGGCGTCAAGCTCGATTGGCAGGGCAGCCCTTCGAGCAGTGCTGGCGCTGTTTTGCCTGGCGACGCACGCTTGCTACGGCGCATGATCCGCAATTTGCTAGAGAATGCGCTGCGCCACGGAGAAGGTGAAGCACTGCGCCAAGGCGCAGTTGACACGCCACACAAAAACGCCAGTGCGCAGCCCGCAGCTGAGCCCAATGTGCGCTTGTCTTTGAAGACGGATGCCGGCCAGATCTGGCTTGAAGTAGCAGACCGAGGGCCGGGCGTACCCAAGGACGAACGCGAGCGAATTTTTGAGCCCTTTTACAGAAGCGCACATGCCAGCGAGCGCCATGGCGGCGTCGGTCTAGGGCTGTCTTTGGTGCGCTCCATTGCACGCCAACATGGCGGCACGGTGCAATGCTTGTCCGGCCTAGATGGCACAGGCGCACGCTTTATGGTCAGCCTGCCGCAAGCAGGCGATTTGGCCACTTGACTTCGATGCCGTGATCCGCTTCTCCATGGCGTTTTTCATGGCGTTTTCCAGGCCGCTTTCTATGCCGCTTTCTATGGCTGCTTCGATTGTGCCTTTTGCACCACACTGCTGCGCAATATCCCCAGAACTGGGGATACGCAGCAATAGCGCCTTCTTCGACAATACGTTGGTCAAGTTTCCAACGATGTCCTTAACCGGACTTCTTCATGCCACGGCCACAAGTCGTGGCATTTTTTTGTCTGCCTAAGCTTGCGATGGCGCGTTAACATCCTTAATACTGTTTTGAGGATTGCTTCGCTATGAAACCATTACCTGATCGGTCTGCTCCATTTGTTGCCAACGATCTCCAAGCCGGCCGCCGCCGCGCCCTGCATTGGGGCTGCGCGGCTTGCCTTGGTATGGGAGGTGGCTTTGCATTGGCGCGAGAGGGCGTGGAGGTCGGCGGCAATTCCAAATTCTCAAAATTAGTGCCTGCGGATCAAGTCGAGCAAGCGGCTGCGCAGCAATATCAAAAAATGATGCAAGACGCTGCGGCGAAAAACGCTTTGCTACCGCGCACCCACCCGCAAAGCCAGCGCCTCGTTGCCATTGCGCAGAAGATTATTCCGTTTTCATATGAGTGGAATCCGCGCGCCAAAAGCTGGCAGTGGGAAGTCAACATCTTGAACAGCAACCAGATCAACGCCTTCTGCATGCCCGGCGGCAAGATTGCTTTCTACACCGGCATTTTGGAGCAGCTCAAGCTCACCGATGATGAAGTAGCCATGATCATGGGCCATGAAGTCGCGCATGCGCTGCGCGAGCATGCACGCGAGCGTATGGGCAAGAATGCAGCCACCAATATTGGTGCGAATGTGATCGGCGGCTTGCTCGGCTTGGGCGGCGGCGGCGCACAAGTTCTGGGCATGGGCGCGCAAATGCTAACGCTTAAATTTGGCCGCGAAGACGAATCCGAAGCCGATTTGGTGGGCATGGAGCTGGCCGCACGCGCGGGCTACAACCCGAAAGCGGGCGTGAGCTTGTGGCAAAAAATGGGCGCGGCCAGCAAGGGCGCACCGCCGCAATTTCTCTCCACCCACCCCAGCGGCCCGACGCGCATCAAAGACATTGAGGCTAATTTGCCCAAGGTTGAGCCACTGTACGAGAGAGCGAGAGCGGTTAAGAAATAACACGGTGCTTCCAACACAAAAAAGCCGGGCGACCCCTACAGATCGTCCGGCTTTTTTTTCAAGAAAAGTGCATCAAGCCGCTTTGTCGTCTTTCGGCGATGTCTTCACGCTCCAGATCATCGTGATGGCCAAGATGCCAATCACCGTGAGCAGCGAGATGACCACAGGAATCTTGAACACATCAATCAACATCATCTTCGTGCCGATAAACACCAAGATCACGGCCAAGCCATAGGTCAGCAAATGGAATTTGCTGACCTATGGCTTGGCCACAGCAGCCAGCAAGAAATACATCGCTCGCAGACCAAGAATAGCAAACACATTGCTGGTGAGCACGATAAAAGGATCGTTGGTGATCGCGAAAATCGCAGGGATGGAATCCACCGCGAAGATCACATCTGTCAAAGCCACCAAACAGATCACCATAAACAATGGCGTGGCAATTTTCTTACCGTTCTCAATCGTCCAGAATTTTTCGCCATCGTAGTTTTTGCTCACAGGCAAAATTTTGCGCAGCAATTTCAATGCAGGGTTATCGTCAAGCGATTGCTCTTTGCCTGCAGCCCACCACATTTTGATCCCGGTGAGGATCAAGAATGCGCCGAAGATGTACAAAATCCAGTGGAATTGCTGCAAGAGCCAACCGCCCACCAAGATCATGATGGTGCGCAGCACAATCGCCCCGATGATGCCGATCATCAACACGCGCTTTTGATACGCGGGCGGCACAGCAAAATACGTGAAGATCATCAGGAAGACGAAAATATTGTCTACCGCGAGTGATTTTTCAATCAAATAGCCGGTGAGAAATTCAAGCGCTTTGGTGTTGGCCAGCGCGGTATCCCCTGTGGAATCTTTGACCGCAACCCAAAAGAGACCGTTGAACAAGAAACTTAAAGCGACCCAGACAATCGACCAATTGATCGCTTCTTTGACACCCACCTCGTGAGAGCCTTGCTTATTTAAAACGACGAAGTCAATCACCAGTGCTGCAATGACGATAGCAATAAAGACAGCCCACAACCAAGCGGGCGCGACGGATTCAAACATGACCAGACCTTTCAATTTGCAAACGCAATCATGCATTTGCTCTTTTGTTGTCCGAAAGGTCTTGCGGGGAAATTCCTGTGTACCGGCTGCTTCAACCTAGAAGCAACGTATTGACGACACACAGGCTTTATCTACTTTTCAATGGATAAAGCGCTACTCCCCTCCCGGCTAATAGCAATTGTCGCTAACAACTCGCAAGTTTGTCAATACGTGTTGAAAAAATCTGTATTTTCAACAGTCAGATGTCGTATGTTGAGCAAAAATAATTGACTTACGACATAATGTCATTAAGAAGGGGAGTAGCTCCCTGCAGATGCGTCGTCAATACGAGACTGATTTTTATATTCAGACTCCGGTGCATCAGGTCTGGATTGCTTAGAGTGCCATCCAGATTGAGCAAGACCTTCGATTCAGCCTGTCATCACGGGTGTTTTGGATCGAAGCGCGTCACAAGCTCTTTAATTCATTTCACTGTGGTGTCAACATTAAAACGACATACAACACGGATTTCAAATGGAACTCTTCTCTACCCCTTGGTGGTCTGCCTTGCTGGCGATCATTTTGATTGATTTGGTGCTCGCTGGCGATAACGCCATCGTGATCGCACTTGCTGCACGCAATCTGCCGCCACAGCTACAGAAAAAAGCCATTCTTTGGGGCACGGTGGGCGCGATTGCCGTCCGCACAGCCATGACGCTTGTTGTGGTGTGGCTGCTAAAAGTACCCGGTTTGATGCTGATTGGTGGCTTGGGACTGCTCTGGATTGCCTACAAACTCTTGGTCGATACGGGCGGCGATGCGCATGACGGCCCTGCAGCCACCACATTTTGGGGTGCGATGAAAACCATCGTGATCGCTGATGCGCTGATGGGCATTGACAACGTGCTCGGTGTCGCCGGCGCAGCCAACGGCAACATGACTTTGGTCGTCCTCGGCCTGCTGATTAGCGTGCCCATCGTCGTCTACGGTAGCCAAATCGTGCTCAAACTCGTCGAGCGCTTCCCCGTCATCATTCAATTGGGTGCGGCCGTGTTGGCATTTACCGCTGCCAAGATGATCGTTAGCGAGAGGCTGCTGAGTGAAGTCTTCAACCCGCCAGCGAGCTACGCCGATTTGGCACGCTGGACGGTCTATGTGATTTGTATCGCTGGCGTATTAGGCGGTGGATGGTGGGCAGCTAAGCGCGCTGCGCAGAGCAGCGCTGCCACCAAGGCCGCTCAGTAAATTCATTCATTCATTGGTTTGTTCAACCCCACAAAGGAGTTTTTCATGCGCACTTTAGACACTTACATCATCTATCTTGACGATGCGGCTTACGCGCATGAAAAACTCAAGGCGTTGCTCAGCCAAGGCCATATCAAGCGCTTTATCCTCGTGGCCTGTGCGCCCCGCATGACGCGCCGCATCGGCAAATGGCTCAGCCACAGCGCACGTGAGAATTGGCGCGATAAGTGGTGTGACAAACTCTTTTCACAATTCGTGCCCCATATCGCACGGCAAGACCATGTGTTTTGCGAGGTGGCCACAGGGCCGCTGCCGGAATACACCGACAGGTTGCTTAAAGATTTAGCTGCCGCAGAGGTGATTGATGCACGCAGGCCGAAGTTTGGCGTGGATCTGGGCGCCGTCACACAGCCTGCTCCCCTTCAGCCTGCCAAAACATCTCCGATGACGCAAACCATGCTGGGAACGCGCCCTCTGCTGGCCTGAGCGCAGCCGGCGCGACGGGTTGCGCGGGTGGTATGCTGAGCGCATGAAATTAATCATTAAATGGCTCTTAAGCGCTGCAGCCTTGCTGGCTGTGGCGCATTTTTATTCCGGTGTGGTCATCACGAGCTACATGGCGGCTTTGATTGCTGCGTTTGTGATCGGCTTGCTCAACACGATCGTGCGCCCGATCTTCGTGATTCTGACGCTGCCGGTCACGGTGATTACGCTCGGTTTGTTCCTTTTTGTGATCAATGCGTTGATGTTTTACATGGCCTCTGGCTTGATTGGTGGCTTTCAGGTCAAGGGCTTTACCGCCGCCTTGATCGGCTCGTTGCTTTACTCCGTCGCTGGCATGGTGATTGAGGCGGCTTTGGAGCAGATTTTTAAGAAGAAATAGGCAGATAGCCGGCGTAGTTACTGCGCAGAGCGCTATTGAATTTATAGTAAGCGGAAGATCGCTTTTTGATAGAGCGGCTACGAGTTTGAGGTATTTCGCCCGCCCTCAGGAGTGAGTACACAACATCGGTCGGGCGAAATGCCTCAAACTCGCGGCCTATCGGTTTTCGGAAGAATCTTCGCGCGAAAGGTTCGCCGTTGAGCAATTGGTAAGCTCGCCGCGATTGGAACTCCCCTCGCCCACACCGGCGCTCGCTCGCCGCAGGCGACGCGACCGATTTTGGCCGCGCAGCGTAGCGTCAAACTTCGCTGGCCAAGTGCCGCGTGGTTCGCTGCACGGGCTCATGAGGGCGCGGCGACTGCAGCGAGCGTGCGCCCTGGAACGCCAATCAAATAAACAATGCGAATTTAAAAGAAAACGTCATATTGCCGGCGTAGTATCTGCTTCATTCGCTATGAAATAGATAGCAAAGCTACTCGACAGCCTTGACCATCTGCTCAACAACTTTCTTCGCATCGCCAAACACCATCATGGTTTTGTCCATGTAAAAGAGCTCGTTATCTAAGCCCGCATAGCCTGCAGCCATGGAGCGTTTGTTGACGATCACGGTGCGGGCTTTATATGCTTCCAAAATCGGCATGCCATAGATCACACTGCCTTTGATCAATGCCGCAGGGTTCACCACATCATTGGCGCCCAAAACGATGGCTACATCGGCCTGCTGGAATTCGCCATTGATGTCTTCCATCTCATGCACTTGGTCATAAGGCACTTCGGCTTCGGCCAGCAACACGTTCATGTGGCCGGGCATGCGGCCTGCCACAGGATGAATCGCGTATTTCACGGTGATGCCTTTGGCGGTGAGCTTGGCGGCAAGCTCTTTCACGGCATGCTGAGCGCGAGCCACGGCCAAGCCGTAGCCGGGCACGATGATCACCGTCTCAGCGTTGCTGAGCACAAAAGCCGCATCATCAGCGCTGCCGGATTTCACGGGGCGTTGTTCAGCAGATCCCGTCGCCGCAGTTGCTGTATCGCCCCCGAACCCACCCAAAATCACATTAAAAAAGCTGCGATTCATCGCCTTGCACATGATGTAGCTCAGGATCGCTCCCGAGCTGCCCACGAGTGAGCCAGCAATGATCAGCATCGAATTGTTGAGCGAGAAACCAATGCCCGCCGCTGCCCAGCCCGAGTAGCTGTTGAGCATCGACACGACGACAGGCATGTCTGCGCCACCAATCGGAATGATTATCAGCACGCCGAGCACGAAGGCAATGGCAATCGCCGCCCACAGCGCTGCATCGAGTTGCGTCACGGTGTACAGCGCGATCAGGCCCACCATGACGACGCCAAGCACCAAATTGATCATGTGCTGCCCGCTGAATGAAACGGGCGCGCCTTGGAACAAACGGAATTTGTATTTGCCCGAAAGCTTGCCAAACGCAATCACCGAACCGCTGAACGTGACCGCACCAATCACTGCGCCAAGCGCCAATTCAAAGCGATTGCCCGCAGGAATGATGCCGCCCACGCCATTGACAGGCTTCGTTGCAATTGAAAACGCCCATGGCTCAATCGCGGTGGCCACCGCGATAAATACCGCCGCCAAGCCGATCATGCTGTGCATGAAAGCCACCAGCTCCGGCATCTTCGTCATCTCCACGGTTTTGGCCATGTAAGTGCCCAAGCTGCCACCGATCACGAGACCGAGCAACACCCAAGTCATGCCGATGGCTTTGCCGCCCGACGCACCAGAACTCAGTTGCACAATCAGCGCCGCAGTGGTGAGCACCGCAATGCCCATACCGATCATGCCAAACAGGTTGCCACGAATCGAAGTCGTGGGGTGAGACAAGCCTTTCAAAGCCTGAATAAAACAAATAGAAGCCACCAGATACAGCAGCGTAACGACGTTCATACTCATATCAAGCGCTCCTTATTTCGTAGCGCTCTGCGCAGATTCTTTGCCGGCCACTGCCTGTTTCGGCTCTTTTTTCTTAAACATTTCTAGCATTCGACGCGTCACAAGAAAGCCACCAAACACATTCACTGCAGCCAACGCCACAGCCAGCACGCCCATGGTTTTGGCGACACCGCCTTCGGTGAGCGCAGCGGCGAGCATCGCGCCGACGATCACAATGGCGGAGATCGCATTCGTCACCGCCATGAGTGGCGTGTGCAGCGCGGGAGTGACGGTCCACACGACGTGATAACCCACATAAATTGCGAGCACGAAGATGATGAGGTTGAGGATGGTGGGGGAGACGATATCCATATTTACTTTCCTGTTTTTCTAGGTTCAGCGATCAAGCGAACCCAGAACCACATTTCAAAAACAAAACCAAGAACGAGAAAAATGCCTGCGGCTTGCGTGATGCCAGCGGTGTAAAGACCTGCGGCAAACAACAAGATCAACGCAGAGATGACGTGACGATTCATTTGCGTTTGACTTCTCCGGATTGCGTCATCAAGCAAGCCGCCACGATGTCGTCTTCCATGTCGATTTTTAGGCTTGCAGGTGGCTGATCTTTCGCAGCCGGCGGCAAAATGAGCTTCAGAAAATCGAGAACATTGCGGGCATAGAGTGCAGATGAATCTGCGGCGACCAAGGCGGGCAGATTCGTATCGCCAATGATCGTGACGCCATGTTTGACCACGGTTTGATCCGCTTCGGAGATCGGGCAATTGCCACCCACGCCGCCAGCACCTTTGCCAGCGGCCATGTCCACGATCACCGAGCCCGGCTTCATGGCTTTGACCATGTCTTCAGTAATCAGCGTTGGCGCAGCACGACCCGGGATCAGCGCCGTGGAGATCACCACATCGGCAGCGCCCACCCGCTTGGCAACCTCGATCTTTTGCCGATCCATCCAGCTCGCCGGCATCGGCTTGGCATAGCCGCCCACACCCACAGCCGCTTCGCGCTCTTCATCCGTCTCATACGGCACATCGATGAATTTGCCGCCGAGCGATTCGACCTGCTCTTTCACACTCGGACGCACATCGGATGCTTCAATCACTGCACCCAAGCGCTTGGCAGTCGCAATCGCTTGCAAGCCTGCCACGCCCACACCGAGGATTACAACGCGAGCAGCTTTGATCGTGCCCGCAGCCGTCATCAGCATGGGAAACAATCGGCCATAGGCGTTTGCGCCCAGCATCACCGCTTTGTAACCGGCAATATTGGCCTGCGATGACAACACATCCATGCTTTGCGCGCGCGTGGTGCGTGGTGCGGCTTCGAGCGCAAATCCTGTGACGCCTGCATCCGCGAGTTGCTTCAATCCTTCTGCATCAAAGGGGTTGAGCATGCCAACAAGCGTCGTGCCACTTTTAATTTGCTGCAGTTCACTCAGCATCGGAGCGCGCACTTTAAGCACTAGCTCACAGCCATATGCGCCAGATGCATCCGTGATCTGCGCACCCGCTGCTTCGTAAGCTGAGTCGACCGCGCTGGCAGCCACGCCTGCACTCGCTTGCACATGCACGCTATGGCCTTGGGAAATAAGTTTCTTAGCCGTCTCAGGGGTGACAGCAACCCGGGTTTCTCCCGCCAAAATCTCTGCGGGTACGCCGATGCGCATGGTGATCTCCTCGACTGATGAATTTAAAATTTTCGTTGGCTGACAGCTTACACGAGTTTGTCAGCACACAAGCTAGCTAGATTTTGATCTCTAAGACATTATCAGGATATCGTTGTCTCAAATACGCATAATCCTTCGAATGAATTCAACACTTCAAAATGAGCGATGGCATCCCAGTGTGACCGTCGCTGCTGTGATCGAGAGAGATGGCAAATTTTTGCTCGTCGAGGAGCACACGCCCGAGGGCTTGCGGCTGAACAATCCGGCTGGACACCTAGATGAAGGTGAGAGCTTGGTGCAGGCCTGCATCCGCGAGACTTTAGAAGAAACTGCGCATCCTTTTGTGCCCACGTCTCTAGTGGGTATCTACATGAGCCGTTTTCAGAGAGCCAGCTCGGATCAAGACATCACTTACTTGCGATTTGCATTTTGCGGTAGCGTTGGCCAAGTGATCGAGGGGCAAGCGCTGGATCGAGGCATCGTGCGCGCATTCTGGCTGACACCCGATGAGATTCGTGCAAGCAGCGCTCAGCATCGCAGCCCGCTCCTCCTTCGATGCATGGAGGATTTTTTGAAAGGCCAGAGATTGCCGCTGGACACCATTCATACAGATGCAAGTATTTGGGTTTGAAGGCGCTGCAAGTGGTGTGCAAAAAAACGGCCACACAAAGGTGGCCGGGGAAGCCTCTGGCTTATTCAGCTTTGAGGTACCCGCTCAGGGAGGTAAAGCGGGAAGCGCCGAGCGCTCATTTGTAAATTTAGCAAACCGACCAGCTTTGAACAAGATCGTAACCACAGAGCAATGATGAGAAAACAACAAAAAATTTCGTTTTATCCAGCTAGCTCGCTTGTTTTGTCGCGTTAATGACAACTCAAATAGATCATACCGACCGTGCCTTGCCGCACAATATGCAAATGACCATCCGCTCAGCCATCCATTTTCCCGCCACACGCCCGCGACGCCTTCGCCGCGATGTTTTCACGCGCAATCTCGTGCGCGAGCATGCGCTGACGTCGCATGACTTGATTTATCCGGTCTTTATTTTGGATGGCCAAAGCAGGCGCGAGGCGGTCGGCTCAATGCCGGGCGTAGAGCGCTTGAGTTTGGATTTACTCACGCCGGTCGCGCGCGAGTGTGTTGATTTAGGCATTCCTGTGATGGCGCTGTTTCCCGTCATTGATGCGAGCCTCAAAACGCCTGATGGCCAAGAGGCTTGGAATCCGCAAGGGCTCGTGCCTCGTGCTGTGCGCGAGCTCAAAAAACATTTTCCCGCGCTTGGCGTGATGACCGACGTGGCGCTCGACCCGTTCACCTCACATGGGCAAGATGGTGTGATTGACGAGACGGGCTATATCTTGAACGACGAAACGACCGCTTTGCTCGTCAAACAAGCTTTGGTGCAAGCGCAAGCCGGCGTGGATATCGTCGCGCCAAGCGACATGATGGATGGCAGGATTGGAGCAATTCGCACAGCATTGGAAGCGCATGGCCACATTCACACGCGCATCATGGCCTACAGCGCCAAATACGCGAGCGCGTTTTATGGCCCGTTTCGTGATGCGGTGGGCTCATCTACCAACTTGGGAAAAGCCGATAAAAAAGCCTACCAAATGGATCCCGGCAACAGCAATGAGGCGCTGCGCGAAGTAGCGCTGGATATTGCTGAGGGCGCAGATATGGTCATGGTCAAGCCCGGCATGCCGTATCTGGACATCGTGCGCCGTGTCAAAGATGAATTCCAAGTGCCGACGTTTGCTTATCAAGTCAGCGGTGAATACGCGATGCTCAAAGCCGCTGCCATCAATGGCTGGCTCGATCATGATGCGGTGATGATGGAATCTCTGCTTGCCTTCAAGCGCGCAGGCGCGGATGGCATCTTGACTTACTTTGCGCTTGATGCCGCGCGCAAGTTGCGCCAATCGGCCTGAGTCATTTGAGTGCAACACTGACCACGGCTCTTGTGGCCTGCGTGCTGGTGTTTTGGGCGCTGGGCGCTTACAACCGACTGATCCGCTTGCGCGCGCAAGTTGCTCGCAATTTGGCGGCGCTGTGCTTGGCTTGGCAGACACAGGCGCAAGCGACTGCTGTGCGTTTGGAGCAATATGCGCAAGGGCGCGACACGGAAAGCCAATGGGCTGCGCTCGATGTAGACGCTTTGCGTTGGCGGCCACTCACGCTGTCTGCGCGCCAATTTTTGGCCTGCCTCAGTGTGCTGCAAGATAAGCCGCAACACATCGGGTCGCTGGATGATTTGTCAGCTGTTCGCGCAGCGCGCGATATTTTTGAAGCAAATTGGCAGCGTTTGGTGAGCGAGCAGGATGATTTGGCGGGCGCGCCTGTGCCGCCGGATTTGCAACTATTGATGGCGCAGCATGAGCCACTGGTAGGCGAGCGACTGCGCGATTACAACCAAGCCGTGCAGGCTTACAGCCAAGCGATTGGCCAATTCCCCGCACTGCTCTTGGCTTGGGTGTTTGGCTTTAACGCGACAGGCGAGCTGGGCTGAAGCGCTGCTGCAGCCCCAAGGCATAAGCTGCCACCTTTTATATCGTAGAAACCAGCATGACAAAGATGCGGGTCAAGTCATAATCTGTTGATATTGTTTTGCCTAGGAGTCTGCCCATGAAATTTCCCTCACTGATTTTGATCGCAGTATTGGCTGCTAGCTTGCAGCTTGGCGCTCATGCGCAAAGTGTGCAGGAACTCAATACTCGCAGCTTGGCCGCCACTTGCGCTAACTGCCACGGCACAAATGGCAAAGCGCAGGATGGCTCAGCGGTGGTGAGCTTGGCTGGCCTGCCCAAGGATTACATCATTGCCCAAATGGCGGCTTTTAAAAACGGCACCCGCCCTGCGACCATCATGCACCAGTTGGCCAAGGGCTACAGCGATGCACAAATCGAACAAATTGCTGGCTACTTTGCCGCGCAGAAAAAATAAGGGAGCTATTCCATGATTGCACGTAGAAGTTTCATCCAATCCTCCGCCGCGCTATCCATGCTCGGCCTAGCAGGCTGCGCAACCACGCCGTCTGAACAAGCGATTCCCGCTAAAGCACGCGTCGTCGTCATCGGCGGCGGCTATGGCGGCGCGACCGCTGCAAAGTATGTACGACTGCTGTCAGATTACAAAATCGATGTGGTGCTGATTGAGCCCAACGACATGTTTGTATCCTGCCCGATTTCTAATCTGGTGATCGGCGGCAGCAAGCAGATCAAAGACGTGACAAGCGGCTATGGCGGCTTATCTAAGAACCACGGCGTGACGATGGTGAAAGACTTTGTCACCGATGTTGATGCTACGCGCCGCATCGTGACGCTCGCTCGCGGTGCGCAAATTGGCTACGACAAGCTGATCGTCTCGCCCGGTGTTGATTTGCTGTTGGGCAGCATCGAAGGCCTGCGCGAAGCCAGCGACTCAGGGCAGATTTTGCAAGCTTGGAAAGCCGGCGCAGAGACCGTCGCGTTGCGCAAACAACTCACCGACATGCAGGATGGCGGCACATTTGCCATCACCATTCCTGTAGCGCCCTATCGCTGCCCGCCCGGGCCCTATGAGCGCGCCTGCCAAGTGGCTTGGTATTTCAAACAAGCCAAGCCAAAATCGAAAGTGCTGATCTTGGATGGCAATCCAGATGTGACTTCTAAAGCCGCACTGTTCAAAAAGGTGTGGGCGGAGCAATATAAAGGCATCATCGAATACCGCAACAGCCACAACGTCACGGCAGTCGATGCCAAAACCGGCACGATCAAGTTTGATGTGCAAGACGACGTGAAAGCACAAGTGCTCAACGTGCTCCCCGCAATGCGAGCAGGCCGCATTGCTGTCCAAACCGGGCTCAACAACCAAGCCAATGGCCGCTGGTGTGGTGTGAATTATCAAAACTTTGAATCTACAGCGGCAAAAAATATCCACGTGTTGGGCGATGCCATTCAAATCGCACCGGCCATGCCTAAGAGTGGCCATATGGCTAACAGCCATGCCAAAGTGGCAGCCGCAGCCATTGTGGCCGAGCTCTCTGGTTGGGAAATCAATGCCAACCCGATGTTGACCAACACCTGCTACAGCTTTGTGAACGACAAAGATGTGGTACACGTGGCCAGCGTGCACGAATACGTCGCGGCTGAGAAAACTTTCAAGACCGTGGCCGGCTCAGGCGGCGTATCGGCGATTGATCTCAAGAGCGATGTGACGCAATTGGAAGGTGTGTATGCGATGAACTGGGCCCAAAATATTTGGGCAGATACGCTCGGTTAACCAATAACCGCCCACCCACGGCTACCTGATGGGCACTGCTCCACTACACTCGGAGCGTGCCCATTTCTCCATCCCCCATCTCCACGTCCCCAAAATCAGCTGCGCGGGTGATCAAAGCCCCTCGCACGGTTGCCAACTCGGCTGCCTCTGCATCTCCAAATGCCTCGCCAGGCAAACCGATGGCTACCACACTGGCGCATCAGCTCCAGCAGGTTGCTAACTTTTTAATAGCACTTCGCGCAGGCAATTCGTGGGCTACAGCCCAATTTGATGTAGAAAATGCGCAGCGCGCAGGCATTCAGGCCATCACGTTTGCCGTGCTCCGGCATTTGGGTCAAGCGCATGCGCTGCGTGTGATTCTGGCGCCCAAAAAGCCAGTGCCCGCAGCGGATGCTTTACTCATCTCTGCCCTAGCCCTCCTCTGCGCTCAAAACGCCAATCATCCGCCACCGGGTGCGGTGTATCGCGATGATGTGATCGTGAGCCAAGCGGTGGAAGCGATCAAACTACAGCGCCCGCTCGCAGCGCAGGCCAGCTTTATCAATGCCTGCTTGCGCCGCTTTTTGCGCGAAAGGCATGCCATGCTGCAAAGCCTGCGTGGCAATTTGGAGGCGCAGTTTAATCATCCGCTGTGGTGGGTGCGCCAAGTGCAGCGCGATTGGCCGGAAGATGGTGATTGGCAGGCGCTTTTGCACGCCAATCGCCACAGTGCACCGCTCACTTTAAGAATTAATGAGAAAAAGTGCAAGGTAGCCGGCATGGAATCTGCGCTAAGTGCTACTGAATTTATAGCAAATACGACAATGCAAGCCGTAGCGCATTCAGGCCTGGAACTCTCTCGTAGCCTGCCCGTCTCGCAATTGCCGGGCTACACCGAGGGCTGGTTTTCGGTGCAAGATGCTTCAGCGCAATTGGCTGCGCCCTTGCTATTGCAAAGTCTCGTAGCGCAAATATCTGCGAAGCCGTTGCGGATATTGGATGCCTGCGCCGCGCCCGGCGGCAAGACATCGCATTTGCTCGAATGGGCAGCGGTTCGCAATATCGCCGTTGAGGTGATCGCATTGGATGTCGATGCGCTACGCTGCGAGCGGATTGAAGAGAATTTAAAACGCTTGGGCTTGACCGCCAAAATCATCGTCGCTGATGCTGCCAAGCCTGCCGATTGGCACGATGGCCAGCTCTTTGATGGCATCTTGCTCGATGCGCCCTGCACCGCCAGCGGTATCGTGCGACGCCATCCTGATATTCCTTGGCTTCGGAGAGATACCGACATTGCAGGCCTTGCCGCACAGCAAAAGCGCTTGCTCGATGCGCTCTGGCCGCTGGTCAAGCCCTTGGGTAGTTTGCTCTATTGCACGTGCTCGATTTTCAAAGCTGAGGGCTCTGCTCAGATCGAAGCGTTTGTTGCACACCACACTGATGCCCAATCCATGCCTGCTCCAGGGCATTTGTTACCCTTAAAAAGCACGGCGGCCCGCCCTATCCCTGAGAATAACTTGGGTGAGCATGACGGATTTTTCTACGGGCTACTGCGCAAGCGAGCTTGAAGCCCTACTGGGGAGGCTGCTGCATGCGTGGGCTCATTTCTTCCTCGTCTGCGGGTTGATTTTTTTTGCTGCGCTGCCAGCATACGCGCAACCGCAAGCCCCGGCCGATGTGAGCAACTTGCGCTTAGAGCAAGCACCCGATGGCATGTATTTAAGCGCCACATTACGCTTTGAGCTGACCAGCGCCGTAGAAGACGCCCTGCTCAAAGGTATTCCCATGACTTTTGTGGCCGAAGCACAGGTGCTCAGAGATCGCTGGTATTGGTATGACAAAAACATCACTTGGGCCACGCGCAGCGTGCGATTGTCGTATCAACCGCTCACGCGTCGCTGGCGCATCAATGTGATGGCCAATGGTGAATCATCGGGGAGCGCCAGCCTGTCGCAAAGCTTTGATCAACTCTCCGATGCGATTGCTGCCGTGCGCCGCATCTCGCGTTGGAAAATCGCCGATGGTGCAGATGTTGACCAAGATTCTCGCCACAATGTGGATTTTCGTTTCCGGCTCGACATCACGCAATTACCACGCCCCATGCAAATCGGCATCACGGGCAACTCGGATTGGAACATCGCAGTGCAGCGCAATTTGCGCCCCGAGCTCAAATGATGCGCGGCGAACCGATATGACGAAGCATTCCCGTCATCGCGCAGATTCCGTGCTGGATTCTTCGATGGGCGATCCGCTGCGCCGCTCGGCCCAGCGCAGCCGTGATCTGCGTTGGGCCGTCACGCTCGGGGCTGTGGCGATGCTGGCCGTGGCCTCGGTGCTGGTGTTTTTACTGGCGCTGGCCACGAACAACCAAACGCAATTTGAAAAATATTACGAAAGCCTGTTTTATTTGAACATCGGCGTCGGTGCGGTGTTTCTCATCGTGATACTGTGGGCCGTGTGGCGCTTGGTGCAGCGCTTGCGACGCGGCAAGTTCGGCAGCCGCTTGGTGCTTACATTGGCGGCGATTGTTGCGCTCGTCGGCGTTGTGCCCGGTGTGTGGATCTCCACCGGGTC
>JANMDU010000024.1:0-16997 GCA_031376455.1 Variovorax sp. | reverse complement strand
CACCGAGACCAGTCATTTTGCGTCGACCGCCTGCAAAGCGCTCTACAAATGCCTTGATTGCTTAGAACCGTTTGATTATTTCAAACCTTACTGAACCCCCCGCATGTCCACGCCCCGCTTTCATGGCCTGTTTGTCAAACGCATCGACGCACTCACCGCCGACTCCGCACAAATCACCTTTGCGATTCCACCCGATCTGCGTGATGCGTTCGCGTTTCAAAGCGGCCAGTTCCTCACGCTGCGCGCAAACATCCATGGCGAATCGGTACGCCGCAGTTATTCGATTTGCTCCACGCCTGCGCTACTCGATCACGCTCAGGAAATTTGTGTGGGCATCAAACGCGTCGAAGGCGGCGTATTCAGCACGTGGGCGACGGCGCAATTGCGAGCCGGCAACGAGGTGGATGTGATGCCGCCCGATGGCCGTTTCGTGATCAAAAAGCCTGATGCAAAAATGCGCTTAGGCATCGCAGCAGGTAGCGGCATCACGCCCATCCTCTCCATCGCCTCGCATGCACTCGCCACCGAGCCTAGCAGCCGCTTCACCTTGGTCTATGGCAATCAGCGCACGAACAGCATCATGTTTGGCGAAGCCCTACAAGACTTGAAAGATCGCTATCCCAGCCGCTTTCAAATGATCCATATCCTCTCGCGCCAAGCCACAGAACTGCCGCTCAGCCATGGCCGCATTGATGCTGTAAAAATCGCTGAGCTTGTCGGTGCAGGCGCTCGCAGCTTGATTGATCCAAGCGCGATTGACGAAGCCTTCATCTGCGGGCCCGAAGCCATGATTGAAGCGGTCGAGCCCGCGTTGCAAACCGCAGGTATCGCCAAGAACAGCATCCACAGCGAACGCTTCGCCTCCATAAATGCTACTCAATCAATAGCACCTCGCGCAGTAAATACCCCGGCCAATGACATAAAAGGCATAAAAGACTACAAATACAAGCTAGAAATCATCTTAGACGGCAAAACGAACGCTTTTGGCATGGATGACGAAGACAACGTGCTTGATGTCGCATTGAACCAAGGCCTTGATTTGCCGTATGCCTGCAAAGGCGGCGTCTGCTGCACCTGCCGCGCCAAAGTGATTGAAGGCAAAGTGGGCATGGATAAAAACTACACGCTAGAGCAATGGGAAATCGACAAAGGCTTCGTCCTCACCTGCCAAGCCCGCTGCAAAACGCAGCGCGTCGTGGTGAGCTTTGATGAGCGTTGATCAGCGCGCGCTTCAAGCAAAGTCAGCAACAACTTGACTGACTCGATCCATATATTTGCGCTTGGTCGCTGCATCGCAAAAGCTCGCCTCGAAACTGTTGTTGGCGAGTTGCACAGCATATCTTGCATCTAAATTCAGCGCTGAGAAAGTCGCTAACCAGTTGTCATTCATGTAGCCACCGAAGTAGGCTGGATCATCGCTGTTAATCATGGCGCAGAGGCCGGCATCGAGCAGTTTGCACAAACTATGATCTTTTAAATCGGGGAAGACTTTAAGCTTTTGATTGGACAGGGGGCAGACAGTGAGCGGGATGCGGTCTAGTGCCAAGCGCTGCATCAGGGCGGCATCGCGGATGGATTGCACGCCATGGTCGATACGCTCGACTTTGAGAATATCTAATGCACTCCAGATGTATTCGGGCGGGCCTTCTTCACCGGCGTGGGCGACGAGGCGGAAGCCAAGCTCTTTGCATTTGGCGAACACCTTGGCGAATTTCTCAGGTGGATGGCCGACTTCGCTGCTGTCGAGGCCGATGCCGATGAAGTGGTCTCTAAAAGGCAACGCAGCTTCTAAAGTTACAAACGCTTCTTCCTCGCTCAGATGGCGCAGGAAGCAAAGGATGAGTTCGGCATCTACACCCAAGCCAGCTTTGGCCTCTTTGCAGGCGCGAGATAAGCCTTGGATCACCGTCTCCATGCTCACGCCACGCGCAGTATGCGTCTGCGGATCGAAGAAAATTTCTGCGCGGATCACGTTATCGAGCGCAGCCTTCTCTAAATACGCCCAAGTCATGTCATAAAAATCTTGCTCTTTTAAAAGCACCGATGCGCCAGCGTAATAAATATCCAAGAAGCTTTGCAAATTGGTGAAGGCATAGGCTTTGCGCAACTCTTCCACGCTCGCAAAGGCAAGGCGCACGCTATTGCGCTGTGCGAGCTTGAAAATCATCTCGGGCTCTAGAGATCCTTCGATGTGAATATGCAGCTCGGCTTTGGGAATGCGGCGCAGCAGCTCGGGCAGACGCTCGGGCGCGATGGGTTTGATGAGATTCATTTCAACAGACTCCGAAAGTAATCTTTGACTCGCTCAAATAACGACGATATGCACTGGATGCCTTATCCGCAACTGTGTGCATCTCTGCGCGCAAATCCAGTGGCAGGCATTTGGGCGATTGCGATTCGAGCACGGGTTGGTCTTGGCCAAAAATCGTATCCTGAAAACTTTGCAGCGCCGAATCGGGCGACTCAAAGTCCGTCATGGCCATGCGTATCCAAACTTTTGATAGTTCAGGCGTGATGGGGCAAACAAACAGGGCAATCGATTCGCGGAAATTATTTTTATCAGTAATGTGTGCGCCCAGCGTCGAAGGATCGGGAGCTTTGGTGAGGATACAGGTATACGGCGCATTGACTTCGTAGGTGTAGCTCACCATGGAGCCTGCGGTCGAATGCAGATTGCTCTTGGGCTGCCAAGCTTGGCAGTTGGTAGCGAGAATGCCAGTGGCGGTTTTTTGCACCTCGTAATCGAGCATCGCCACATGTTCCCGATCACCCAGCCAGCCTTCATGGACAAAGCCAAAGTGGCTCATGTCGAGGAAATTTTCTACCAAACGAGGTGCAGAGGTTTGCACTAAATAAGAGCCGCAGTTGACTTTGCGCAATCGCGCGTCGCTCTCGGCTGCAAACGCAGGAATCACAGAATCGCTTTTTTCTAAGCGCACCCACAGCAAGCCATATGCCACTTGCAATTCATACACAGTCGCGCAGTGACTTGCAGGCGGCGAGAAGCTGGGCAACGCAGGAACGAGCATGCATTGGCCAGTAGCGTTGAACTGCCAGCCGTGATAGCCGCATTCCAAGCGATCATTCACAACGCGACCCAGATAAAATTTTGCGCCACGATGCGGGCACCGATCTGCCCATGCATGTGATTTTCCTTGTGAATCTTTCCACAGCACGATATCTCGTCCAAGCAAGCTTACAGCCACGGGCGCATTTGCAAGATCGTGGCTTGCTGATACCGGATGCCACAACTTAGATTCATTCATGATCGTCGTTACTATGAATTCAATAGCATATTGCGCAGCGTTTATGCCGGCAAAAGCCTAGTTTTACTACAAACTCCAATAAAAAAGAGCCGCGCAAAGCGGCTCTTTTGGATTTGGAATTCGCTCCACAATCAACACAAGACTAGGCGTGACGACGAAGACTGTGCTTTAGCACGGCTAGGAGTCACAACGACGTATTGCGTTGATTTGGGACGAATTACTTGCCAGAAGGGATCTTGCCTTCAACTCCCTTGACATAGAAATCAATCTTGCCTTTGAAATCATCGTCGCTCTTGGCATCTTTGGCCAAGCGCTCTTTGCCGGTGCTGTCAAGAATAGGGCCAGTGAACGGATCAAACGTGCCGGCTTTCATTTTCGCTTTCACATCCATCACAGCCGCTTTCACGTCAGCAGGCACAATGTCCGCCATCTTCACCAGATCATTTTGACCCTCCACCACGCCCCAGCGCGTGACGATGCCGCCTTTCCAGGTTTTGTTCATCACTTCGTCAATGGATTTAACGTAATAGTTGCTCCAATCGACGATAGCTGAGGCCAAATGAGCTTTGGGCGCGAAGGCGCTCATATCCGAATCCCAGCCGAAGGCGTATTTGCCGGCTTTTTCTGCGGTTTGCAGCACAGCGGTGGAGTCGGTGTTTTGCAGGAGCACGTCAGCGCCGCCGTTGATGAGGGATTGCGCTGCTTCAGATTCTTTCGGGGGATCAAACCAAGTGTTCACCCAAACGACTTTCGTCTTGACTTTTGGGTTCACGCTTTGTGCGCCCAAGGTGTAGGCATTGATATTGCGCAGCACTTCAGGAATCGGGAAGGAGCCGACGAAGCCCAGCGTGTTGCTCTTGGTCATCTTGCCAGCGATCATGCCAGCCAGGTAGGAGTCTTGGTAGAAGCGAGCGTCATACACGCGCATGTTGTCGGCGGTTTTGTAGCCGGTGGCATGTTCGAATTTCACATCAGGGAAATCTTTGGCCACTTTGAGCATGGGCTCCATGTAGCCAAAGCTGGTGGCGAAAATGATTTTGTTGCCTTGCTGTGCCAAATCACGAATCACGCGCTCGGCATCTGGGCCTTCAGGTACTTTTTCGACGAAGGTGGTCTTGACCTTGTCGCCAAATTTGGCCTCGACCGCTTTGCGGCCCAGATCGTGGGCAAATGTCCAGCCGGCATCGCCGACCGGGCCCACATACACCCAAGCGGCTTTCAGCGGCTCAGCTGCCGGCGCTGGCGCAGCGGCGGGGGCAGCAGCTGCAGGCGCTGGCGGCGGGGTTTCTTTTTTGCCGCAGCCCACTAAAGCCGCAGTGGCTACAGCGGCGCTGATTGCAGCAAATTTAAGCGCAGAGCGCTTGGCGGAGTCAGTCATCTCGATTTCCTTCTTTAAAAATAATAAGACCCAAACAAATAAGCAAAAATCAAACCAACATTATGTGAGGAATTTCACAATTCTCAAAATGATTCCGTTCTTGAATCAACCATTTGGATTGAACGGCTTGCCCAGCGACGCCGGCATATTCATGCGAATCCACACCGGATTGCGCGACATGATCACCAGCACCACGATGGTGGCCAGATAGGGCAGCATGCTCATGAATTGCGCGGGAATGTCCACGCCTTGGCCTTGCAAATGCAACTGAAGCATCGTCACACCGCCAAAAAGATAAGCGCCTAAAAGCACGCGCGCTGGCCGCCAAGTGGCAAACACCGTGAGCGCCAGCGCGATCCAGCCGCGCCCCGCCACCATGCCCTCCACCCAGAGCGGCGCATACACCACCGACAAGTAAGCACCCGCTACGCCGCACAGCGCCCCGCCCGCCATCACGCCCGCCAGCCGCACCCAGCGCACGCGGTAGCCCAGTGCATGCGCCGATTCTGGCGATTCGCCGATGCTGCGCAACACGAGGCCAGCGCGCGTGCGGAAAAGCCACCAAGCCAACAGCGCTGTGAGAACAATCGTGAGATACACCAGCGCATGCTGGCGAAACAACGCCGTGCCAATAAAAGGCAAGTCAGCGAGATAAGGAATCGGATGCTCCATGCGGTTTTCCAGCTTCTTGCCCACATAAGCCGCGCCGACAAAAGCCGAGAATCCTGCGCCAAACAAGCTCATCGCCAGCCCAGTGGCGTATTGATTCGTGCCCAACCAAATCACGAGCCCCCCGAAGATGGCGGCAGCGCCAGCGCCGGCCAAAGCCCCAGCCACGAAGGCCAGCGTATCGCTGCCGGTATGAAAGGCCACCGCAAAGCCAGCCACGGCGGCGATCAGCATCAGCCCTTCCGCACCAAGATTGAGCACACCCACTCGCTCATTGATCAGCAAGCCCAGCGCAGCCAACGCCAGCGGCGTGCCTGCATTGAGCGTGGCGGCGAGGAGAAGAGCAATTTCGTTCATATTTTTAAGCGTTTTAGGGCTTTAGCCGGCGTATTTACTGCGCAGAGTGCTACGAATTCGATAGTGAATTAACGTATCGCAGGCGAGTAGCGCGACCAGCAATACGCCTTGAAACACGTTGCTCAGTGCCGATGGCAAGCCGATGCGCGATTGTGCGAGCTCACCGCCGATCAAAAACATGCTCAGAAGCGCCGCGCCAAAAATGCAGCCTACCGGGTGCAGCCGCCCAATGAAAGCCACGATGATGGCCGTGAACCCGTAGCCGACCGAGACATGCGGCGTGAGCTGCGCCTGCGGGCCCAGCGCTTCCATGCTGCCGGCGATGCCAGCCAATGCACCAGAAGTGAGCAACACCGTCCACAACGCGCTGCGGCTAGAAAAGCCTGCGTAGCGCGCAGCAGCAGGCGCCAAGCCGCCGACTTGCAGCTTGTAGCCTTTGAAGGTGCGAAATAAAAACACCGTCATCACCGCTGCCGCAATCAAAGCAACGGCAAACCCCCAATGCAATCGCAGGCCTTTGAAAATGCGCGGCAGGAGCGTGCCATCGTCAAACGTGACGGTTTGCGGAAAGTTAAAGCCCTGCGGATCTTTCCAAGGGCCAAACACCAGATAGCTCAGCAGCAAATTCGCCACATAAACCAGCATCAAGCTCACCAAGATTTCATTGGCATTGAATTTGTCTCGGAGCAGCGCCACAATCCCCGCCCAGAATGCGCCGCCGATGGCGCCAGCCAACATGCCCAGCCACATGAACACCCACGGCGAAAAGCTCTGCTTGGCCTCCGTTGCCCACATCGCCAATCCGCCGGCAAAGATCGCGCCCATCAAGAGCTGGCCTTCTGCGCCAATGTTCCATACATTGCTGCGGTAGCACAGCGCAAGACCCAAAGCGCAGAGGATCAGAGGAATGGATTTGAGCGCAATCTCAGAGGCACCGCGCAAATTGGCCCAAGGCTCAATCAGGAAGATCGACAGGCCGCGCACGGGATCTTTGCCGAGAGCGACGAACAACGCACCGGCCACAACGATGGTGATCAGCAGCGCCAGCGCAGGCGAGGCGTAGACCCAAGCCTTGGAAGGCTCTGCGCGAGGTTCAAGCTTAAACATGAAATTCCCAACTCATACTTCAATCCGTTCGCTCTGATGTTGAAGCCCTTCGACAAGCTCAGGGTGAACGGTGGAAGACTCATCGCCCCACAATCCACTCATCCATTGCCCCACCAGTTCAACGCTCGCATCCGCGCGCGCAATGCTTGGCGACAGAGCCCCTTTGGCAATCACTTGCAAACGATCTGAGAGCGCCATCAATTCATCCAGCTCCTCGCTGACCACGAGCACTGCGCAGCCCTTATCGCGCAGCGCCAGAATCTCCGCATGAATTTGCGCCGCTGCGCCTACATCCACGCCCCACGTGGGCTGCGAGACGATGAGCAATTTCGGCTGGGCTGAAATCTCGCGCCCCATGATGAATTTTTGTAAATTACCACCAGACAGGCTGCGCGCTGCCGCATCTGCGCCGCCGGCCTTCACGCCAAAGCGGGCGATGATCGCATGAGCCTGTTCGCGCAATTTGGCTGACGTGATCCAGCCCGATGGCGAGACAGCCTCTTGCCGCGTGAGCAACAAATTTTGCGCTAAGCTCATCACGGGCACAGCGCCGCGCCCCAGCCGCTCCTCGGGCACGAAATACATACCGAGCGCGCGGCGCGCGCCCGGGTGCATGCCCCCAACGGCTTTCCCATTAATAGAAATAGCGCCTTGCACCACGCGCGCATCTTCGCCGCTGATCGCCGCCATCAATTCCTTTTGCCCATTGCCCGACACACCGGCAATGCCCAGCACCTCGCCAGCATGCACGGTGAGCGAAATGCCGTCCAAATCCACAGCGAAGGCATCGGATTTCGGCAGCGATAAATTTTGAACTTGCAACACAGCAGCGCCCGCTTGACTGGCGCGATGCGCCAAAGCCGGCGGCTCAGCTCCAATCATCATGCGCGAGAGGCTGGCATTCGTCTCGTTTGCAGGCGTACAAGTCGCCACCACTTTGCCGCTGCGCATCACCGTACAGGTATCGCACAAAGCGCGAATCTCGTGGAGCTTGTGAGAAATATAGAGAATGCTGCAGCCTTGATTTTTGAGCAAACGCAACGTCTCGAAAAGCTTTTCGACGGCTTGCGGCGTGAGCACCGAAGTGGGCTCATCCAAAATCAAGAGCTTCGGATTCGTGAGCAAAGCACGGATGATCTCGACCCTCTGGCGCTCGCCCACACTCAAGGTATGCACAGGGCGCAGAGGATCAATGGGCAGGCCGTATTCGTTGGCTTTGAGTGAAATGGCTTGCGTAACTTGCGTCAGCGTTTGGGAAGCATCTAAGCCTAGTAGCACGTTTTCTGCCACGCTCAATGTTTCAAACAAGCTGAAATGTTGAAACACCATCGCAATGCCTAAAGCGCGCGCTTCCTGGGGATTGCGAATACTCACTGCTTGGCCATCAAAGCGCATGCTGCCGCTGTCTGCTTGCGTCGCGCCATAAATAATCTTCATCAGCGTGGATTTGCCCGCGCCATTTTCTCCAAGCACGGCATGAATTTCCCCGGGTTGCACATTCAGGTTCACCGCATCATTGGCCACCACCGATGGATAGGCTTTGGTGATGCCTTGCAGCCCTAAGCGCATGGGCATGGGCATGGGCATCGGCTTCATACGGCCACCTTGAGCGAAGCCGCTACAGCTTTGACCTGCTCACGCAACCACTTGGCTTGCGCGGATACATGCGAGCGCTCATGCCAGAGCTGGTAGTACATCATCGGGGGAAATTCAATCGGACAAGGCAAAATTTTTACGGCCAAACTGCCGAGCAAGCCGCTCACATAGCGCTCGCAGTATTGCCGGCCCGTGGTGAGGACGAGCAAGCTGTTGGCTACCATGCCGGGGATCAAGCCAAAATGCGGGCAGCGGGCAGTGATGTTTCGGGCCAAATTGAGGCTAGCGAGGTGATCATCAATCACGCCTTTGGCGCCCAAGTGTGTCGGTGTGGGCGCGATGTGTTCGGCATTGAGCCAAGCGTCTTGCGTCCATTTGCGGCGCAGCGCGGGATGCTTGTCACTCACGAGGCAGACCACTTCATCGGAGAAGAGCTTGCCCATGTGCAAATCATCGGGCGGCTTGGGCCAATTGCCAATCACGATGTCGCATTCGCCTAGCGCTAATCGCTGGCGATAGTCTTGCGCGCCGGAGAGCGGTTGGATATCAATTTTTGACAGGGGCGCTTGGCGCTTGATCAGGCAAAGCAGCTGCGGCAGAAACAGCGGATCCAAATAATCGCTCGCCGCGATGCGAAAGCCGCCCTCGAAGGTTTGCGGATCAAAGCCGCGTGCATCGCTAAACATCACTTCCGCTGCACGAATAATGTGCGCTGAAGGCTCAATCATGCGTAACCCGGCATCGGTGGCCACCATACCGGCACCTGAGCGCACCAGCAGCGGATCACCAGAGAGAGAGCGCAGGCGCTTCAATGCCGCGCTTACAGCGGGCTGATACATGCCCAGCCGAGTGGCGGCTCGCGAGACTGAGCGTTCAGTGAGCACGGTATGCAAGACCTTAATCAAATGAAGATCAATCTTGTCGAGCAATGCGCTATTTGGCATACGGGCAAAAGATTCGGAGCTATACGCCCGCTTGTATGTTGCTTAAGTATCTTGTGAGCTAACCTGCTGGTATGGATATCAAACCGCTTCGATTTTTGCACCGTGGGCAAGCTCGTGAATTTAAGAATGTACCACCCACTCGCACGCTTTTGCAACTGATCAGGGAAGACCTGCACCTCTGCGGCACGAAAGAAGGCTGCAACGAAGGCGATTGCGGGGCATGCACTGTGGTGCTGCGCGAGCCAGGATGCTCTCAGTACAAAGCAGTCAACAGTTGTATTCGGTTTGCGCACTCCATCGAAGGGCTGGAGCTCACCACCGTGGAGGATTTGTCTGCCGATGGGCAATTGCATCCTGCGCAAGAAGCGCTGGTGCAATGTCACGGCTCGCAATGCGGCTTTTGCACGCCGGGCTTTGTGATGAGTATGTTTGCGTTGCATGAAAACTCGCTGGCTAGCGGGCAAGCGGTGGATCGCAGGGCGGCACAGGTGGCTTTGTCTGGCAATCTTTGCCGATGCACAGGTTATCGGCCCATTTTGGATGCCGCTGTGAAAATGAAGTCACTCTTAAAAAGAGAGCACTCCGCGCAGTATTTACGCCGGCAAAGTGCTAAAAATGCTTTAAAAATGACTGCCAAAAGTGCGACAGGAGCTTATTTGCTGCCCACCACATTGCCTGTGCTGCTCGCCCTGCGCGGCCAGCATAGTGCAGCGCAAATCGTGGCCGGCGGCACCGATGTAGGGCTTTGGGTCAACAAAGGGCATCAAGCGTTTGCGCAAGTGCTCGATGTGAGCCGCGTCGCTGAGCTGCGCCGCATTGAGCGCTATCCTCATCACATCGCGATTGGCGCAGCGGTGAATTTGCATGAGGCTTTTACAGCCATGAGCCAAGATCGCCCACAGTTCAAGACCTTCTCCGAGCGCTTTGCTGGCCTGTCTGTTCGCAACAGCGGCACACTCGGAGGCAATGTCGCCAATGGTTCGCCGATTGGCGACGCCATGCCACTTTTGATTGCACTCAAGGCCAACGTGGTGCTCATGAGCACGCACGGCCATCGCGAAATGCCACTGGAGCAGCTCTACACCGGCTATCGCAAAAACGTGATCGCGTCCGATGAAGTGCTCGCGTGGATCAAAGTGCCGCTGCCCACATTTCACGAGTTCTCGCGCATTTACAAAATCTCCAAGCGCTACGACGATGATATTTCTGCGGTGTGCGTTGCGATTTCTGCCGAACGTGTGACGGATGGTTATGGCGAGGCGATCAGAGACTTAAGCATCGGTGTCGGCGGCGTGGCCGCCACACCTGTGCGCGCTATCAAAACAGAAGCACTCTGCGCAGATTCTATGCCGGAGAATGGCCTGTTTGATGCCTTAAAAGCTTCTCTGCAAGCCGAATTCGAACCGATCTCCGACATGCGCGCTAGCAGCGCCTACCGCCGCGAGTTGCTCGGCGCTTTGGTGGATCGCTATACCCGTGAATTCGCCAGCGATTGGCACGGCAAGAAGTTGGTGAGTTTGGAGTCGTGGGAGAGTTTGGAAGAGGTGTTGCGATGAGCGCGGGCGAAAACGCAGGGCTAAGTGTGGGTCTCAGCATCGCTCACGAATCTGCGCATGCGCAAGTGCAAGGCGCAGTGCGCTATGTGGACGACCTGCCCGAGCTGCAAGGCACGCTGCATGCTGCGCCCGTGATGTCGCGCATCGCACATGGCCGCGTGCGTGGGCTTGACTTTTCAGCGGCTCTGAGCATGCCCGGCGTGCGCGGGGTCGTGACAGCGCAAGACATCCCCGGTGATCCGATCTTCGCCGCGTTTAGCCACGACGAGCCGATTTTTGCTGCGGATGTCGTGCAATACATCGGCAATGTGATGGCTCTTATCGTCGCCGATGATGTGATGACCGCACGCAAAGCCGCTCGTTTGGTCAAAGCGGATACTGAACCGCTTCCCTCGATTTTGACCACGCAAGAGGCCTTGGAGAAAAACCATTTTGTACTCCCGCCCGTGCACGTCGCGCGCGGCGATGCTGATGCTGCTTTGCAAGCCGCGCCGCATTGTTTGACGGGGGCGTTTAGCGTCGGTGGTCAAGAGCATTTTTATCTCGAAGGCCAAGTGGCTTACGCGCAGCCGCAAGAGATGGGGCAATGGCTGATCTACAGCAGCACCCAGCACCCCGGCGAAGTGCAGCATTGGGTCGCACATGCGCTGAAGCTGAACCTCCACGACGTTCGCGTGGAGACGCGGCGCATGGGCGGAGGATTCGGCGGCAAAGAGACGCAAGCTGGCCATCTTGCTGTCTGGTCTGCGCTAGCTGCTCTCAAATTCGCAAGCCCTGTGAAGTTGCGGCTCGATCGCGATGATGATTTCCTGATCACCGGCAAACGCCACCCGTTTGACTACAGCTACGAAGTGGGCTTCGACGGCACAGGGTTGCTAAATGGCTTAAAGGTCACCATGCGCGTGAATTGCGGCTTCAGTGCCGATCTGTCTGGCCCTGTCGCAGACCGCGCCATCTTCCACCTCGATAACGCTTACTTTCTGCAAGACGTGTCAATCAGCTCCTACCGCTGCAAGACTCACACGCAAAGCCACACCGCCTTTCGCGGCTTCGGCGGCCCGCAAGGCATGATGGTGATTGAGACCATCATGGGCGACATCGCCAGACTCTTGAAGCTTGATCCACTGCAAGTACGCCGCAGAAATCTCTACGACTGCGCAGAGGTAGCAAAAAATGGGATCAGAAACACCACCCATTACGGCATGCAGGTCGAAGACAATATCCTCCACGTCTTACTATCAAAACTAGAGCACTCTGCGCAATATATACGCCGGCGAGAAGCCATAAACACTTGGAATTTAAGCGAAAACCACTTCAAACGCGGCATCAGCATCACCCCTGTCAAATTCGGCATCAGCTTTACGGCCACGCTCTTCAACCAAGCCGGTGCGCTCGTCCATGTGTACACCGATGGCAGCGTGCAGATCAACCACGGCGGCACAGAAATGGGCCAAGGCTTACATACAAAAGTAGCGCAAATCGTGGCGCATGAGCTGGGCATCTCTTATTTGCTCATCCGAGCGACAGCCAGCGACACCAGCAAAATCCCTAACGCCAGCGCCACCGCTGCCAGTGCCGGCACAGACCTCAATGGCCGCGCTGCTCAATTCGCCGCCCGAGGCGTTCGTGACAAACTTGCGGCGTTCGTTGGCGGCTTAGACAACTGCGGCGCTGGCGCAATTAGCTTCCGTAACGGCCAAGTCATCTCGCCAACCCAGTCTCGCCCTTGGGCATCTGTTGTCGCCAGTGCATACGCCAACCGCATCCAGCTCTGGAGCGACGGCTTTTACGCCACGCCCAAAATCCACTACGACAAAGCCACGCTCACAGGCCGCCCGTTTTACTACTTCGCTTATGGCGCAGCCTGCACAGAAGTCATCATCGACACACGTACTGGCGAGAGCCGTATCTTGAAAGTTGACATCCTGCACGACGCAGGCCGCAGCATCAACCCGGCGATCGACATCGGGCAAATCGAGGGTGCATTTGTACAAGGCATGGGCTGGCTCACCACCGAGCAGCTCGTGTGGAGCACAGAAGGCAAGCTCACCACTCACGCCCCCAGCACTTACAAAATTCCCGCGACCGGCTGCGTCCCCGAGCATTTCAATGTTGCGCTTTGGGACGAGCCCAATCGCGAAGACAACGTCTTCGGCAGCAAAGCCGTCGGCGAGCCGCCTTTCATGCTGGCCATCAGCGTATGGGAGGCCTTGCGCGAGGCTGTCGCAGCGGCAGCAGGGCGCACTTCTCTTCTCCATGCACCTTGCACAGCGGAGAATGTCTTGCGGAGTTTGCGTGATTTAGAGGAGCGTTGATGGGCGAACAAATAAAAACAAGCCAAAATACAAGGCATGACGACACCAGAAAACACCGCAATCACACTTGACTTATGGCGTAACGAGGAAGCCGCAGCGCGTGCGCGAAGTGCAGCCGGAATGGGAGCGGGTATTGCTGATCGCCATCAAATCGCTGGCCTGAGCGGCCTAGAGCAAATGCAAGCCATGCTGCGAGGCGATTTGCCGCATGCCAATATTGGTCACACGATGGATTTTGTGATGATCTCTTTCGCAGCCGGCGAGGCCGTCTTCCAAGGCACACCGCAAACCAAACACCTCAACCCTATGGGCACGGTGCATGGCGGCTGGTACGCCACGCTGCTTGATTCTGCTGTGGGTTGTGCAGTCCATACCATGATGCCAGCTGGACGCGGCTATACGACCGCTGAGTTAAGCGTCAATCTCGTACGTGGCGCTGTTCCCGGCAAAGAACCATTGCGTGTGATCGGCAAAGTCCTGCATTGCGGGAAACAACTCGCCACGGCAGAAGGGCGTATTGTCGATGCAGCAGGCAAGCTTTATGCGCATGCCACGACGACATGCCTTGTTTTTGAGATGAAGTGAACGAGGCATGCTAACTCAATCCGCTGTTGCAAATCTGCCCATCATCGACAAACTCGAAGACTATGGCGGCATAGCGCAAGCATTAAGCGTCGTCGAGCAGCTTCGCCTGCAGCGACAGGCGCACAGTGAGATCGCGCAGCGCACGCTTGATCTTCGGCAATGGCAGGTCCTGCGCTTTCGCGGCGCCTATGCGGATGTATTGCGAGATGCAGAGATGGGGCCAGCTGCGCTGTTTTTTCTGACCGAGCTTTACGGCGGGCAAGAATATGCGCGGCGCGATGCACAGTTTGCTCGTATTGCCAATGCCATTGAACGTATTTTTCCTCAATCCGTTGTGCAAACAGCCACTCTGCTTGCCAAGTTGCATGCATTATCTGAGACGCTTGATGCTTGCATGGCCATTCGTTGGCAAATCGTTTGCCCGGAGCAGCTTGCCATTGATCTTCCATCGTACAAAGCGATTTGGCACAGCTTGCTCACCGTTCCCGGCTATACGCTCGCAAGACAGCAGCAACTCGATGCCACGGGGCAACTTGGCGTGCAACTGCAGCGCCACACACAGGTGCCTGGCTTGCGACTGATGCTCAAGATGATGCGTGTGCCGGCCGCTTCCGCAGGTCTGCAAGATCTTCAACGATTTTTGGAACGCGGCTTCGACACGTTTGGGCTACTCGGCAAGGCGGGAAAGTTACCTCAATTTCTCTCTGCCATTGATGAACGTGAGAGCGCATGGCTTGCGCAAATGGCCGCCTGATTTTTTCAGGCTACGGCCAATTACTTTTGCTTCTTGATAACGCGTCAGCCTCGGGACTTTACTGAGGAGCAGCCGTGCATCTCGCGCCTAGAATCTATTGAAAGATTATTTGGAGACATCATGCAAACAGCTCAGAGCGCGCAAGAACGAATTTGGCTCAAACATTATCCACCGGGCGTTGCGCATGATATCTATCCTGAGCAATACCATTCGCTTTCGCAATTGCTCGAAGAAAGCTTCAAGCGTAATGCAGCGAATCCATTTTCAGTGTGTATGGATCAATGGATGAGCTATCGTCAGCTGGATGATTTCTCCATGGCGCTGGGCGCTTGGCTGCAAAGCCGCGGCTTGGCGGCTGGCTCGCGCGTGGCGATCATGTTGCCCAATATTCCGCAGTTTCCTGTCACGATGGCTGGCGTGCTGCGCGCAGGTTACACCTGCGTGAATGTGAATCCGCTTTACACACCGCGCGAGCTCGAGCATCAACTCAAGGATTCCGGCGCGACGACGATTGTGATCTTGGAGAATTTCTGCCATACGCTTTCCGAGGTGATCGGCAAAACGCAGATCAAAGAAGTTGTCGTGGCTTCTATGGGAGATATGCTCGGCTTTTGGTATGGACAATGGCTTACCTTCGCTGTGCGTCACTTGGCCAAGATGGTGCCAGCGTACAAATTGTCGCTTGATGGTGGGTTGACTGTCACGCCTTTCCATCAGGCGATCGCTGATGGTACGAACAAGCCGTTGAAAGCTTCGCAAGCCAATCTCGATTCGATTGCTTTTTTGCAATACACCGGCGGCACAACGGGTCTGTCCAAAGGCGCAGTGCTCACGCATCGCAACATCATCGCGGCCATCTTGCAGGCCGAGGCTTGGTTTTCTCCTGCACTGAAAGACATTGGTGATGTGAGCAAAACCAACAGCATTGCAGCGCTTCCACTGTATCACATCTTCGCACTCACGCTCAGTCTCCTGGCCATTCGCAATGGCTCGCACATGACGATGATTCCGAACCCACGTGATTTCGGTAAGTTCATCGATGTGCTTAAAAAGCGCCCGTTTCATATGCTGCCCGCAGTGAACACTCTTTTCAACGCACTTTTGCAACATCCTCAATTCAAAACCGTGGATTGGAGTCATCTGCGCGTTTCGCAAGCTGGCGGCATGGCTGCCTCTGAAGGCACAGCCAAACATTGGTTCGAGGCCACAGGTTGCCCCATGGTGGAAGGCTGGGGCATGAGCGAGACTTGCGCGATTGGCACGAACAATCCCGTGACGAACAAAGAATTCACTGGCACGATTGGCTCGCCTCTACCCAGTATTTATGTGGCGATTAAAGATGATGATGGCAAAAGTTTGTCCATCGGCCAATCCGGCGAGATTTGCATCAAAGGCCCCAACATTATGGTGGGCTACTACAATCAGCCCGAAGAAAATAAATCTGCTTTCACGTCCGACGGCTACATGCGCACCGGAGACATCGGGATCATGGATGAACGCGGCTACACAAAAATTGTAGATCGTAAGAAGGACATGATCATCGTGAGCGGCTTCAACGTGTTCCCCAATGAACTGGAGAATGTGATTTCGCTATGCCCCGGCGTCGTCGAATGCGCGGCAGTTGGCGTGACAGATGCCAAACAAGGTGAAGCGATCAAAGTTTTTGTGGTGAAAAACGATCCGGGTATGACGGAAGATCAAGTGATGAGCTTCTGCCGCCAGAATCTCACAGGCTACAAAATGCCAAAATATATTGAGTTTCGTGATGATCTGCCTAAGAGCAATGTGGGCAAGATCTTGCGTCGTGAACTACGCAGCGCTAAGTAAGTCCAGACAGTAGTCTGTCCGCGTTAACAGTAAGGCTGAAATTAAGCTCGTCAGTCGATGGCTCGCTGTCGAAGCGCTTTCTTTGACTGGCAATAACGAACTAACGCAAGATTTGCTTTGCGCTCACGTGTGCGTTTAGCTTATGCCAGCAGCAGTTAGATTTCGCACATCACGACGTTTCATTCGCACAAAGAAAAACGCCCACTCTTTCGAGTGGGCGTTTTCAGCATAAGAGCCTGACAATGTCCTACTTTCACACGGGAACCCGCACTATCATCGGCGCTAAGTCGTTTCACTTTCCTGTTCGGGATGGGAAGGAGTGGGACCAACTTGCTATGGTCATCAGGCATAACTTGGCGTCATGTTGATTATTGCTTGGCAGCAATCAACACAACCAATTCATAGAGTTATATCAGCAGCAGACCATCCAAGTGAATGCTTGGTGTCATGCGTATTCGATTGCAGTCAACCGCAATACTTAGATCTGTTACACAGTCAAAGGTATAGGGTCAAGCCGCACGAGCAATTAGTATCAGTTAGCTTAACGCATTGCTGCGCTTCCACACCTGACCTATCAACGTCCTGGTCTTGAACGGCTCTTTAGGGGGGTCAAGCCCCCGGCAAATCTCATCTTGAAACGAGT
>JANMDU010000011.1:0-49011 GCA_031376455.1 Variovorax sp. | reverse complement strand
AGAGCCCGGCTTCTCGCTGGGCGTGTATGCCAACCAATCCCAAGCGAGTGACGCCATGGCCAACCTGACCAAACGCGGCATCCGCACCGCCAAAGTCGTCCAAGAAATTCCCGAGCGCAAAGGCCAAATCCTCAAACTCCCAGCGGTTGACGATTCGCTTCGCTCGCAAATCGATGGCATCAAATCCGTCATCGGCGCGAGTGGCTTGTTTGTTTGCAAGAGCATTTAGGCAGTTAGCCGGCGTATTTATTGCGTAAAGTGCTACATATTTAATAGCGTTTTCACAAGCCTCACTGCGTTTATTCATTCACTCAAGGATTCAAGCATCATGACCAACCGCCGCGAATTTCTTACATTTACGTTAGCTTCTGCGCTGACAGCACATGCAGCAACAAGCGCCTTCGCGCAAGATTTTCCCAACAAGCCGATCAAAATCGTCGTCCCCTTCCCCGCAGGCGGCAGCTCGGATGGCACGGGCCGCTTGATTGCGGACAAGCTCGGCCAAGTCTTAAAGCAAAGCGTGGTGGTAGACAACAAAGGCGGCGCAGGCGGGATGATTGGCACGGATCTCGTGGCCAAATCTGCGGCTGATGGCTACACGCTCGTGCTCGTCGATGTGTTCCACGCGAGCACGCCCATCTACACCGCCAAAATGCCGTATGACGCGGTGCGCGACTTCACGCCGATCTCCCTGATTGGCAAAACGCCCGCTTTCTTGCTCACACACGCCGGCTTTGAAGCCAAGACAGCACAAGACGTGCTCCGCTACGCCCGCGCGAATCCCGAGAAGCTTTCCATGGCGATTGCTGGCACTGGCTCTGTCGTCGTCGATCTTTTCAAAGCGCGCAGCGGCATCAAATTCATCAGCGTGCCCTACCAAGGCAGCTCACGCGCGATGATTGATTTGATGAGCGGCCAAGTCAACACTTTCATCACCACCATGACCAGCGCCGGTAGCCACGTCAAGAGTGGCAAGCTCCTGCCGCTCGCCGTCACGGGCAGCCGCCGCCACCCCGACTACCCCAATGTTCCGACATTTGCAGAAGTAGGCGTGGCCGGCATGGATTACGAACAATGGTTCGGTCTCATGGGCCCAGCGCGTATGCCAGCCGCAGTCACCGCGCGCTTAGCCGCAGCGATGGGCGAAGTGCTGAGCATGCCCGATGTCAAAGAAAAGCTCGCCGTCCTTGCGCTCTCGCCCGCATCTGGCGGCGCTGCGGAGATGAAAGCGATGGTCGAAGGCGATACCGCGCGTTGGCAGCGGCTCGCGCAGGAGCTCAATATCAAGCCGGCGGAGTGAGGTGCGCAATCGGCGAGCAAACTAGGGCGAAAGCTTGGTACAAAACTCAACTGATGCTGAGCTCTATCTGGCGCTAGGCGGATCATTTTTCTCAATTGGGATTCGACCCCAATTTTTGACTACAATTTTTCTCCACTCCTGATTCAATAGCACTCCACGCAGTATTTGTGACGGTGAACTGCTCAAAATGCTTTGAATTTATGCAGCGCGAGCATCTTCCTTGATCATATCGACGGCCTTCTCCGCAATCATGATCGTGGGAGCGTTGGTATTGCCGCTGATGAGCTGGGGCATGATGGACGCGTCGATCACTCGGAGGTTTTGCATACCATGAACGCGCAGGCGGGCATCGACAACATCCAATGAGCCGCTGCCCATACGGCAAGTGCCTACGGGGTGGTAGATCGTGTCGCCGTGGCTGCGGATGAATTGCTCGATTTGGGCATCGGTTTGTGACGTGGCCGAGAGCGGGAGTTCTTTGCCAGCAAAGCCTGCAAGCGCGGGCTGGTTCATGATGCCGCGCATGATTTTGAAGCCTTTGACCATGCGCTGCACGTCATCGGCATCGCTCATGAATGCAGGGTCGATCAACGGCATAGCAAACGGATCTTTGCTCGCGAGTGTGAGACTGCCTCGGCTCTTGGGGCGCACGACACAAACGTGGCAGGAGTAGCCATGCCCCCAAGTGGGCGTGCGGCCATGGTTGATCAGCTTGCCGATGACGAAGTGAAATTGCAGATCGGGGCGTGCCTCATCGGAAGAGCTTTTGATGAAGCCGCCAGCTTCGGCGAAGTTAGTGGTCAGCATGCCGGTGCGGGAGTTGCGCCATTCTTTGATGCCTTTGAATGCATTGATCATGGCCGTGAACGAGAGGCCAAAGAGATCGGTGAGCTGCGGCGCGTTGTAGACCTGCACGGCATCCAGATGATCATGCAAATGCTGGCCGACGCCGGGCAGATCGTGCAGCGCGCTGATGCCCTTCTCGCTCAAATGCGCGCCAGCGCCCACGCCTGAGAGCATGAGCAGCTGAGGCGAGGCAAATGCGCCGCCGCTGAGAAGCACTTCGCCCGCCGCCTTGATCGTCTTGATCTCGCCGCCTTGCCGGTATTCCACACCGACCGCGCGCTTGTCTTCAAACAACACGCGCGTGGCATGTGCGCCGGTGATCACTTGCAGATTAGCACGCCCCAAATTCGGCGTGAGATAGCCTTTGGCCGCGCTCCAGCGCTCGCCGTTTTTGTGCGTCACTTGATACATGCCCACGCCTTCTTGGCTTTCGCCGTTGAAGTCAGGATTGACCGGATAGCCGGCTTGGCGACCTGCTTCCACGAAGATGGGGCCGAAGCGATGCGGTGAGGTCAAGTCTTTCACATTCAGAGGGCCACCCGTGCCATGCAGCTCATCCGCACCGCGCTCGTTGTGCTCAGCGCGCTTGAAATACGGCAGCACATCATCCCAAGCCCAGCCTGCGTTGCCGCCCGCCGCCCAGTCGTCATAGTCTTGATGCTGGCCACGCGCGTAGATCATCGCGTTGATCGAGCTAGAGCCGCCCAACACTTTGCCGCGTGGTTGATAACCCTTGCGGCCATTCAACCCCTTTTGCGGCACGGTCTCGTAAGCCCAATTGGCTATTCTTGTTTGTGCCATCAAAGCCAAGCCTGCTGGGCAATGAATGAGGACGCTCGAATCCACTGGCCCGGCTTCAAGTAGCGCCACACGAATGGCAGGATCTTCACTCAAACGCGAAGCCAATACACAACCCGCCGAGCCGCCACCAACGATCACGTAATCAAACATTTTTGAATTCTCCTCATGTCTATCCTAGGCGCTTGAGAGAGGAGTTTTTAGATGCCCTGCTCAAGATCGATGCGGAATTACCCTTAACTTTCAACTTTATGAACGAAATCGGTGGTTAGCCGGCGTATTACGTGCGCAGAGCGCTACTACTTTTGTAGCGCTCGGAAGGTTTCTTTTTGTTGAGAGCGGCCTGAGCTGATCGGTTGTGATTGGGTTATCTCCCGCAGCAAAATAAAGGGGGAGCGCCTGCCGAAGGCCAGCGCGGAGGACATTTGCGGAGGGGGATAGCCCAAGCGCAGCCGATCAGCTCAGACCTCAGCCGCGCCAGCAAAAGAAATTAATTGGGTTCTGACCCCAATTAATGACCCAATTAATTTCTACGTCCCTTCACAGCAGATGACAGCACTTGCAGCGCCGCCATCGAATCATCCCAGCCAAGACAAGCATCCGTGATGCTTTGACCATAGGTGAGTTTGGAAGAATCATCTTTACCCGGTGTGAACTTCTGCGCACCCGCTTGCAGGTGGCTCTCCAGCATCACACCGAAAACACTCTTGCTACCCGAGGTGATTTGCGCCGCAATATCGCGCGCTACATCGAGCTGCTTTTCATGCTGCTTCGATGAATTGGCATGGCTGCAATCGACCATCAAGCTTTGCGGCAATTTGGCTGCTGCCAAATCTTTGCAGGCAGAGGCCACGCTCGCCGCATCGTAATTCGGCGCTTTGCCGCCGCGCAAAATCACGTGGCAATCCGGGTTGCCATGGGTTTGCACCACGGCCACTTGGCCGTTTTTATGCACCGATAAAAAGTGATGCCCGCCGCCTGCGGCTTGGATCGCATCGGTGGCGATTTTGATGTTGCCATCGGTGCCGTTTTTAAAGCCAATCGGTGCAGAAAGGCCGGAGGCCAATTCGCGGTGAACTTGGCTCTCCGTCGTGCGCGCGCCAATCGCGCCCCACGCGATCACATCGCCGATGTATAGCGGCGAGATCACGTCTAAAAACTCACTGCCTGCGGGCAAGCCGATACGGTTGATTTCGATCAGGAGCTGGCGCGCAATGCGCAGGCCTTCGTCGATGCGGTAGCTCTCATCGAGGTACGGATCGTTGATCAGCCCTTTCCAGCCCACGGTGGTGCGCGGTTTTTCGAAATACACGCGCATCACGATCTCCAGCGTGTCGGCATATTTTTCGCGCACTTCTTTCAAGCGGCGCGCGTAGTCCAGCGCCGCAGCGGGGTCATGAATGGAGCACGGGCCAATCACCACCAACAGGCGATCATCTTTGCCATGCATGATGTTTTGAATGCTTTTGCGAGTGCGCTCGATCAGGGATTCGACGGGTGTGCCGCGAATCGGAAAGAAGCGAATCAAATGTTCAGGAGGGGGGAGCACGGTGATGTCCTTGATGCGGGCGTCGTCAGTTTGGCTGGTGCGGTCTTGCGGTTGGCTGCCAGGGGGATACCACGCATCTTGGGTCGACGTGTTGGACATAGAGTGCTCCTGAGATAAATGAAATGAGAATAAAAAAACCGCCTTGGCTGTTCAGCCCGGCGGTTTGATGAGGAGTGCAGTTTTTACTTATGCATTTGCCTCTCGTCCGCCGGGGACTGAGAACCAAAAGTAAAAATAAAAGCGTTTTTGCATGTTTGAAATAGTAACACGGAATACCGGTGCTGCAGCCAGCACAGCGATTCAGGGCAGCAATTCAAGGTTTGGTGCGGTCGAAATCTTGGGATTTACCGCTGAGTTGACCCCACCAGTTTTTTGCCCGTGCTAAACGAGACGCATTGATTGCATGCGGCGCTGCATCGTTGGCTGCACGCGCCAATGTTTGCTCGTGAATTTCAATCATCATGAGACCTTCGCCCAACGTTCGCCAGCCGATCATCTCAAACTCATCAATCACCACGGCACTATCGCCGCTGAAATTTCGCTCGACCAACCATTGGCCGACGAGCACGCGGAAATTGCTTAAGGCGGCCAGATAGTTGGCGTACTCATACAAGGCGCGCCACGAATCAGACAGTCCCACCACCAACTGGCGATGCTTGCGCAGCGCAGTTAGCAAATCAATGAGCAGCGGGCTCACGGTCATGCCGCGTTGATGGCTCGACAGCGCTTTGCCGACACGCTCAATCGCAGCAGACAACTCACCCATGCCGTCTGAGAGGCGATGTGTTTCCTCATCATTGGACATGCTGCGCAACGCCGCACCAAACTCGGTGAAGTCCCGGATGTCGGGCAGACCCGTTTCTGCGCTGAGCTCAAATCGTGAATTTCCTGACATTTGACAATTGTCTGCGTAAACGCTGCGCGTCGCCTAAAGCAACCAGACGAATGGCCGCAATTGCAGCAACTTCGGCGTGAATTCCTACACAGAACTCATCGAATATGAAAAATCAAGCGGTGCCACCAACTGTCAGGCCTTCAATCCGCAGCGTTGGTTGCCCCACCCCCACCGGCACGCTCTGGCCTTCTTTGCCACACACGCCCACGCCAGAATCGAGCGCGAGATCATTGCCGATCATCGTGACTTTTTTGAGCGATTCGGGGCCCGAGCCTACGATGGTTGCTCCCTTCACAGGGTATTGAATCTTGCCGTTTTCCACCCAAAAGGCTTCGCTGGCGGAGAACACAAATTTGCCCGAGGTGATATCGACCTGCCCGCCACCAAAATTCGTCGCATAGAGGCCGCGCTTGATACTGGCCACGATTTCTTCTGGCTTTTTGTCGCCGCTCAGCATATAAGTATTCGTCATACGCGGCATCGGCACAGCGGCATAACTCTCGCGGCGGCCATTGCCCGTGGGTTTGACCTTCATCAAGCGTGCATTCATGCTGTCTTGAATATAGCCCTTCAAGATGCCATCTTCAATGAGCACGTTTTTCTGCGTGGTGTTGCCTTCATCGTCGACATTGAGCGAGCCGCGCCGCTGTTCAATAGTGCCGTCATCGAGCACGGTGACGCCTTTTGCGGCGACTCTTTTACCGATCATGCCGGCGAAGGCGCTGGATCCTTTGCGGTTGAAATCGCCTTCCAAGCCGTGGCCAACGGCTTCGTGAAGCAATACGCCAGGCCAGCCGGGGCCGAGCACCACCGTCATCTCGCCGGCAGGTGCGGGGCGAGATTCAAGATTCGTGAGCGCGGCTTTGACTGCGCTGCTGACATATTCTTCAATGTGCGCATCATCAAAATAAGCGAGGCCAAAGCGCCCGCCACCGCCGCCCGAGCCCGTCTCTCTGCGCATCTCACCTTTGATCTTTTGCTCCGCAATCACCGTAACCGATAAGCGCACCAGTGGCCGCACATCCGCTGCCAGCGTTCCATCCGCCCGCGCAATCATGACCACATCGTATTCACTGGCCAGCCCCGCCATCACTTGCACAATGCGCTTGTCTTTCGAACGAGCGAGCTTTTCAACGCGCTCCAGCAATTTGACTTTGGTGGTGCTGTCCAACGTAGAAATCGGATCTGTTGCGCCATACAATTTGCGCGCAGATGCTATTTTTTTGGTAGCATTTGGCGCAGATTTGACGCCGGCTACCGCGCTATTTTTCGTGTAATTCGATGCGCCAATGGTGCGCACTGTCTGAGCTGCATCCAACAGCGATGCCCAAGAAATATCATCCGAATAAGCAAAAGCAGTTTTCTCGCCGCTCACCGCGCGAACGCCCACACCTTGATCGATGGAAAACGAGCCGGTTTTGACGATGCCCTCTTCCAAGCTCCAGCCCTCTGAGCGCGTGTATTGAAAATACAAATCCGCTTCATCGACGCGATGTGCTTTGATCACATCGAGTGCTTTGAAAAGGTGGCTTTCGTTCAGGCCAAAAGGGGTAAGAAGCAGCGCTTGCGCTGTGGCCAAACGTTCGAGGGTGGGTTCGCGAGAAATCATGCCTTCATTGTAGGCTGTGTAGCAGTTTGATGCAGGCGCGAATAACTGCCTAGCGGAACTCAGAAAAAGAAGATTGAAAAATGTCGATGCATTCAGTCTGCCGACTCAAAGCCTGCGCCTGCGCCTATGCAGCCTCTGACATCAAGATTTCCATGGAAGAAATATGGATGCGGCCATAGGCTTGGCTGATCGCGCCACGCTCAGCGAGCTGCCGCAAATGGCTCGCCACGGATTGGCGTGTCATCCCCAACATGGATGCGAGTTCGTCTTGTGAGATATCCAGCGTTGCGCGATGCTGAGCGTCGCTGTGACCGCTGCCCAACTCATCATCGAAGGCGAGCATCGCAAGCCTCCGCGCAGTGCGGGCCAGCGTCGGCCGCAATGTGAAGCTCTCTACCAGCATCAGCAGGGCGCGAGTGCGAGAAGCCAGCAGACGCGAGAGCTGAGCGCCAAGCATCGCGTCTTGCAGCAAGCTGCGCATGGCTTCGGGCTCAATGACCAAAATTTCCGACGATCCAACGCTCAAAAAATCCCTTTCGCGACTCCCGCCATCCAACAAGGCGAGCTCACCAAACCATTGCCCGGGCCGTACAAATCCCAGAAGAGCCACTCGCCCATCCAGCGATGTCGAAGAGACCTTGAGCAAGCCCTTGACCAGCACACCGAAGCCATCGCGCCGTTTGCGCACCATTTGCCCATTGGCAGCAAACAAGTGGCCTTGTCGCAAGGTGATGCGCTTGCTCGCATCAAGCAAGGCGTGTTGTTGGCGATCTGTGAGACTGGCAAACCAACGATTTCCCCGCAAAACTTGTCCGTCCTGATCGGAGAGTTGCATTGGTACGGAAGCAGATGGTGTCGTCATAATGAGCAAATTAGTTCTAAGAAACGAGTCAGACGCTTCTGCTGAGCACGACTCAATATGTGAAAAAACTAACAAATGCTAGCTACATCGGCGCAAATACTTTGACCAAAAATTCACATTTATCCACAAAAGTACGCAATTCTTCGTAATTTGTTCGTTATTGTGGCTTTAAACCCAAACGGTAGCAACTTTTGACGAAACGCTGGTTTCAGCGTTTCAACGGCTTTTCAAGCGCGGGACAGGGCTTCGATTCGCGCTGCGGCAATCGCTTGGCCAATTTGGCTACTCTGCTTGCCTTGCTCAGCAGCGGTTTGCGCAATCTCCGCCGTGGCCACGGCCAACACGGTGCGCAATGCCTGCGCCAAGCGCTGTGCAGGCGGGTAGGCCCGCTCTTGCATGCCAAGCCGCCCGCGTGCATCGCACTCGCAGGCTTGCAGGATGTGGGTAAAGCGCTGCGGCTTGCGAATGGCATCACAACGCTCCAAAAGGCGAAGTGTCGCCTTGGCATCTAAATCATCACTTCTGTGGATGTTTCCGTGTTCTTTTGACACCACAATCGCCAGCTCTTTGCAGTCAAAGGGCACACGCAGGCGGGCGCAAATCGGCAAAAGCAGATCCACGCTACGCGCTTCGTGTCCAATATGACGCGGCAGCGCATCGACTGCCGTCGTCCCTTTGCCTAAATCGTGCATGAGACAGGCAAAACGAACCGAAAGAGGCGCATTCAACTGCGCGGCCATGTCCAGCACCATCATCACATGCACACCGGTGTCAATTTCTGGGTGATGCTCAGCGCTTTGCGGCACACCCCACAAACGCTCGACCTCGGGCAGCAGCACTTGCAATGCATTGCTCTGGCGCAACACCGCAAACATACGCGAGGGCTTGCCCTCCATCAGCCCTTTTGCCAATTCTTGCCACACACGCTCAGTCACCAAAGCATCGGCTTCACCGCCCGAGACCATGCGGCGCATCAAATCTAGCGTCGGTTTGGCCACAGAAAAACCTGCGTAACGCGCCGCAAATCGAGCAACGCGCAGAATGCGCACAGGATCTTCAGCAAATGCGGGGCTGGTGTGGCGCAGGATTTGGTCGCGCAGATCTTGCTGGCCGCCAAACGGATCGACCAGAGCATCAGCCCCCCATTTTTTTACGTCAAATAGGCCATGAGCCGGCATAGAATCTGCGCGAAGTGCTATGGAATTAATAGTCAGATCGCGCCGTGCTAAATCTTGCTCGATCGTCACATCGGGCGCTGCATGCATCTCAAAGCCGTGGTAGCCGGGCGCGGTTTTGCGCTCGGTACGCGCCAACGCGTATTCCTCATGGGTTTGTGGATGCAAGAAAACAGGGAAATCTCTGCCCACGCTTTTGAAGCCCGCATCGATCATCTCTTGCGGCGAGCTGCCCACCACACACCAGTCTCGATCCATGGATTCCCGCCCCATCAACGCGTCGCGCACTGCGCCGCCCACGAGATAGACTTGACCGGGAATCTTGATCACTTTCGCGCTCTCACTTTTTCATCACCACCAGCCCCTTGAGGTATTCGCCCTCGGGGAAACGCATGGTGATCGGGTGATCAGGCGCGGCATTCAAATGCGCAGTGATGTAGCCGTTCACACCCGCATCCATCGCAGCGCCGGCGACGATTTTGTGAAACAAATCCGCATCAATGCCGCCTGAGCAACTAAAGGTATAGAGCAAGCCTCCCGATTCGAGCAGCTTAAATGCCAAGCGATTGATGTCTTTGTAAGCACGCGCGGCTCGTTCGGCATGCGCAGCCGATGGCGCAAATTTAGGCGGATCCAAAATAATGGCATCAAACGTGCGCCCTTCGGCGATAAATCTGCGCAAACTCGCGTTGACATCGGCATCTAAAAAATCAGCGCTGCCATTCGCAATTTCCGCCTCAAAGCCATTGAGCGCCACGTTCGCCCGGGCGCGTTCAATGGCCGGACCCGAGGAGTCGATACTGGTGATTTGCACGCCACCCAACGCATCGGCTTCGCGCAACCCCACCAGCGCAGCCACGGTGAAGCCGCCCGTGTAGCAATAGCAATTCAGCATGCGGCGAAATTTAAGGCGCGCGGCCTCTTGCGAAAAACGCAAGCGGTTGTCGCGTTGATCCAGATAAAAGCCTGTTTTGTGGCCTTCAGAGACGCTGACTTTGAGCCTCCAAGCATGCTCAGTGATCACCACCTCCTCTGACGCGCCTTCGCCTGCGAGCCAACCGGAGGCGGCGGGCAAGCCCTCTAAAGTGCGGCTGCTGGCGTCTGAGCGTTCGTAGAGTTTTTTGAGGCCACTGGCTTCAAGCAAAGCCACTGTGATGAGCTTTTTTTGCCGCTCGCTACCAGCGGACAAAAACTGCGCCACCAGCGTGTCGCCATACTGATCCACGATCAAACCGGGCAAGCCATCGGCCTCGCCATGAATCAGGCGCACGCCTTCTCTCGTCTCCAATTTGCCTAGAGAGAATCGGCTTCTCGCCGATATGGATGCTGCGCAGAGCGCTACGAAAAAAGGAGCGTCGATGCGCTGCGCTTCGTCAAAGCTCCACACACGTGCGCGAATTTTGCTGCTCGGGCTGAAGGCTGCCCAAGCCAAGAATTTGCCCTCAAAAGATTCCACGCGAACCGTCTCGCCGCTGTCTGCCCCGCCAGAGGCCAACGCATTGTCATAAATCCAGGGATGGCCGCGTAGCAGTGCGCGTTCTTTGCCGGCTCGCAGGGTAATTTTCTTCATGCCGTTATTGTCGCGGATTGCTAGGGCGCCAAGCCGCGCGCTTGAGGCATCGCATCTTCAGGCTTGCGCTTGGCTCTTCAATTCATCGACAAAGTTAATCCAGCGGCGGCTGGTCAGCAAAAAATCCATCCGCTCTATCGCTCCAGCCCACGCACTGTGGCGTCCCGCCACAGTCTCTTCTTTGGCATGGTGGATGATGCCGCGCAAGGTCTCAAAATCTACCCGCTTCATGGCCCAGTCTTCGCAACTGCGCTGTTCGAGCTCACGATAGTGATACAGCTGCACCACGCCGAAATGCCGAGGGTCGCGCAGCAGTCGCGCCCAAAGATTCTGCACAGCCTCCGGCGGCCCTTCAATCAACTGTACATACACACCTTCGCTGTACATCAACAAGCCCGTGATGTGATCCATCCGATTGATCGACGAGACCCCGACGATCATGGCATCGAGCGCGGCCTCATCCATCGGCTCGCGCGCGAGGCTGCAATACAAAATTTGATCGATCTCTATTTCAGGCAGAGCATCAGAGCGCCGAGGCTTGGGCGTAGATTGAGCTTGAGAAGGTTTTGCCACGCTTCATTCTTAGTCATTTAGACGACAAAGTCTGCTCAGGAATCGGTGCAATGAAAGAAATTTGGCATTTCAGGCTCTTTTTGTGGGGGAAAAACAGCAGTTCAGGTTTGCTGCGATTCAAGCAAAGCCTTCGGACACTGTGCTTCAAGAACGACGCTTGGCGCGTGGATGCGCCGCATCATAGGCTTTGGCCAAATGCTGAAAATCGAGCCGTGTGTAGACCTGCGTCGTGCTAATGCTGGCGTGGCCGAGTAGCTCCTGCACAGCGCGAATATCTTGGCTCGATTGCAATACATGGCTGGCAAAGCTGTGGCGCAGCATGTGCGGATGCACGGCTTGTTGCAGGCCGGCTTGCTGGCTTCTGAGTTTTAAGCGCTGCCAGACCATCTGGCTCGTCATGCGCAAGCCTCTTGGAGAAAGGAAAAGTGCCCATTCGCCGCTCGGATCTTTTACTTTTTGTTCGACTTGGCTTCCTGCGTTGATCTGAAGTAGCCATTGCGTTCGCAGCGGCAGCCAGCGCTGCAAAGCCTCCACCGATTTGCGCCCGAGCGGCAAGCTGCGGCTTTTGCTACCCTTGCCAATCACATGCAATTCGCTTGCGGCCAGATCGATATAACCTTTGAGCGCCTGCTGGCCTGCTGCGCTCGAACGAATGTCTAAGTTCACCAACTCACTGACGCGCAAGCCCGAGCCGTAAAGCAGCTCAGTCAGCGCAGCATCTCGCGCTTCAAGCACAGGATCAAAATCTACCGCTTCTTGCAGCCCCGAGAAGCTGACAAGTTGCATCGCTTGATCGACCGGCAGTGCTTTGGGCAAAGGTTTGGGCTGCTTGGGGGCACGCACATCTTGTACAGGATTGGCAGCAATTTTCCCCTCGCGCCCCAGCCAAGTGTAGAAACCACGCCAACCCGAGAGGATCAGAGCGATGCCACGCCCGCTTCGGCCTGCGCTGTGCATCTGCGCGACCCAGCGACGGATGTGGCTGTTATGGACTTGGGTGATCTCTATTCTTGCCTGCAATGCATTGGCTTGAAGCTTGATCAAATCTTCGGTGTAGAGCGCGAGCGTGCGATCAGCAAGGCGTTTTTCAACGCGGCAGTGCGTGAGGTAGGCAGCAAGAAGCGCGTGCAATTCAGCCACGCAGCCTTGACAGCGCCGCGCTCGTAATTTCGCCGATGCGCTCCAGAAAATCTGTGCCCATGCCGGCGTTAAAGCGTTGCGGATCGGGCGAGGCACACACCAACATGCCAAAAGCTTCGAGCGCTGCGCCTGCTCGGAGCGGAATGAGTGCCAAAGAAGCCGCAAGTTCGGGCTGATCGAGCCATGTGGCCGCTTCAAAGCTTGAGTTCACGCCGCAATACGGCAATTGGAGCGATGAGGCAAATGCCTTGGCATCTTCACTGACGCCAACCGCAAATTCCTCTTCAGAAAACAAACCATTCACACCCCAGATTTTGATGGCCACTTGCGGTACGAGAAACTGGCTTTTGAGCTCATGCGTCACGGTCATAGGCAGATCGATCGCTTGGCTGGTGAGAAGCAGCGTGCGCGTCCAGCGCTGCATTTTGTCGGCGATCATCACGTTCTCGTTGCCGTTGCGCACCATCTCCATGATACGGCCCTCCAGCGATTTGATCTTCTCGCGCAGCATCTCGGCTTGACGCTCTTGCAGGCTCACGGCGCGCTTGCCATGCTGGGAGAAGAGCTGAATGGAAGAGAGCGTCTCGGCGTGGCGCTCAAAGAATTCTGGGTTGGCGCTCAAGTAGTTGGCGATATCGTCTTCTGTAATCGGCGGCACATCTTGATGTGTTGTCATAGAACCAGCTCCTGAATTTATAGCAGTAGCTATCTTAAACCACTCAATCAGGAATCTCTATTTCGCCTTCAAATACGGTAGTCGCAGGCCCGGTGAGTAAAACCTTGGCTTGCAGGCCTTGCGATTCAAAAGGCCATTCAATCGTGAGCAGGCCTCCATGCGTATGCACATCGACTTTGCTGCCCAAAAGCCCGAGCCGAATGCCCGAGACCACAGCCGCGCAAGCGCCTGTACCGCAAGCCAGCGTCTCTCCCGCGCCGCGCTCGTACACGCGAAGCTTGATGGCGCTTCGGCTCAAGATTTGCATGAAGCCAGCGTTCACTCGGCGCGGAAAGGCCGGATGCGTTTGCATCCAAGCGCCCAGTTCATGCACGGGCGCGGTTTCCACATCACTCACGACTTGCACCGCATGCGGATTGCCCATCGACAGGACGGTGATTGAATCGTCATTCACTATTGATTTAATAGCAGCTTGCCCAGGCTCGTAGACGGCTAACTGCCATTTTTCCCAAGAATCTACGCTTCGAGCCGTCGCATGAGCAGCATCAAACGGAACATCGCTCCATTCAAAAAAAGGCGCGCCCATATCCACCGTCACCCTGCCATCGCTTTGCTCCATCAAGGTCAGCGCGTTGTTGACCGTCTTCACCCGCACCGAGGTTTTTTGCGTCAAGCCCTTATCTCGCACATAACGCACAAAGCAGCGCGCGCCATTGCCGCAATGCTCGACTTCGCCGCCGTCGTTGTTGTGGATCGCGTAAGCAAAATCAAACTCGGCAGAAGGCGCAGGCCGCACCGACAAAATCTGATCCGCGCCGACGCCAAAATGCCGGTCGCCTAAAAATTTGTAGTGAGCGGCTTTGAGCCCCAGCAAACCTTGCGTTTCATCCAAGACGACGAAATCATTTCCCGCGCCTTGCATCTTGGTGAATTGAATTTTCATGCTGTCATTATCAAAGATTGGCCGAGCTTATACGCCTAAGTCGCCTGCATTCAACGCATAGGCTTTGCCAAAACCTGCATTCAAACTCGCTCGTTGCGGGACAAGTCGCCAAAAGTCAAAATCTGTGAAATCGGCATAAATTTCAGCCCCGGGATGGCGCTGAAGGAATTGCACTTTGGCTGCTTCACGTTGCTCAGCCAACACTTTCGCGGCCAGACAAACCACCGTGATGCGCGGATGGCGCAGAGGATCGCCATCGCCTGCCTCACCCAGAAGTAGTGAGCAACGTGCATCCGCCTCCAATGCGCCATAGTGCGCTGACAAACGCGAGATCAATATCAAAGGTACACCATCTGCATCCAACGCCAGCGAGACGCGCGAAGCCAGCGGCCAACCTGTGTCCGGCTCCAACGTGGCCAACGCGCCATGCCCGCTCTCACGTACAAAAGCAAGCGCTTGCAAGCGTGCCGCGTCGTCCGTTTCCCTAAGGACTTGCGGCTTATCGGGCGGGCTAGACAGTGACATTGAGTACCACCTGTTCGCCCTCTGTAGGCGCGTCTGGCGCATCGTAGATCGCCTGCTCAAACGCACTCAAACGCTTGTACACCGAGATCAGTTCCACAATCGTGCTCCAGCTGTTCACGAGGAACTGAAACGAGCCCTCCACGCGCTCGAATACATTGGAGATCTGCTGCATCAGGCCCAGCGTGATCGTGCCAGCCAGCAAGCCGGGCGACATGGCCAAGAGTGGAATCAAGCCGCTGTATTGCAGATAAAAATAGCGTGCCACATCAAAGTAAGCGTAGTGAAAAAACAAGCGGAAATGATTGCTGCGCACTTGCACCCAAATATCGGCCAGCGTAGGTGGTGTGGCGCGGGTCGGATCATCTTCGCCGAGCACCAGCTCCTTGCGATACGCCGCCTCTACACGCTGGTTATTAAATTCCAAGCCCGGCAGCTTCATGCCCACCGTCGCCAACAGCACCGTGCCAAAAATAGCCGACATCAACGCTGTCCATACCAAAGATTGGCTCACCGCGCCAATGAAAGGCAGCTCAGGCACTTTGGCCGAAAGCGTCCACAAAATAGGCAAAAACGCAACTAACGTCATGATCGAGCGCATGAAGCTCACGCCCAAACCCTCCATGATTTTGGCGAAGCGATAAGTATCGTCTTGCACGCGCTGCGACGCGCCTTCAATGTGGCGCACTTTGTGCCAGTTGGCGCTGTAGAACAAGGTCAGCGCTGTGCGCCAGCGAAAGACCCAGTGCTTAACGAAATACTCCAGCACCACGGCCACGCCGACGAAAACGCCCGCAATCTTTGCAAACACCAGCACTTGGCCGTAAAACTCTGCAGGTGTACTGCTACCCGGCTTTTGCAAAATCTTTTGGATGTAATCGTAGAACGAGCCATACCAACTGTTGAGCTCTACCGTCAGCTGCACTTTGTACCAAGTCACCCCAATGATCAGCGCCGCACCCAGCCAAGCCCACATCCACCATTTTTTATCACCGAAAAAAGATCGAAACATTCTCGCGCTCCCTTGTAGCAAAATGCTATGTCTAACTAGAATTTAACCGATGCCAAGAGACAGCGCCCTGCTCTACCCCGCCAAGCCCCTCGCGCCACTGCTGCAAGCTGCAACGGTGCTGCTGTTGCGCGATGGCAGCCAAGGCTTAGAAGTGCTGATGACGCGCCGCTCAAGCCAAGCCAGCTTCGCGCCGGGCGCGTATGTGTTCCCGGGCGGCGGAATCGAGGCGGATGATGAAAAATATGCTTCAAATGCGCAATTAGCCGACGTATCACCTGCGCAGAGTGCTCCTCAATTCATAGCGTATCGCCCCACGCAAACGAAGCAGCACATCACTTGGGCATTGGCCGCGATCCGAGAAAGCTTTGAAGAATTGGGCATCGTGCTGGCCAAAAACGCCAGCGGCGCATGGATCAGCCAATCTCAGATCAGCGCACTAGATCGCCACGCAAATTTCTATACGCAGATGCTCGCGCGTGGCTTTCAACTTGCGGCCAGCGAGGTGGTTTTGCTTGCCCACTGGCTCACAGATCGCGATATGCCCAAGCGCTTTGAAGTGCCTTTCTTGGTCGCGCGCATGCCAGATGGCCAAAGCCCCGTGGCTGATGAAAAAGAGCAATTCACGCCAGAGTGGATTGCCGCGCGTGATGCACTCACCAAGCATGAAGCGGGCGAATTTTTCATGATTTTTCCGACGATTCGCACGCTGCAAAAGTTAATTATTTACAAAACGGTGAGCGAAGTTTTGCAAGCTTGTGCGTCTGAAAAACCGCTTTGGACAAGTTGCCCGCGCGCTGGTTTGATGCATGGCAAAGAGCGCCGCTTCATGGAGCATGAGCCCGAGTATGGCGAGCTGGCACTCGTCTCGCCCTTTGGCCAAATCTCGCATGAATTGAGCTGGCAGCACGAACAACCGGTGCAACTGCTGCAACACGTCTGGCGGCTCACCGCACCGAATCCCAGCATGATGACGGGCCCGGGCACCAACACCTATATCGTCGGAACGCCGGAAAAGGGCTATCTCGTTATTGATCCCGGCCCAGATGTTGCATCGCACATTGAGCGCATTTTGCGAGCAACGAATGGCGACATCGTAGCCATCATTTGCACGCACTCACATGCGGATCACTCGCCCGCAGCCAAGCCGCTACAGGCGCGCGTTGTTGAGGCGACCAATACGGTGCCCATGGCGCTCACGGCAGAGTTTGCCAAACATATCTGCCCGATACTGGGCTTGCCCAGCGAGCCAACGGCGCAGATTAGCGCCTGGTTTGATCCTGACATCACGCTACGAAATAATGAGCAACTGACGCATTATTTTCGCCGGCCATACGATGAAACACCTTTAGAAATCAGCCTGCAAGTGATCCACACCCCCGGCCATGCGGCCAATCACTTGTGCCTGATCTTGCCCGAGGATGGCCTGCTCTTCTCGGGAGACCATATCTTGAATGGCAGCACCACGGTGATTGATCCGCCCGATGGCGATATGACGGCTTATCTTGATTCGCTTGATGTGCTGCGCGTGATGTGTCAGCAAAACGATCTGCGCTTTATTTTGCCCGCGCATGGCTATGTGCTCAGTGCCTGCGATGCCGCACAGGGCACAGAAACGCAGCATGGCGATGCAGCCAGCGACACACGTGGCGGTGCAGCGCGAGTGATCGCCGCGCTTAAAGCGCATCGCTTGAAGCGCGAAGCCAAAGTGATTGCCGCAATGAAGCTGCGGCCACAAGGCACAGTCGATGAGCTCGTGCCAATTGCCTACAGTGATGTTGATGCCAAGCTTTGGCCGATTGCTGCGCGCTCGCTCACGGCGCATGTAGAGCGTATCAAGGCACTCAAACTTGTCTAGAAGACATGCTTAGCGCGCACTTTATCTCGTATACCCCGCACACACGCCTGCGTTAACTTGGCCTTTGCATTCGCGCTTTAAACGTCGATCACGCTCGCTGCGAGTTTCAGCACCGCCCTCATAGAAAGCAACGCCACCGCCTTTTTTAGCACGTGCTTTCTTGGGTTTTTTCGCTTTACTGCTTTCGTTGGCTTGCAGGGAAGGTACGAAACTATTTTGTGAAGAAAAAACGATGCTCGCCGGCGAGGAATATGCGTGAGGTGCTATTAAAAAAATAGTAGCAGCCATCAGGGAGGTAAGTGTTTTCATCGCTTTTATCCAATAAGTTGAGTGAAGGCCGAGGAAATGATAGCCAAAAATTCCCGTCGTGTGAAGCGTAGCCTGACCACGCTTTTTGCTGCGGCGCACATAGAGCGCCACCTCTAGGCATTTAGGAGCGCCAGCCTAAACACTTTGGCTTTCAAGGGCTACATTCACGTCATCACATTTCATTCAACCCATTTTCTGGAGTTCTCACCATGGTCAAGAAAGTTAACAAAGCAGCCGCATCAAAAAAATCTGGCGGTCTCAATCCAGCCGCATTAGCAGAGAGCATCAAAGCATCTGCCCAGCAGATCTACCTTGCTGGCTTGGCTCAGTTTTCTAAAGCTCAGCAAAACGGTGGCAACGTGTTTGAAACCATGGTCAAAGAAGGCTTGGCTGTTCAGCGCAAAACGCAAGCTGCCGCTGAAGAGCGCATCAGCGAAGTCACCAACCGCGCCGCTGGCGTAGCAAGCGATGTGGCTGCTAAGGCAACGGGTCAGTGGAACAAACTCGAAGACATCTTTGAAGACCGCGTTTCACGCGCTTTGAACAAGCTCGGCGTGCCATCTGCCAAAGACATCGAATCGCTGATTGGCCGCATTGATGCATTGTCAAAGCAAGTCGGCGGCAAATCCGCTGCTGCTAAACCTGTGCGCGCTGCTGTCAAGACGGTGAAAGCCAAAGCAAGCACCACGGTGAAAGCTGTCTCGAAAGCCGTGAATAAATCTGCACCAGTCAAAGCAGTGCGCAAGGCGGTTCGCAAAGCAGCTTAATCGTTGCTTAGAAATCAAAAGGGCGCTGTATGCGCCCTTTTTTACGCGCCGCTTTCGTAAAATTTTATGAAAATAAGGGTTTAGCCGGCGTATTAACTGCGCAAAGCGCTACTAAAATAATAGCGAACAAATACATCTTCTCTTATGGCAACAGTGATCCGCTTTCCTCGTTCTTCATCCGCAAAAGCATCTTCTGCACAGCGCAAGCCTCGCATCGCTCTTTCTCTAGCTGGCGGTGGCCCATTGGGCGCAATCTACGAAATTGGTGCACTTTGCGCCTTACAAGAAGCCTTGGATGGCATTGATTTCACAAAGCTTGATCATTACATCGGTGTGTCTGCTGGCAGCTTCATCGCTGCATCGTTGGCCAACGGCATGAGCGCGCAGGAGCTGTGCAAAAGTTTTATCGACAACGATCAAGCACCGGCGGATGGGGATAAGCACAGCGACCGATTCGATCCCGCATGGCTGATGCGCCCCGCTTTTGGAGAATTCGCCCGCAGAGCCATCATGCTGCCCGGGCTTCTTGTATCGGCGGCATGGCGTGCCACGGTGGAGCGCAAAAGCCTGATCAGCGCACTCGAGTTGCTCGGTCCCGCATTGCCCACCGGCATATTCTCTAGCACTGAAGTCAACGCGCGCATGGCAGAGATTTTTTCTCAATCAGGCCGCAGCAACGATTTCCGCACGCTGCAAAAAATGCGTGGCAACCGCCTCACGCTGATTGCTACCAATCTTGATTCCGGCGAATCTGCCCCCTTTGGCGCACCAGGCTGGGATCATGTCCCGATCTCCCAAGCCGTGCAAGCGAGTTCGGCTTTGCCCGGCTTGTTCCCGCCCGTTGAAATCGGCGAACACTATTTTGTAGATGGCGCGCTGAAGAAAACCTTGCACGCCAGTTTGGCCTTGGAAGAAGGCATGGATCTGATGATTTGCTTGAATCCACTCGTGCCTTTTGATGCCTTGAATGCCCGCCCCGCTGTGATGCAGCGAGGCTTGCCGAAAGAGCGCCAACGCATCCCGCGCATCACCGATGGCGGCCTGCCGGCCGTGCTCTCGCAAACCTTCCGCTCGCTCATCCATTCGCGGCTCGAGATGGGCATGAAAGCCTACGAGCGCCAGTACCCGCAAACCGATATCGTGCTGATTGAGCCTGATCAGCGCGATCCTGAAATGTATTTGGCCAATACATTTAGCTACAGCCAACGCAGAAGCCTCGCAGAGCACGCCTATCAACAAACCCGCCACATGCTGCGCGCGCGTCGCAGCTCACTGACTGCGAAATTTGAGAAGCACGGCATTGTTGTTAACGATGAGGTGTTGAATGATCCCAAGCGTCAACTTGTGATGCCTGTTGCGAAGGCCACGTCTGTGGGCAAGGCAGTGCAGCGGTTGGAAGAGACACTGGAAGATTTAGAGCTTCGTTTTGCTTGACGTTTTTGTTTTTTTCGTTTTATCCGAGACCGGCCACGGTTGGGCGCTCATCATCTTGGCTCATGAGTCAGCTCAGGAGTCACGCGACACCCGTCGCTTGAGATAACGAGAAAACGCACCAGCGTTTTCAAACCTTGCGCTGCCAAAATCGCCAAGCTGCTGAGAGCCCAACCGTGGCCTATGAGGAGCGCGGAAAATCTCTACGAGCCAACAGTAGACACCGAAAACCAAGTTGGCACGCCTAGATTGGGACTCCCCTCGCACCAGCGGCCTGCGATTGACGCAGTTGGCATGGCCGATTTGGGGCGCGCAGCATATCGTCAATCCACGCGGCAAGTGCCGCGTAACTCGCGAGCTTGCCTTTGAGGCCATGACGACTGCGTCAAGCGCAGGCCATGGAACACCGAATCCTATAGCCACGCAAAGAAACATAAGTTAGAGTGTAGGCAGACACACCGAACACAAGAGAGAGAACAAACATGGTCAAAAAAGCGCCGCGCCGCACTGCCGAACGTATCCTAGAAGTCACGCTCGAACTCTTCAACCGCTTTGGTGAGCCCAATGTCTCCACTACGCTGATCTCCGCCGAGCTCAACATCAGCCCCGGCAATCTCTACTATCACTACCCCGCCAAAGACGAACTCATCAACAGCTTATTTGATCGCTACGAACGATCATTGAGTGAATTACTCAACGCCAGCGACGGTGTGCGTAACGTCGAAGATGCTTGGTTTTTCCTACACACCTTGTATGAACTCATTTGGCAATACCGCTTTCTCTATCGCGATTTGAACGATTTGCTGAGCAAAAATCGTCGCTTAGAAACCCACTTCCAGTGGGTTCTCAAGAATAAAAATCGCAGCGTGCGCACGCTCTTAGAAGCCATGAACCGCAGCGGGGCGATCACGATTGATTCGCGCGAAATCGAAGGCACAGCTACCTCCATGGTCGTCGTGCTGACCTATTGGCTCAGCTACGAATATGTGCGCGATCCGCGCAATGCGCTGGAGCCCGCCAGCGCAAGCATTGCGCTGGCTCGCGGCGCGCAGCATGTGCTCAATTTACTCGTGCCATATTTTGAAAGCGGCCAGCGCCAGCACTTACTCAAGTTGATTGCAGAATATTCGGCCAAGTCAACGACTCCTGTCTAATATCGCTTCTCAGCCGGGAAAACCCTGTGCGCAATTGGGGCTCAGCCTCAGCACACAGGCAACGCGTGCCTCTACACTGTTCACATCGAGGTTTTGATTCTTGCGGAGGCCATAAATGATTCTAGATTTCATTCCAAAACTCATCCCTAATCTCATACCCAAGGGCACACAAGCCGCTGGCCTAGAAGTGCTCATGAAGAGCGCGGGCAAAGTCACGCGCTTCCTCCCGATTCCTCAACCCACACTGATGGTCGGCCCAGGTGCGAGTGCGCGCATGGGCGAGGTAATCGCCGGCTTTGGTCACAGCAAAGTTTTGATCGTCACTGACAGCGTTATCTCCAAGCTCGGATTATTGAAAAGTATTCAAGACGCATTGCACGCTGGCGGCACGAAAACCGTGGTGTTCGACAAAATCACGCCCGATGCGCCGATCCCGCTGATTGAAGAAGGCCTCGATTTTTGCCGCGAGCACGATTGCGATGCAATAGTGGCTTTCGGCGGCGGCTCTTCCATGGATTCGGCCAAAGCAATTGCGATTGCCATGACCAATCGTAAAAGCCTGCGCAATCTGGCGGGCTACTTCAAAGGCCGCAGCAATCCACTGCCCATCTACGCTGTGCCCACCACCGCTGGTACAGGATCGGAAGTAACTGTCGCAGCGGTGATCTCTGATCCTTCTCGCGGCGACAAAGTCGTGATCATCGATCCACGCCTCGTGCCCAAAATGGCTGCGCTCGATGCGACGCTGATGACCGGCCTGCCACCTCACATCACCGCTGCAACGGGTATCGATGCCCTGACACATGCGATTGAAGCCTTTGTGGGCAACTGGGCCACGCCGTACACCGATGGCATGGCGCTGGCTGCTACTGGCTTGATTTTTGGCAACCTGCGCACCTGCTACAACCAAGGCACAGATCTCGCAGCGCGAGAAAAAATGTCGCTCGCCTCAACCTATGCAGGCCTGGCCTTCACGCGGGCAAACGTTGGCTATGTTCACGCGATTGCGCATCAATTCGGCGGCAAATACCACACACCGCATGGCTTGGCGAATGCCATCATGCTGCCGCACGTGATGCGCTACTCTGCACCTGCCATTCAAACGCAGCTTGCGAAATTGGCTGTGCGCGCCAAGCTCGGCGTGGAAAGTGAGAAAGACGACAAGTTAGCGACCAAATTCCTCGATGCGATTGACCAGCTCAACCGCGATCTGGGTATTCCGTTGTATTTAGACAAGCTTCAAGAAGCGGATATTCCTGCTCTGGCCAAAGCCGCCTGCCACGAGGCGCACACGGGCTACCCCGTGCCGAAATACATGACGCAACAGCAATGCGAAGCGATGATTCGCAAAGTGTTGCCGCCGGCTGAAAAAGCCTCTGCATCAACCCAGCCAATCGCCAAAAAAACCGCTGCAAAAAAATCCGCCAAGTAATTTCTTTTGACAACCATCACGAGCCCACCCATGAAAAAAGTCATCACCGTCACCCTTGGCGCTAAAGCCCAAGATTTCACCTTCAAAACCAAATTCCTTGGTGAAGATTTTCAAGTCACGCGCATGGGCGCAAACAATGACACCACCCAAGCTTGGGAACTACTGCGCCGCCACCAGAATTTTGCCGATGCGATTGGCTTGGGCGAGATCGGTGATCACTATCAAGTCGGCCTACGCACCGTCACCAACAAAGAAACTCAGCGCCTGCTCAATGTCGTCACGCGCGTGCCAGCGACGACTGGCGCGACGCTGCGCCGCTTGTTGCAAGTACGCGCGGTGCGCTATGTGCAAAAAGAATTGGGCGAGTATTTCAACAACAACATCGTGCTGTTTTTAAACGGCATGCGCAATTACGACATGGCGGTGGCTTTGTCCGATTACACGCCGAATTTGAATTTCGCCGATGCGCTCTATCAAACCGGCGCGCCTGCGATGCTCAGCTCGATTCAACAGCTAGAGCTTTACGCCAAGAGCACCAAATACCTGCTCTCGGGCAAGCCAGCAGAGATTTTGGAATCGTCCATGACTTGGCTGAAAAACAAGCGCGTAGGAAAAGCTTTGGAAGAAGCGCATTTGATCGTCGGCACCTTTGCCGAGCTCAAAGCGGTTGGCGATTCCAGCAATCTCGCTGGCAAAACGCTGATCACCTCCGCAGTGGATGATGATCGCATGGAGTTTTTCAAGAAGTGCAAAGTCAATCTCGTGATTGATGTTTCTCCAAAATTGTTTGATCACGTCATCGGCATCAACACGCTGGAAGCGATGATGTTGGCCTCGCTCGGTCGCCCGCAAGAAGAAATTTCCGATGATGATTTTGAAGAAATTTTGAACGAGCTCAATATCAAGCCGCGTCTCTTGCACCCAACGGGCAATTTCCGCAATATTCGCCGCTTTGCTTTTGTGATTCATCCGCTGTCTCAAGATTTCATTCGCAAGGGCTTTGCGATTCCGAAAGGCACGCCGAAATTCATCATGAATAAGGTGGAGACTATTGCTGCACATCTGCCGCCAATGGTCTATTGCAAGATGGAAAATATCATCTCGCCCACTGGCGCTGAAGCTGAAGGTTGGCTGATTTCTGTAGGCGGCACACCGCGCGAAATGCTCTCGCGCAGCCCTGAATTTACCTATCGCCGCTTGCTACAAGCCGCAAATATTGCGCAAGGTCTGGGCGCACAAATCATGGGTCTCGGCGCATTCACCAAAGTGGTGGGCGATGCGGGGGTCACCGTTGCTCGCCGCGCGCCGCTGCCGATCACGACTGGCAACAGCTATTCTGCTTCTGGCGCGCTCTGGGCAGCGGCGGACGCGATGCGACGCATGGGCTTGGTCAAGCTTGAAAAAGATGGCAAACGCATTCACGCCAAAACCATGGTGATCGGCGCAAGTGGATCGATTGGTTCGGTCAGTGCACGTTTGCTGGCGATGGCTTTCGAGCAAGTCGTGATCGCTGGCCGGGACATGAAGAAACTCGAAGAGCTCAAGCGCTCGATCCTCATCGACACACCCGATGCCGATGTGGTCTGCTCGATTGATTACGACAGCCTGCTTGGCGACATGGACATGATCGTGACATCGACCTCAGGCGCAGGCAAGAAAATCCTCGACATCATGAAAGTCAAGCCGGGCTGCGTGATCACCGATGTGGCGCGGCCCCTTGATTTGCCACCAGAGGAAGTGCCAAGCGCCCAGATGTGCTCGTGATCGAATCAGGCGAGATTGAGCTGCCCACCAAAGTGCGCGGCATGAAGAGCATTGGCCTGCCACCGAACGTGATCTACGCTTGTCTCGCCGAGACCATCGTGCTGGCGCTAGAAGGTCGTTTCGAGGTGTTTACTGTCGGGCGCGATACCGAGTGGGACAAGGTCAAAGAAATCTACAAACTTGGCATCAAGAACGGCATGAAGCTCTCCGCCATTTCTGGCGTGAACGGTGCATTCACGGATGAAGACATTGCCAAGGTTGTGAGTCTTGCGAAGAAGGCGCGTCTGAAATGGAAATCAGGCTCAGCAGCCGTTGTGTCTGATGCGACACCCAAAATTAAAAAGGCCGTACCCGCCAAGAAAGTTATCGCTACAAAAGTAGTGGCCAAAAAGATGATTGCAAAAAAAGCAGCGCCTGCCAAAGCCCCCGCCAAAAAAGCAAGCAAGAAAACCGCAGCGCGTAAGATCGCTTAGTCAAAACATCATTTGCACCTTGCAGGCCATCCATCGCGCCGATAAGCAGCATTCGCATTTCAGAGAAAAGCCAAGATGAGCACCACCCGTTTGAGCCCACTGGATGCCGCTTGGCTGTTCACGGAAACGCGCGCTACGCCCAACCACGTGGGTGGCCTACTGCAATTCAAGTTACCGCCTGAAGCCCCCAAAGACTTTATGCGTCAGCTCATGCTGGATTTTCGGGGGCATCGCAGCTTCGCAGCGCCTTGGAGTCGCAAGCTTAAAGTTCCCTTCAATAAAAATCCTGCGCATTCATGGATCGATGCCGAAGATATTGACTTGGAATACCACGTCAGACATGCTGCGCTGCCCTGGCCAGGCGGCGAACGTGAGCTGGGCGAGTTGGTGGGGCGGCTGCACAGCGCCCCGATTGACCTAGCGCGTCCTCCTTGGGAATGCACCATCATTGAAGGGCTAGAAGGCGACCGCTTTGCGCTCTTTATCAAAATGCATCACAGCCTGATCGACGGCGTGAGTGGTGTGAAATTGCTTCATAAGGCAATGGCCACCGACGCGCAAGCCAGCTTGAAGCTGCCGCCTTTCTGGGCTGCAGGCAACGCGACACAAAGCAAAGAAAAACGTCGCTCTGAAGGATCACGCGTTGTACCCACTGTGGCGAGCGCCACTGCCGCCGCGCTAGAAGAGCTCAGCCTGCAGGCGAAATCTTTGCCGCAGTTGGCTCTGGCTTTTGGAAAAATCATCAAGCGCATTGGCGATCCCAGCGACGGGCTGGTCGTGCCTTTTGATGCGCCGCGATCTGTACTCAATGGCCGTGTGCGTGAGAAGCGCCGCTTTGCCACCCAGCAGTTTTCTATGGCACGTTTGCGCGGTTTGGCCGATGCTGCTGGCTGCACCTTGAATGATGTGGTGCTCACGCTGTGTGGCGGGGCGCTGCGCAGATTCTTGATGGAGCGAGACAGCCTGCCAGAGAAATCACTCACAGCAGGTATTCCCGTCTCGATTCGCCCCAAAGATGACGAAGGCACAGGTAATGCGATCAGCTTTATCGTGGCCACGCTGGGCACGGATCTCGCTGATCCGCTAGAGCGCCTGCAAGCTATCAAAAGATCAGTGCAATTTGCCAAAGCGCATGTGCAAAGCCTACCGCGCCAGGTGATGACGCAATACACCATGCTGCTGATGGCACCGACCTTGCTCACGCTGCTCTCCGGTATCGGAGGGCGCTTGCCGCCGATGTTCAACATCACGATTTCTAACGTGCCCGGGCCGGATAAGCCGCTGTATTTCAGGGGCGCAGAGCTGCTGTCGATTTACCCCGCTTCCATCGTCACACACGGGCAGGCGCTGAACATCACTTGCGAAAGCTATGCCGGCCAGATGAATTTTGGCTTCACCGCCTGCCACACTTCGCTGCCCAGCACGCAAAAGCTAGCGGTCTACACGGGCGAAGCACTGCTTGAATTGGAAGCGCTATTGGGTTTGACGGCTGAGTCGATGAAAATGGCTCCAGCTGCGAAAGGCTCCAAAACCACTTCGATGCCCAAAGCGGCCAAAGCTACGAATGCTGCCAATGCTCCTGCTCGCAAAGTGGCGGCAAAAACAGCGAAGCCCGCTGCCGCCAAAAAAGCAATCAAAGCCAGCGCAAAAAACAGCGCTAAACCCAGCGCAAAAACTAAAAAGCCTGCGAAATAAGCCTCCGACAAATCAAGCTTCAAATCTCGCCTACTGACTAACCAACGCCGGCCGACGTACAATTTTCTTTGCATTAACCCTCTAGGAGATTCACCATGGCCACCAAAGCCCAATTTGAAAAAGCCGCCGCAGATTCCAAAAACCTCTCTGAGCGCCCCGACAACGCCACCATGCTGCAGATTTATTCGCTCTACAAGCAGGCCAGCGCGGGCGACAACGAAGAGAAAAAACCAGGCTTCACCGACATGGTAGGCCGCGCAAAATGGGATGCTTGGAACAAACTCAAAGGTACCAGCACCAAAGATGCGATGCAGCAGTATGTGGATCTGATTGAATCGCTGAAATAAAGCGTTTTTGGCCGGTAGCCGGCATAGAGACTGCGCAAGCAGCTACTATATCAATAGCAAAGCCTGAGTGCGCAAGCGCTCAGGCTTTCTTTTTAGCGGCAGGCTTTTTTACCGCTGCAGTTTTCGTGGTGCTCTTGGCCAGCAAATCATCAAGATTCTTTTCAATCTCAGATTCGATCTTGCCTTTGAACGCGCCGAGCAAGAAGCCGAGCTTGGCATGGAGGTCAAAGCCTGTGGCTGTGACGTTTAATATGCCCTCCACGCCACTGCGTTTGAATTGCACCTCATCCGCAGTCTTGCCTTCTTTATAAGTGCAATTCATATCGAGCTTTTTCTCGCAATCTTCCGCCCATTTGTAAGCAATTTTGCGGGCTGCTGCGAGGCCAAGTGAATGCTCGCGGGAAATTTTGATGTCTGCCATGTAGGTCTCCGGTTCGGTTGTTTATTTTGTCATAGCCAAAAGAGCCGCACGACGCTGCTCTTTCGGCAAAGGCGTGATGCTTTGAATGGCTTCGTAAAATGCCTTCCAATTTTTGCCTTTGTTTTCAAACACCGCTTCAAACTGCGGCACAAGTTCGTCGTACGCGGCAAGTGCGCCGAGACTGGCGTTATTCGCTTGAGCGATAAAACGGTCATAGCCCGCGAAGCCGCCCCAGTTGGCCTTGAGCTGCGCGTATTCACCCTGCATTTGCTGCATGGTTTGCTGTTTTTTACTTGCTATTGAATCAGTAGCGCTTTGCGCAGGTTTTACGCCTGCTATCGGCCTATTTTCCATATAAATCTGAGCCAAGCGCTCACGCGTGCGCAACGTGAGCGCACGAAATTCTCGGCGCTTGCTGTCGAATGCCGCGTATTCATTGCGCGCGGCGTCCGAGCCGTTTTTGGCAAGCCATTGCTGGCCGCCCAAACGCTCCACCGCCGTGGCAAAAGATTCGTTGAACATCGTGTCATCTTTGACATACAGGACTTGATGCGCCAGTTCATGGAAGATCAGCCTAGCCAACTCACCTTCAGGATAGGCGATGAAAGTTGAGAGTAGCGGATCGCCTCCTGCCCAATTCATATAGCCCAGCGTGGAATACGCCGGCACGCCATACACGTTGACCTCAAAGCCCTCGGCCTTGACGCGCTCGGCCTCAAGCTTTGCATCAGCCTCGCTGTAATACCCGCGATAGCCGACGCAGCCCACCACGGCGAAGCACCATGTTTTGAGCTGCAATGAATATTCAGGCGCAGCCACCACATTCCACACCACAGCGCTCCGCTTCAAATCTGCGTAACGGCGATAGCTGGCGTTATCGGGAAGCGCAAGCTCGGTCGATGCGAATTTGCGAATGCGCTGGGAGAGCTCTAAGCGAGCCTTCGTGCCCTGCGGCGTTTGAGGATCAGCGAGCCAATCTTGTACCGGCTTGCCCGCATTCATCACTGCGAGATGGCCTTGGGTGTTTTGCCAATAGTAACCAAGATTACTACACCCCGAGATGCATAACACTATTAAAATAATAGCACTTAACGCAATAGATACGCTGGCAAATGACCTAAAAGGTCGTTTTTTCATATAAATCCAAGCCCTAGAGAGCATCTGCGCTCACCTGCACCGCGCAGTCATAAAATACCGGGCCGCGCCCCATATCCGTCAATCGTTGGCTCGTGAGCTCGTTCACATTCTTACCATCCAGCCCCATCTTGCGCCACCATATGCCCAAGCCGTGAACGACGCCTGAACGAGCGCGGGGTGAGATCACAGCCTTGCAGCGATATGTGCCACGATCATTAAAAATTCGCACGATGCTGCCGTCTGCGATGCTGCGCTGCGCCGCATCTTCCACAGAGATTTCCAGCAGCGGCTCGCCCTCCATATCGCGCAAGCTTTTGACATTGACGAAGGTGGAGTTCAAAAAATTACGTGCTGGCGGCGAGATCATCGCCAGGGGAAAGCGCGCATCGCTGCTGGCCACTTCATAATTGGGCAAATGATCAGGCAGGCCGTATTGCCGGCTTTCAAATTCGCATTTACCGCTCGCCGTCGGGAAGCCGCCTTTAGCAAACGGCGCATCAGGCACATTCAAGGTCGCAAAGCCGTCTCGCAGCAACACATCAAAATCCACCACGCCTTCAAACGCGGTGCGGCAGAGTGTTTCATCGCCGTCTGCAAAGCAAGCCTCGGTGTAGCCCATTAAAGCAGCCAGCTCACGAAAGATTTGCGAGTTCGGCTTGGCCTCGCCTACGGGCTGGATAGCTGGCTGATTGAGCATCACATCCGTGTGGCCATAGGAGAGATGAATATCCCAATGTTCGAGCTGCGTGGTGGCAGGCAAGATGTAATCAGCGTAGTCAGCCGTGTCGGTTTGGAAATGCTCGAGCACAACTGTAAAGAGGTCTTCTCGCGCGAAGCCTTGGACGACTTTTCCGCTCTCGGGGGCTACTGCCACGGGATTGCTGTTGTACACCATCACGGCTTGAATTTTGCTACCAAATTCTGGCGACGCGTCGCGCAGCAGATCATCACCGATGGTGCTCATATTGATCGTGCGCGGTGTTTTTCCATGTGCCAAATCGGGGCGCGACAACGCAGCACGATTCACCGGATACATGCCCGAGCTGGACAGCAGCAGCCCACCGCCGCGATGCCGCCATGCGCCCACCAATGCTGGCAAGCAAGAGACAGCACGCGCTGCATTACCCCCGCCGCGCACACGCTGCATGCCGTAATTCAAGCGAATCGCCACCGGCTCGCCACGCTGCGCCGCTTCGCCATATTCTTTTGCAATTTGAATGATTTGAGCCTCTGGCACACCACAAATCTGCGCTGCGCGCTCTGAATTCCATAGCATCGCACGCTCTTTCAACGCCAGCCAACCGCTCGTATATTTTGAAATGTAAGCCTCATCCAGCCAACCATGAACGATCAGCTCATGCATGATGCCAAGCGCCAGCGCAGCATCTGTGCCGGGGAGCAGCTGGATATGTTCGTGGCATTTCTCTGCTGTCTCTGTGCGCCGAGGATCAATGCACCAAATTTTCGCGCCCAAGCGCTTAGCCTCCTGCACATAGCGCCAAAAATGCAAATTGCTCGTGATGGAATTGCTGCCCCAGATGATGATGAGTTTCGCTTCAGCAAAAAACTCCACCTTCATCCCCACCTTGCCACCCAGCGTGTGCATGAGCGCCTCCGTGCCTGCAGCAGAGCAAATCGTACGGTCCAGCTGAGATGCGCCAAGTTTGTTGAAAAATCGCGCGGCCATCCCCTCGCTTTGCACCAAACCCATCGTCCCGGCATAGCTGTAAGGCAGGATGGCTTGCGGATCAACGGCCGCTATTGCTTTGAGCCTCGCAGCAATATCAGAAAGCGCTGACGCCCATGACACGCGCTCATACTGCCCCGCTCCTTTTGCGCCAACGCGCCGCATCGGGTACAAAAGTCGCTCCGGGTGATAGGTGCGCTCCGTGTATTTGTTGACCTTTGCGCACAGCGTGCCATGTGTGTGCGTATGGGCAGGATTGCCACGTACCTTTAAGGCAACGCCATCGCTGACTTCTGTTAAAAAAGCGCAAGTATCGGGGCAATCATGCGGGCATGCGCCGCGGATGTGTACAACAGAAGTGCTCATGAGAATCCAGTGGAAAACAAGGGGCTTCGACAACTTGGTTTACATCATGATAACCGCAGGATTTTTGAGGCATTGATTGAATTTTTTCAAAGCGAAAAGACGTAAACTGTCATCTAGATTAGAAAGCCAACGTCATGAAAATCATTGATTCCCTCGTTACCCAAGCCGCTTCGATTGCAGCCGTGCGCCGCGATATTCACGCGCATCCTGAGCTGTGTTTTCAAGAAGTGCGCACGGCCGATGTGGTGGCAAAAAAACTTGAAGAGTGGGGCATTCCGATCCATCGCGGGCTGGGCACGACGGGGGTGGTTGGCATCGTTCATGGCAAAGACGGCGGCAAGTGCGGCCGCGCGATTGGCTTGCGTGCTGATATGGATGCGCTGCCGATGCAAGAATTCAACACCTTCGCACACACCAGCAAACACGCCGGAAAAATGCACGCCTGCGGCCATGATGGTCACACGGCGATGCTGCTCGCCGCTGCGCAACACTTTTCCAAACATCGCAATTTCGACGGCACGGTATATTTGATTTTCCAACCCGCAGAAGAAGGCGGCGGCGGCGCGCGGGAGATGATCAAAGACGGCTTATTTGAGAAATTCTCCGTGGAAGCCGTATTCGGCATGCACAACTGGCCGGGCCCGCAAGTGGGCCAGTTCGCAGTCAGCCCAGGGCCCGTGATGGCCTCCTCCAATGAATTCAAAATCGTCTTCCACGGCAAAGGCGGCCATGCCGCGCTGCCACATAACGCGGTGGATCCGATCATCATTGCCACGCAAGCCGTGCAAGCGTTTCAGAGCATCATCAGCCGCAATAAAAAGCCGGTGGAGGCCGGCGTGATCAGCGTGACGATGATTCACGCGGGCGAGGCGACAAATGTAATCCCTGATTCATGCAAGCTAGAAGGCACCGTGCGCACGTTCACCACTGAGCTGATCGATCTGATCGAGCAGCGCATGAAAGAAATCTCGGAAGGCTTGGCCAAGGCTTTCGGCGGCACAGTCGATTTTCAATTCAGCCGCAATTACCCACCGACGATAAACAGCGAAAAAGAAGCGCTGTTTTGCGCGAGCGTGATGGCAGAGATTGTGGGCAAAGACAACGTCACTGCGCAAGAGCCCACCATGGGCGCAGAAGATTTTGCCTACATGCTGCAAGCCAAACCAGGCGCGTATTGCTTCATTGCCAACGGCGATGGCGCTCACCGAGAAATGGGCCACGGCGGCGGGCCTTGCATGCTGCACAACCCGAGCTACGACTTCAATGACGATTTGATTCCGCTGGGGGCGACGTATTGGGTTCGGTTGGCAGAAAAATGGCTGGCTACGGCCTAAGCTGATTTTTTTAAGCGCGAGCGGTTGATCGTTTAACAGCAGCAGCCTTTGGCTTCGCCCGCGAGCGAGGCGCCACGACCGGTTGAGCGTTCGCCAACTTCAGCTTCGGCTTCGCCTCCACATCCGCAACGTCGGGCTCTGCATTCAAAGTCTTCGCCGCTGCCTCTTGCGCTTTGGCGAGCAACACTTGATGCTCAGCAAGCAAATAGTCTCCCAAATCTGCCACATCGGGCAACGCCCTGCGGCAGGCGATCAAACCGTAATCTAAACGGCCTGCGTAGCTTTGCACGGTCACGTTCAAAGCCATGCTGTGGACAACGATAGACACCGGATAAAAGCTCGCCAGCTTCGCACCTGCGAAATACAGTGGCACAGGGCTGCCGGGCACGTTGGAGATGATGAGATTACTGATCGGCGGCAAGGTGTTGAGCAGCCCTGAGCGCGACACGGCAGCGGCCAAGCCAGACATGAGCCACGGCGCGCCGAAGAGCGGAAAGTCGGTGGGCATTGCCGTTTTAACGCGGCCTAACATGCGCTTATTCGCCTCGGAGGCTTCGCGGATCACGGCCAAGCGTCTTACAGGATCGGCAATGTCTGTGCCCATCACCGAACTCACAAAACTCACTTGATTGTTATTAGACGTATCGCCCGCTTCGCGCAAGCTCACCGGAATCGCTACGAGCAAGGTTTTTTCGGGCAGGTTGTTGTGCTCTTTCAAATAGCGGCGCAATGCGCCAGCGGTTGTCGTCATCACCACATCATTAAGCGTGCCGCCTAAAGTCTTACCAATAAATTTCGTCTCAGCTAGCGAGATGGTGCGGCCAGCGAAGGTGCGCTGGTTGGTAATTGTTGTGTTGAGCAGCGTGCGCGGGCCAAAGAGCTTGAGGTTTTGTGGCAAGCCCCATTGGCGCTTGCCAGTGGCTTCATTGGGCGTGGCGACCAAATCTTTCAACGCACGAAGCATCGTGGGCGCGGTTTGTACAAGCTTGACGACTTGCAGCGCCGTATTGCGCAGCGCAGCGCCACCGAGCTCAGCCATACCGAGCTGATAGCGGTGACTGCGCACTCTCGGGCGCGGCGGCTTGACGACGCGGCCTGTGGCCTCCATATCAAAAATCGCCTGCGCCACCGCCATGCCCGCCTGGCCATCCATCCCCGCATGATGCGCCTTGGTGTAGAGCGCCACCTGCCCGCTTTTCAAGCCATCGATGATGAAGAATTCCCAGAGCGGACGGCTGCGATCCAGCAGACTCGAATGCAAACGAGCCACATATTGCTGTAGCAAGCGATTCGTGCCCGGCTTGGGCAGCGTCACATGGCGAACATGATAGTCAATATCGATGTCTTCATCTTCCACCCACACCGGATTCGACAAATCAAACGGGATCAGAGCGAGCTTACGCGTGAACAAATCAGCAAGGTGCATGCGCTCAGCCACACGTTGTTTGGCCAGCTCAAAGAAATCATCGCTGGCAAAACCTTCGGGCAAATCCATCACGCAAAGCGAGCCAATGTGCATGGGCATCTCGGGCGATTCGAGATGAAGGAAGGTGGCATCTAAGCCGCTCAAATGATTCATGATTTTTTCTCTTCAAAAGCTCAGTACAGCATGCGCTAGCGCCTTGAGATTTTGACTTATGGAATACCCGCAAGCTGTCTCGTGCGTCACAATGATAGTCATGATCACTATTCCTTCTGCATTTTCTTCCAGCTACTCACAAGCCCGCGTGAAATTTTTGGAAGCTGCTGCCACTGCAGGCCTCGCTATTCAATCATTCGCACATCCCCTCAAGGGAAGGGACGGAGAAGATCTCGCCATGGATGTCGCGCTCGATGGCTCGCCTGATGCGAAAGAGTTACTTATCGTCTCCAGCGCTTGCCACGGCGTAGAGGGCTACTGCGGCTCGGGCGTGCAGGTGTTTGCGTTGCATGATGCTGATTGGCAGGGCAAAGCGAAGGCCGCAGGCGTGGCCGTGCTCTACATCCATGCGCTCAATCCTTATGGCTTCTCGCACATTCGCCGCGTGACCAATGAAAACGTGGATTTGAATCGCAACTTTCAAGATTTCTCCAAGCCCTTGCCTGCAGCCACAGCCAACCCCGGTTACGCCAGCTTGCAAGATCTGCTGCTGCCAGAAGAATGGCCACCCACTCCTGAAAACATAGCAGAGAGCGCAGCTTGGATGTCGGCAAACGCCATCAAAGACTCAAAAAATGCCGATGAAGCCAGCGGCCTACGCGCCTTCCAGCAAGCTGTGACCAAAGGGCAATACACGCATGCCAATGGCCTCTTCTATGGCGGCAACGTACCGACGTGGAGCAACCTCACGCTACGCAAAGTGCTGCGGGAGTACGCGCAAAAATGCGAGCGCCTCGCCTGGATTGACCTGCACACGGGCCTGGGCCCCAGCGGCCTAGGCGAGCGAATCTTTGCTTGCAAAGACGACGCGGCAGCGTATGCGCGTGCCTCGCGCTGGTGGGGTAATGCAGGCAACCCAAGCGGCGAAACGCCTGTGACCAGCATCTACAACGGCACATCGACTTCCGCCTTGCTCACTGGGCTAATGTGGATGGCGGCCTATGAAGAAGCGCCGCAAGCCGAATACACCGCGATTGCGATGGAATACGGCACAGTACCCGTCATGGGTATCCTCAATGCGCTGAGAGCCGATCATTGGCTGGCCAATCATCCCGAGGCATCAGCAGAATTGGCCGCACAGATCAAGCAGCAATTGCTCGATGCGTTTTATGTCAACGCGGATAATTGGAAAGGGCAGATCGTGAGCCAAGCACGGCAATCCATGTTTCAGGCGGTGGATGGTTTGACGAGCTAAGCGCGAAGCACGTAGCGTGCAAAGGTAAGGCGTACTCGCCTTAGCAAAAACGTGTTTGAGCGAAGCGAGTTGTTTTTGCGGCCTTTGAGCGCGAGTACTGCAGATGCTCACCCGAAGGGTTTGCTGCGACGGGTCAAATTCTCTGCGCCAAGCCGCGCACTTTACACACTAACTAGCCAAACCACGAAACCGCGCCACCTCCAGCAGCCCATCAAAAATCAAGTTATCGACCAGCTCCACCTCATCGAGCCCCAGGTAGGGATGCATCTTCCAGCCCGCGCCGCCCGTCATGTACAACACAGGATCTTGGCCACATCGATTTTGCACATGATGGCGCATGCGGCGCACTGCACCTGCAATCGCATACGTGCCACCACTCGTTAAAGCATCGCTCGTATTGGTGGGAAACTCTTGCACCTCGCCTGTGGGCACATGCAAGCCCGCTGTGCCTGATTCAAGTGCTTTGAGCATGATGCCGTGGCCGGGCAAAATAAAACCGCCGAGAAACTTACCCTGCTTGTCTCCATCTGGCGAGAGCTGCACGCCAATCGCTTCAACCGTCACTGCCGTACCCACCATCACCACAACCATGGGCTTAGGAGAAGCTGAGTGCAAAGCCATCATCCGATGCCACGCACCTATCATTGCCACCCAGCGATCCGCACCCAAGCGCATCGGATAGTCATAACCATTAATGAGCCCAGCCTCTTGCGTGCTCGAGAGAACCCACTGCGGATGCAAATCCCAGCGCTCCATGATCTGCTCTTGCACGCGCTGGCGCAGCGCATCGCCGGCCACGATGCAGCCAATCATTTTGCTGGGTGCATCTTGGGTCGGAATATGCACCCACGCCACCTCAGCCAGCGTCTCAATATTTTCTAAAAACTCCGCACCACTTGCGAGCAGCTCAGCGTTCGGCTGCGCATGGCTGTAGATCGCCCATTTCAGGCGGGTATTTCCAACATCGATGGCAAGGATCGTCATAAGGTGCAGATGCGTTGTTTGCCAGCATTATGGCCAATATGACAAGTGTCGCGCTGAGGTGTTTGTACTAAGGCAGCGTTGGCCGACTGATAGGGCGAAGCTTCTCGTAAGCCCGCGCAGCGCGCAGCACCAGCGCATCGCCAAACATTGGGCCGACGATTTGCAGGCCAATCGGCAGACCGTCTTTTGTCAGGCCACATGGAATCGAGCATGCGGGCTGCTGTGTGAGGTTGAAGGGATAGCTGAAGGGCGTCCAGCCGAGCATGGCTTCTGGGGTCATTGGCGTGTGGCCGGCTGGGTTTGCGTCGAAGGCGGGGATGGAGACGGCAGGCGTGATGAGCAAATCGTAGCCCAATGGGTTGCTGCGGCTCTTCATCCACTGGCGCATGTGGCTGCCTAGAGTGCCGCGCCGCGTGTTGAGCTTTTGAACATCGAGGGCGGAGAGTTTGCTGCCTAGCTCAGCCTCGGCCTTGAAGTCAGGATCAGTTATGGCTTGCTGCGCTGGTGATAGCGTGTTCCATACCGTCCATGCGCCTAAGAACCACAGACCCGTGGTGATGTCGAGCGGATCATCAAAACCTGGATCAGCCGGCACGACGATTGCGCCGAGTGCTTCTAAATCAATAGCGGCCTGCGCCACAGCAGCGGCCACTTCTGGATGCACACTCTTTGCAAACCCAAGCGTCGGCGAGAAGGCGACGCGCAAACCTTCGATGCCACTTTCTAAATCTTGTGTGTAGTCCGCGCCATCCCGAGCGTCATAGGGCAGCGAAGTCCAGTCCCGTGCATCGGGCAGCGTGATCACATTCATCAAAAGCGCTGCATCCTGCACGCTCATCGTATGCGGCCCGAGGTGCGCGACGCTACCGAATGGCGAGAGCGGATAGGCGGGCACTCTTCCAAAGCTCGGCTTCATGCCAAAGTTGCCGCAAAACGCCGCCGGGATGCGCACGCTGCCTGCACCATCCGTGCCGATGCTGAGCGGCCCCATGCCACAGGCCACAGCAGCAGCTGTGCCGCCACTCGATCCGCCGGGCGTTTTGGCTGTGTTCCAAGGATTGCGCGTCACGCCCGTGCGCGGCGAATTCGTCTCGCCTTTGCAGCCAAATTCTGGCGTGGAAGTTTTGCCGAGGATCACCGCGCCTGCTTCTTTGAGGCGAGCCGTCACAGGTGCATCCACTTCCCAAGCCTGATTCGCATCCACCGTATGACTGCCGCGCAGTGTCGGCATGCCGCGTGTCAAGATAATGTCTTTGATCGAAGTGGGCACGCCTTCGAGCGCCCCGACAGCTGCACCGTTCTTGCGATGCTCACTCCAAGCCGCTTCACTTTTAATAGCACTCTGCGCAGATTCCTCGCCGGCAATATGGCAAAAAGCCTTCAAAATCGGGTTGAGAGCTTCGATTCGCTTCATCACAGCCGCATGCGCCTGCACGGGCGATGCTGCGCCAGATTTGAATAAAGCGAGCAACTCAGTGGCTGTGTAGTCAGCCAAATCTTGATGTGTATTCATTAACTCTCCTTAGCGTCTTGCTTTCAAGAAAATTTAGAATACGGAAGACACGGAGGCTGCACGGAAATCACAAAAAACTTCCGTGATTTCCGTGTAATTTCTGTGCCTTCCGTGTTCCTTATCTTCAAATAGGTAAACGCGGCGAAATAGAAGAAGCAAGTTTCTTCCAAGGCAAATCCCCCGCATCCGCAGCCATCGGCCCTGCTGCTTTCGCCACGATCACATCGCGCACAGGATCAGAAACAAGCGGCGTGAAATCAGCACGAAAGTGATTGGAGCTTTTCACCACAATGATCTTCATTTCTTCCGCCGCAATGCCCACCATGCGCAGCAACTCGCGATCCAGCAGTTGCGCTTTGCCGCTCACCACCGCCACGCGAATGCCTTCAATGTTGAGCGCACAGCTCTTGCCCAGATGTGCGGTGACGCCTGTCATCATCGGGCCTTTGTAAGTGCAGATGCCGTCGCTGATGTGCTCAATCGTGAATTCGCCATGCACGGGAGCGTCGCTTAGAAGCCCGGTAAACGTCGGCACAGCTTGACCAAGACTCAATTCAATGACTCTGTTTTTAATAGCACTCTGCGCACATTCTATGCCGGCTAACTGCTGTTTTTCTTCTAAAAAATGCACTTGTTCTGCGGCAGCTGGGTCAAACATCATCCCTAAAGCGACGCGACCCGGAAAGCTCTTGCCCGCACCTTGGCGCAGCAGCTCATGCAACACGCCCGTGGTGTTGCTGTCGCCGCCCGCGCCGGGGTTGTCTTGCGTATCGGCAATCACAATCGGCTTGTTCGACAGTGCTGCTCGCTCGATGGCCAAGGCCACAGCCTGCGCCACAGGCAGCACGCCAGCATCCCACTGCTTGGGCGGCGATGCGCTGGCAAAGAGTTGTTGCACGGCAATTTCTGCCTTCTCCCCGTGGCCCCAAATCATTGGCGCACATTCTGCAAAATCTGCTGCAGGAAAGCCCATGCAAAAACTCATGACTACATCATGTGCAGCATCGCTCTCTGTTAATTCGTCATACAGGCGTTTAGCGGGTTGCATCCACGTGCTCTGCGCATTCAGCGGAATCATGTAGGCAAAGCGCTGATAGTGCATGGCTTCTTTGCACCCGAGCTTAAAGCGCCTCTCCAGCAGCTTGGCAGCAAGCCGCCCGGTATCCGCCATGTCAATGTGCGGATAGGTACGGTAGCTCACCAGTGCATCGGCCGTCTCCAGCATGCGATGCGTCACATTTGCATGCAAATCTAAGCTAGCCACAATCGGCACTGCCTCGCCAACGATAGCGCGAATGCGAGCGATGAGCTCGCCCTCTGAGTCATCTGCGTTCTGCGCGACTGCAGCGCCATGCAGATCGAGATAAACCGCATCCATGCCAAGCTTTACAGCCCCACGCAGGTCTTCACAAATATCGCCACAAATGCGCTCAAACGCCTCGGTCGTCACGTAGCTGGAAGGCGTGGCTCCCGCCCAGACGGAGGGCACAAGCTCCCAGCCCTTAGCCAGCGCCGCTTTGATGAAGCCGCCCACCGGAATATTGATGTCTTTGAACGTATCAATCAGCACCTGCCCGCGCCGATAAGCCGGAAACGTGTGCCCCGCGTTAAACGCAGCCCAATCGGCCAGAGTAGGCGCAAAGGTATTGGTTTCGTGTTGGTAGCCGGCGATGAAAATGCGCATAGAGCCTTAGAAACGTGCGATTGCTTTGAGAAACAAACGTGTGTAAATTGCAGTCAACTAGAAATTACACACGGTTTTTTTCGGTGTAGTGCAATTTAAACCCACCTTAAATACCTTGTGGTGCGGCATCAAACAAGCGTTTTGTATAGTCTTGCTGCGGATTCGCATAAAGCTCAGCAGTCTTGCCCTGCTCCACGATGCGGCCTTGATGCATGACGATCACACGATCACAAAGCTGGGCGGCCACTCGCAAATCGTGCGTGATGAACAGAAGCCCCAAGCCGAGCTCGCTCTGCACTTCGCGAAACAACTGCAAGATCTGCGCTTGCACGCTGACATCCAGCGCACTGACTGCCTCATCGGCCACCAGCACTTGCGGCTTGCACATGAGCGCTCGCGCGATAGCCAAACGCTGGCGCTGACCACCGGAGAATTGGCTGGGGTAGCGATCTAGAGCTTCCTGCGGCAGCTTTACTTTTTGCAAGATTTGAGCTGTGGCTAAGGCAGCCTCGGCGCGAGACGCTCCGAAATTCATAGCGCCTTCGCTGAGTGAATCCATAATCTTTCGGCGCGGATTGAGCGAACGATTCGGATCTTGGAAGACGACTTGGATGTGACTCCGCAGGGGGCGCAATTCGCTTTCTTTGTATCCAGAGATGTTTTCTGAACCCCAAAAAATGTCGCCTGCAGTTGGATCAATCAAGCGCATTATGCAGCGCGCCAGCGTCGATTTACCGCTACCAGATTCGCCGACGATGCCAATCGTCTCGCCGGCTCTGAGCTCTAGCGCAGCATCCTGCAAGGCTTGCGTATGGCGGGCGCGGCCTAACCAATCGCGGCTGATATACGTCTTGCCCACGCGCTCTGCTTTGAGTAAAGGCTCGCCCACTGGATCAGGTTTTGGCGCGGGCGGCTGCATACTGGGCACAGCGGCGAGAAGCATTTGTGTGTAAGGCTGCTGCGGATGCTTGAGCACTTGGCTAGCTTTGCCCAGCTCCACAGCTTGGCCTTGGTTCATCACGAGCACATCATCGGCAATCTCGGCTACCACGCCCATATCGTGTGTGATGAAAAGCACGGCGCAACCCTGTTCACGCTGCAATTCATCAATAAGCGCCAAGATTTCTTTTTGCGTCGTCACATCGAGCGCCGTGGTGGGTTCGTCGCAAATCAAAAGAGCGGGCTTCAAAATGCAAGCTATCGCAATCACGATGCGCTGCCTCTGGCCGCCGGAGAGCTGATGCGGAAAGCTGCGCATCATGCGCTGAGGTTCGGGAAGCTTAACGCGCTCTAAGATTTTTAAGACCTCTTCCTTGCGCTTAGAGCTGCTCCAATCGGTATGAGTTTTGAGCAACTCGTCAATCTGATCGCCACATCGCATCACGGGGTTGAGCGCTGTCATCGGCTCTTGGAAAACCATGCCCATGCTGCGCCCACGCAGCTCGCGCAGACGTTTTGGGCTTGCTTGCGTGAGCGATTCACCATTGAGTGTGATACTGCCTTGCGCGACTTTGAGTTCCTTGGCCAGCAAGCCCATCACCGCCGTGGCCATCACGGATTTGCCTGAGCCGGATTCGCCGACGACGCAGAGCGTTTTGCCGGCTTCGATGCTCAGAGAGATTGTGTCAACTGCGTAGCTTCGATCACCACCGCTAGGTAGAGCTACTTGCAAATTGGAAATCGACAGAATCGCCATCGCTCAGACTTTGCCTATACTCAAAAAGTAAAAAGAACACGGAAAGCACAGAGACAGCACGGAAGGCACGAAAAAATGCAATGTGAATTTGGTTTTTTCCGTGTCTTCAGTGTCATTTCTGTGTTTTCCGTGTTCTAAATAAATATCCATCCCACTTACCCACGCTTCGCAAACTTAGGATCAAGCACATCGCGCAAGCCATCGCCGAGCAAATTAATCGCCAGCACTGTGGGCACGAGGAACATCGCGGGGAAAAGCACATTGCTGGGGTATTGCGTAAATTGCACGCGACCCTCGGCCATGATGTTGCCCCACGTGGGAATATCGGAGGGTAGGCCGAGGCCAAGGAAGCTGAGCACGGCTTCTGTGAGCACGGCACTGGCTGCGACGAACGTGCCTTGCACAATGATGGGGGCGAGGGCATTAGGCAAAATGTGACGCAGCAAAATGGTGGGCGTAGGCGTGGCAAGTGCTTTGGCAGCTTCGACGAAAGGCTCTTCGCGCAGTGTGAGCACGAGCGAGCGTACGAGGCGAGTGACGCGCGGGATTTCTGGGATGGCAATGGCCACCACCACCGTCCACACCTGCGCACCGAGCGCGGCAACCAGTGCGATGGCAAGCAAGATCGAGGGAATCGCCATCAAGCCATCCATGAAGCGCATCAGGATGGCATCAACAATTCGGAAGTAGCCGGCCAGCATGCCAAGCAAGGCGCCGATGCTGATCGCCACCAGTGCCGTAGAAAAGCCAACGAGCAAAGACACTCGTGTGCCATAGAGCACGCGGCTGTAAATATCGCGGCCAAAGCTGTCTGCGCCAAACCAAAAGCTGTGCATCGGCGAGCTGCCATCGGGCAGCGCAAAAGCAGCGCGCACGCCCGAAGCGGTGTTGATGTGCGCGGAGTCCATTACTGAAGGATCGACTGTGCCGAGCAAGGGTGCAAACAGTGCGACAAAGAACAACACGCCGAGCACGATCATGGCGAAGCGAACAGCAGAATTTTTAGCAAGCCGCTGCCAAGTCGAGGCAGAACTTGGCGTTGGGCTTGAGGAAGAGGCGCTCATCAGTAGCGAATCCTCGGATCGAGGAACAAGTAACTGACATCCACCAGCAAATTGATCAGCACATAACTCACGCTGAACAGCAGCACCAGCCCTTGAATCACCGGGAAATCTCGGTTGAGCACGGCATCCACGGTGAGCGAGCCGAGGCCGGGAATGGCATACACCGTCTCGGTGACCACCACGCCTCCAATCAAGAGCGCCACGCCAATGCCCACCATCGTGGCCACAGGCACTGCCGCATTGGCCAGCGCATGGCGCAGCAGCACAGCGCTTTCCTTGATGCCTTTGGCGCGCGCGGTGCGGATGTAGTCTTCCGTGAGTGCCTCACTCACGCTCGCTCGCGTGACCCGCGCAATCAGCGCGACGTAAATGGTGGATAGCGTGATCCACGGCAAGATGAGCTGCATGATCCATGGCCCAAAGCCCTCCGCAATCCGCTTGTAGCCCTGCACTGGAAACCAATTGAGTTTGATGGAGAAGAGCCAAATGAGACAATAGCCAACCACGAAAATCGGCACAGAAAATCCTGCGACTGAGAACATCGACAAAGCACGATCCAGCCAGCCGCCCATGCGCCATGCAGCAATCGTGCCTAGCGGAATGGCTACCAAAATAGCAATTGTGATCGTGCCAATTGCCAGAGACAAAGTAGGCTCAATGCGCTGCGCCACGAGCTGCATCACGGGCTTGTTCAAATAGTAAGAATAGCCAAAATCGCCTTGCAGCAGGTTACCGATCCAAATACCGAATTGCATCAGCAAAGGTTTTGTTAAACCCAGCTGTTCGCGGATGCGTTCAATCTCATCATTGGTGGCGCTGTTGCCTGCAATCACCGCCGCCGGATCGCCCGGCGTGAGCCGGAGAATTAGAAAGACGACGATGGCCACTACCATCAACACCGGGATGATGGCCAGTAGGCGCTGAAAGAAGAATCTAAGCATGAAGAGATATCACTGCGACTCTAGCTTTGCTAGGAGCATTCAGAAAAATGAACACGGAAGTCACGAAAATTTCTCGGAAGTCACAAAAGAACTTCTGTGCTTTTCGTGTGTTTCTGTGTCTTCCGTGTTCTTCGTACTTTAGTTTTTCGTCACGTTCCAATACACCTGAGCACCTGCGCCCATCAAACCGCTGACGCTCTTGCGATGTGCAGCAGGGTTGTTATATTGGCCGAGGTGAACGTGTGTAGCGGTTTCCATCGCGCGAAGCTGAATCTGCTCTGCAACTTTCTTTTTCTCCGCATCATTCGCAGCAGCGATGAATTTCACTTTCAAGGCTTCGATTTGCGGATCGTCTTGCCAGCCAAACCAGCCCTTGTCACCGGTAGCATTCATCATAGCCATGGTGATCGGGTTCAGGATGTCACCAGCCGTCCAAGCGGTCATGAAGGCATTCCAACCGCCTGCATTCGGTGCATCTTTCTTGGCGCGGCGTGCCACCAGTGTGGCCCAATCCATTTGCGGCATATCGACTTTGAAACCTGCGGCTTCTAACTGTTGCTTGGCCACCAGTGGCAGCTTAGCAATAGCAGCCAAATCGGTCGGACGCATCAGCACCACGGGCGTGCCGTCGTAGCCCGCTTCTTTGAGCATGGCAGCCGCCTTTTTCGGATCTGCCGTGCCGGTGTAGATGCCCGTATTGTCGCTGGCAAAGGGTGTGCCGCATGGGTACATGCTCTTGCAGAATTTAAACAGGCCGGGCGTGCCCACTTGCGTTTTGAGGTGTGCTTCTTGGCCGAGTGCCACCATCGCAGCTTGACGAATCTTCACGTTGTTAAACGGAGGATGCATGTGATTGAAGCGGAAGATGAATTGCGTGCCAGCGGGCGACATATCAAAAATCTCAATGTCTTTTTGCGTTTTGAGCGAAGCATATTGCTCAAAAGCGGGCTGCTCAACGATATCCACCTCGCCAGCAATGAGCGCATTGAATTGGGTTTGTGCATCACGGATGATGACCCACTCCACGCGATCCACCTTGACAACTTTGCCGCCGGTGGTGCCATTCGCCACTTCCGTGCGCGGCTTGTATTTTTCATTCTTTGTGTAGATCACGCGCTCGCCGGGTTTGAAATCAGCGGGGTTGAAGCGATACGGGCCTGAGCCAATGTGTTCTTTGATTTGCTCGGTGCCGGGCGTTGCAGCGATGCGGGCGGGCATGATGAAGGGCACATTCGATGACGGCTTGCCGAGCGCATCGAGCATCACGCCAAACGGCGTTTTGAGTTTGATGGTGAAGGTTTTCGCATCGGGCGTGCTCCAGCTATCAATGCTGCGCAGGAGTGCGCCGCCAAAGCTGTCGCGACTGCCCCAGCGTTTGAGCGAGGCCACGGCATCTTCGCTGTTCACGGCTTTGCCATCATGAAATTCGAGGCCATCACGCAAAGTGAAGGTCCAGAGCAAGTTATCTTTCGACACGCTCCATTTGTCCACCATCTGCGGTTTGACATTGCCTTGCAAATCCGTGCCAAACAGCGTGTCATAGATCATGTAGCCGTGGTTGCGCGTGATGAACGCGGTTGTCCACACCGGGTCAAGCACCGTGAGGTTGGCATGCGGCACAACCTTGAGGGTTTTGGCTTGCGCATGTGCGACCACCGGACTGAGCAAAGCGATGGCCAAAGAGGCCGCAGTCAAAGCGGTTGAGAGGATGTTGCGACGTTTCATGGTGTTCTGCGCTCCAAATAAAATTTATTCCACAATGTAGCTGATAACTGAAAGCCTCACGTCATGGAAATTACCAGTTTGGGTGCATCGCACCTGTCTCGACTTATTCAAGCCAAGCAAATCTCTTGCCAAGAGCTGATGCAAGCGACATTGAAGCGCATCGCAGCGCTTAACCCGCAAGTCAACGCGATTGTGAATTTGCGCCCTGAAGATGCGCTGATGCAGGATGCTGCGGCACATGATGCGTTGCTTGCCGCCGGGCGATCCAAAGGCTGGTTGCATGGCATTCCGCAGGCGATCAAAGACATTGCGCCGACAGCGGGTTTGCCCAATACCATGGGCAGCCCGTTGCTCAAAGATTTCATCCCTAAAGAAGATGGCCTCATGGCGCAGCGCATGAAAGCGGCGGGCGCCATCGTGATTGGCAAAACCAATGTGCCCGAATTCGGCCTTGGTTCACACAGCTTCAACGAAGTGTTTGGCGCGACGCGTAATGCGTACGACCTCTCTAAAACCGCAGGCGGCTCAAGTGGAGGTGCGGCAGTCGCATTGGCCACGCGCATGCTGAGCGTGGCCGATGGCTCGGATTTCATGGGCAGCCTGCGCAACCCAGCGGCTTGGGGCAATGTGTTTGGCATGCGCCCCTCTCAAGGCCGCGTGCCCATGTGGCCTGCCACCGATGTGTGGATTGCACAACTGGGCACAGAAGGGCCGATGGCTCGGGATGTGGAAAGCCTAGCCATGCTGCTGAACACGCAATCGGGTTATTCTGCAAACACTCCTCTTTCGATAGCATCTCACGCAGATTTTATGCCGGCAAACAGCCACTTTTCCTTTAAAAATACGCGCATTGGCTATCTGGGCGATATGAATGGCTATTTGGCTACTGAGCCCGGTGTGTTGGATACGTGCAGCGCTGGCTTGCAGCGCATGGCGAGGGAGGGCGCTATTGTCTCGCCATGCGGTCTCGGCATGCCGTCTGCGCAAATTTGGGAAGCGTGGCTCGTCTGGCGCAAAGCATTGGTGGGCGCGCGCATAGCGCCTTTCATGATCTCTCCGGGCAATCGCGACAAGATCAAGCCTGAGGCGCTGTGGGAATACGATCAATCGCTGAATTTGAAGGGCAGCGAGCTCATGCGAGCCAGCGCTGTGCGAACCTCTTTTTACCAATGCATGCTCCAACAGTTTGAAGCGCATGATTTTCTCGCGCTGCCCGCTGTGCAGATCTGGCCATTTCCCATTGAGCAACGCTGGCCTCAAGAAATCATCACAGCAAACGGTCCGCGCAGCATGGATACCTACCACCGCTGGATGGAATGCACCCTCTATGCGACTTTCGCTGGCCTACCTGCGATCAGCCTGCCCTGCGGATTTAGCAAAACGGGGCTGCCCATGGGCTTGCAGATCATCGCTAAGCCGCAAGGCGATGCCGCTTTGCTAGCGCTCGCATCCGCCTTTGAGACCACAGCGCACGATATTCTCCAGCGCCCGCCCTGCTTCATTTAAAAACTGCTTCATATGACGCCATACCAAATCGCCCGCTCCACGGCTGCTAGCTTGTTATCCACACCGAGCTTGCGCATCGCGTTGGAGAGATAGTAGTTAACTGTGCGTTCGCTACAGACCAGCTCGAGCCCTGTCTCAGCCGCTGTCAATCCATCAAACGCGAGGCCTAGGCATTCTTTCTCGCGCGGACTCAAAGGGCAAAGCACGTCGGCAATGCCGCGTTTGATGCGGGGCCAAATGTTGAGCACCGACCACACCAGCGCTGTAGCTTGGGTTTTATCGTGTAGCGCGCGGGGTGTCATCAAATAGCATTCCATGAGTTTGCCGCGCGGCATCATAAAAGCCACGCGTACGATGGATTGCAAGCCATGGGACAACGCCATCAAGCGCCAGCGACTGAGCTCCGCGTAGCTACCGCGCGAAATATCCTGCCAAAGCGCCAGCGGCGAATCTGATTCCACCCAATTGCGGCCAAACTCTTCACTCTCTGCGAGCGCTTGCGCCATAGCCGCTAGGCGCGGCGGATGCACCGCATGCACGCTACGATGCACATCTGGCGAATTCACATCAGGCCCGAGCACGATAAGCACCTCCACCGCTTCGGATTGTAGGGCGGCCATCCAGTCGGCAAGCAAGCCATCGAGCATCACGCTGTCAAAATTCGCAGGTTGAATCATGCATGGAGTATGCCTGCGACTGTAAACAAGTTCACAATGGAGATGCTGATATTTGTCAGGAAAGCGAACAAGCATATCCACTGAAAACAAAAGTATTCTTAAGCCATCATGATGCAACTCGTTTGGAAACAACTCAAAGACTGGATCTTCGCGCCAGAGCTTGAAATTATTCTGCATCCATCGCGCAGGCGGCTGCAATGGCTGGGTGTTTTTACGATGGTTGGGCATCTTGGGTTTGCTTTGCTTTGGACATCGCTGTTGCCGCAAGCCTTTGAAGACTGGCGCGTTCGAATTTTCATGGCCGCCACTGGAATTGGTTTGATTTTTCAGCCTCCAGGCAATCAATGCCACACGCCCACCATGAGGCTTTATTTTTCTGTGGTGTGTTGGCTGCAGCTGCCATTTTTCTTTATCTGGATGTATTGGATGAACGTGGGATCTGCGATGTGGATGGCAACCGTTGCAGCGATGGTCGTCGTCTATTTCCATTTAACCGATTGGCGGATAGCGATGTTCGGCCTTTTCGGTGGTGCTTTATCTGCAAGTTTGCTTGCAAATCATCTGCTTGGCCAATCGCACACACCTCCACTTGAGCACATCGTGGTGTTCATTTTTTCATTAATGAGCGCCTTACTCTTGGCATGCTCCAGCGCCAACCTCAGGCGTGAGCGCCTGCGACACTCACTCACCGTCATCGGCATCATGGCGCACGAATTACGCACCCCCCTGGCCACCATGGCTTTGATCGCACAAGCCATTCGAATGGAATCGGTGGCTCAAGACCACCGTCATGCAGAGCGCTTGGATGAATTGGCGACCCGGATCGATGGCATTACGCGCGCGATCAACCACCACATTGACCTGCAAATGGCCAATGCGCGCTACACCTACCAACCACAGGCCACCGACTTGTTATCCGCTCTTAGTCTGGTGCAAAAAGTGTTGAAGGAATATCCATTTGGGTCAACGCGCGAGCGGCTATGTGTTGAGTTGGTGCAGCATACGGATTTTAGTTTTTACGGCTCAAAGCAGCAGTTCACACAGGTGCTCAACAACTTGCTTAAAAACGCGATGCACTCGCTGAAAACTGCGCAATCGCGCTACGACAAAGGTGACATTCGTATCGAAATCGGTATGCGAGATAAGGTCGGTCGCATTCAAATCAAAGACCGAGGCGTCGGCATTGATGCAGGACAGCTCAATTTGATTTTCGAACCTTTTTTCTCGACCGCTAACGAAACGGGCCATGGGCTTGGTCTTGCATTTTGCAAACAGGTGGTTGAGGCCGTTCATGGCACGATCATGGTCAATGCAGAACCTGCCATGGGCGCCACTTTTACCCTCCAATTGCCATGCCAAACCGTCCTCACTGAACAGAACACCAGAGATCATGAAGTTTCCCCTTTATCACCGGCCTAGCGCGCTGGTTTTTCTCGACGATGAGACGCCTTATTTGGAAATGCTAGCCATCGTGCTACCGCGCGATTGGTGCGTCCGCTTTCACACGCGCATGCGCGATTATTTGGCTCAAGTTCAGCGCCAAGCGCTGCTATGGGAAGACGATATCGCGCAGCATCAAGATATCGTTGACCAGTGGTACAAAGGCCAGCCTTTGCCAAACTTGGTTTTGGATTACTGGCGCAAACAAAGCGCACGCTATGGCCTGCCCAGCATTGCGGTGGTGGACTATGCCATGCCTGCAGCCAACGGTTTGGAGGTGCTTAAAGCCAGCCCGTCCTGGCCGCCGTATCGCGTTTTGCTCACTGGTAAAGCAGACGAACACACAGCTGTGGCCGCATTTAATGATGGATTGATTGATCGTTATGTGACCAAGCAAAATCCTGATTTGGTGCAGCAATTGGTGAGTGCTTTGCGCCAACGCTACAACGCGCCGATGGATTTGCATGAAGGCATTTGGCGCAATGTGTTGCGACGTAGCCAGCAGCAAGTCTTGCAAGACCGCGTGGTTCAACAAGCTCTGGTTGAATGGCGCAAAGCACATGACTGCGTCGAGCATGTCGTCTTGCCTGAGCCTTTTGGGATGCTAGCCCTCGATTCAGCGGGCTATGCGCACTGGCTTCAATTTGAGATGCACAAGGATTTGAGCGCTGCCGTAGATTTAGCCAAAGCAGCAGGGCACGATGCGGCAACGATCGCTGCCATTGCGCAAGGGCAAATGCTCAGCGATGCAGAATGGCTGCAGGCCACCAACAACGATAGCTCGCCGCAATCTGCACCTGCTATTGCGCTGGGCACAGGCGGTCATTTAATCGCAGCATATTTTTCTCAAAAGGCGCTTGGCACGATCGGAATCGGCCACAGCAATTTCCTGGCAAGTTTGCCCAAGCGAGGCGTAGATCTCGACTGATTCACGCTGATGTCAGCGCTTCCCGCTCAGCGCTCATACGTGAAGCTGCGGCTCGCTTAGCAAGCGGCCATTGCCAAGGCTGCGTCAAAGGAGCAACCTCGGCGGCGACATCCAGCACATGATCGATCTCTGAGTCGGTTAAAGCACTGCTGACCGTGAGCCGCACCATGGTGCGATTACGGCTGGTGGCAGGCGCACAAAAGACGGCGCCGAACACGCCGCGCTCTTCAAGTAAATCACGCAGGATCATCGTGGCAGGCTCGGTGCCCGATTCAAGCGCAATGATTTGCTCCGTGCCTTGATGCACGGGATAGCCCAAATCCGACAAACCTTCACGCAATTGGCGAGACAATCGATGCAGACGATGGCGTTCTTTG
>JANMDU010000153.1:0-2339 GCA_031376455.1 Variovorax sp. | reverse complement strand
GACCGCAGAGATGGCCGTGCAAGCCGCGCTCACTGGCCACCTCGTGTTCAGCACGCTGCACACCAACGACGCGCCCAGCGCCGTTGCTCGTCTGATGGAGCTAGGCATCCCGCCGTATCTCATCAACGCCACAGTGCTCGGCGTGTTAGCCCAGCGCCTCATGCGCACGCTGTGCGCGGAATGCAAACAGCCAGCAAATAACAATCCTGAAGCCATCAACGAACTCATAAAGCCTTGGAAAATCAACGCCGGCTACAAGCCCTACAAGCCGGTGGGCTGCGTCGATTGCCGCATGACAGGCTATCGTGGCCGCATGGGCGTGTATGAGCTGCTCACCATCACTGAAGCCTTCAAGTCTCTCGTCAACAAAGAAGCCAACATGGATGCCACCCGCAAACAAGGCATCACCGACGGCATGCGCCCCCTGCGCCTAGCCGCCGCGCTGCGCGTGGCCGATGGCATGACGACGATGGAAGAGGTGCTGACTTCTACGCCGCTCATGGGGTGAGATCAGCTTTTCGATGGTATGTTTTTCTCCAATGAAGTCTTGTAGTGAAAGACTAGGCTCTTGCGCCAGCGCGGAACAAGCTGATCCTCTTATCGTTTGTATTGATTGGGAAATTTTGAAAAGGAAATCATGAAATCGATTCTTAGCGCTACTGCCTTGGTATTGTTCGCATTCATGACATCGTCGTCCTGGGCAGCCAACAAATGCATCGCTGCCAACGGCAGCGTGACGTTTCAAGAAACACCTTGTGAAGGCAAGCCCGCCTCGAAACTGGCTACGCCTCCCACCTCATCATCGAAGACGGCAGCAAGCAAGCCTCGCCCACCAATCGGCGATCCAGCTTATGAAAACGCGCGTGAATCGGAGCGTTCAAAGCATATTAATGATTATGCGAAAACGAGCGGTGCTGCACTAGCAGCTGATATACAGGCAAGCGAGGCCAAATGCGGCAAAGGCTCTCTTGAACCTCACATAGGAGCTACGTCGCAATGGATTCGTAAATGCAGTTGGGGCGAACCTAGCTCTGTGCGAACAATTGAAAACTCGCTAGGAAAAAGTGATCAGTGGCGATACAAAGCCAAGGGCACACTGTACTTTGATGCTACCGGCAAAGTCACAACCATCTTGAATTAAATTTATGATCACCACACAACGCCGTTAGGTCTTTCAAAATTAGATATTTAACGAACAGGCAGCGCAAATTTACTTGTCAGCCTAATCGGCTAACTTGCCACACCCGCAACCCAGTCCACACCCCGCGTAGTTAAGCCCTGCTTTTTACCCAGCTTGATAAACGATTTGTCAAACGTCAGTAGCTGAGAACTAGCCCCGCGCAATGCCAGATGCAAGGCATCTGCAAAGTCCATGCCTTTGCCATACCATTCGAGTGCGAGTTGCAGTTCGGCAAGGTGTGCGGGCTTGAAGTTAGGAAGGGAAAGTAACAAGCCCATGGCCTGCCTTACTTGCGCAACACTGTAATCGTGCGCTTCCAACACCCAGACCAACTCTTGCATCACTGTGATGGGGCTGGTGAATTGCTGGGTTTGCGATAGCAGCTTTTTGACTTGCGCCAGCTGCGCTGCATCGTCTGCCAGCAACAAGCGCACCAGCACATTGGTATCGAGCGCCTTCATAGCGCGTGCTTGCGTTTCAATCGCGCCTTGATGGCATCTTTGATGGCTGCATCGCTCGGCATAGTTTGGTTGGGTCTGGCCAAACAACCAGCAACTTGGCTTAGCGCGGCGTGTTGCTTTGTGATGATAGGCCGCAAGCGAATTTCACCATTGACATAGCTGATCGCAAGCTCATCCCCAAAAGACAATTGCGCCGTTTCCCGCACGTGCTTCGGGATCACGATTTGGCCTTTGACAGAAAGTGTGGCTGTATTCATGGTGTTGCCATTCATAAAGTAAGCCCAATTGTAAGCCAAAACCGAAATGCAATGAGTATCTACGAACCGCCACAGACATCATGGATGGCTAACTACCACTAAGGTATTTCAAGCCAAATCAAGCCGTTTGCAAATCTCCGTTACCGTAGCGGCTTGATTCATGCTGTAGAAATGCAAACCGGGCACGCCGCCGTTGCGCAGTTGATCGCAGAGATCGGTGACGACATCGAGGCCAAAGGATTTGATGGAGGCTGTGTCGTCGCCAAAAGAAGATAAGCGAGTGCGAATCCAGCGGGGAATTTCAGCGCCGCAGGCGTCTGAGAAGCGCATGAGTTGGCTGGAATTGGTAATCGGCATGATGCCGGGGACGACGGGGATTTCAGCGCCGAGCTTGTGAGCATCATCACAGAAGCGGAAGTAGGCATCGCTGTTGAAGAAGTA
>JANMDU010000143.1:0-11677 GCA_031376455.1 Variovorax sp. | reverse complement strand
TGCTACGGCGGCGACATCACGCGCAAGAAAAAGCTCTTGGAAAAGCAGAAGGCGGGTAAGAAGCGCATGAAGCAAATCGGCACGGTGGAAGTGCCACAAGAAGCATTTCTGGCTATTTTGCAGGTGGAAGATTAATGAGCGTGAAGTTGTTGAAGTTTATGCCCAGCGTCACAACGGTGGTGCTCGGTGCTTTTGTGGCGTATGCCGCGTCGTGGTATTTCAATGTGGTGGAGGGCAACTTTTCTTTGCTGCTCTTTATCGCGACCTGCGTGACGGGTGTGTATTGGCTTTTGGAGCGATTCATCTTCTTGCCGGGTCGCGCTAAGGCTGCTGCCAGCATTGAGAGCCAAGCCGTTGCTCGCCAAGCTGAGCTGGAGAAAATGGGCATCTCGAAAACAGAGACGCATGCCCAAGAAATGGTGGCTTCAAAGGATGCAGTGTTGCATCAGCCTTGGTGGCTTGATTGGACGGCTGGGCTCTTCCCCGTGATTTGTATCGTATTTTTGCTACGCTCGTTTCTGTTTGAGCCATTCAAAATTCCCACGGGTTCGATGATCCCTACGCTTTGGGTCGGTGATTTGATTCTGGTCAACAAATTTACCTATGGCGTGCGCTTGCCGGTGATCAATAAAAAGATCATCGATGTGAACAATCCGGCGCGCGGCGACGTGATGGTGTTTCGTTATCCGCCGAATCCAAATGTCGATTACATCAAGCGCATCGTGGGCGTGCCCGGCGATCAGGTGACATACACCAATAAAGAGCTGCGCATCAATGGTGAACTGGTTAAGCGCACGACGCTGCCCGATTTCTTCGACGAAACGCAAACGACTTACATTCCGCAATTTGAAGAGCAATTGCCCGGTCAAGCCAAGCCGCATAAGCTGCTGATGTATCCCGGCGGGCCGATTGGCAACAGCCGTATCGTCGATTTTCCTTACATGGATCAGTGCAGCTACAGCATCGAAGGCGTGAGCTGCAAAGTACCTGCCGGGCATTACTTCATGATGGGTGACAATCGCGACAACTCACAAGACTCACGCTTTTGGGGTTTCGTGCCCGAGCAAAATATCGTGGGCAAAGCCTTTTATGTGTGGATGAATTTTGGTAATCTACGCAGAATTGGCGGATTCCACTGATTAAGACTCACAATGGTTCTCTAAATAAAAGCGAGCATCGACTATGAAATCTCAGCAACGCGGCGTCTCTTTGATCGGCCTACTTTTTGTCGGCGGAACACTTGCGTTCCTCGGCGTGATCGGAGCGCAGGCGATCCCGACTTTGATTGAGTACCAAGCCATCGGCAAGGCGGTCAACAAGGCGGTTTCAACGGGGGGCTCTGTGGCAGAAATTCGCAGCAATTTTGATAAAGCCCAAGCGATCGACGATTTCAAAGCCATTTCAGGCAAAGATTTAGAAATATCTAAAACGGGAGACAAAATCTTTGCTAGCTTTGCTTACAGCAAAGAAATTCACCTCGGTGGCCCCGCTTATCTCACGCTGAAATACGCAGGCTCCAGCAAGTAAACGATGGCCTGGCGTTCACGGCTTTTCATGTATCCTGGTCTCTCGCATGTCTGATGCCATAGATGGCTTGCAGCGTAAGCTCCAGCATCAATTCTCTAAATCTGCTTTGCTCACGCAGGCACTGACACATCGCAGTTTTAGCGCCGATCACAATGAGCGGCTAGAGTTTCTTGGTGATTCAGTGCTCAATCTTGCCGTCTCAGGCATGCTTTTTCGCGCTTTAGGCACGCTGCAAGAAGGCGAGCTCTCTCGAGTCAGGGCCAATCTTGTGAAGCAGGATACGCTTCACAAAATCGCGCATGAGTTGCATCTGGGTAGCTTGATCCGTTTGGGCGAGGGCGAGTTGCGATCAGGCGGATGCAAGAGGCCTTCGATTCTTGCGGATGCGCTGGAGGCGGTGATTGGCGCTGTGTATCTCGATGCGGGTTTTGATAAGGCAGCAGCCTTGGTTCATCGCTTGTTTGACAGCGTAGCCATCAATCCTGAGATGCCAGCTGCCGCGAAAGATGCCAAAACAGAGCTGCAAGAATGGTTGCAGGCGCGCAAGATGAGCGTGCCCGCCTACAACGTGATGAGCATCACGGGCGCGGCGCATCGGCAAACTTTCGAGGTGCAATGCGCCATTGAAAAGCTTGAGCGAGAAGCGCGCGGCTTTGGCAGCTCGCGCCGGGCTGCTGAGCAAGAAGCCGCTGCGGCCATGCTCAAACTGCTGGCCATGCCAGCTTGATGTCTTTCAAAATCGCTATTTATTCAATAGCACTCTGCGCAATATAGATGCCGGCTAGAGCCATAAATCATGAAAAAATTACCGTCCACAACCGCATCCAATGCCGTTGCTCCCACCGATCAACTGCTTGACGCATTTTTTAGCAAAACTGCCTCGTCGGAAGCTGGGGCAGCAGCAACTGTTGCCCCCACTGTTGCACAGCGCTGCGGCATGATCGCCATCGTTGGCAAACCCAACGTCGGCAAATCTACTTTGCTCAATGCCTTGGTCGGACAAAAAGTCAGCATCACTTCGCGCAAAGCGCAAACCACGCGCCACCGTATTCTGGGCATTCGCAGCCAAGGCGCGGCGCAATTTGTCTTCGCCGATACGCCGGGTTTTCAAACGCGTCACGGCACTGCGCTCAATCGCTCGCTGAATAAAACCGTCTCTGGCGCTGTCAGCGGCGTCGATTTGATCTTGCTCGTCGTTGAAGCCGGGCGCTTGTCGGGCGCGGATGCCAAGGTGCTCTCGCTGCTGGGCAAGCAAGCCAAGGGCGTGCCCGTCGTCTTGGTGGCCAATAAGCTTGATACCGTGAACCGCCGCGCAGACATTGCGCCGTGGTTGCAAGAGGTGCATGTCAAAGGCATGGGCGCGATCAAATTCGAGCCCAAAATCGAGCCCGCTAGTGATTCAAAAATGCGCAGCGATGCAAAGCCTGCAGAAGAACGCGCCGATGTTGCTGGGGTTGCTCATGTTTCAGGCGATGAAAGTGTTGCAGACGCAGAAGACGTTGACACAACAGAGATCAGCGCCGAAGACCTGGAGGTCGTCAAAACCATCCAGTTCGCTGAAATCATCCCCATGAGCGCCAAGCAGAAAAAGGACATTGAGCGCCTGCTCGTGATCTGCGAAAAATACCTACCTGAGCAGCCGTGGATTTACAAAGATGAAGAGATCACCGATAAATCCGAGCGCTTCATGGCCGGTGAGATCGTGCGCGAAAAGCTCTTCCGCTTCACCGGCGATGAGCTGCCCTACACCAGCACCGTGGTGATTGATAAATTTACGGAGGAGCCTGGCAAAACAGTTGGCCGATTCGTCAAAATCGCCGCCACCATCATCGTCGAGCGCGACTCGCACAAGGCCATGGTCATCGGCGCAGGCGGCGAAGGTTTAAAGCGCATGGGCACAGAAGCGCGCCAAGAGCTGGAGCGCTTGATAGATGCCAAAGTCTTCTTGCAACTATGGGTGAAAGTGCAAGGCGGATGGGCGGACAACGCAGAGCGCGTTAAAAGCTTCGGCTACGAATGACGAGATTCTGTTAACATCGCCGGTGATATGAAAATATTGCCTAAAATTGTTTTAGATGCTAACATCTTGGTGAGCGCGCTACGCAGCCGCTATGGTCCATCTTTTGCATTGGTGCAGACAGTTGGCGATGGCCATGCCACGATCTGTTGTAGCCCAGCGCTGTTTTTGGAATACGAAGATGTGCTGATGCGTCCAAAGCAGCTGGAAGCTTTTGGTTTGAATGCAACTGATATCGACTTTGTGTTAGCGGATTTGGCCAGTTATGTATTGCCCGTGACAACCCATTATCAATGGCGGCCTCAGCTGCGTGATCCGTCGGATGAGATGGTGTTGGAGGCGGCAGTTAATGCGCCGGGCGCAGTGATCGTCACCTACAACGCGCGCGACTTTTCTCCGGCAGCCAGTTTCGGTGTCAAGGTGTTTAATCCTGAGCAAACGTTTCGTTATTTCTCACTTCCTAAGCCCGTATTGAAAGGAAATCAGCCATGAGCAGCTACGCCCTCCGCCTCCCTGAATCATTGAAATCTGCCTCCAAGCGAATCGCGGCGGCAGACGATACAACGATGAATCAGTTCTTCGTTGTTGCGATCGCTGAGAAAATCAGCGCGATGGAAACGGCTGATTTTTTCCAGCGCCGAAGCGCAGGCTCATCCAAAGTGAAAGCGGATCAAGTTTGGGCAAAAGTCAGCAGCAAAGCGGCTGACGAACAAGACCGATGGAGTCAAGTTAAGCCCTGAGTTTGTGGTGCCAGATGGGCTTGAAAAATAAAGTCAATCTGGCCAAGGATGTATTCGTCAAGCAGTCCACGGTGTTATTGCAAATCAAATCAAAGCAAAAAACGCAGAGCAAGAGCCTGTGGGCTTGTATAAACTTATAAATCCTTTCATCTCAGAGCAGATCATCAAAGTGCAGAACGACTAACGATGCAAAATAAAATGTTCCCGGCTTTACACATCACTGTTATCAAATAGAGAACCTGATAATGAAAGATGTAATCCCTTTTTCCCTTTGCGAATGAAACGCACCCTCCACGAACCAGCTTTTGTCTTGCATCGCTACGATTGGAGCGAGAGCAGCTTGATCTTGGAGGCGCTGACTCGGCATCACGGGCGGGTGGCGATTGTGGCCAAGGGCGTTAAGCGGCCGAGCTCGCAGTTTCGGGCGATTTTATTGCCGCTGCAATTGCTCTCCATCAGTTATTCGGGCGATGCAGAGGTGCATACTTTGAAGGGTGCGGAGTGGCAAGGCGGGCTCACGATGCCCACCGGCGATGCGTTGCTCTCGGGCTACTATTTGAATGAGCTGATGATGAAGCTGACTGCGCGCGATGATCCGCATGAGTTGTTGTTTGATGCATATGCGCAGGCATGCGCTTGGCTGCGTGATGCGCCGCTGCTGGATGCATCGCTGCGGGCGTTTGAGCTAGTGCTGCTGCGCGAGATTGGTTTGCTGCCTGCGCTCGATACCGATAGTTTCTCATCGGATATGTTGCAGAGTGATGTGCTCTACAGCTTGATTCCAGAGGTGGGGCTGCGTGAGGCGAGCGGTGCGTCTTCTGAGGATGCCGCGTTGAGTGCAACGGCTTGGAAGAGTTTGCAAACCGCGCTGGATCAGCGCGCTGCAATTTTCCCGGCGCGTGAGGCGGTGATGGCGATGAGTGCGGTGGATCGATCTGCGCTCAAACAAATTCTTCGTAGCTTGCTAAACTACTCTGCAGGCAGCCGGGGCTTTCGCACGCGGCAGCTGATGATGGATGCACAGGCATTGGCCTGATGTCTGTTTACTATTATTTCAATAGCACTCCGCGCAGTAGATACGCCGGCTAAGTGCCTAAAAGGCTTGAAATCTTATGGAAAAATTGGTTTCCCCAGTGCTTTCGGTGAATGTGAATAAAGTCGCGCTCGTGCGCAACACGCGGCATGTGGGCTACCCCAATGTGACCCGCGCGGCTGAGATTTGCCTGAAAGCAGGAGCGGCTGGCATCACGGTGCATCCGCGCCCAGATGAGCGGCATATTCGCAAAGGCGATGTGGTTGAAATCGCCGAGTTGATGCGCCTGTGGCCTAACAGGGAGCTCAACATTGAAGGCAATCCGTTTCACAACTTGATGGATTTCATTCGCGAACTCTCTCGTCAAGGCATGAAACCGCATCAAGCCACCTTCGTGCCCGACAGCGAAGGCCAAAGCACATCGGATCACGGCTGGAGTTTCCCAGCTGATGCTGAGCGCTTGAAGCCGCTGATTGACGAATGCCATGCGCTTGGCGTGCGCGTGAGCCTCTTCATGGATCCTGTGCCAAGCCAAATGGCCGCTTGCAAAGCTGTGGGCGCAGACCGGGTGGAGCTTTATACAGAGACGTGGGCAAGCGCATTTGGCAAAACTGGCGAGGCGAAAGTGCTCGCGCAATTCCAAGCGACCGCGCAGGCGGCGCGTGATGCTGGACTAGGTGTGAATGCAGGGCATGATTTGACACAAGCCAATCTCAAGCCTTTCATCGCTGCGATCCCCTTTATTGCAGAAGTCTCAATTGGCCACGCCTTCGTCTCGGATGCATTGGAAGTGGGCTACGCAGAGGCGGTGAAGGCTTATTTGGCGGTGCTCAAGCCTGTCGCCTGATGTCTGTTGAGACGCTTGTGAGCCGTATTTCATGAAAATACGGCTCATTAATTGAGCCGTATTTAGTTAAAATACGGCTCATGTCATCTCGTCTTGCCCGCTTCTCTGCGCCAACCGTCTTCAAAAGCCCTGTCTGGCAATGGCCTGTTTGGCCAGCCTTCACTTGGCGTGAAGATGCTGCGCAGTGGCCTATTGCGCACGCGCAGAAAGCGCAAGCGCAGCTCAGTGCGGCTTTGCAAAATATAGGCTTTGATGGCGAGCAGTCGATCAATCGTGATTTATGGGCGCAAGATGCGCTGGCCACTTCGGCCATCGAAGGCCAAGATTTAGATGTGCAGGCGGTGCGTTCGTCCGTGGGCTATCGGCTGGGCTTGAGCGTGCCTCGGGGTGCAGATCGTGATGTGGAGGGCTTGGTGCAGATGATGCAAGAGGCGATGCAACAACACAGCAGCGCTTTGACGGAGCAGCGCCTGTGCGCTTGGCAAAAAATGATTTTCCCGGATAACGATGCTATGCCGGGCAAGCTGCGCATCGTGGTGGGCAGTTATCGCATGCATGAAGATTCCATTCAAATCATCAGTGGTGCGCTGGGCAGAGAGCAGGTGCATTACACCGCGCCTCCTTCGCGCCAAGTGCCCCAAGAAATGCAGCACTTTTTGTATTGGCTAGAACAGACGCGCCCTGATCGGTCTGCTCCCGAGGGAATAGCTCGCCCGCCTAGCTTAGTACGCGCAGCGCTGGCGCATCTGTGGTTTGAGGCGATTCATCCTTTTGAGGATGGAAATGGCCGCGTAGGGCGGGCACTTGCTGATTACGTACTCGCGCAAGAGCTGCAAACATCGCAGCGTATCTTTAGCCTATCGCGGCAACTCCAAGCAGAGCGCAAAGACTATTACAGTCAGCTCAACGCAGCCACATATGCGGCGCAAAGTCAGGGCAAAGGCATTGATGTGACCGATTGGGTGCTGTGGTTTATTGGTGTGTTTACGCGCGGCTGCGAGCATTCTCTGTCTGTGATTCGTGTGGCATCAGAAAAGGCTGCTTTCTGGCAGCGCTGCGCTCCTTTTTCGCTCAATGAGCGGCAGCGCAAAGTGCTTTCTCGTTTGCTTGATGCGGGGGACGGTGGCTTTCTGGGTGGGCTCACTGCTGACAAATACACCAAGCTCACAGGCGCGTCGAAGGCCACTGCCACGCGCGATTTGGTTGATCTGTATCAAAACGGCTTGCTTGCTTTGCAGGGCCAAGGCAAGGGCACGCGCTATGCTGCGGCTTTGCCGGGCTGGCATGCTGATTTTGAACGCAACCTAACGCCCACTCGCTCGCAGGAATTCTCATGATCTACGGCATCGGCACAGATATTTGCGATATTCGCCGCATACAAGCCAGCTTGGATAAGCATGGAGAGCGCTTTGCGCAAAAGATTTTGAGCGATGCTGAGCTGATCGTTTGGCGGCAGCGAAGCGCGCGCTGGCCTGAGCGGGGTGTGCGCTATTTGGCGACGCGCTTTTCTGCGAAGGAAGCCTTCTCCAAAGCGATTGGGCTGGGCATGCGCATGCCAATGACCTGGCGCTTATGTGAGATTGCTAAGCTGCCCTCGGGCGAGCCGCGTATTGTGCTTCATGGCGGCTTAAAAGATTGGTTCGAGGAGAAAAAGCTCACGGCGCACATCACCGTCACAGATGAAACAGATTACGCCGCTTCATTTTGCGTGGTGGAACGCCATTCATCATGGATTTCAAGCGAAATCGGTGCTTAGCCGGCATAGAATATGCGCAAGCTGCTATCAATTTGAGAGAATACTTATGACACAACACTCACCCATCATCCTCGACGTTGCCGGCCTGACGTTGACCAAGACCGATAAAAAACGCCTTGCCAACCCGCTGACGGGCGGCGTGATTTTATTTGCTCGCAACTGGGCTGACCGCGATCAACTCACGCATTTGTGCGCCGAGATCAAGGCTGTTCGCGCAGATTTGCTGATCTTGGTGGATCATGAAGGCGGGCGTGTGCAGCGCTTTAAAACGGATGGCTTTACGCATTTGCCGCCGATGCGCGCATTGGGTGAACTGTGGATGAGTAACGACAAGCGCTCCTCCGGTAGCGGTGCAATGCAAGCCACGCACGCAGCCACCGCTTGCGGCTACATCCTAGCCGCTGAGCTACGCGCCTGCGGTGTCGATATGAGTTTCACGCCTGTGCTGGATCTAGATTACGGCGGTAGCTCAGTGATCGGTGATCGAGCTTTCGCGCGCGATCCGCGAGTCGCCACGTTGCTGGCCAAGAGCCTGATGCATGGCTTGCTGCTGGCGGGTATGAGCAGTTGCGGCAAACATTTTCCGGGGCATGGCTTTGTCAAAGCGGATTCACACACGGAGATTCCGGTAGACAAACGCAGCTTGAAGGCGATCCTGGCCGATGATGCTGCGCCTTATAAATGGCTCTCGGTGGGCTTGCAATCGGTGATGCCAGCGCATGTGATTTACCCGAAAGTCGATTCGCGGCCAGCGGGCTTTTCCAAGCGTTGGCTGCAAGAGATTTTGCGCGGTGATTTTGGTTACACGGGTGCGATTTTTAGCGATGACCTGAGCATGGAGGGAGCGCGACTGATCGACGATCAACGCGTGAGCTACACCCAAGCAGCCATCACGGCATTGAACGCTGGTTGCGATATGGTGCTGCTGTGCAACCAAAGCGTGGGCGATGAGGGCAGTGCGGTGGATGAGCTGCTGGATGGCTTGGCGACAGCGCAAACCAAACGCCAATTCTCCTTAAGTGAAATGAGTGAGCAACGCCGTCTCGATTTATTGCCGCAAACTGCGCCGCTCGGCTGGGATGAGTTGATGGTCTCCCCGGCGTACATGCAGGCGCTTTCACAATTGCCATGAAGCAAGGCAGCTGCCTTAAGCCGCTATTTCTTCTCAATCGGATCCAGCGTGATAGCTAGGCCTGTCGCGCTGACTTTGAAGGCGCCGGGCTTGTAGCCCCAGCCTTTGGCGGCTTCCAGATCTTGTGCGCTCACTTTGTAGAGCGGGAGATCAGAAAGCAGCCGCTGCGCGAGTGCCACGCCAAGGCGCGAGATCGGGCGCTCTAGCAGATCGGGCGCACCTTCGACATTGAGTTTGCTTAACCTCACATCTGTCATGCGCACCGAATTGTCACTTGGCTCAAAACGCAGGCCGTAGCTCAGATCGAGGCCGCCTTTGTACTCGCGCTTGGTGAGCAAGCCGGCGATCCCGCTGCCAGCGACGTTTAATGCCAGAGAAGTGTTGATGCGATTGTTGATGGCATCAAAGCTGATTTGCGGAGAGCTTACGCCGACGTCGAGCACTTCAAGCATCTTGCTGTTGAAGGGGAATTGGCTGGTGATCAATTGCATTAAGCGCTCTTGCGAAATATTGAGCGTTTTGGGCTGAGGACGCAGGGCGGCGCAACCGATCAGGCTGGTTGCTATCAGAGCTGCGGTGATGCTTAGAAAAATGCGAAGCATGAAAAACTCCTTGAAGAACGTGATGTCACTGTAACGCTTTAGCATCAGAAAAAGACAACAAAAAAGCCGCTGATTTTCACCAGCGGCTTGTGATCAATCGGATCGCTTTAGATCATGAACACTTCTACGCGGCGGCCTTCTGCCGCGCTGTTCGAGCCTTCTTTGATGTCGTTCGGGCGAACGAGCACGATCTGGCCATCTGGCACGCCAGAGACTTTGAGCAACTCACGCACAGCGAAGGCGCGTTGCTTGGCCAGCTCAGCATTTTTCGCGGCATCGCCGCTTGGATCCACATAGCCGCTGATGCCAACTTTCTTGCCAGTTTTTGCTGCAGCAAGAATCGTCTCAAGTGCTTTTGCACCGTCTTGTGCTAATTCTGCTTTACCAGCAGCGAAGTAAAACTTCACCACGCCGCCATCAACCTTAACGCTCGCGCCATCGGCAGCTGGAGCAGCAGCGGCAGGAGCTGCTGCAGGCATTGCCGCTGGTGCAGCAGCCGCAACTACGACTGGCGCAGCAGCCACCACAGCTGCAGCTACAGCTGCGACCGGCGCAACAACAGCCACTGGCTTAGGCGCAGGCTTGCCATGAATCGACATCATGAGCGGCACGATCAAGAGCGCCACGATATTGATGATCTTGATCAGTGGGTTCACAGCGGGGCCAGCAGTGTCTTTGTACGGATCACCCACGGTGTCACCTGTTACAGCGGCTTTGTGGGTATCGCCCCCTTTTTTGTGGGTTACGCCGTCTTTGTCCACGAAGTTGTCTTCGATGAGCTTTTTCGCGTTGTCCCAAGCGCCGCCGCCGGTACACATCGAGATCGCCACGAACAAGCCGGTGACAATCGTGCCCATCAGCAAGCCGCCCAAAGCCGCAGGGCCAAGAGCCAAGCCGACGACGACTGGCACGACGACTGGCAAGAGTGATGGAATCATCATCTCTTTGATCGCAGCTGTTGTTAGCATGTCCACAGCCGCGCTGTAATCTGGCTTGCGTTTGCCCGCCATGATCTCGCCATCTTTGAATTGGCGGCGCACTTCGACCACCACCGAACCCGCAGCGCGGCCCACAGCCTCCATCGCCATTGCACCGAAGAGGTAAGGAATCAAGCCGCCGATAAAGAGGCCAATGATCACCATCGGGTTGCTCAAATCGAAGCTGACGATGCTGCCGTAAGACTCTAATTTGTGGGTGTAATCCGCAAACAACACGAGAGCCGCCAAACCAGCCGAGCCAATCGCGTAGCCCTTGGTCACGGCCTTGGTGGTGTTGCCCACCGCGTCGAGCGGGTCAGTGACTTCGCGTACAGACGCTGGCAGTTCAGCCATCTCAGCAATGCCGCCGGCGTTGTCGGTGATGGGGCCGTAAGCGTCAAGCGCTACGACGATACCGGCCATGCTGAGCATCGAGGTTGCTGCAATCGCAATGCCGTACAAGCCAGCCAATGCGTAAGAACACCAAATAGCGATACACACGAAAATCACAGGCCAAGCGGTGGAGCGCATGGATACGCCCAAGCCGGCAATGATGTTCGTGCCGTGGCCGGTGGTGGAGGCTTGTGCAATGTGCTTCACAGGCGCGTATTGCGTGCCGGTGTAGTACTCAGTCACCCACACAAGAGCGCCCGTCAAGATCAAGCCAATAGCGCAAGCGCCGAACAGCGCCATTTGCGTGCCGCTAGCCTTGATCGCGTTGTCGGGCATGATCGCCACGGTCACGAAATAAAAGGCAATCAGCGACAAGCCGCCAGCCACTGCCAAGCCTTTGTAAAGCGCAGGCATCACGTTCTTCATGCCAGGAGAGGCTTTCACGAAGAAGCAGCCGATGATGGAGGCGATGATCGACACAGCGCCGAGCATCATGGGATAGATCACAGCCGCTGTGCCCGAGCTAGACAGCAGCAATGCGCCGAGCACCATCGTGGCAATCAAGGTCACGGCATAGGTTTCAAACAAGTCAGCGGCCATACCAGCGCAATCGCCCACGTTATCGCCCACGTTATCGGCAATCACGGCTGGGT
>JANMDU010000085.1:0-26240 GCA_031376455.1 Variovorax sp. | reverse complement strand
CGCTCACCACGGAGCTTGAGCCATCTTGCACTGTGGCAAAGCTGGCCTTGCCCATCACGCGCTTGAGCATCATGCGGCCGGCGATGGTGACGGGGATTGTCGCCTCTGCCATGCTCGGCATCTCTTGCTTGTCGTACGCTGCATGCAAATCAAACGCTTTGTGTTGCGGCTTGAAATGATTTGGGAAGGCGATGCCTTGACTGCGTATGTGGCTAAGCTTGCTTCGGCGCTCAGCAATGAGTTGATTCTCGTCAAGAGTTGGGCTTGTCTGGGTCGTATTGTTGTCGTGGCTCATGATCTTAGATCGTGCGAAGGGCATGCCACACAGCGCAGCAAAGCTTTCGATTTTAAAGCCTCAAGGCCAGCGCGGCTCAGGCTTTGGCCACTGCTTTGGATTTTTCTTGAAGGAGAAAATGATCCGCTGTGAGCTGCAAGCCTTGCTGTAGCGTGACGGGTGGCTTCCAGCCCAGCAAGCTCATAGCAGGCGTTGAATCCACCATCAAATCGCCCAGCAATCGCTGTGCTACGCCGCCTTTGCCAATGGCTTTCAGGCTCAGCTGCAGCAAGCCATGCGGCACGGGCAGCAGGCGGGCAGGGCGATTCAAAGCTTTGCCTATGCCCCGCAGCAGCTCGGTGGTGCTCACGTCCTGTTGATCACTGATCATGAATGTTTGATTCGCAGCCTGCGGATGGGTCAAACACAGCGCGATGAAATCCACCAAATTCGGCAAAGCCACCAAGCTGCGCTGATTGTGGATCGCACCAAAGGGCAACGGAATGCCACGATGCAGTGTGCGCATCATCGCCCGAAAATTCGCCTTCACGCCCGGGCCATAGACGAGTGGTGGACGAATAATTACCACTTCCATCCCCGTCTTCGCTGCGATCTCTTTCAAACCAAGCTCAGCCTCCCATTTGCTGATGCCATACGGGTCTTGCGGAGCGGCTTCGTTCGATACGAAAGGCTGCCCACGTTGTGTGAATTCACCATTGACTTTGACCGAGCTTAAAAACACAAATCGCCGCACGCCAGCATCAGCTGCAGCCTGCGCCAAAGCCAGCGTCGCAGCGGTGTTGACGGCGCGATACGCAGCAAGTGGATCACCCGAGCTCTCGCGCACCTGATGCACCCGCGCCGCGCAATGCACCACAGCCTCAATTATCTCCAATCGCAATTTTTCAGCAGGAATATGAGAGAAATCGGCCTCTAGCCGGCGTATATATTGCGCAGAGCGCTCACTTATTGATAGTGATTGGTTGTTTCTCACCTGTGCCCACACTTGATGTTTGAGATCAGCAAGATGCTTGAAGAGCGCTTGCCCTACAAAGCCGTTGCTTCCGGTAACTAGCACCTTCATCGCACAGCTTGCCGGGCAGCTTGACGGTACACGGCCAGCGTCTTGCTGCGCAGAGCCTCAAGAGAAAATTCTTGTCGCGCGCGCTGCAAAGCCTGCGCCCCAAGCTTCTGGCGCAGTGCAGGATCGGCAAGCAAGCGATTCAAGGCGACGGCTAGTTCATCCACACTGCCTGGCATCGCCGTAAGCCCCGTGATCCCATCTTGGTTCACAAAATCCACACCGTTGTTGAGCTTGGTGCTGACTACGGGCTTAGCGCAAGCAAATGCTTCCACTTGCACGATACCAAAGGCTTCGGCTTGATTCACTGCGGGCAAACAAAATACATCGCAGGCTTGGAAATAAGCCGGTAAGTCAGCGTCTGTTATCTTGCCCACGAAATGAATGCGTGTTGCCGCTGGGCTAAGTGCCGCCAGAGCTTTCCATTCATCCGTTAAAGGCCCCTCACCACCAATGACGAGCTGTGCATCGGGCGGCAACTGCACCATGGCCTTGATCAACACATCAAAGCCTTTGTAATGCACATGGCGGCCAAGAGCGAAGATCATATTTCCGCTGTAGCGCTTTCGAAGCTGATCCGCTAGCGCGAGCGGCTGCGCATAGTGCGCCAAATCGAAACCAAACGGAATCACATGCAACTTATCTTTCAGATGCGGCGCAACCAATTCCATTGAGCTTTTGATGTGTGCCGGTGTGGCTGCAATGATGCCTTTTGCATTGCGCAGCGCGGCGTTTTGGAAAGGTCGATAGCCCAAGAGAAGCAGCTTTTGGCGAATAATGTCTGCATGCCAAGTGATGATGCGCGGGACGTGACTGGGAATAGCCCAAGATGCAAGATGCGACATCGGATCAGGCATGTGCAGATGCACTAAGTCAAACGGTTTTTCTTTATGCAGCTGGCGGGCGCGGGCGATCAATTTTGGCGACAACGCCAGCGAGCCATCCACGTTCCAACTCGGCGTGCGAATCAGCGGGAAGCTGTGCAGTTCGCCTTCAAAGCCAGTTGAATCACGGCTGGGCACGAGATGTACGTAGTCAACATGCCCCTTCATCGCGCGAAACAGATGGTCAACATGTGTTTGCATGCCACCTGGAATGTCATCAAAAAAGCGACCAAAACACAAAATACGCAACATATTTCTCATCTTTAAACACCTCTTATGGTAGCATCTGTTCAGTACATGAACGCATCAGCCCTAGAAACCGATTTGCGCACACTGCAAGTGCTCGCCGATCAGCCGCAGCTCAATCAGCGAGAGTTAGCTCTTCAATTGGGCGTGAGCTTGGGCAAGGCCAATTATTGCCTCAAGGCCTTGTTGGCCAAAGGTTTTCTGATTGCACGAAATTTCAAGAACAACAAAAACAAGCTGGCGTATGCCTATGTGCTTACTCCCGCAGGCATCACAGCGCGAGCTGAACTCACGGTTGAATTCCTGCAAGTCAAAAAAGCGGAATATGAACGCCTGCGAGCTGAAATTGATGCCTTGCAAGCCCAGGCGTTACGTGATCAAGTGACATCTCACGCCTTGGTGCTGGGCTCGAAGGTGAGCCAAGTATGATTAAAGCCACACCCGTGATTTTGTGTGGTGGCTCGGGCACTAGGCTTTGGCCGCTTTCCCGAGCGGGTTTCCCCAAGCAATTCTTAGTGCTGTCGGGCACACACAGTTTATATCAGCTCGCCGCAATGCGCCTTAACGCGCTTGCCGATGATCAAATTCACATTCAATCCAGCCTCATCGTGACAGGCGAAGAGCATCGCTTTTTGGCGCTTGAGCAGCTTCGTGAAGTCCACACGAGTCAAGCCAGTTTATTGTTAGAGCCTTGCGCTCGAAACACTGCTGCTGCGCTTACGCTCGCCGCCTTGCAAGCGACAGAACAAGTCGGCGACTCCGTGCTCGTTGCCAGCCCAGCGGATCAATATATTGGAGACGAAGCTGGTTATGCAAGTAGCCTGCGCCGAGCGATTCAGGCGGCGTCTGATGGGTCTGTCGTGATCCTAGGTATCAAGCCAGATCGGCCAGAGACTGGCTACGGGTACATTCGTGCTGGCGCAGCTTCAGAAACCCCAGTTCGTGACGTTCATCAATTCGTGGAAAAACCGTCACTAGAGATCGCCAAGCAGTACCTTGCTAATGGCGATTACGCTTGGAATAGCGGCATGTTTGTGTTGCGCGCCAGCGTCTGGCTCAAAGCGCTTGCACAGTTTCGCCCGGATATTTTGCAAGCCTGCGAGAAAGCATGGGAAGCTAAAGCAAGCGATCCACTCGCCGGCGGTCTGCAATTTGTTCGCCCCAACTCTGCTGAATTCGCCGCTGTGCCTTCAGAGTCGGTAGATGTCGCCGTTATGGAAAAGTGCCCAGATTCAGCGTTTCCTATTCGCATGGTGGATTTAGACGCGAAGTGGAGTGATGTCGGCGCATGGGATGCGGTTTGGCAAATCGGCCAAGCGGATACACAAGGCAATGTGGCGCATGGCGATGTGCTGTTAGACAGCAGCGAGCGCAACTTTATCCACGCCAGCAGTCGCCTCGTGGCTGCGGTAGGCGTAAAAAATCTCGCCATCATTGAAACAGCAGATGCTGTTCTGGTCTGCGAAAAATCTAGCAGCCAGCAAGTCAAAAATATCGTCGCTCAGCTGGCAAAATCTAATCGCAGCGAACCCAACTTCCACCGCAAAGTTCATCGTCCTTGGGGTTGGTACGACAGTATTGACGAGGGCGAACGTTTCAAAGTCAAGCGCATTAACGTCAAACCTGGCGCTGCATTGAGCCTTCAAAAGCATGCCCACCGCGCTGAGCATTGGATTGTGGTGAAAGGTCAAGCTATGGTGATATGCGGCCAGCACAAGCTATTCTTGAGCGAAAATCAGTCTACCTATATTCCACTGGGTGAGATCCATCGCTTAGAAAATCCCGGCAAAGAAGATCTAGAAATCATTGAAGTGCAATCCGGCGGGTATTTAGGCGAAGACGATATCGTTCGATTGCAAGACAGTTATGGAAGAGCATAGGTATGAAAGCAGTAATCTTGGCGGGTGGCTTGGGCACTCGAATTTCAGAAGAGACACATCTCAAACCTAAGCCTATGATCGAGATTGGTGGTAAGCCGATCCTTTGGCACATCATGAAGATGTATTCACATCACGGTATCAACGATTTCATTATTTGCTGTGGCTATAAAGGCTATGTGATTAAAGAGTATTTTGCAAATTACTTTTTGCATATGTCTGACGTGACCTTCGACATGACAGACAACTCGATGCAAGTCCATCACAGGCACGCAGAGCCTTGGAGAGTGACGCTTGTCGATACAGGCGATGAAACCATGACTGGGGGTAGGCTCAAACGAGTAGCGGCCTATCTGCGCGATGAGCGAGACTTCTGCTTCACCTACGGTGATGGCGTCTCCGATGTAGACATTTCCGCATTGATTACCTTTCATCGTCAGCACGGTAAATTGGCCACATTGACAGCGGCGCTGCCACCAGGCCGCTTTGGCGCCTTGGACTTAGCAGTCAATGGCCAAGTTAGATCGTTCGAAGAGAAGCCCAAGGGTGATGGCGGCTTGATCAATGGCGGCTTTTTCGTGCTGTCGCCACGGGTGATTGATTTGATTGACGATGACGCGACAGTGTGGGAGCGCAAGCCGCTTGAGACACTTGCCGCTGAACAGCAATTGATGGCGTTTCAACATTCAGGCTTCTGGCAGCCCATGGATACCTTGCGAGAAAAGATCTTGCTTGAGCAGTTATGGGCGACGGGTAAAGCCGCTTGGAAGTTATGGGATTGAACATGCCGATAAATCCTTGTGCAAGCTTTTGGCAATCCAAGCGGGTGCTCATCACAGGGCATACCGGATTTAAGGGCGCTTGGTTAGCATGGTGGCTGCATCGTTTGGGTGCGCAAGTCACCGCTGTTGCCCTGGAACCATTGACACAGCCTAGTCTATTCAATGCGTTGAATTTGCGCGACCGCATACAGCATCATGTTTGTGATGTCCGCGATTTAGACTCGTTAAGCCTTCTGGTAAGGAAAGCTCAGCCAGATATGGTTTTTCACATGGCCGCGCAGGCTCTGGTCAGAGCAAGCTATGCGAAACCCGTTGAAACGTTTGCAACCAATGTGATGGGCACTGCCAATATTCTTGAGGCGTTACGTGGTGCGTGCGACTGCAAAGCCGTTGTGATGGTCACAACCGATAAGGTTTATCACAACAACGAATGGGCGTGGCCTTACAGGGAGCAGGATCAACTTGGTGGGCACGATCCTTACAGCGCGAGCAAGGCGGCCAGTGAAATTGTGATTGACAGCTACAGGAGTTCTTTTCTTAAAAGCCAAGGTATTGCCGTGGCGAGTGCTCGGGCAGGAAATGTCATCGGAGGTGGAGATTGGTCGCAGGATCGCCTCATTCCGGATGCGGTTCGCGCATGGAGCAAAAATGGCGCGCTTGAAGTGCGAAGCCCTTATTCCACACGACCTTGGCAGCATGTTCTGGAGCCACTATGCGCCTATTTGCGCTTGGCAGAGCAGCTAGCGATTCGGCCTGAACTGGCAGATGCCTATAACTTCGGCCCGCTGGCGACGGATGCGGCTGATGTGCGCACGGTCGCGCAAGCGGCATTGAAAGAGTTTGGCTGCGGTGAGCTGCAATTTGCCCAACAAGCACCTTCATTGCATGAGGCGCAACTGCTAACGCTTGACGTGAGTAAAGCGAAGACTGTTTTGGGCGTGCTCCCACGCTTGAGTTTGCAAAAGACGATCGTCATGACGATGTCTTGGTACAGAGATTACTTTGGCGGTATGCAAGCAGAGCAATTGTGCGAACGTGATCTTTTGCAATTTGAAATGACAAATCGTGAAAAGCTTTGAATTGCTGAACACTGTTATTGCTGGGCTTAGCGTTGTGACGAGAACGCGTAAAGGCGACTCTCGCGGCCACCTGACAAGACTGTTTTGCGCCGATGAGCTGGCAGAAATGGGCTGGAGTTTCCCGGTAGCACAAATCAATCACACCTTGACGCAGGCCAAGGGTGCTGTGCGCGGCATGCACTATCAAAATCCACCACATGCGGAAGCCAAGCTCGTATCTTGTATTCGCGGTGAGGTCTGGGATGTTGCAGTGGATTTACGACGTGATTCCTCAACATATCTGCAATGGCAAGCACAGAGGCTATCATCAGAAAATCAGAAAGCGTTGTTGATTCCTAAGGGGTTTGCGCATGGTTTTCAAACGATGACTGCGGATGCGGAGTTGATTTATTTGCATTCCCATGCGTACCATCCCGAAGGCGAGGCCGGCCTCAATCCATTTGACGCTGAGCTCAAAATCCAATGGCCACTGCCAGTGACACAAATATCTGAACGTGATCGGTCGCATCCGGCGATCACTGATTTGTTTAAGGGAGTGATTGTTTGATGAAATGCCGACACTGTTCTGCGCAACTTGAGCAAAGCTTGATTGATTTAGGATTTGCACCAGCGTCAAATGCCTATCTTTCGGCTGGGCAGCTTTCAAGGCCTGAGAAGTACTATCCGCTCCGGGTTGTTGTTTGCAACACATGCTGGCTCGTTCAAACTGAAGATTACGCAGCCGCTGATGAACTTTTTGACGAAAACTACGCTTATTTTTCAAGCACATCGAAGAGCTGGTTGTTGCATGCTGAGCAGTATTGCGACAAGATGACCGCATTGCTGAACCTGAATTCAAACAGCTTAGTCGTCGAATTAGCCTCAAACGATGGCTATTTGCTCAAGAATTTTGTTGAAAATCATATTCCTTGCTTGGGTATCGAGCCCACGAAAAGTACAGCACAGGCCGCAGAAAAACTAGGCATCCCTGTCCTGCAAAAGTTTTTCGGTCAAGCCGTCGGCCAAACTCTCGCCGACGAGGGAAAGCTAGCTGATCTTGTTTTGGGAAACAATGTTTACGCCCATGTCCCTGACATCAACGATTTCACGCTTGGCATCAAAGCGATTTTGAAACCCAGTGGGACAGTGACCTTAGAGTTTCCACATCTCGCAAACTTGATGGCACACAAGCAATTTGACACCATTTATCACGAGCATTTTTCCTACCTTTCACTGCTAGCCGTGCAAAAAATCTTCGAGTCTTGTGGTTTGCGTGTGCATCACGTTGATGAGCTGCCAACACATGGAGGCAGCTTGCGCATCTATGGTTGTCATCATGCCGATTCCCGAGCAACAAGCGATAGCGTAGGCGAGGTATTGGCGCGCGAAGTCGGCATGGGATTGGATCGCGCTGGCGGCTATGCTAAGTTGCAAGATAACGCACTTGCGATCAAGCTGGACGTCATGGATTTTTTAACGAAGCAAAAGCGCTTGGGGAAAAAGGTCGCAGCGTACGGCGCTGCGGCAAAAGGCAATACGTTGCTCAACTACTGCGGCATCCACGCGGATCTCGTTAGCTACGTTTGTGACGCAGCTTCATCCAAACAAGGCCACTACATGCCTGGTAGTCATATCCCAATTGTTAGCCCGAGTCGAATTGCGCATGATAGGCCGGATTTCATTTTGATACTGCCCTGGAATTTGCGATCTGAGGTTGTTGAGCAGCTCTCGTTCGCCAGGCAATGGGGTGCTAGGTTTGTGACAGTAGTACCTGAGATTGAGATTTTTTGATGAATCGACACGTCCTTGTGACTGGAGCAAGTGGTTTTGTCGGCAGGCATGTTGTCTCAGCGTTGCTGAGTAAATCTGGTGTTGCAGTTACTGTAGTTGGCCGAAATGAAGAGAAATTCTCGGTGCTTCTCGAAAAGTATCCGCAATTGAAGTTTGTGAAATTCGATATTTCTCAAGCAACGCAAGATTGCTACGCGCAATTGTGCAAGCCGGACAGTGTGATACATCTGGCTTGGGACGGCCTGCCAAATTACACATTGAATTTTCACTTCGACACTGAATTACCTAAACAGTACGATTTTTTGAAGAAACTGGTTGCTGGGGGTCTGCAAAATTTATTAGTTGCAGGTACATGTTTTGAGTACGGCATGAAACATGGAAACCTTCGAGAAGATTTGGAATGTTCACCAAACACTGCGTATGGTTTTGCCAAAGCTAGCCTTTTGAATCAACTGCGCTTTCTGAAAAATGAATACAGCTTCAAGCTTTGTTGGACGCGATTGTTTTACTCCTACGGTACAGGACAAGCATCCGGTTCTTTATACTCTTTGTTGTGTGCTGCGATTGAACGTGGTGATCTGGTATTTAATATGTCTGCTGGCCAACAATTGAGAGATTTTTTACCCATTGAAGAAATTGCTAGTCATCTGGTCGCATTGAGTCATCATTGCGATGATCTAAATGTCGTCAATGTTTGCTCTGGGGAGCCGATATCAGTTCGAGCGTTTGTTGAAAAAATCGTTGCTTTGAAGCAATCAAAGATTCAACTAAATCTTGGTTACTACGGCGTTCCAAGCTATGAGCCAATGGCGTTCTGGGGCGACGCTACAAAACTTAAATCACTTTCTTTTTAACTGGAAACACAAAATGACGAATGCATTTGCACAAGAAACTCAAGCGCGTATCGCTGAAAATGCGAACAGCACTGAAATGGTGAAAGCCGCGCGTGACTTTATGCGCGCCTCGACTCAGCCACGATATTCGTATAACTTTTCCGCTTTGGGTCGTCCAATCATTCAGTATCCGCAAGACATGGTCGCCATGCAGGAACTGATTTGGAGCATCAAACCGGATTTGATTGTTGAGACGGGTATTGCCCATGGTGGCTCGTTGATCATGAGCGCATCGATGCTTGCTTTGATCGACTATTGTGAAGCTGTAGAGCAGGGTAAAGTGTTGGATACAAAAGCATCGAGCCGGATGGTTCTCGGTGTAGACATCGATATCCGCGCACACAACCGAGCCGCAATTTTGGAGCATCCGATAGCGCACAAGATCAAAATGATTCAGGGCTCCGCGGTCAGTCCTGAAATCGTTCAACAGGTTCATGAAATCGCCAAGCCTTACAAGAAAATTTTGGTGTGTTTAGATTCAAACCATACACACGATCATGTTCTCGAAGAACTGCGTGCCTATGCGCCACTCGCAAGCCATGGCAGCTATTGCGTTGTGTTTGACACTATCGTAGAAGATTTGCCCGCAGGTATGTATCCAGAGCGTCCTTGGGATGTAGGCAATAATCCCAAAACTGCTATCTTCAGTTATCTGAAAGAGCTTCGTGCGAAAGAACACATGGGATCAGATCACACCAAATTGATGTTCGAAATCGATAAAGCCATAGATAACAAAATCCTGATTTCTGTGGCACCTGATGGTTACCTTCGCCGGGTTTGACCACGCGTGCTTAGAGACCGCAACGCCACATACAACTTCATTGGCAGCGCAATTATCGCGTTGTCGGCGATTATTGCGGCTCCGTTTTATCTTAGATTGCTTGGCAACGATGCGTTTGGCCTTTTGGGCTTTTCATATGTTGTGATGGGCGTCATTGCTGTGTTCGACTTGGGTTTGTCGCCAGCTTTGCAGCGTCAGTTGGCTATCTTGGCCTCGCAGAAAATCTCAGATGTTGAAATTAACTCAACTGTTAAGACCTTAGGTTTTCTTAACTTGTTGATTGCTTTGGTCGTCGGCAGTGCCTCTGCCGTGGCATTCATTTTCGGTGCTGCAGACGGCTGGTTGGGAGCAAATAGCCTCGCCCCTTCAACCATTACTTATGCTTTAGCTTGGATTAGCGGCCAAGCGGCTATCCAAATCATGATCATGTTTTATGGTGCTGGCCTGCTGGGATTGCAACATCAAGCTGCATTCAACGCGATCTTTGCTGGGTTTGCGATACTGAGAGTCGCTGTGTGCTTGTTGATGCTTCGATTCGCAGGCATGGGTGTTGAAGAGTTCTTTGTATTGCAGGCTGTGATTAGCGCCGTGCATCTGTGCTTTGTGTTCATGGCCTTGCAGTTCTATTTACCTAAAAAGCGAGGTACTTTGAACTTCGGAATCATCAAGCAGCAGGCACGATTCGCATTGGGTATGTTAGCAATCGCGACGCTAGCCATGCTGTTGACGCAGATTGATAAACTGATTTTGAGTGCAACCATGAGTTTGACCAGTTTTGGTTATTACATGCTGGCATGGAATATCGCTATGTTAGTCATTAAACCTGCGCAACCGATTTACAACGCGTATCTCCCCGTGCTCAGTCAACTCGCTGACAAACCGGCGCAGCTCGCGGAATTGACGCGAACCTACCACACGGCATGCCGGAAAAATGCAGCCTTGATATGGCCTCTGGCTTTGTTTCTCGCTTTGCTTTCTTTCCCCATTTTGTGGCTTTATACGGGTAGCATCGATGTTGCAAAAGAGATCTATTTGGTATTGGGCATCCTAACGCTTGGCTCGGCATTGAACGCAACTGCTTTGATGCCGTATGCACTTACCCAAGCACATGGTTGGGTAAATTTTTCAATTGTGCAAAATATTGTTGCTTGCACTGTAATGATACCGATTTGTTTTTTTGCGGGAATGCTTCAAAATTTAGAGATTGCGGCCTTGGGATGGTTGATCATCAATTTGGGCTATGCAACCGTGTCGCAAAAATGGTTGCACACACGCTTGCTTCCAGACGAGCTTGCGCACTGGTATCTCAAAGACCATAGGCTTGAACACGTTGTTCCAAAGCGGTGGGTCTCAGAGTATTTGGCACCCAAGTCGCACCACTAGCGAGTTGCTTTAAACCTATGATATAGAAGTGATATCTTCTCGAACGAGCTGCTTGCAGGCTCAGACAATTGCTTTTGCAATAGCTCTGAAGCATCTGCAACGTTGCGTACATCGAGTTTGCGTGTATCGATAATCTCAGAATTGATGAATTTTGGCAGGCGATTTAAATACAGCCCAGCGAATGCCATCAATGTTTGAAGTTGATTTGGTTTTAAATTGGTGAAACCTAATTTGGCACTAATTTCTTCCACGAGTTTTGCATCGATATTCGATTTTTTATAAAGCTGCACATCTAAGTGGGATTGCTCCAGCATCAAGCGCATGTTCGGCTGAAAATCGCTACACAAGGGTGAATTGATTTGCAACATCGCTTGACAAGCCTCTGCCAGCATCATCTTGATACTTCCCGTCGTTTGAAACGGTGGCAACGATGTCGTGCTGTTTTCTCGAAACCAGAGATTTTTCTCCCCTGAATCCTGGCTGATTTGCATGAAGGCAGCACCGTTGCTTCGGTTGGATGTGCCATTGATTGCCAGCGGCTCATGCGAGAAAACATAGTCGTCAAGCAGCAGAGATAATGCTACCGAAGAAAACAAATCAACAATATTGGAAGCGAACAACTTGCCGTGCATTCGGCGAAGTCGAGTCAAAACCTTTGCATTGATATAGCCATAGTAGACGCAGGGTAGGTGGTTAAAGGCGCGCCTTCCGTAGAGCACTTGATGTAGGTCTGGTTTACATCTACGCGCCTCATAACCTTTTTTCCTTGAGTAAATCAGTTGCCCTGCAGCAGGCCCATTGACGTTGGGCCAAAAGTAGTGGGAAAAATCTGAAATCAGGGCCTGTGTTGATGTTTCGTTGATGATCTGATTGGCTTGACTGACTGAGTTCCGTGTCAGCGCGTCGTCATCCCCCAATGACAATACATACCCTTGAGTGACGTGCGAAAACGCAAACTCGAAATTTTCCATCATCGAGACTCTGCGGCCCGGATTGATGTACTGAATGCGTGCGTCGTTGGCAGAAAGGACAACATCGCGCGTATTGTCCGCGCTTGCGTTGTCTGAAACAACGATTTGCAAATTATCGTAGTCTTGTGCCAAGCATGAGCGAATGGTGTGCTGAAGTGTCTCGGCTCGTTCGCGCGTGGGAATAATGATGGTGAACGGATGATTCATGCGCATCACAGAGTTTTGTTAGTTCGAAGATATGTTTTGAACAAATGTGATGCGACATTCCAAAAGTATTGGGGTTGGGTTCTGCGAATATTTCCTGCCACGACACTCGCTGCAAAAATATCTGGAACAGAGCCGTTCAGGTCATCGAAAAAAAATGAATGACGTACCAGCGAAACACGGTAGAAGATGAATCTGAGCAAATTTAAGATTCTCTTGAGCCTCGGACTTTTTATTTGTGATGCGTCAGAGATACTGTGTTTTTTTCTAAAGTCATCGGTCCATTCAGCCATCAATTCTGACGGCATGCTGTGCCTTGAATTCAAAATGCCTTGTGCTACTTGGAGGGGCGGCACGTGCGTCATCGCGGGTATGCGATCAGCAACTTGTGCATAAGACTCAAATATCAGCGCCTGAAGCGATTTTGGTATATCGCCGTCCCGCATAAGTGGCAGGCTCGCGTGAAAGGAAAGATTTGCCTCCTTTGCAAACAGGAAGCTTGGATCACTGTGCTGTTTAGGCGCGCCGTTAATGTCTTGCGCTCTGAACTGGGCGTATCCGGTGCTCGACGCTGATGTCCCATTGATGGCAACGGGTTCAGTAGAGTAAACATACTCATCGACGAGACTAGCAATGAGCATTCCGGAATAAACATCTGGGATACGAGAAAAGAACACCTGCCCGTGCATCTGAGAAAAATCGTCAAGTAAGCTTTTCTGAACAAAGCCTCCGTTGTAGAGCATCGGAAGTTCAGAGTAATTGACGTGTCCAGCAAGTGCTTTATCAATCCAATGCGAGCTTTTGCGCCATTGGTGTGTTTTGCCAAGAGGTACGTTCATGGCTAAGTGATCACCCCGCGGTTGCGCGTTCGGCCAGATATATGAGCAGGCGCGGGTGCGGATTGCCTTTGCCTGTGTCGTTTCGATGAGTTTTTGAATTTTCTCAAAACACCCAGGTAGCAGCCCATCGTCATCGCCAACATAACCGATCCAGTCTCCAGTAGCATGCTTCAGAGCAAACTCCCAGTTTTGGCTCATGCCAAGCCGTTGTCCTGTGTTCACGTAGCGAATGCGAGGATCTGACAAAGATTTGACATAGGCTTCTGTACCATCCGTGCTGGCGTTATCTGAAACAATGATTTCTAGATTTTTATAGGTCTGAGTTGTTAGTGTTTGCAAACAAAATCTTAGAGTGCCAATACGCTCGCGAGTAGGAACGATCAAGCTGAAACGAATAGGTTGCATATCGGTTTAAAACGCTTTTTTATGACCAGAATCGATCCAGTTAATCTTGTCGCCGAAGTGCTTGGTAAACACTTTTTTTATCATTTGAGCATCAGTGTCACAGTGCAAAGTTTTGAGGAGTTCGACAAAATGATGCAATCTTTCGTACTCAACCCTCTCTGAATCACCAAGCAAAATTTTAGCGTGTTGCGTTTTGACGGGCGCGCCTTCAATCAGTAATTCTTCATAAAGTTTCTCGCCTGGCCGAAGACCTGTGATGGCGATAGCAATATCGCCATCAGGGTGGGTTGCGTCCTTCATGGTCAAGCCGCTCAACTGAATCATGCTGCTTGCTAAATCATAAATTTTTACCGCATCACCCATGTCGAGAAGATAAACATACGCACCAGACTTATGATCCTCGCCCATTGCAGCAGCTTGCATGACAAGCTGCGCTGCTTCAGGGATGGTCATGAAGTAGCGCTCAATGTCCGCATGCGTGAGAGTGATGGGCCCGCCAGATCGGATTTGTTGACGGAATTTTGGTACAACAGATCCGGATGAGCCCAATACATTTCCAAATCTGACCATACAGAACCGTGTCGATTGACTCTTCGTTTGATGCTCCGTAGCCAAAGCCTGAAGGATCAATTCGCACACGCGCTTACTCGCACCCATGACGCTTGTGGGGCGAACGGCTTTGTCAGTGCTGATTAACACCATATCGGAGACTTGATGCGCTAGGGCAGCGTGCGAGACATTCCATGTGCCCAGCACATTGTTTAGTATGCCCGCTATGCAATTACTTTCAAGAAGAGGGACGTGTTTGTACGCAGCGGCATGATACACAGTATCTGGCTTGTAGTGCTCCATCAGTTGTTCGATGCGCGGAGCATCCATGACGTTGGCCAAAATTGGAATCACCTCGATAGAGAGAGAGGGCTGGGAATATTTCTCGCTTAATTCATCGCAAATTGAGTAAAGTGCAAATTCACTGAGTTCTAGCAAAATCAATCGCTTGGGTGACTGTGCGGCAATTTGGCGACTCAGCTCGCTGCCGATAGATCCACCAGCACCTGTGATCAACACTGTTTTATCACGGTTATTTTTCGCCAATAAACTCGCAATGGGCGCAACAGAATCACGACCAAGCAAATCTTCAATATCAAGTTGCCGTAAATCTGTTTCGCTGATCGTTCCTCGCGCTAAATCCGTGAGGCTCGGAAGTGTTCGAATGGCGAGTTTGGTGTTGCCTAGCAGTTTGATAATCTCGTTACGACGACGTCGTTCAATTCTCGGCATAGCGAGCAAAACATCGCGTATTTTGTATTGCTCCGTCAGGTGACGGACTTGGCTCGGACTGTGCACTCGGACATTGGCAATCGAAGCATTTTGTAAGTTAACGTCATCATCCAAAAAGCCAACAACGCGTGTTTGCCCGGTACTTTTTAATGATTCAGCAAGTTGCTGACCAGATTTTCCTGCACCGTAAATCAATACACCCGGCTGCATCTCGTCCGTCGAATTTGCAAAAACGTGATTCCCGAGCAATTGACTCGCTATCAAACGCGTAAGAGCCAAGCCAACTAATAAAAGTAAGGGCTGAAGTACGCCGATGGTGCGCGGGACTAGAGGAAAGCTGTAGGCGGTGAATATTGCGCTGTAGGCAATCGTGTAGATGCTAATCGCACTCACTGCGGCAATGATGGTCTGGCGGCCCACGAAGCGAATGACCGTATGATAAAAACCAAACACCGTGAGCAATGGAATTGCTAATCCAATCGACAATGTAACAGCAAGCCAGTGATATCCAGACAAGATGATCCAACTTTCGAATCGAAAACAAATGGCCAGCCAAACCGTGAGAATACAAAGCCCGGAGTCCGCGACGATGGCAACAGTCTTCTTGGCGCTACGCGGCAAGCCAAGCAGCACATCTATGCCTCTCTGTGATACGACCATATTTTTCGGGGTGGCCATCTCAGTGTGAGACACCTTGTGAACTGAGAGTTTGTAAGAGTGTGCGGCAAATAATTTTGATATCTAGACTGATGTGATTAGAACGCAGGTAGGCTACATCGAAGCTCACTTTTTCAGCAATGCTGAGCTCATCGCGCCCATTGATTTGAGCCCAACCTGTAAGACCTGGAACGAGGGTGTGAACGCCTTGGCTTGTGCGCAAGGCGATCAAGTCGTGTTGATTAAAAAGAGCAGGTCGCGGGCCTACAAAGCTCATGTCGCCACGCAGGATGCACCAAAGCTGAGGGAGCTCATCGAGGCTGGTTTTGCGGATGAATGAACCGATTGGCGTGAGCCAAGCTTCGGGTTTTTCTAGCAAATGTGTGGCGACTGCGGGTGTGTTTGTGCGCATGCTTCTGAATTTGGGCATTTTGAAGATCGCGTTGTCTTTCCCTACGCGGTCTGACCAATACAGCGCTGGACCTTTGGAGGTCAGGCGCACAGCAATAGCGACGATGATCATCGGCCAGATGAGTATCGATAAAGCCACTAGTGCTAAAACAAGATCAAAACAGCGTTTCACAACAGATTTATGAGAAAAAATAGCACATCGCCGCCATGGAATGTGCGCGGAGTGCTATTGATTTTATAGTATTCATGAAGCGTTGGGCGTGTTTAGGCCCAGCTTATCTAACAAGTCGCTGACCAGCTCTAAGCGGATCAACGGGCTATCGAGCTCTAGCAGGCGTTGCTTCATCTCTAGAGGCAGTGGCAAAAGCTGACACCAGCGGTTAGCTAGCCAGCTGCAATCGGACAATTGCGGCTCACCCGCTTGGCCTCTGAATAGATCAGCCTGCGTATCCGCAGGCATTCGGGCTAAGACACTTTCAAACAAAACGCGGCAGATATTGAGCTCTTGCGGCACGGCGACTACGCTGTCTTCAGGCAAGTAGCTCACATCGGCAACCCAAAGGCCGTGTTTTAAGCGCTCGATCCGCGAAGTGCGAAAGCGTTGCTGGCCTAAGCAGCGAATCACGCGCAGGCCGGGCTGGGGCGCTTCATGCTCTGTGATGACAGCCAGTGTTCCAACCTGTGCGAATGCTTCGCTTTGGTCAGGCTTTGCAACTTCCACGCCTTGAGTCAAGCTGACAATGCCAAACGGCGCACCGTTTTCAATACAACGACGGATCATGTCCAGATAGCGCACCTCGAAAATACGCAGCGGCAACACTGAGCCAGGGTAAAGCACCGAGCCTAGGGGGAAGAGCGGGAGATTGTTCAGAATCACGGCCAACGTAAAAAAATAATTTATGCAACAGCGTCGGATGGCTGGCGCTGAAGCATCGACAACACAGAAGCTACTTTTAGGCTTAGCTCTCGGCGATCGCAAATGAAATCCACAGCACCTTTTTCTACTAAGAATTCGGCGCGCTGAAAGCCTTCAGGCAAGGTCTGGCGCACGGTATTTTCAATCACACGAGGGCCAGCAAAGCCAATCAAAGCTTTGGGTTCGGCGATGACGACATCGCCCACGAAGGCAAAGCCCGCACTGACGCCGCCCATGGTGGGGTCGGTGAGCACGCTGATGTATGGCAAGCCTTTTTTGGCAAGCCGAGTGAGTGCGGCATTAGTTTTGGCCATTTGCATCAGCGAGAGCAAGCCTTCTTGCATGCGCGCACCTCCTGTAGCTGTGAAGCAGAGGAAGGGCACTTTTTGCTCAATCGCGGTATGCACGCCGCGCACAAAGCGCTCGCCCACCACCGAGCCCATGGAGCCGCCCATGAAATCAAATTCGAAACAGGCGACGACGACTTCTAGACTATGGATCGCACCGCCCATTACGATCAATGCATCCGTCTCGCCGGTTTCGTTCATGGCTTGCTTCAAGCGCTCTGGGTATTTGCGGCTGTCTTTGAATTTGAGTGCATCGACGGGGATGACTTCTTGGCCAATTTCATAACGCCCTTCAGCGTCTAAAAATGCATTGAGCCGAGCGCGCGCGCCAATACGGTGATGGTGACCACATTTGGGGCAAACCATTTGGCTGTGTTCTAAATCGGTTTTGAAAAGCACTGCTTCACAGGCCGGACATTTCGTCCAGAGACCTTCGGGCACGGAGCGGCGCTCTGTCGGATCAGTTTGCTCGATTCTGGATGGGAGAAGTTTTTCTAGCCAAGACATCTTCGTCTCCTGTATCAATTTTGAGAGTCTAGCGCAGTGCGGATATCGCGCAAGAAGTGTGCGGCGGTCGATGCCACTTTTTCGTGAGGTTGATCTTCAATCAACTGGATCAAACGGCTGCCAATCACCACTGCATCGCTAACTGCTGCTACGGCTTTAGCAGAAGCTGCATCGCGGATGCCGAAGCCCACACCAACAGGCACGTTGACGAATTGCTTGATGCGCGGAACGGCAGCGGCCACTGCTTGCGTGTCTAGTGCGCCAGAGCCTGTGACGCCTTTGAGCGAGACGTAATACACATAGCCACTGGCCAGAGAGCCAACGAGTTTCATTCGCTTTTCCGTTGATGTTGGGGCAAGCAGGAAAATCAAATCTAAGTCATTCGCTCTTAATTTCGTAGCAAACTCCACGCATTCCTCGGGTGGATAGTCCACAATGAGCACACCATCGATGCCCGCCGCTGCCGCATCGCGGATGAATGCATCTGTGCCGTGTTTAATGTCATACCGCTCTACAGGATTGGCATAACCCATGAGCACGACAGGCGTGTTGGTATCTTTGGTGCGAAAGGTTTTGACCATCTCCAGCACTTGCGTCATGCCGATGCCCAAAGCCAATGCGCGATCGCCCGCTTTTTGAATCACCGGGCCGTCGGCTGACGGATCAGAGAACGGCACGCCTAGCTCAATGATGTCTGCGCCTGCGCCGACCATGGCGTGCATCAAATCAGGCGTGATGTCTCGATACGGGAAGCCAGCGGTCACGTAGGGAATCAGCGCTTGGCGGTTTTGAGCCTTCAAAGCGGCCATACAGGGTTGAATGCGGCTCATCGCTTGAACTCCATCACCTGAGCACCACTTTGTCCACCCTTGACGCTTTCGCCTCTGCACGACGGACGGCAGTAAAAATCAGCGCCCGAAAGATCAGCTACGGTGCCAATGTCTTTGTCACCACGACCTGAGAGATTCACCAAAATCGATTGATCCGCTCGCATGGTTTTTGCCATCTTCATCGCATGCGCTACGGCGTGGCTTGATTCCAGCGCGGCGATGATACCTTCGGTGCGGCAGAGGTAATGAAACGCGTCGAGCGCCTCTTTGTCGGTGATGCCCACGTATTCGGCGCGGCGCGTGTCAGACAGCCATGCATGCTCGGGGCCTACGCCTGGGTAGTCCAAGCCCGCGCTGATGGAATGCGTCTCGATGATTTGACCGTTGTCGTCTTGCAAAACATACGTTCGATTGCCGTGCAACACGCCCGGTTGGCCGCGCTGAATAGAGGCGCTGTGTTTGCCGCTGTCCAAGCCTTCGCCGGCCGCTTCCACGCCGATCAGGCGGGTGTTTTCAAACGGAATGTAGGGATGAAAAATCCCCATCGCATTGCTGCCGCCGCCCACGCAGGCGATGACTGCATCGGGCTGCTTATCGGCTTGCCCCAAATGTTTGGGCATCTGCTCAATGCATTCCTTGCCAATGATGCTCTGAAAATCGCGCACCATCATCGGATAAGGATGCGGGCCGGCGACTGTGCCGATGATGTAGAAGGTGTTGTCTACATTGGCCACCCAATCTCGCATGGCTTCGTTCAGCGCATCTTTCAAGGTTTTGCTGCCTGACTCCACAGGCACGACAGATGCACCCAAGAGCTTCATGCGATACACGTTGGGTGATTGGCGCTTCACGTCGACTGAGCCCATGTAAACCACACATTCCAGCCCATATCGTGCGCAAATCGTGGCGGTGGCCACGCCGTGTTGGCCAGCGCCCGTCTCGGCAATCACGCGCGGTTTACCCATGCGTTTGGCGAGCAGGGCTTGGCCAATGGTGTTATTGATCTTATGAGCGCCTGTGTGATTCAGATCTTCGCGCTTCAAATAAATTTGTGCGCCACCCATTTCGCGGCTCATTCGGGCAGCGTGATAAATCGGCGATGGCCTGCCTACAAAATGCGCCAGCTCGTAGTTGTATTCACGAACGAATTCAGGATCATTTTGGTAATGTGCGTAAGCGGCTTTCAGCTCTTCAATCGCATGCGAAAGCGTCTCAGAGACGAAATTACCGCCGTATTTGCCAAAATGACCGTTTTCGTCGGGGAAGCTGTACAGCTTCGAATCCAGTTGGGTTGCAGTGTTCACTTGGTTTAACTCTTGGAAAGGATCTCATCGGCGTGGCGCACGGCGGCGATGAATTCAATGATCTTTTTCGGGTCTTTGAGGCCTTTTATCGTCCCGCCAGCAGGACCAACCTCCTCAACACCCGAGCTTACGTCAACGGCCCAAGGCCGCACATGCTCAATCGCTGCGGCGATGTTTGCTGTTGAGAGCCCACCAGACAAAACGATCCGAGAGCTTGCGTTTATTTGTGGATGTGACCACTGTATTGCCGTCCAATCAAAAGCCTTGCCACCGCCGCCATAGCCATCCACATGGGCATCGACCAAAATCGCTTGGGCTGCGGGGTATTCCTGGCAGAATTTTACCAAGTCAAAGCCTGCCTCGCCGCCAAGCGGGATACGCGCAGCGCGCATGAAGGGCATTTGAGCCGCTGCGCACTGCTCGGGGCTCTCATCACCATGAAATTGTAAGACAAATCGAGGTTTAGCCGGCGTATTTACTGCGTGGAGTGCTATTAAATCAGTAGCTTCTGAATTGACATACAGCAGGACAGGTGTGACGAATGCTGGCAAGCGCCCCGCCAGTTCGCAGGCCCGTGCATAGCTCACCGCTCGCGGGCTCTTGGCGTACAAGACGAATCCGATGGCATCCGCGCCGGCATGCACCGCCGCATCCACGTCTTGCTCGCGGGTGAGGCCGCAGATTTTGATGCGGGTGCGGTGGCGTGCCTTCATGCTTTGTTCCGTGACTTCAACCATGTGATTTTTCAAATTCAGCCAGATAGCCCACCAGCGCCTGCACGCCTTCGATCAGCATCGCGTTGTAAATACTCGCCCGCAGGCCGCCCACGCTGCGATGACCTTTGAGTTGCAAAAGTCCGCGCTCATCTGCGCCCTTCAGAAACGGTGCATAAAGCTTTTCATCGGGCAAGAAAAACGGCACATTCATGCGCGATCGAAAGTTTTTTTGCACTTTGGTTTGGTAAAAGCGAGAAGCGTCCAACGCGTTGTAGAGCAGGGTGGCCTTGGATGCATTGAGAGATTCCATGGCAGCGAGCCCTCCGCGCTTTTTTAGCCATTCAAAGACCAATCCTGCAATGTAGATCGCATAAGTGGGCGGTGTGTTGTACATCGAATCTGCTTTGCCCTGCACCGCGTAATTGAACACATCGGGCGTGAAAGGCAAAGCACCGCCCAGCAAATCTTCCCGCACGATCACAATCGTTAGCCCCGCTGGCCCGATATTTTTCTGTGCACCGCCAAAAATCAGACCATATTTTGAGACATCCATCGGTCGCGAGAGAATCATGGAAGAGACATCGCTCACCAAGATTTGATCTCCGATATCTGGCACACCAGCAAACTCCACGCCATCAATCGTCTCGTTCTGACAAATGTGCAAGTAAGCTGCAGCAGAGTTCAGGCTCCAGCTTGAGGCCTCTGGGATATGCGTGAATCCATCTGCTTTGGAAGACGCTGCAATATTCACCGTCGCAAACTTCGCCGCTTCTTGCGCCGATTTCTCGCTCCAAGTGCCGGTGACGACGAAATCGATCTCCGTTTTGCCGCGCAGCATGTTCATTGGCACAATCGCGTTTTCGCCCAAGCCGCCACCTTGCAAGAAGATCACTTTGTAATTTTCAGGAATTGTCAGCAGAGCGCGCAAATCCGCCACCGCCCGCTCATAAATCCCAATAAACTCTGGCCCCCGGTGGCTCATCTCCATCACGCTCATGCCGCTGCCATGCCAATCAAGCATCTCCTGAGAAGCCTGCTGCAACACTTCTTGCGGCAACATCGCAGGACCTGCACTGAAATTATGAACGCGAGACATCAAAACATCCTTGTATCAAATCAATAGCATGCATTATCGCTGTGTGAGAGCGTTGTAGCCGCTAGGCAGGCATTGCTCTGGATTACAATATGACTTATCAACATCGTCAGCTTTTAGGAGAGGTGGATGAGCGGTTTAAGTCACACGCCTGGAAAGCGTGCGAAGGGTCAAACTTTCCGCGGGTTCGAATCCCGCCCTCTCCGCCAGAAACAAAAAAGCCACCTTCGGGTGGCTTTTTTGTGTCTACCCATCCCGCCCTGTATTGGTAAACAGTACCTTCCTGCTACATTCTCTTCATGCAGCCCGATTCCCAATTTGTTGATAACTACGTGGCCGCCGTGCAAGACGAGCAGGCTGTCGACAGCCACGACATTTGGGTAGATTTGCGACTGGCGCAAGATTTCATGCGCAACGCCCATGCCACATTGAGCTCAGGTATTTTGGTCATTGTGTTGACCGTTGCACTTCTTTATGGCCACGTGAACACACTTGGCTTGGGGATTTGGGCTTTGGTCATTTCTGCACTTTTGTCCTACCGCTATTTCACGGTGGTGGCGTTCGAGCACCTCAATAAGGCGAGCGCTACAGACGGCGCTCTACCGGACATCACAGGATTTTTCAAACGCCATGGTTGGAGTTGGCCTGCCAGTGCAGCGGCCTTTGCCTTCCCGGTGTTTTTGCATTTTGAGCGGGCGCCCGCAGTTAATCAATACCTTTGCCTCATGATCTTGGTGGGGATGGGCACGATTGGCGCTTCGCTCATGGCCGCTAGGCTCACTTGTCAGCAGCAGTTTTCCCATGCGCTCTGCGGTACGGCTTTCGTCGCTGTTGCAGCGGTCGTCATACTCCAATGGCCTCGGCCGCCAGCTAACACCACTTGGCTCTTTTTGCTACTGATCGCGTTGTTTTGGGTTTTGATTTTGTACATCGGCAAACATTTGCATGTCTTGCAGCGAAGCAGCTACAACGCACAATTTGGCAATGAGCAGCTGATTCGCTCATTGCGTCAGCAAACTCAAGCAGCGACAGAGGCTGTGCAAATGAAAAATAATTTGCTTGCCAGTGCAGCGCACGATCTACGCCAGCCCGTACACGCATTGGCTTTCTATGCCGATTGGCTACGCAATGAGCCAGCGCTTGCGGCAAGCGTGATTCCCAAAATCTTAGCCGCCACGGACTCAGTCAACACGCTGTTTAATAGTCTGTTTGATTTTGCGCGTATTGAGTCGGGCGCGATAAAAATCAACATGGAAGAAGTGGATGTTTATGCATTGATGGAAGAAATGGCTGTGCAATTTGCGCCAGCTGCGGATGCCAAAGGGCTCTCTCTGAATACAAAAACTGCCAAAGTAAGCGTGCATAGCGACCGCATACAGCTTCGGCGCATCACAGCAAACCTGATCGCCAACGCTATTCGCTATACCGAACACGGCGGGGTACTTTTGTCAGCGCGCGTGGTGGGTAACAAGCTTTGGCTTGAAATTTCTGACAGCGGCACCGGTATCGCGGCAGAGCACTTGCCTCATGTCTTTAAAGAGTTTTATCGGGCGCCTGTACATGAAGGTACGGCAGACAGTTTTGGGCTGGGCTTAGCTATCGTGCAGCGCTTATGCCGCGCTTTGGGTCATACGGTTTCAATACGCTCTGCGCTGGGAAAAGGCACGCGATGCCGCTTGGAGCTGAGTTTGGTGGGCGCTTAGCTTAAAATAATCTGGCCAAAAATTGAGCACTGAGTGCATCGCAAAAACAAGGACTTAATTTAAACCGCGCGACCGAGCCCAATGAACCGCTTGAGAACGATTTTTTACAGACAAGCGACGGAACAAACGCCACAAATGTACTTTGACGGTGTGCTCGCTGATCTCCATGATTTCAGCCAACTCTCGGTTGCTCAGGCCGCGCTCCAAAAGCTTGAGCAGTTCGCGTTGGCGACGAGACAGCTTCTCTGTGCTGGGCGGCTTACCGTCTTGGCTTTCGCTATCCGGGCTTACCAAGGCGCGTAGAGCCTGCGTGAGATGCGTCGCGCCTGAAGATTTTTCTAAATAGAGATCGGCTCCTGCATCAATGCTCAGCTCTTCAAAATCTGCAGCGGGCGAGGCGGAGAGCACGACAATCGGCACATGTGGGAACAACAAACGCATTTCACGTACACCTGATACACCGAACGTATCTGGCAGCTTTAAATCTAGGCAGAGCAGATCGGGTGTGCCAATCTCTTCGGCCTTTGCCGCCACAGGGCTTAACCGATCAAACTCTACGACGATGGCCTCCGGTGCGATGCGCATGAACAACATCACAACAGCTTCACGCATCAAGGGGTGGTCATCAACGACAAAAATCCTCATAACATCTTTCTACAACGGGCTGTTTAATGCCAGCATTTAATAATTCAAACCCATGGCTTTGCGTACATCAGCCATGGTGTCTTGAGCAACAGCTTGCGCTTTTTTGCAACCATTGTCGATGATCTCTCGCACACGGGCGGGATTTGCGACATAGGGCATGGCACGCTCAAGCATCGGTTGTTGTTCCAGCAAAATGGCATCGCTGACTGTTTTTTTACATTCTATACACCCAATGCTCGCTGTTGTGCAGCCTTGCGTGACCCAAGCTCTGCGCTCCTCGTTTGAATAGATCAAATGAAACTGCCAGACCGGGCATTTGACAGGATCGCCTTTGTCCGTGAGCTTGACGCGGGCGGGATCGGTAGGCATCTCTCGCACTTTTTTCGTGATGCTGGCGGCGTCTTCGCGAATCCCTATCGCGTTGCCGTAGCTTTTGCTCATCTTGCGGCCATCGAGGCCAGGCAATTTGGAGGCGGTTGTTAGCAACACATCCGGCTCAATCAGCACGGCTTTGCCTTTGCCCGAGACCAGCGAAGTGAGGAGGGCTCTCTCATCCGCGCTCATGCCTTCGAATTTGGCCAGAAAACCGGGCAACTTGGCCAACACCGTGTCGTCGCCTTGTTCGGTACGTTTTTTGGCCATGCTTTTGATGTAACGCGCGTCGTCTTTGGGCAGCGTCTCGAGCAATGCAGCGATTCTCGCGCCGTCGCTGTTTCTGCGGCCATAGAGATCATTGAACCGACGGGCCGCTTCTCGCGTGAGCTCGACATGGCTGGCTTGATCTTCACCGACAGGTACGTAATGCGCTTTGTAAATGAGAATATCTGCGGCTTGCAGCAGCGGATAGCCCAAGAAACCGTAGGTGGACAGATCTTTGTCTTTTAATTGGAGCTGCTGATCTTTGTAAGTCGGCACGCGTTCTAGCCAAGAAATTGGCGTGCCCATAGCGAGCAGAGTAAATAGCTCGGCATGCTCTGGCAAGCGGCTTTGCAGGAAAAGCGTGCACTGCTCAGGATCAATGCCAGTGGCGAGCCAGTCGATCACCATTTCATAGACCGATGCTTCAATCACATCGGGATTCTCGTAATGTGTGGTGAGCGCATGCCAATCGGCGACGAAATAAAAGCATTCCATCTCACTTTGCAAGCGGACCCAGTTTTTCAGAGCGCCGTGGTAATGGCCCAGATGCAGCGCACCGGTGGGGCGCATGCCGGACAAGACACGTTTCATGTCGCGTTTTTTATCTGTCATTGTGTAAATTAATTCGCGAGCATGCGAACTGGTGTGAGCACGATATCGAGCAAGCCGTAGGTGAGGCTCATCAACGGGCGCATCCAGATCGTACTGGCAATACCGCTGATCACCAGCGCCATCACGATAAAGAAACCATAAGGCTCGATGCGTGAGAGCGGCTGAGAAAATTTGTAAGGCAGCAATGCGACCGCAATGCGCCCGCCGTCAAGCGGTGGCACAGGAAACAGATTGAAAACAAACATCACCACGTTGACCAACATGCCAGCTTTGCACATAGAAAGAAAGAATTTTTCGTCGAGACCCATGATTTGAAGGGCATAAAACAAGATGCCCCAAAGTAAGGCTTGAATCAAGTTGGAAGCTGGCCCTGCGAAAACAACCCACACGGTATCTCGCCTCGGATTGCGCAAAGCGTTGAAATGCACAGGCACGGGCTTGGCGTAACCAAACAAAAAGCTGCCATTGGTCGCGAAGTACAGCAGCAAAGGCATCGCAATCGTGCCAATCGGGTCGATGTGCTTCAGAGGATTGAGCGTCACTCGGCCTAAGCTGTAGGCTGTTTTATCGCCAAAATAGAGCGCTGCATAGGCATGCGCGGCTTCGTGAATTGTGATCGCAAAGATCACAGGCAGGGCGTAGACCAAAACGGCCTGGATGATGTTATTAAAGTCCACGACGGATTGTCTCAGACTTATGCCGTCTTTGGCCGCGAGGAATGGCGAGGAATGGGAGATAGGCCTGAAATCACATCCCTAGTTCGAGGGGATCTCCCCGACCGACTCGCACGATCTGAGGGGCATCTCCGGTGAGATCAATCACCGTGGTCGGCTCGCTGGGGCAGGCGCCAGCGTCAATCACGCAAGCAATTAATTTTTCAAAACGGGTGCGAATCGAATCTGGATCGTTCAAGGGCTCAATCTCTCCGGGCGGGATCAGCGTCGTGGCCAGCAAGGGCTCGCCGTGAATCTCTAGAAGCGCTTGTAGAGCTGGGTGATCGGGCACGCGTAGGCCAATCGTTAGGCGCTTGGGGTGCGAGAGGCGGCGCGGGACTTGCTTAGTCGCCTCCAAGATGAAGGTAAACGGCCCGGGTGTGCCGGCTTTGATGAG
>JANMDU010000002.1:0-41871 GCA_031376455.1 Variovorax sp. | reverse complement strand
TTTGGCGGGCATGCTGGCCTCGTCTCGCATTGGAATTTTCGGATCGCGGATGGCGGGCCAGGCCGCTGTTTTCCCGCAGGCCATGCTTCTGCGGGCTTTGCACTTTTGCCAGCATGGGTTGCCTTGCACAGGCACACTCGGCATCCCTTGTTTGCGCTCGGCATCGTTGTGTTTGTTGGTCTAGCTTTGGGAATGGTTCAGGTGCTCAGAGGTGCGCATTTTGTCAGCCATGTGATGTGGTCAGGCTCGCTGTGTATGTTGGTGGCATGGATCACAGGGGCGGTTAGAAAACGCTTCATGAAGCATGAGGCGCTAAACTAAAGCATCTGCGGGTGTCGTTCAATGGTAGGACTCTTGCTTCCCAAGCAAATAACGTGGGTTCGATTCCCATCACCCGCTCCACATTCAAGGCAGCCCAAGATATTTCTATAGGGTTTCTTTTTTCAGCTATGAATCACGCCCGCCCTCAACCCGAAGCCCGCAACGCCTATCGTGCTTTTATGCCCATCACCACCCGCTGGTCTGACAACGACATTTATGGTCATGTGAATAACGTCGTTTACTACGCTTGGTTTGACACGGCAGTCAATGGCCATTTGATTGCGCAGGGCGCGTTGAATATTCATACGAGCGCTGTTATCGGTTTGGTCGTGGAAACACAATGCCATTATTTTTCGCCGATTGCCTTCCCGCAAAAAGTGACTGCGGGAATTCGTGTGGCGCACGTTGGCACGAGCAGTGTGCGCTACGAGGTTGGCTTGTTTGCAGATGATGATCCGATGTGCGCAGCGCGAGGACATTTTGTACACGTCTACGTTGATCGGCAAAGCCGCAGGCCCGCGCCATGTCCACCTGATTTGCTGCAAGCCGTTAAAGCGCTTCAAGCGTGAGCGCGCCCAGAAGCTTTTCTCGCCCGCTGGCCATCGGCATTCTTTTATTGCTGGGCGTGGTGTTCGCCACAAATCACATCGCTGCGCGGTTTGCTTTTGATCACGGTACGGGTTTAGTCACGGCGGTGCTCGTGCGCTCGGGCGTCACGGCGCTGATTTTGTTGGCTGTCGTGCATGGGCTCAAACTACCTTTGCGGCTCGCGGCCTATGCGGTGCCCAAACGCTGGGTTTGGGCGTTGGCAGGTCTGATCGCGCTACAAAGCTTGCTGCTGTATTCAGCAGTCGCGCGCATTCCTGTGGCGCTCGCGCTGCTGGTGTTTAATTTGTTTCCTGCGCTGTATACGCTGCTCAATTGGCTGCTTGGTGGCCCACGGCCAAGCGCGCGCACGGCAGGGCTGATCGTGATGATCATTTTTGGTTTGTCACTGGCTCTGGATTTTCCAAACCAAGTCGCAGCGATTTATTCAAATAGCCAAGGAGATCAGAGCGAGTTTTGGGCAGGCGTGGCCTTCGGATTTGGCGCGGCAAGTGTGTTTGCCGTGGCGCTGCGTGTAACGGAATTCAAGCTGATGGCGCTCACTGGTCTTGTGCGCAGCTTTTGGACGATGGGACTGGTGACCTGCATGCTTGGCAGTTTGAGCTTGCTGGTGTTGTGGGGCGCGGCTGGCCAGAGCGCCAGTCAATGGCTCTCAAGCAGCCTGCATTGGCCATCCGACTGGATCGGTTGGGCCGGTCTGGCTGGACTCACGCTGTGCTATGGAAGTGCCTTTTCTGTTTTCTTCGCATGGATGCCACGTTTAAATATGGCGCGCAATGCACCTGCCTCCAACATTGAGCCTGTGGCCGCTTTGATTCTTGGCTGGAGCTTGCTCGGTCAGCGCATGAGCCTAGCGCAGCTCACGGGTGCAGCGATTGTGGTGTTGGCGATTGTGATGATGGCACTCAGCGGGCGAAAGCCATAGCCTGTAAGTTCGGCAAGCCTTAAGTCAGTTGCTATTATTTCAATAGCATTTTGCGCAGTATTCTTGCCGCCTCACTGCATATTTCGTTAAAAAATAACGCTTTATCCTATCGGCAGATGCCTTTGCAAGCGACAAATGGCGAATGGTGTTGTTGCCTAGGCCAACTCAACTCATAATGATCTTTTACCCTCACCTTCACTTTTAGCTGATCAATTTATGTTCAAGTCTCTCAAGAACGCACTCGGCATTGGCAAAGCAAAAGACGCTGATCCAGCTGCTGTGACACGTTCTCCCTCTTCTTATTTGGCTGGTCAGGGTAGCGGCACGCCATTAGGCATGGTGTCTGAGTGGGCCTTGCAGCAAGGGATGACGTACAACGAACGGGGCGAGGGCTATCAACTGGATGGCAAGATTGGGGGCATGCCGTGGAAAATTGAGCAAGGCAAGCCGTCGCGAGATTTCATCAAAGGCACCGAGCTGCGCGCACGCGGCGAATTGGGTTTGGATGAAGATGTGGCCGTGATGATCTTGACACGCAGTCTCAAAAATGAGCTCGACAAACGCGCCTTTTCTCTTTACACAGACACACTACAAACCGTTGTCGATCCGCATTTGCCAGAAGAAATGCGCTGGCTCTCCATGTATGAAGAGGTGGGCTGGCCTGAGCTGGGGCAGGCTTTTTTGGACGACTACGCGATTCTTGCGGATACACGCGAAAACGCTGCCAAGTGGGTCAACGCCGCTTTGGTGAGCTCACTAACCGCTTGGCCCAGCCGCGAGCCCAATGTGCCTCGCGTGTTGATGGTGTTGCGCGGCAAGGTGTATTTGCGCATGCAGATCGTTCAAAGCGATATCGCCACGCTAGAGCATGCATCTCGTGTGTTCACAACGGCTTGTGATGCAGGACTGGCCGCTTTTGGCGCGGATTGGGTCGTTTAAATGAGAAGTTTGTCTACGCAATCTTATTGAGAAGCGCATTGAGCCGCGAGGGATCGAGTGGTTTACTCATCGCGAAGCAGCCAGTGATTTTTGCATGCACACGGCTCGTCAAGGAGAGGCGGTGTCGCGTCAGCAATTTTGTACACGGATGATGGGCCATCGCTGACACCGTCCAAGGATCACCCCCAGGCAGATCGAGATCGATGATCACCAACTCGTAGCCGGAGCGTTGCAAGCGTTCAGTCGATAACAAATCTTTGGCTTCCAAGACGTTCTCAGCTTCATCAATGCTGCTGATCCCGTAGGACAAGAGCTTGGTGCGCAAATAGAGCCGAGAGTCCTTGTCTGCATCGGCGACAAGCGCGCGGCGCACGCTGTTCTCAAAAAGCAATTGCTCTGTGGAGGACTCCAGCACAGAAGGCCAGGTGCTGTGGCCAACGTCCTCAACGCGCTGCTCGCCGCGCGGCATGAAATACTCATCCAAACTGGCCAACACGGCCGTCCACGATATGGGGCGCACAAATGAGCGCCATGCTTTGGCAGGGGAAATAGAGCCGACCCAAACAATCCCCACATCTTTCATCATCTCCAATTGCGCCAGCGCTTCATTGGCATCAGGGCTTGCGCCATCAATCAAAGCCAGTCGCGGCGCGGCTGTAGACAATTCCTCTTGCCACGGCTCATAGCTCCATGTCCGAATCGAGCGATGGTCTTGAGACAAGCGAAAAACCGTGTTGAGCGCATGCCGCTCAACACTGCTAAATCCCACAACTCGAATGAAAATACGTTGCATCATCACTTGATGATAGCTTTGGAATCAAACATTGTGATAAACATCACAATTTTGTTAAGAAATCACAGCGCTTTTGGACTCGCAAGTGACACGCCGGCACATGCGGCACATGCGGCACATGCGGCAATGATGCGGCAATGATGCGGCCTAGAGTTGTGCGAGTAGCTCGGCCAACTCGCCGGGATGCGGAGGCTTAGATAGAAAGGCATCAGCTCCGGCCATTTTTGCGCGAATTTTATCAAGCGTACTTGAACGTCCTGTGATCATATAAATGCGCGGCTGCTTGCCTTTCATACTGCTCACATGGCTACGAATTGCACGGCAAACCTCATAGCCGTTTTGTCCACCCATATCAACATCCAGCAGAACCGCATCAAAGCGCTGCGTCAGCAAATATTGCATCGCCTGCTCACCACTTGCCGCTTCGAACAGCTGCAGGTGTCCGCGCAGCATGAGGCGTGCGCGCATATACAGTCGCGCAGCAACATCGTCATCGACGACCAAAACGTGCTTGGCTTGCGGGCCATCATGCGCCGGATGGCCGGTGGGCAGCATGGGCGCTAGGATTGGAACAAACTCAGAAATGGGCAGCGTTGGTGAAGCGGCTCGCACAGACAAGCCCGGCGGCAGATCAGAGGGCTGGCTGTTCGGCAAGGCGGCAGGCCCTGTATTGACGAATGCTTGGTCGTTGTCTGTAGAAGGTGCATCTAAACCAAGCAAGTCGTGCGCCATCAAATCCTGTGGCTGAGTAAAGTCTGGGTTTGAATGCGAATAGATGCCGTCGCCCGCTCTCTCTCGCCCAGAAAGATCATCTGGCAATTCAAATTCTAGCGGTCGGCTTCTAGACATGACTCATTGTGGCATCAACCTCATCACAGGTGGTGATCACTTTGCAAATAAGCCACAATACTCAGACCATGGCAGGCATATTTATTAGCTTTGAAGGCATCGACGGCGCAGGCAAATCCAGCCATATTCAAGCGTTGGCGCAAGCGTTTCGAGCTGCAGCTAGCGCGGCGGCTCTAGAGGCCAAACTTGTGCGCAGCGTCGTGCTCACCCGTGAGCCGGGAGGCACGATGTTGGCTGAAAAGCTGCGCGAGCTGATCTTGCACGAACCCATGGACGCTCTGACGGAGGCTCTGCTGGTGTTTGCGGCTCGGCGCGAACATATTGTTCAAGTGATTGCGCCAGCGCTGGCGCGCGGCGATGTGGTGCTGTGTGATCGCTTCACGGATGCAAGCTTTGCCTACCAAGGCGCGGGGCGCGGTTTTGATATAGATATGCTATCAAAATTAGAGCACTCTGCGCAGGACATACGCCGGCTAAAGGGCGATTTAGTCTCAAAAATTCGACTTCAACAGGGGATTTTGCAGCCCGATCTCACGCTGCTCTTTGAAGTGCCGCCGCAGGTCGCCGCAGAGCGCTTGGCACAAGCGCGCGCGCCTGATAAGTTTGAATCACAAGATGTGGCTTTCTTTGAGCGCGTGGCCAGCGGCTACGCTTCGCGTGTGGCGGGTGACCCACAACGATTCGAACGCATCAACGGGCATCAAAGTTTGGATCAAGTGCGCGCGGATGTGATGGCGGCTGTACGGATGCGGGGTTTTTTATGAGCGATGAAGAGAACCTTAGAAAATCGCCAGATATGCTGCCGCCCTGGTTGGCTGAGCAACGCAGCCAACTCCTGAAGCTCAGCGCCCACGCCCTCCTGCTGCACGGGCCCTCTGGCTTGGGGCAATACGAGCTGGCTTTGTCGCTTGCACAAGCTTGGCTTTGCGAGCAAGCTGATCGCGCGCCAGGAGACCCAGCCTGTGGCCAATGTGCAAGCTGCCAACAAATGCAATCGCGTGGCCACACGGATTTGGTGGTGCTGATGCCCGAAACACTGATGCTCGGACTGGGCTGGCCACTGCCTGAGAAAGCGCAAAAAGACATCGATGACAAAAAACGCAAGCCGTCGCAAGAAATCCGCATTGAAAGCGTGCGCGAGGCCGTACAGTTTGCATCGCTGACCAGTGGGCGAGGGCGCGGCAAAGTGATCTTGATCTATCCGGCGGAGGCCATGAACACGCCTGCAGCCAATGCCCTGCTCAAAACCTTGGAAGAACCGCTGGGAAGCCTGCGCTTCGTGCTCGCTTCTGAGGCAGCACACGCTTTGCTGCCCACCATTCGCAGCCGCTGCCAAGCTTTTGCTTTGACTGAGCCTTCGCACGCGCAGGCGATGGCTTGGCTCGGCGCACATGCGCCTGATGCATCGCCCGATATCTTTGAGACCGCCTTGCACGCGAGCGGCAATCGCCCGCTCGATGCTGCAAAAATCATAGCATCTGGCGCTCACGCTTATTGGGCCAAATTGCCATTAGCTCTGCAAAAAGGCCGTGTTGATATTGCAGCCAACTACACCAGCGCCGAGCTCCTTGATGCACAGCACAAGCTTTGTCACGATCTGTGGGCCACCAAGCTCGGCGCGAAGCCGCGTTTTTTTGGGGCGCAAGATTTACCCAAGCCGCCCCCCGCTCGCGCGTTGGCAGAGTGGGGCGAGCAGCTCAAAGCACTCCACAGACGCATCGATCATCCCTTCAAACAAGAGTTGTTGGTCGAAGATATGGTGCAGCAAGCCAAAGTCTGTATAAACTCTAGGGCTTAACAATACTATTTCTGGAGGCGTGAATGAGTGACAAAAACCGCCAATCTAGGCGCACGGCGACGGCAAGGCTCATGCCTTGCCTAGCTGAGCAACGACGAGTGGCGGCTTTTGCCACTCATTCCCTTCGGGTTGCGGCCAAAAAAGCCTCAGGCGGCGTCACGAAGCCTTGCCGGAAAGACCCCGGCTGCCTACGTGACGCGATAGTTAAGCGCTTCTTGCCTGAGACTTTTTTGACTCGCAACGCGCTCTCCAGAAATAGTGTTGTCACGCCCTCATGAGCTCACCACCTTCCACAGCCCCCGGCGCAGGCACTTCTCCCAGACCCAGCGTGATCCAGCTGGCGATCAAAGAAAAAGCTGCGCTTTATGCGGCGTATATCTCATCGTTTACCGAAGGCGGTATTTTTATCCCCTCGGTCAAGGATTACAGATTGGGTGATGATGTTTATGTACTCATTACGCTGCCCGAGGATCCTCAGCGTTATCCGATTGCAGGCAAAGTAGCGTGGATCACCCCTTCCAAGGCAGCCGGCAACCGCACCCAAGGCGTGGGCATCCGTTTTCCGACCGATGAAAAATCTAAGCTGCTGAAAATCAAAATTGAACAGCTGCTAGGTGCTCATTTAGGCTCTGACCGACCCACGCAGACGATTTGAGCTTCGTTGCTGTTTGCTACGAAATATATAGCACTCTGCGCAGATTCTATGCCGGCTAATCGCCGATTTCATATAAAATCTGGCTATGTTTACTGATTCACATTGTCACCTTAGTTTTCCTGAGCTTCTCAGCGACATGAGCGCGATTAGGCAAGCCATGACGACTGCGCAAGTCACGCGCGCTTTATGTATTTGCACAACCATAGAAGAGTTTCCAGACGTTCATCGTCTCGCCACGGAGTACAGCAATTTTTGGAGCACCGTGGGCGTGCATCCCGATAACGAAGGCGTCTACGAGCCCACGCTCGATGATCTCGTACAGCGCTCCAAGCTCGCTAAGGTGGTCGCCATTGGCGAAACCGGGCTGGATTACTTCGACATGGCAGGCCGCAAAGGAGGGCGCACTTTGCGCGATATGGAATGGCAACGCGAACGCTTTCGCACGCACATTCGCGCTGCCCGGCAGACCCATTTGCCGCTCATCATCCACACGCGAAATGCGTCTGACGATACGATGGCGATTTTGAAGGAAGAGGGTGGTTTTACGGGTGCTTCAGCGCAGGGCGCACAGCCTGCAGCACAAGCTTTGCCACATCAGAATCCGGTCGCGAAAGGTGTTTTTCACTGCTTCACAGAAAGCATGGCCGTGGCCAAAGCCGCACTAGATCTTAATTTTTACATCAGTTTTTCTGGTATTTTGACGTTCAAATCCGCCCACGAGCTTCGAGAAGTTGCCGCTTATGTGCCGCTGGAGCGTTGCTTGATCGAGACCGACAGCCCGTATCTCGCGCCCATGCCCCATCGTGGTAAAACAAATAATCCAAGCTTTGTACCGTTTGTGGCTCAGCAAATCGCACAGATCAAGGGCATCGACGTTGAAGCCGTTGCACAGATCACCAGTGACAATTTTGATCGTCTTTTTCCGCGTGTTTTAGTCCATTGAAGGAGATTTAAATATGAGAAATTACTTTAGATATATGAAAAAGACCATTGTTTTAATTGGAATATTTTCATCTTCATTTGTTTTCGCAGGCGCTTATGATGATTTTTTCAGCGCGATCAAACGCGACGACGCAAGCGCTGTGCAAAATCTCCTTGCTCGTGGTTTTGATCCCAACACACGCGATCCCAAAAACTTTCACGGCTTGTTTTTAGCGCTGCGTGAGCCCTCTCCGAAGGTTGCGCAAATGCTTGTTAAAGCCCCCAAAATTGATTTGAATCCCATCACAGACGATGGCGAGACACCATTGATGATGGCTGTCTTCAAAGGGCAAATTGAGCTGGTTGTGGCAATGATCGACAAAGGCGCAGATGTCAATAAACCTGGTTGGACACCGCTGCATTACGCTGCCACTAGCGGCAATGTGCAACTGGTCAAACTGCTGCTCGAAAACTATGCCTACATCGATGCAGAAAGCCCGAACAAGACAACGCCGCTGATGATGGCAGCCCATTACGGCACGCCCGGCGCCGTTAAATTGCTGCTTGAAGAAGGCGCAGACGTCAGCCTGAAGAACGATCTAGGTTTAACGGCGATTGATTTCGCTCAAAACGCCAAGAAGCAAGATTCCGTCGATGTGATTTCAGCGTTTATTCGCGCCAAACAGCCTAAGGGCAAGTGGTAGACCGCCATTTTGTTGGTAACAAATAAATGATACGATGTATCTTGTGTAAACCTCTGTAAACACACATCTGTACTCATATCGTCGCTATGAATTACATAGCAGATCGACACCTAAAAACTTCAAAAAAATCACTTTGGTGAGCAACTAGACTTACCTGTAAACAATGTATCACAATTTTCAGCCACGTGCAATTTTTACGATTGATAGAGGCAGTTGAAAATCATAGATATTTCTTGTAATAGGTAGCTTGTACTCTCAAAAGTATAGCGCTTACCAAAGCCATTGGCACAAAAACAGCCAGCACAGGCAACTTAACCGGGCAACAGAAGAAAATTACCGCCGCAAACGGCGGCAACATACGCACACCATAGAGCTTCGCTCGGTGATAAATTGCAGCAGATTCATATCCTCCGCAGGAACGCCGGATTGACCGCTGAACCAGTCCATCGACCCCAAAAGCCACCAGCCAAAGAAAAAGTACCCCCAGCAAGGGTGCAGCCACGCCCAACTTGGCTGCATAGAGCACTGTCCCATGAAGAGCAATTTGAAACTCAGGCAAGAACGCAGCAGAGACGCTGCGTTTGAGCATCGGCGCTGTCGCACCGGTATCCGATTGATCGCGAGCTTTCGCTCGAAACACCGTGTGGAGCTTGTAGTCATCAAAAATGGCTTTCAGCGTTGCGTTCGCGAAGACAGTGCCCATGTGATTGGGCGCTGATTCATCAGTGTAGTAAGAAATTTGTTCGCCGATATGTGCCACGCCGTCGATCTTCTTCCAGTGAACATACACCGCCAGGGCGACGATGCTGACCATCCAAAGGATGACAAGCGACATGCCCCAGCGGAATGCTTGCTTGAACGGCGCAAAGGTGGCCGCTTCGACCGAGATTTCGCGAGGATCAGAAGCCATGACCTTTGCCCTCCATCACCAGTTGGCCGACTTCGCTTGAGAAATCTTCACCGACGCTCGCGACATAGCGCTGGTACTTCTCATGCATGCCGTTAAAAACCGCCTCAAGACTTGCCGGCCAGACGGGATCATCGTCTTCGACCACTGGCAAAGGAAGGCGTATCTTCGCAAGCTGTCCACCTTCCAGCAAAGCAAATGCCTGACCCTTGGGCAACTGGATCAAGTCAGCCGGCTGAATTGTCGGCACTTGTCGAGCTGTGAGCCGATCCTCTGACCGCGCAGCAAAGTCGGTGAAATCGTCTGGATTGGCAACGTCGCTCGTCCCTGACACGGTGGTGGTGGAATACACCTCCACTTCAGGCAGTTGCTCGGTGAGCAGCTCAGCGGTGGCCAGCTCCTTGACACGCATCATGATGAGCGTGTTGAAGTTACCGCCAATTTGAGCGGCCTTGGCCGCATTGCCAATACGCGCCTCCACATCTGACCATGTTTGCGTGTAGGCCACGACTTCGTACTGCGCGCCGCCGGCCTTGTTGACCATAGGAATAAATTCATCGCCGATCAGTTCATTGAACTCGTCGGCATGGATGCTCACCTTGCGAGCGTGTTCAACGCCAACGCTCGCGCTTTGGCCATAATTTGAGCCGAACTTATAGCGCCGGCCAGCCGTGCTGGTCAGGTCACTGAAGGCGGCATTGCCTACGGCACTGGCCACCTCTTGATCACTTAGCGCATCGAGACCGAAGTACACGATGCCGCCCATGTCCATAATTTTTTCCCAAGTGAACGAGCGGCGACGCTCGGTGGGATCATCCATGCGCGGGGACAGCAGCTCGCTGATCGGCCCGGTGGTGAGCTTCTCTAGCAATGGGAAAAGGGAGTTGATGAGTGCTTGATACTTGGATTTATTGTTCGACAACACGCTCACCAGTCCATTGGCAATCGGGTCTTCATTCCAGCCTTTCTTCTGGATCAAATCCATCAACTCAATGATGGTTTGCGTGCGACCCGTTTGCTGAATCTTGTTTTGCAGCAACTTCTCGCTGATCTGAGCATCGTTGTCTGCTTTGTCGTCACGCCAGCCGGCGTGATCACGATCCAGCCATAACTCAAAGTATCGCTGCGCGAGCGCATCAAGATCCGCAGCGTACTGGTAGATCAGGATGTAGGTGGGACTCATGCCCAGCGCGGTGGCCGCGCGAGCAATGATGTTGACGTAGAGCCACACGAATTGTTTGAATGCTGCGGAGTTTCCGTCGCCTGGCAGCGGGTTAGCCACGCGGGTGGCCACCTCGGTGACGCGGCCAATGCTGGCAATTGGGTTGTAACGATCCGACGAATCGGGGTAGCCAAGGTGGAAGAAGTAAAACTCGTCTTGGCGACCGCAGCGCACAGCCTCCGCATACATGCGTTTGAGCAAGGCGACATCACCCTTCGGATCAAAGACGATCACCACGTTGCCCGCGCGAATATCTTGCGTGATGAGCAGCTCGGCTAGGCGTGTTTTACCGACGCGAGTTGTGCCCAACACCAGCGTGTGGCCAACCTTCTCGCCACGACTGCTCCAGATCTCGCCTTCATCCGGCTCAATGCCGTGAATTGCAGGATCGCCGCCTACAGGCGGCAAGGGCGCAACGGGATTCCACCGGGATGGCGATTTAAGCAGCGTCGTGACGAAGCTGTCAGGATGATCGCGCTCATACTGCCTGGCGCGTTCGTAGTGGTCATTGCGAGCTCGTAGATGCCGGTTTTGCGGCAGGCGGGCGAGGAAAAGACGCTGGGTATGCTTTTGTGTCCACCAAAAGCCCATGCCAAGAAACAGCTCTTTCTTAGACCACGGCAGCTCGGCACTGGCTGTTTGATAAAAAGGCAAAAAGCGCAAGTTCTGATGGAACTTGACAATGCCATAGCCCTGTTTTGCTCGAATGCCTGCGAGACCCAGCAGCGCGACGCAGCCCACCGTCGCACTCAGTGGATTCAAGCCAAGAGAAGGTGCGAAGCCTGCAATGCAGGCCGCGCAAGCCAGAGATACAGCTGTTGAGGTGAACTCAACTGGCCTGCGAAAAGGATTGTCGATCGGATACTTCATGCGGATGCTTTCTGCACATCAGATTTATCGGTTGCACCAGTCTTGTCAGACGACTCGGCCACAAAAACCAACAGCGGGTTAGGCGAAGGCACGGGGCGGATGTAGGCTTGCGGATTGGGCACAACGTAAGTGGTGATCGTCGCAATGCCGACCTCGCCATTGCTTTGCATGACCTGATACTTAAAAAAACTGCTCTTATTCAGGCGATTTCGCTGGATATAGCCACCTTTTTGGACATCGCGCTGGAGCGCGTGAAACGGAGATTTAGACTGCCCCAAATCACCCTCGTAGGAATGACACTCCAAGTAAAGTTTGAATACTTTGGGCGTGACCAAGGCCATGCCCTGAGCCGTGAAGTGAACCACGGCATCGCTCTCGTTGTACGTCAAACTACCATCGCCTAGACCTTGCTGAATCCAAGCCATGAAACGCTCGGCGTTTGGCTTGGCCTCTGAGCCGTTCGACTTGTTCTTAGGCGGCGGTGCAGTATTGCTTTGCACGAACGCCTGCACAGCATGCTTGCTTTGCGGCTTGGACGAAGCAACAACAGTGGCTGCGGTTTCAGCAGCCTCAAGGAAGCCATCATCCACCGGCGCAGCTATTGGTGGGCTCGCTGCCAAAGGTGCTGATGTGGACTCTGACGATATCGGCGACGCATCGACCTGCATCGCTCCAGCATCAGCCGTAGGCGTTGCTGGTGAATCACCATCTTCTTGCCATACTTTGGGCTCTGCGACTTGGACGACAGCATGCTCCCGTTCCTCACGACTGGAGGGCTCGACCGGCGTGATGCTGCCCACCAAAGCAGCAGGCCGCACCTTGCCTTCAGGCCAGAGCAGGGCAATCGGAAACTTGAGTACGGTCAAGACCTGCGACCACTCGCCAATCTGGAACCGCACCCACCACACCGAGCCTTTGCCAAAGGGCTTATCTGGCGTGATCAATGCGCCATACTCTTGCCACGTGTCAAAAAATCGCGTGTTGTCAGTCGGGATGCCCGCTGCACCAGCATGACGAATCTCCCGCTCATTGAGCAATGCTCTAACCTTGTCAGCAACAGCCGCAGAGACCAGCCAGACATGCGTCTGGTCAGGGTCGATGTACATGGCCGCTCCCGGCCTGTTCACAGCCAATTGACCTTCCTGCACCAATGCGCGTAATCCATGCATTAAACGCTCGATCAAAGGCACTTGTTGTGCCTTAGAAAACCTCACCCGACTTCCCACCTTGAGATTCAGAGACACCGATTGGGAATCAGCCTTGCTGATGATGTCCTTGATCGGACTGGTTTCTTCCTTGCCATCAAGATAGGCAATCAATTGAGGCATCAAATTGACATCCAATCCCAGCCACTGGAGCGAGGTGGCTGGCACCATCGCATGCAGCATCGCCACCGACAGGCGCTGATGCGCAGCATAGTCCCGCGAAGCAGGGAATTCAACTGCATAGTGCGTTGCACCAAGGACTTTGCCCATCGGCGAGGCAAACGCCTGCCACAGCCCGAGCGCATTGCGCTCATCTTTGCCATACAGCGTGACGCGCACATCGGACAGCGGTTTACCGATATCGTGCAAGAACGCAGCCACCAAAACGGCGTAACTCCATACCGCTGCTAAGCGAGCTTGATCTTCAGCCGTCGCGCCCTGTGGCAATTTGTAGCCTTGCCTGAGTGTGAGGGCGTAGCACACCACTTCGAGTGTGTGTGAAAGCAGGCCGCCGGGCTGTGCGTGGTGGTGCGACTCACTTGCTGGTAGTTGCTGAACAAATTCGGCATACGCGTGGATCAGAACCATCGCATCGCGCTCGAAGTTCTCACGCGCCAAACCCATACGATCACGAATGATTTGCACCAGTGGCTGCAACTCGAATTTAACGATAAGCTGATCGCCCGTCAGGATCTGCAATTGATCGAGCGGGCGAGAGGTTGAAGCAGTGCTCAGCGTCGCCGCTTTTACTGCGGAGCTCAGCTCTGTCTTAGGGCGAAACGCGAAGTAGGCCGCTAAGGCCAGTGCGCCGCCTCCGAGGATGGAGGAAATCCAGCCCTCATTCATGATGCGCAGAAGACCAGGTTAGTTGCACCAACCAGCCCAACAGCTGTTGCTCGCGCACATCCTTGTCGTGCGGAGCGGTTTCCAGATAGCAAACGGGCTCTGGATACATGGCTTGGAAGTCATGAAACGACTGCACCAATGGATTCCAGTGATGAAGGCCGCTGCGCGCCCGCCAACACATCCAAGATTGCTGCGACAACGCATTGGCTGTCACCACAAGAAGCTCAGGATTAACGACTGTTGTATTTATGCTGAAAATATCTTGCAGCTTGTCATTGTTGCATATTAGCGACAAAGTGGGGTCATCCACTGGCTCAGACAGGTAGGTTGATAGCCACCCAGATAGGCGTTTCCGCAGTAGAGAATCGACTGCATTTCCCCAATGAGAAGGGGTATCAGAGGGCAGGGGTGGGCGAGCTTTATTCATCGTGCCGTTAGTGTCAACTAACAGCCGTGAAAAGTGAGGGAGCGTAGGTAACGCCGTTCGTCGCGCTGTTACCTACGCTCGGGGTTTTTTCGTGATATATTCGGAGAATGTAGAAGTAGTACTAGCGAAAAGTCATTTCTTCATTTCCGCGCAAAGCGCGTAACCCTTTGATTCCATTGATCTTTTAGGCATTTCAAGTCCTCTTAGCCATTAGATCGTTTTCCTATATCAAAGCGCATAATATGCGCGTCTTTGATATATCCTTTGGGTAAGTCCATTCCACCATTTGAAATTCCTTTGTAAGCCTTTGATTTCAAACATTACTTACTCGAACCTTGCGTAGGTAACATTCCGACGAACGGCGTTACCTACGCTCCCCTGTTTTTTTGAAAAGATTTGTGATAGTCGATCCTGTGTGTGATTAGACCCGCACACGACATGAAGAGCACAGCAGTGATCTACATGGCCAGACGTTACGGGGGTCAGCTTAGGTTGCGCCCCCGCTTTTTTCAAAAGGCGGTTCAGCGTGGTTCGACTTATAGGTATCGCAGTGATGACAAGCTCATGGCTCAGCGCCATGCCAGCGCTTGCACGACCCACTGCGCCTGCACCTTCGCCTGGTGTTGACCGCTGCTTGCAACTGGCAGCAACGAAACACAGTGTGGACTACCGCTTGCTGCGCGCCATTGCGCATCAAGAGAGTCACTTCAATCCTAGCGCCGTGCGCAAACCGTTCGTGGCAGGTAATTCAGATGGCAGCACCGATTACGGTCTGATGCAAATCAACTCCAGTTGGCTCGGCACATTGAAGAAACATGGCATCACGCAAGCATCATTGCTAGAGCCTTGTACCAACGCAGACGTGGGCGCATGGATTCTCGCGAGCAACTTTGCACGCATGGGCGTGACTTGGAACGCTGTGGGCGCATACAACGCCGTGACACCATGGAAGCGTGTTCGCTATGCGAATGGTGTGTACGGCAAGTTATTAAAGCAAAACACGCCTGTCACTGTCCAGGCAACGCAGCACAGCGATCAGACAGCAGACAACAAGCAATCTACAGAGACAGTGCGTGCCAGCCAGATGGCGAGCTATGAGGAGGCGCAGCCATGAAGCATCAAGCTGTCTCTGGACGCGATCTTTTGATGCACGCAAAGAGTGTGCTGGACAACGATCTAGCCGAACTCATGCCTTATTTCGAGAACCCGGCGGTTCAAGAAATAATGATCAACAAGCCCGACCAAATCTTCATTGAAATGGAAGGCCGTTTCATACTGACAGACATCAAGTTGTCAGCAGACAAGCTCACATCGGCCATGATGACGCTGGGCAACATCAACGTCAAATCTGCGTCAGGCTCACTGATCGACTGCCGGCTACCCGGCTTGCGCATCGCAGCCACAAGGCCGCCCGTGGCTGTGTTCGGCCCCGCTATGTGCATCCGTAGGCATTCGAGCCGCGCTTTCGAACTGAATGACTATTTAGGCAGTGGCGCGTTCAGCAAGGCGACGGCCGCAGCAAGTGCGCGCGGTGTGAGCATGCCGGCCAAGAAGGAAATTGCGCGTGGTGGACAGGCACTGATGGAGTTTCTGATCGCCATTGTCCAAGACGGAGAAAACTTCATTGTGTCGGGCTCGACGTCATCGGGCAAAACAGCGTTCTTGAATGCCATGGCAAAGCATATCCCACCTGAGACACGCGTCATCACGATTGAAGACACGGCTGAGTTGACGATACCCGTCGAGAACTGGCTGGCTTTTGAAGCAAACAAGTCTTCTGAAGTCGACATTCGCGCCTTGGTCAAGCATGCGCTGCGCAACCGCCCTAACCGCATCTGGGTGGGCGAGGGCAGGGGTGCAGAGTTCTATGACATCTTGGATGCCTACAACACAGGCCACCGTGGCTCGTCAGTGACGTTCCACAGCGATTCAGCGGCTATGGCGCTGCCTCGCCTTGAGAACATGATTCGCATGGCTTCGGAGTCATCGAACTGGCCGCTAGCGGATCTGCGTCGTCAGATCGCAGCGACGTTTAGGTATGTCATCCACTGTGCCAACGCAAACGGTTTGCGCGGCCCGGTGGAAGTCATCGAGATTCTTGGAGCAGACCAAGGCTCGTACCAGACGGAATCCCTGTTTAGCCGCATTGAGCCGAGCCATCACTTTCTCCACTGACCTAAAGGTAAAACCCATGAAAAACACATTCAATCTCATCTCATTGAAGCAACGCGCTCATCAATTGGCCAATTGGCTACGCGCCAACAAGGAATTTCCTGCTGGTCTCGTTTTGTATGTCTTTGCCCATCCAATGGTCGTGGAAGCGGGCTTCTTGTCCAAGGCCATTTGTCGCCCATACAAGCAGCTCGTGGACAACGAATTGTTTGTGGTGATCGCTGCGGTGGTCGCGGTCGTGCTGGTGATCGTGTGGAAGTTTTCACCTTCGGGAACGGTCATGACGCGCTTTGTGGGCTTGCTCGCAGCGCTCGCTGTGGGCATGAATATTGAGAACATTCTCCAAGCCGCCACCGGCGTGGGCATTGCATGCTGATCTTGATCTAGGACGACACCCATGAGCGAGCGCATTGAATCTTCACCAGTTCGGCAATCTTTGCTGGCTGAGATGACCACCTTCGGTGTGGATGACTGGTTGTTTGTCATCAACATCGAGGTGGCGCTCATCATGGGCATGGCACTGCGCATTTGGCAGTGGTTTGTGCTTGCTTTCTTATTGCATTTCATGCTGATGATCGTGACACGGCTGTCACCGAACATCGTGATGGTGTACGTGAAATATGCGAGGCAAGCAGGGCGCTACACAGCTTCATGGTTGCCTGTGCAAAGGCGCTGCCTTCGCCCTGCGCAACTCGGACGGGAGCTGGAGCAATGAGCGCACATATCGTGTCAGACACGGCATTTCGCTTTGGCGCTCAGGACAGCATTGCAGCGCGCAGCGCGGCTTTGATTGCTGAATCCGGCCAGCCGTTGGCAGAAGTCATTCGCTGGCTGTCGCCCGTTTCGTCTCATGTGATTCTGGGTAAAGACGGCTCGCTGATGGCGTGCATGGATTTTGACGGACTTGATCTGGATTCTTCCAGTGGCAGTGAAATCAATCAGATTCGTTCGCAGCTCGTCTATGCGTTGGAGCAGCTTCAAGAAAAAGCACCGGTATTGACTTGGCATGTGCGCCGCCGGCGCACCGAGGTGTATCCCGAGTGTGAATTTCCCGACGAAGTCAGCCGCACTATGGATGACTTGCAGCGGGAATCATTTCTCAAGAATGTGCAGTACATCAACCGTCATAGCCTGTGCTTGAACCTGTCGCCTAATGCGCAGGCTTCACGCATCTTGGCTCGCATGGGGCGCGCACAAGAGCGAAGCGGGATGTGGGAGGCGGCTAAATCGCTGCTGTCTGGCGTAGGTGGCGCGATCAAGGGCGAGGTTGAGTTTCCTTATCAAGACGCGACGGAAATCTCCGTCGCACTGGAGCAGTTTGAACGCGACTTGGATGTGTTCATCGCAAGTGTCAGCAGCTTGAATGTGCGCATCTTGCGTGATGACGTGCTGGGCGGGTTTTTGCAACTATGTGCATCGCCTACAAGCGCGATTGAAGAGCTCGCAGATCTGCCAAACGATCAAAACTTTATGGACACCACCATGCCGGTAGGCGATGTGGACAACTCCAACAGTGACATGCTAGGTTTTACGCACAACGGCAAGCAAGTATGGACATCATGTTACTCGCTGGATCTGCGCAAACGTGAGAACTTGTCTGTAGACATGCTTGATACGCTGATGGCTGCGCCGTTTGAGTTCACCCTGACACATGTCTACAAAATGCTGCCACGGGCACGCGGTGAACGCGCTGTCGGAGAAGCGCATGCCTACCATTCCGCACGACGCTTCAACCTCAAGTCGATTTTGGTTGCGGCGTTCAACAAGGGTGATTTGAGCGCAGCACCTGTGAATGAATCGCGCGATGTGTCCGCAGCCGAAGCACTGGCCTTAAAGGATCAAGTCGGTAGTGGACGCACCGGGGTTGGCCTGTACTACGGCACGGTGATGGTGCAGGCTGATACGCCAGAGCAGTGTTTGGAAGCCCGTAAAGAGGCCGAAGCCCTGTTGCAGGCTGCCAAGCTGTTACCGCGTTTGGAGACACTGCACAAGTTTTCTTCGTATTGTGCAACGATTCCAGGCTCGCATGATGAGGTGGCTCGCTGGGTCAAGATTGAATCGGTCAATTTTGCCGATATGTGCCCGATTCGCACTGTGGCTAGCGGATCGCTCACAAACAATTATCTTACCGAGCAGTTGGAGCAGAAGTGTCATGCTTTGATTGCGTTGCCTACAGGACATCGCACGCCGTTCTACTACTCTGGCTACGTGGGTGACGTGGGTCACGAGCTGGTGATCGGGCCCACAGGTACGGGTAAGACGGCACTGTCCACTTTACTCTGGAGTCAGTTCCGCAAGTACCCCGGCGCACGGGTGATTGTGTTTGACAAGAACTATTCCAGCCGGCCAGCAGTGATGCTGCAAGGCGGCACTTATATCGACCTAAACCCTGAGCGGCAGGCCGACAAGCAATTCCGCATGAGTCCGCTGGCTGCATTGCTGGCGAATGGCTCGCTAGAGCACCTGTCTTTCCTCGCGCAGTGGATTGAGCTGCTAGCTCGCATTGGTGGGCACAACCCCACCAGTGAAGACCGCATGCAGTTGGAGCGGGCATTGCGCAGCACGGCGGAGGGTGGGGTGGATAGGCCTGAATCGTTGCGTTTAGCCACGGTTTTGGTGAAGCTGGATATGAGCTCGCCACTGGCAGTTGCTCTGCGCATGTGGACAGGTGATGCAGCCTATGCCACCTACTTTGACAATGAAAGTGACGATTTGAATTTGGACAGCTTGGTGGGCGTAGAGATGGGCAACATCCTCACCAATGAGGAACTGGCTGCACCCTTCATGTCGTATGCCTTCTATCGCATCAATGCGATGCTGCGTTCGCTGGGTGCGGGCACAAAGCCTGTGCCCACATTGATCTATGTGCCTGAGGCTTGGTATTTCCTGCAAAACAAGACGTTTGCGACCGAGCTTGACGAGTGGCTAGTCACGCTACGCAAGCTGGGCGCTCGGGTGTGTTTTGACACACAGAATCCTGACAAGTTGGTCAAATCATCCGTGTTCCCAGCTTTCCGGGACAACGTACCTAACCTAATTCTCACGCCGAATCCCAAGGCGCGTACAACCTCACTACAGGCCATGTATCGCGACGAGTTGGCGCTGTACGACTACGAAATCGAATACGTGATTTCGGGCATCCCCAAGAAAGATTATGTGTTGCGGCAGGGCAACCTTTCACGTCGTATTTCCATGCAAATGAGTCCAGGTTTAGTGCCGTATATCCGCTCGGATATGAAGGCTCAAAAAGTGCTTGAGCGCTATATCGCGCAAGGGCTTCCCGTTGGTTGGCAAGCAGATTACATCAAGGAGTTAAGTCATGCGTAAATTCATCAAGAGTGTTATTGCTGGGGCAATTGTTGCTATTTCTATGCAATCAGTTAACGCTGGTGGCGCTGCGGGCGGTGGTTCAACTGAGTGGACACAGATTGCCAACAATGTGCAGCTCGCATCTTCTGTGGCCAAGCAGGCGACCGCAGTCACGCAGCTCATTGCCAGTAAATTGCTTCAGATACAGCAATTGGAGAGCATGATGCGCAACTTACAGAAGTTGCCACAGAACCTTATTGCTGAGGCGATGGCACCCTACCGAGAACAGGTTGAGGCATTCACATCACTTCACGCTGCTGTAAAAGATGTCGGTAATGCAGCGAATGCAACACGCGCCATGTTTGAAGGACGCGGCATTGATATGCGGCGTGTGGATTTAAACCCGCGTGAGTACATCAAGTACGAGCAGGCATTGGCGGATCGCCGTGGGGGTGCTTACAAGCAACGCATGGAACAGGACTTGGCCACGATGGATGCGATGCGTACCAAAGCAAGCGCTTTGCGCTCTGTTGCAGAACGTACCTCTGGAATTACCGGCAATGTGGAGGGCTTGCAGCATCTGTCAAAACTCTCCGTGATGTCCGCTGGCGAGTTGATGGAAATCAAATCTGCACTGCTCACGCAGAACGTGGACAAGGCACAAGACAAGCAGGATGAGCAGGCGACAGCGAAGGCGAAAAGTTCTATTGCAGATGCAACGATTAAAGCGGCACAGACACGCAATACGCGTGACGAGGCAGCCAAGCTGAGGACACCTGACCCGATGAGGGTTTGGGGCAACTTAGAGCAGCCTCGCTGAGCGGAATATCCCAATGTCACTCATGGAACGATTTGTGATGCTTGGCCTACGCCGCGCGTGGATCACGCTTGGTGAAACCAAGACATTACTTCGCCTGATGCGCGAATTTGCGCAATGCTGGCATTCAGGTGCTCAGTTGCCAGACTTACCCAAGCGCATGAATAAGCAACTGTTTCCAGTGGCGATCTGGGCAGGTTTTATGGTGTCAATCAAACAACCCTCGATGTTTGTTGCGGGCGTGCTGTTGATCTTGCCAGCTGGATTAATCACCTTGTATTGGCTGGCGGTGCGCGTGACATCGCTGGCCTCCCGCTGGATAGGAGCTTGATATGGCATTAGATGTATCAGGCACGATCACCTCAATCTACAACAGCATTCTTGCGCACGCACAGAGTAAATCGACGGTGCTTATCGGCGATGGTCAGGATCTGGCCATGGTGCTCTTGTTCATCACCGTTTCTTGGTCAGTCGTCATGTGGGTGCTCAGCAGCGATGGTGCGCAGGCGCTGGTGGACTCGTTCACAGCGCTCACGCGCTATGCAGTTGTGACGATGATGTTGACAGGTTGGCTAGGCTTGGTGGGCGGCACGTTACAGGCCAACGTCAACGACATCACTGGCAAGGTCGCTGGCACGACGACGATCACTGATTCGGTCGATTTGTTGTTCAGCGCAGCTCAGAAGCTGTTTTCATCAAAAGATGCTGGGCGCATGTCTTCGTGCAAGGAGGTGGAGTATGCCGACCCGAATTTGGCGGGTGGGACAGGTACTCAAGTGGTGTGTGAAGGCTCTGGCGGAAGAGGCGCGGACGTGACGTTCATTGATGTGCTCTTCAATTTGCCACTGGTGATGTCTACGATGCTTTTTAAGCTGGGGGCGCTGCTGTTCATGACTATATTCCTTGCAGCGTTCCTGCTGGTGATATTCATGCAAGAGATCTTGTTTGGAATTGCGCTGGCACTGGGCCCGATTCTTGTGCCTTGGTTGATCTGGCAACGCACGGAATGGCTGTTTGACGGATGGTTGCGCTTCACGCTCGCTGCGTGCTTCACGAAGATCGTGGCATTCATCATGGTTGGTTTCATCACGGGAATCATCATCGCCGCGAAGACTGCCTCTGAAGCTATCAAGGTGACTTCAGGCGCTGATCTTCTTGCGGTCGATGAACTGGCGGCTTTCATGATCATGCTGCTTAGCGCTGTGGGCGCTTTCATGATGTGGCAGGTGCCGAGCATTGCTCAGGGGATTTTGAGTGGGAGTGGGGGAAATACGGCGCAGAAATTCGGAGGTGGGCTATTAGGTCGTACTGCGTCAAACGCGGGAATGAAATTAGCTCAAACCCCAGGCTTAAAGAACGATGCAGCTGCGGCTCGTGAATGGCTTGCAAACAAAGCCGGAAACGGTGGCAAAAAATGACAAGCTGCGTTCGTGCCTATTGCGAGTCAATCCAAATAATTTGGATCAGGATTAACTACCCATCCCGACTCAAGAGGGGAATATGCGCCTTGTGCGCCGCCGGGAAGGCCAAGTTCTTGAGCATTGCCAGCAACACCTCCAGCATTTTCGACAAAACCGTTCAAACCACGCACAAACCCCCAGATTACAGGTCCGAGGGTGACTGTGAGAAGCGCAGCGATTCCGGTGTAGAGGATGGTTTCCATGGCGTATTTAGATTGGAATTGCGAGCGGCTCTCGCTGCCGTGGGTTACGTGATAACACTTTTTTATGTGTTCTTAACGCAGTGTAGAACAGTTTGGTTGACGGGTCAAGAAGTCACTAATTCGGTTGCATGCACGCTTGTCTCGAAATGCATCGAATTTTGGATCAATCTCCGTAACTTATTGATTCATATAAGTATTTTAATCTCCTCAAAATTGAGGAGATTAAAAATTAAGCAATTTTTTGACAGTTATCTCAAGCTTCCCACATTTGGGAATACGTACAAACGGAAGGATAGGTAATGGAAAACAAACCGAAGCTTAAACCGAGGGTGTTGTTGGTCAACGGCTTGGCAATGACGACAAGCTTGGCGATTGCAGAGCACTTCGACAAAAGGCACGACAACGTCATACGCGACATCCGAAAATTACTTGCGTCAGAACATAGTAAAGAACTCTCATCACAGCATATTTTTGAAGATGGTTATTTAGATGAAAAAGGTCGTTTTTATTCAAGCTTTCGCTTGACGGAGCAAGGCTTTAGCCTAGTCGCAATGCGCTTCACTGGAGACAAGGCGCTTCAATGGCAATTTGCATACGTCAATACCTTCGCAGCGATGAAGGCATATATCTTGGACAAAGAGGCCAAGTCAGCAGCAGAGCAATCCGCTAAGTATTTGGAGCAATCGGAGCTACTTCGTCTGCAATTAACACTCGCTGAGACGAATTTGCAGATCGCGACGGTCGAGAACCAGAACCTCACTTTGCAGTTGGGCATCGTGCAAGCAGAGCACGCTAGTCTCGCAAAGCAACACCAGCGTAACACTGAGAGTCTGCATTCGGTTAACGAGAGGCTGGCGCAGGTGCTGCCGCGCGTGTTGCCTGAAGACAGCAAGCACTTTCCAATTATTGAGCGTCAGCGCATCTTCAGTTTGCTGATATGTGACCACAAGGCTGCACTCTTAGACCTGAAGAAAAAAGGCTTCGATGCTGTGCAAGACAACTTGAACAGCATGATCGGTCGAGAGTCCTTGCTCAAGCTAGCACACTGCACATCGCCCGTTGAGGCGGCGTTGTTATGGATGATCCTCAGAAATTGTGGACTTGACGGCTCAATGCTGATTGGCAACAACCATTTGCTGTCCCTCACCAAGCCTTACATACGCACAACAGAGACCATCAAACTTGCTCGTGCTCGGCTGGAGACGCGCGGCTTAATCCACGTCTTGCGCAACAAATACAGATTTAACGGCCCTACGGGATACAAGGTGAACCGCACTCGTCTGCTGGAAGTGTTGCGTGGTTTTGACCAAGACTGGAAAGAGCACATCAAGAGACAGCGATTTGATTTCGCGGCTGTGCTTCGTCAGCAGCTCGCAGAACCAACGAGCAGTCCCAAAGCTAACTCAATCAGCAATTGGTTTCGCGCAACCCCGCCTGCCAATAAGCCAGTCGAAGGTTGAAGCAAATGTTTTCTCGTAAAACCCATGAACTTCCACCACAGGTGGGCTCAGCAGCTGGTTTGACTGCCACAGGTGTGTATGTAGATCTGGTCAGTGGTCAGAAGGCGCAAATTGCGCGTTTGACCAAACAGAATCAACTCTTTGGAGCAATCGCCGTACTTGCTGTGATTGGCCTCGTGCTCTTGTTGCCTTTGAAGCAAAAAGTGCCCTTCTTTTATGAAGTGGATGCATCCACCGGGCGCGTGGGTATTTCCTCACGCGTGGTCGAGGAATTGAAGGTCTCAGACAAGAACATTGCTTTCTTCTTGCGCTTGTGGACGCTGCGCTTGGTGACGATCAATGCGGCCACGCTCAAGGAGGGTTTGCCATCGGCTTACCGCTGGACGCGCGGCTCTGGTCAGACCTTGGTGGACAACTGGACAGACACGGTGGACAAGACGGCTGAGCGTATCGCGCGGACACCGGGCTTGACACGCGAGGTGCTGGGTGTGCCCACCGTATCGTTCAACGAAGACCGCACCATCGCATTCGTCGATTTTGTGATGCTGGAGAGAGCCAACGGCTTGGAGACAAGCCGCAAGCGTGTCCTGCTCACCATCGAATTCGGCATTCTGCCGCCCAAGGCGGGTTCTGCCAGTGATGACGCTGATAACCCGCTGGGCCTGGCGATCACGCACTTCACCATCCAAGACCAGGTGACCAAATGACTATCAACCACTCGATTTCTCCAAATCACCGCACACCTCTTATGAAATTTAAACTCACGCTTGCATGTGTTGCTCTGATTCAAGGCTTATCACTTGCCAGCGCAGTGCATGCTCAGACACCGGGCACGCGCGGTGGCATGGGCGCAGCACCGGCGCGGCCTGCGGTCGCAGATCTGTGTGTGCTTTCTCGTGAGCGTGGGCCGAACACCGGCTCTGGCATTGTGGCCAAGCCCTTGCCTCACGATTCCCGCTTGGTGGTGTTTCCGTATGACCGAAATGCGCTGTTTCCGATCAACACGCTATTTAACCGCTACACGCACTTTGAATTTGAGCAGGGTGAAAAAATCAAAGCGTCGTACCTAAACGACGACAGCGAGTGGGAGCAAAGGGTTTCAGGCACGGGCAGTGACATCTTCGTGCGTCCGCGTATTCGCAACGTGGTGGGCAGCATGACGGTGATCACTGATCGCCGGCGGTACCAAATCGAGCTGCTCGATGTCTCGGGCTGCGCCACCGAGTCGCGCTATCAGCGTGTGAGCTGGCAAGTTGGAGATGGCTCATTTGAAGATCCAGAGCTGCTACGCAGCATGCCACACGGTGGAGCACGTACCGCGCGAATGCCGGGATTGCCTTCAATGGGTGCTGTCGGTGGTATGGGCGCACTACCAACAGATGAGGCTTCGCCGTTTCCAGCCGCACCAGCAAAGTCCAAGCGCAACGCTGCTCAGGATGATGACGACATGATTCAGCTATCGCGCCTGAATCTAGCCTACAGCTTCGATGGCGATGAAAGCATTCGCCCATCGCGCGTCTTTGATGACGGCGTGCGCACTTGGATTCAGTTTCCCAAAGAAATGGTGTTGCGTCCCGCCTTGTTTGGCGTAAATACGCAAGGGCAAGGGGAGTTGGTCGAATATGTGGCACGCGGTGATCGCTTCATTGTCTCAGGCGTGTTCACGCATGGCCTGCTACTTCAACTGGGCAAACAAGAGGTTCGCATTCGCAACACCGCCAAAGCCTGTGGATGGCTTGATAAGGATTGCCAGAAGGTTCGCGCCAACAACGTGACGGGAGACAGCCAATGAGCAAGGCGCTCAAGCCTGCTACCTCGCGTAGCTGGGTCAAGTGGATCGGTATTGTTTTCCTCGTATTGATTGGCCTAGTGCTAATCTATCGCGCTATCGCCGGCAACACACTGCGCGAGCAAAAGGCTTTGACGATGGCTCAGAAAGATGCCAAGGAGTTGGCCAGCAAGCCGGCTGGCAATCCTGAGACGCTGTCTGTGAAGCTAGAGCAACGCAGGCAAGAAACCGAAGCCAAAATGCAGGCAGATGCAGGCAAAGCACAAGCTACAGGCAATGCCACTGTCACGCAAACCCCTGCGGTGTCTGGCTCACCAGCAAGCTCTTCTGCGGGCACTTCATCTGCATCTATGACGGGTATGGTCGGCGGACAAGCCGCACGTGATCGCATGCCACCGGGAACGCCCAGTGACGCGCAGCTAGACTCGTATGACCGTCTCAAGCAGGAAGGACAGGCAGACCAAGCGCGCAAGATCGCTCACTGGGAGCAAAGCGGAGATGGCTCAGGAGCAGGTCAGGGTGGTGCTGCGGGTCAGCGCTCTGCAATGGGTTTGGGCGGTCTTGGCGATCTATTGTCGGCTAACGCCGCAGGAACACCGGTTGCAGGCGATACGGGCACAGGATTGAACAACTCGCTGATCGAGGGGGCACTGCGCAGCTTGCAGCAGGGTGCTCAGCCGCAGGCTGCTGCAAATGCAGAGCAAACCTTCCGTCGTCAGGTCTCTCAAAGCGGCAATGCACCTGCTCAGCTGCTGCAAGTGCAGTCTGGCCATGGCCGCTACGCGATCCATGAAGGCACCAGCATTCCTGTTGTCATGCTCACTGCTGTAAGCAGTGATATTGCCGGACCGTGCCGCGCACAAGTCAGCAGGGATATCTATGACAGCGTGACTGGACGCAATCTGCTCGTCCCAGCCGGCAGCAAAGTCGTTTGTGCCTACAACGCAGAGGTTGTGCAAGGCCAAGAGCGTTTGCTGCTTGTGTTCACAAGGCTCATTTTGCCCAGCGGTGCTTCTGTGGCACTTGCGGGAATGGAGGTAGCGGATGCGCAAGGCGCGATTGGCGCACCTGCACAGGTCAATAACCGGTTTTGGAAGATTTTTGGGAATGCATTCTTAATCGCTGCGGTGACGCGAGCTGCTGAGCGCGCACCGGCCTCGGGCGGTGTGACGATCAATACCGGTTCGGGCGGTAGTAGTGCTGGCAACACAGCAGTGGGCGTGTTAGCCGATGTCACCAAACGCATTCTGGATCGCAACATGAATGTCAAGCCTGAGCTGCGCTTGCGTCCGGGTGATGAGCTGCGTCTGTCCGTGACAAAAGACATGGTGATCGACCCGGCTGCATCAACCATCAACTGAATTAAGAAAAGGAATTGATTTTATGAAGCGTATTTCCACATCGAACCCACATTTTGAGGAGTGTTTTGCTATGTCTAAGCGTCGTGTTTTCTACAAAGTTGTGATGGTTTCAGCCATCGCATTGGCTGCATCAACCTCTGTGCATTCTCAGGTGCGAGAAGTTACTGCTGCGACAGCAAATGCTGCTCAGTTTGACTTTGGCTATCGAAGCTCAGACAACCGGGTCAACGTCTTTGACGATGGGCGCGATACGCGCTTGCAGTTGCCGGAAGGCACTTTAGTGCCCACGGTCGTGGTGATTCAACCTAAAGGCGAAGTGGTGTTGAAAGCCCTGCGCGAAGATCCGTATTTGGTGGTGCCAGGAATTCACCAGCAAATCCGCTTGCGCTGGGCAAACTCTCGCGAAGTAGCCGTCAGCTACACAGGCATTGCTCAGGTGACACAGCGGCTTGGTCAAGCGGCTTCGTTCGGTAGCTCAGCGCCGGTCGCCAGCCATGGCAGCGCAGCCAAGCCGACTCCAGTGACGGCGCAATCTAGCACTGCACCTGTGCCCTCAATGGCAACGATGGAGCGTATTACAGCGCTGGGCGCACTGAATGTGCAAATGAACAACGTCTCTGCGCCAACTCCAGCGGCGGCTCCCATGGTGAGCTTCAGTATCAGTCGATCTGATCGCACGGTGCGTGAGGCACTTGTGCGGTGGGCAAAAGACGCAAGTTGGACGTTTGACGCTGAGCACTGGACTGTGCCCGTTGACTTGCCCATCGTGGCATCCGCGAGCTTAGGGACGGACTTCCGTGGCGCAGTACGCGCCATGCTGGACAGCACCGCCCTGTCAGATATGCCGCTACAGCCTTGTTTTTACAGCAACCAAGTGCTTCGGGTCGTTCCGAAGGCTGAGCGTTGCGACCGCATGTGATTGGAGAACTTATGAAGCACACACCATTGAATCAAAGCGCTCAGGCTGTGGCCTGCTTATTGGCTGCAATCACCCTCGTAGGCTGCGCATCGCAAAAACCTATCGTTGATGCGGTTCAGCAAGCCAGAGTTGTTGAGCAAATCGGCATTGCCAAAGCGTCGGTGCAAGATGCTGATGCAGCGCGTCTCGCCCAGCAGGATGTCGCCAAGCCCTATCTGGTGGGAAAATCGCGCCCCATTGCACGAGAAGTCTCCCTGCCAGAACCACTTCGCCAAAACGTCAACGTAACGGCTTTGTTCTCGCGCGATGGCGTGGACTTGAACACCGCAGCGCGTCAGCTCTCCGACGCGACGCGCATGGTGATCACCTTGACCCCTGATGCTTCACTATCAGCTGCGCAATTCGGCCCACGGCTGTCCACCGCAGCGCCGGCAGGGTCGGGCGGAGCGACAAGCAGTCGGGGCGCAATTGTCTTGCCCAACTTGGCTAACTCACCGCTGTGGCGCGTGCTCGATGAAGTTGCTCGCCAAAGTGGAACGCAATGGCGTGTCGCGGGTGCTGGTGTGGAGTTCTACCGCACGGTAACAAAAGTGTTTAGTTTGGCCGGCTTGCCCTCCATTGCGAACACAACCGCATCGCTCGGGCGCAATGCGGGTCAAAACGCGGTGTTTGAATCTCAGTCAAAAACAGGGTTCTCGACAAAAGATCAGGATCAGCTCACTGGCATCCTGCGTGTGGTCGAAGCCATGCTCACGCAAGGTGGCAAGGCACAGTTGTCCGTAGAGAACCAATCGCTGGTGGTCACCGATACACCCGCTTCGCTTGAAAAGATCGAAGAGTACGTCGAGAAGCAAAACCGCGCCGCTTCGCGCCGTGTGCGCCTAGTCGTAGAAGCACTCGAAGTGATCGCAAAAGACAGCTCCGAGGCAGGTATCGACTGGAACATCGTTTACGCAGCCACAGGCGGCACGGTTGGACAAGCGTCGCCGGGGTCGTTGGTGGGTGCGCAGGCGGGCAATTTAAGCTTGGGTGTGACCAGTGGCCGTTTCAGCGGCACAAACCTTGTGCTGAAGGCGCTCAATGAAGTGGGCACGGTGGTAAACCGCCGCACATTCCCGCTCATCACACGCAGTGGACGGCCTGTGACGCAGGCACTGCGCACAACGTTCAATTACGTGGATTCGGTGCAAGTCACAGGCGCCACGTCGTCAACAACGAACGCACCCGCGCCGTCCGTCAAACAAGCGGAGGAAACCGTAGGAACATTCCTCACACTGGTTCCCATAGCGCGCGACGATGGCCAGATCTTCTTGTCACTGAGCTTTGATATGACCTCCGCAGATCCACTGGTGCCGTTCACTGTAGGCTCGGGCAACTCCTCTGTGACAGTGCAACAAAAGACCATCAACGGCACGGGCGTGATTCAGGAGATCGCCTTGCGTTCTGGCCAGACCATGATCGTCGGTGGCGTGGAATCCATCCTAGGACAGGTTAACGAACGCCGTCTCGCCTCGGGCGCACCCATGTTGCTCGGCGGCTCAGACAAAAACTCTCAGCAAAAGAGCCACATGGTGCTGCTGGTAACTGCTGTGTCAGAAGAAGGCTATTGAGCTATGAAACTCAAAGACTTGTTTTCTAAACGCGCGAAGATGCCTCCGGGCGTCGCGCAAGGGCGCGCGGCGAGCGCACCCAGCAAACAGGCTGCGCCGCTACAAAAGGGAACAGGCGTACTTATCCTGCTGCCTCTGTCGGAAGACGGCGCACGCAACCTCGCATTTGGCCTGACATGGAAGCCCTTGGTCTCATTTGATGCAAAAACAGTCCAAGACAGCGCTCGCAAGCTGTCTGCGACACATGTTGTCAATGGTGGCAGTGTGCTGGGACTGGGCAGATTGCTCACAAAAACCAAGGCTGAATACTACGCCGCTGCCATGGTCGCCGGCCATGCACATCGCAGCGCCGCCATTTATGCTTTATCGCTGGGTGGCGGCAGTGTGTGGCTTGCGCAGACGCGCGGTGCGGGTGTACCCACGGGTGAAGACGGCATCTACAGTGAAATTGCAGCACTGGAGCGAGTACGCGCATGGCGTGCAGAGAATCCTACTGCTGAGCTCTACAGCGACTTGTTGAACACGGGCTGGGACGATGTCAAGACGTGGGGCATTGCCGAGCTAGCAAGCTGTGCCATGACACCGAACAGCGCACTGAAACCCGTAGGCACAGGTTCAACTATCGGACGGATGTGGTCAGATTTGCCGGGCAGCGTCAAAGTGGTCGGTGCGCTGGCAATTGCCGGTATGCTGGGTAGTATCGCGTGGGACGAATGGCAGAAATACCAAAACGTCCAGCGCTTGGCCAAAGCCCGCGCACTTGGGCTTAGTGAGGACGCGCAAGCTCTGTGGCAACAAAGCTTACTGAAGGAAGCGGCGGCACGCGCTGCGCCAAGCGGCGCATCTTGGGAAATGCTTCGTGCAAGCCTAGGCCGCGTGCCCACCAAATGGGAAAACTGGCCTCTGAAAACCGCCATTTGTACGGCTGGCGTATTCGCAGGCGACAAAGTAGTGTGGCAGTGCGATGCAATCTACTACTTGCCAGATGCAAGCACTGGCAAGCCTGTAGCGACAAATGCACAGCTCCTCAAAAGCGTTCCTACGGGATTTGAGGCGAGGTTCGTGCCCACAAAGCAAGCATCTTTGCACTGGAGTGCCAGCGTGACTGCGTCGCCTTTAGATATCAAAGGCTTGGTAGCCAGACAGGATCACACCATCAGTACCGCATCGCGCGTGCAAACTTTCTTCCCGAATCTGGCAACGCCTCCGACGTTTTCTTTCATAGCGATCAAGGTCACTGCGCCGGTTCGACCTGACGGGACAGCTATTGCACCACCTGCTGGTTTGAAGTTGCCTACCCAGTCGCCGATCACACTATCCAGCCCGCTGCGCGCGATGGACAAGCTCCTCAGCAGCGGCATAGCTGCTGACTGGAAAAAGATCACCCTGTCTTACGCCAGCAATACCCAACCAAACGATAAAACTTCACCGCACATGGTGGAAATCACGGGAGTGATGTATGCCGCTGATTAAGAAATTTATGGTGGGTTGCGTTGTCTTCGCCACAATGTGCGCGAGCGCACAAACCATCAACCAAAGTGTTGCGGCTGAGGAGGGCATGTTGACTAAGCCCTCCAAATCATCTGCTATGACAGTTAAGCCACAGAAGCCCGAACCTTCGGTGATTCGGGTTGTGGCGATCTACGGCAGTGCCAGCGACCTCAGCACCGACCTAATGGTCGATGAAGTCACACCGCACAAGCTTCTGTCGGTGGGCTCAAGAATCAAAACCCGCACGGGTGATTGCGTCGTCGCACAAATCCAAGATCGTTGTGTCCGATTGATGCCCGTCCTGGTAGCTAAGCAAAAAAACAAGCAGTCGATTTCGCCAAAGGCATGTCCGCTCGCCTGTTGGACTGGCATTGAGCCTGTGAAGCAGCAAAACACCGCAGGTGGCTTCGGTGCTATGCCGCCTGGCATGCCCATGCCTGTCGTGAACATACCGGTAACCAGCCCAGTCCCACCAGCGGTGCGAGCTGTGCCCACGCAAATATCGCCAACAGCTTCGAATCGTGTAGGAGTGCAGTGATGCTTGATTTTCTGCGCGGCAAACCCGCCAAACATCCTGATCAGCCAATGATCCGGCTACCGCAAGTGCCTGTTCAAACGGCTGCGCGAGTAAATACAACCCGCGAGCTCGACAAGCCAGTATCGCTGCAAGTTGTGGCTGTATCTGACGTGTCTGCGCAGCCAGCCCTGAGCACACCCCAGTTGGCTCGTGATGAAAAGACATCTGGTCTCGTGATGGGGTCGCACACCATCATGTTGCGCGACGAGATCACGCAAGTGAGCTTTTACAAGTGCATCAATTCCGAGCTGAAGATCATGGCTCACTTGGCCAGCAGCTTGGCCGTATTGCAACAGAACCAGAGCGGAAAGTCCGTGATTTTGTTGGTTGCAGAGTCGATCACGCAGGAGCAAATTAGCGAGATCTGCGCTCTCATCGAGCGGCGTGGTTATCAGCTCGCGACCGATGGTGTTCAGGCGTGGCGCTGTGCCGCAAGTCTGATTCATTCAGTCACGGAAGGGCAGATCAATGGTGAGACAGTGAGCTTGCTCAGATCGCAGCAGAACGACTCGACGCTCTCTGCGCTCTGGACGCTTTTCTTAGACGTTGTGCGCTGGGCATACCAACACAATGCCTCAGATATTCATTTTGTAGCGCACGAAGAGAATGCCACATCGCAGATTTACTTCACGATCGATGGGCGGTTTGTGCCTCCTGAACGTTGGAAGATTCCGACCGACACGATGTACAAAATTCTTGGCAATGCATGGCAACGCTCTGACGGCGGCATGGGCTCTCACTATGAACGCAAAAGAGATCAGCAATGTTTGATCAACGTCGATTTGGACGCCAATACGCGACTTCGTTTGCGCTGGTCGGGCTATGGCCTTGATAAAGGCTCAAAGGTTACGTTTCGCATTCAGCGTTTAGGCGCATCATCCATCATCACTGGCTTGGGGCAAGCGGGCTATTTACCATCACATATTGAAGTGTTTGAGCGCTTGGCTGGCACCAAGGGTGGTATGGTCACGTTCGCAGGCACGGTGGGTTCAGGCAAATCGCAATCCCTAGCATTGTTGATGGCGATGATGCCCAAACACTACAAATGCGTGAGTTTGGAAGATCCCGTAGAGATCGACATTCCGAATGTGTTTCAACGTACGATTGCCCGTGACTTGTTCAGCTCAGAGAACGAGGCTTTCAAAGCAGCTGTGTCTTCTTTGCTGCGCTCTGCTTTTGATGTGTTGCTGCTTGGTGAGATCCGCGACAGCGTGACTGGAGGTGTTGCTGAGTCCATTGTCTTGTCTGGCCACGGCATTTACACCACCACGCACGCAGATTCAGCGCTGGGAATCTTCTCTCGGTTCACCAGCGATGCCATCGGCATGAACGCCGATGTCTTAGGCGATCCGGGCAAGGTCAGGCTCAATATTTACCAGAGCCTGATCCTCAAAAATTGCCCGCATTGCTCAATGCCCGCAGCCGATGTCTCGCAGATGCTCTCTGGCCAAGCGCTGGAGGCGCATCTGGCCTTGTACAGACACCTTGAGGAGTTGCACGGCTTAAAAATTTCCCAGTTCAAGTCTCGCAACCCGCTGGGTTGCAAGCATTGCCGGCGCGCCGGCCTTGAAGAGCTGTCTGGCTATGGCGGCAGAACGGTTGTTTCCGAAATGGTCGAGCCTGACGAGAGCATGTGCAGATTCATCATGTCCAAGGACATGCTTGGGCTCAAGCAGTATTGGGCAGGCCTCAGTGACAACGACCCGTTGTCTGACAATTTCACCGGCAAGTCGGTGGTTGATGTCGCGCTCTACAAAGCACTGTCCGGTCAGGTCGATCCTGCCGAAATTCAACGCGCCATCAAGGGCGGTGACTTTGCCAGCATGGCCGCAGAGCGGCGCAGGAAGCAAGCCCAAATCGCCGCTTTGGAGCGTGCGCGACCTAAGTTGTCGTTCGCTGACTTCAAACCAGCGAGAGAAGCGAGCGCAGCACCCTCTACACCGAAATCACAGGCGGTTCAATGAGCAATGCCCTACCTCCTGAAGTTCGTCGCGCTGCGCGTCGCTTTGCGTCGCAGCGTGCCGACTATTACCTTGACTTGGCCAACCGCTTGCAAAACGTCACAGCGGTTCGTCAGCTCGACTTGTTCGAGCTCGATGCATCGCGTTATGGCCGCCATCCGAAGGGCGTTCTGTCGGCCTGGTGGGCAAACCAGTACGCGATCAATGGCGGTAATCTGGCAGCCTCATTCGAGGGCACATTGCCCGATGACGATGTGGCCATGATTCGCGTCTTGCAGGGCAACGACGATGCATTGATTCCTGCTCTCAAAGACCTCGCGGATCTGGCCAAGCTCAAAAGTCGCATCACTGGCACAGCCTACGCGACCGTGGGTGTCGGTTTGCTGGGCATGGCGCTGGCCTTCTTTGCGCACGCGGGCGTGGCCGTGTTTGTGCTTGATGCAATGCGTAGCGCTGTCCAAGCGCCCACCACGGATTGGTTGACGATGGGCAAATCGCTGGCCGAGTGGGCAGACTTCATGCGCACGGCGCGTTGGCCATTATTTGGGGCAATCATTGCCCTGTTTGTGGCACTGCTGTGGTCGTTTCGTTTCTGGATCGGCTCCAGCCGCGCATGGGCGGACGAGCATTTTCTGCCCTACCAGATCACACATGAGATGGGCGCACTCAGCTTTGTCAACACCATGGCAACTCTCACTCAAACCAGCAATTTCGGTGTGATGACGCTGAAGAACTCGCTGGACGTTCTAAAGCAGAGCACGAAGTCACCATGGATGCGCTGGCGCATCGAGCAGATCATCGACAAGCTGGGCACATCGGGTGGCCTTGATGTCTCGATCTTTGAAGGCAATGTGTTGACGCAAGAAATGTACTGGCGACTCCAAGATGTCTCCGTCGGACAAAGCCTGCACCAGTCATTCAAAGCTGTTTCTGAATTTGTGCGCGAGGCGTGGCTACCACGACTTGAAGCACGTCTCAATCGTCTGCGCTGGGTCTTGCTGATCGTGGCAATCCTCAACGTCGTCGGTGTTCTTCTTTGGACGCAAGCTGCCTCAGACGAACTCAAAACCGTGGCAATCAGCCACATCGGATAGTTTCAACATCACCAAAGGAAGAATCATGACTTTTCATCAACAAACGGGTAACGGCAACCGCATGGGCAAAGCAAAACAGGGTGGTTTCACTCTCGTCGAACTGGGTGTAGTCACCATCATTATTTCCATCATTGCTGCGTTCGCATATCCGCGCGTCAACAGCTATGTCATCTCGAACCGAACACCTGATGCAGGTAAAGACATTGCCAATGGCATGCTGCTACTCAAAGCCAATGCTGACGGCACAGGCGCAACACCTTACACCACAGTTGCTACATCAACGCTGGCGAACGCCATGCGTGATCGCAGCAACGTGTACACGGTCGCCGGCGCGGGCGCAGCTGCATCGATGGTTCACAGTGTTGGCGCGACTGGGTCACAAGTGACGGTAGCTCCGGCCACCATTACCACTCTGGGAGACTCGTATGCAGTGACCGTGCCGACCGTGAACAACGGCGCGTGCCCTGGCTTGGCTGCAATTGCTCGCAATGCAGCTCAAATCATCACCATCAATGGCGTGGTCGTCAAATCGATTCCCGCTGCTGTCGAGTGGAACGGGCAAGCGGCACAAGATGCTTGCACGCAAGGCGACACCAACGCTTTTGTCTTCACCGCTCGCTAATCAAAAAACAGCTAGCTAAAACTGAGGGGTTCTGCTTTGAAACAAATTAGCCTTCGACGAAAAGTGCAATCCGGCTTCACGCTGGTTGAGCTTTCCGTCGTCATCATCATTGGGATCATCCTTAGTACGTTAGCTGTGAGAACGTTGGTTTTGAAGGCAGAGGAGGCCACAGCAGCGGCGGTCGGTGTTTATTTAGACACCGTCGCCTCTGCTGGCCAGCGCCACATATTGACCAACTTTCAGGCATACAGCCAAGGCACTGACGTGCCATCGGTGGCAGTGGATTTACAGCCCACACTTCCAGAGTTACTTGCGCTTGGTCGATTGGTCGCTGGCTTTCCAGTCGTCACGCCCAATCAGCAGACTGCACGGATAGACATCGTGAGAACGAACTGTCCTGGTCCTGCCTGCAATGTCACGGCATTTGCATGCCTGACCGCTGGTTATCAGTCGCGTGGAGCTGTGAGGGAAGACATGGCCACACTGGCCATGGTGGCGATGAACGGTCGGGGAGGGCGCTCGCATGCTGATGCGCCTGCTATCGTTCGAGGCAGTGCCATGAACACGCCTAACCCGAACGGCGCGGTCAACGCCGTCGTGTGCGGTAGCAGTAGCGTGGACACAGGCTTGTTTGATCGCTTTGTGACCATCAACGACACCCGAGATCCTAATTTTCAGGGAGGGGTCACGATCAGTGGGACAAATACCACGGGAGAGGGTTTGCGTGTCAACAACGACATTGCGGTTTTTGACCCGGCTACTGGACAGGTTTGTATCCGACTCCTGAGAAACGGACAGGTGGACATCAACTGCGATGGACGACTGAATGCGCAAGAAGGCACTTTCACAGCGCCTGGTGGCATAGTGGTCAGAGTTGGCCGCACAGGAACAAACTTTGCCGTTGATACCAACGGGCGTATCAAGGCCGATGCCGGCCTGTGGACAGCTCTAGGCAGCTTGTATGGTGACAATACGCTAGGCGTTCGGGCAGCCAGTGCTGTGTTCACGATCCAGACGGCAGCAGGCGTTGATGCAGTGGCTGTGCATGATCAAGGGCGTTTAGGCGCGCGAACCAGTGTTGCGACGCCTGCACTGGGTCTCACTGATCCTGTTGCCGCTGGCCAACTGTGCAGCACAGCAGCTGCCGAGGTCACCGCTACACAAGTCACTGCACCTGCTACCACGGTCATTCGAGCGTTGCTCGGCGGTGGTTTTGCGAGCTGCGTAGGCGGACAATGGGCACCGATTGCGCAGGTGGGCAATCTGGGCGCAGCATGCTCACCCGATGGCAGCAGCGCCGTCACGCCGGCTGGCATCTTAATGATGTGCTCGGGTGGCCAGTACGTCTCCATGGCTTCACGCTTTGGCTCAATCATCTTTGCAGAGAGCTATCTTGCCTCTGACAGCACTGCGGTGGCCAAACCTGTGTGCGCCGCCGGAAGCACGAGCTCACGCATCGTGCTGACCGCTGGCAATGAAGAGCAAAAGGTTCAAAAAATCAACCGCTACGTTCAAGACAACGGCGCGAGTTGGAATGTGTTTTTACGTGACGGAGAAAACAACGTCATCGACGGCGACATGGTGGCTAACACCTACTGTGTCTATTAATCGCTTTCTACAAAGGAGAAATCATGAAAGCTCTCACTCTCGTGGCCACCGCCGCGATCATCATGCTGGCAAATACTGCCTGGGCGCAGCAGGGTATTTCAACAGACCCGAATGTGCGACCAGTGATTCGTTCGTTGGTGGATCACACACGGACACAGAGGCTGATTGGACCGCCTGAAAACCCGCCGACCGGAAGTGCATCAGGCGCAGCCGGCGCAACTCTTTTGCCATTCCAAATGCCTGCGGGCAGCTACTACAACGACGCGAACTATCCGCTGCTGATCGCTCTATCACCAACACAGGCTTGTTATGACATCGGCATTACCGTTGCAGGCTCGGGAGTTGCCAGCGGTCGAGACGACTGCGAATTTTCATTTACGACTATTCAGGGTATTGTCCCTGCGAAAACATCCTTCACAACCTACGGAGCGGGACTGGGCCGAGTCACAGCGCTCGCAAACGGCGCGACTTGGCAGCAAACGTCTGTACGATTTTCTGTTGGAGCGCCGGTGTGGTCTTCGGCATATCAAGCGCCCGCTGCACCTGTTTTTAAAACTGTGGCCAAGTGTGAAACATACGAACCTGGTGATGCTGGGGGCTCGTATCTTGTAGGCATCTACGCAGTGGATGGAAGTTGTACCAGAGGCAATCTCGTTTATGGACAATTTGATAATGGTAATAATTTCATACCTCAATCTCCATTTTCATATCAACCCGCCATCGTTTCCCAACGTGGGACATTCCGTGTGAATATTTCAGATCCAAATCCGTATTGCGTAGGCGGCACTCGATCTTTAGATAATTTCGGTGTCTACGGCAGCTCGTTTATCACGACCTTTCAACATCCCGCAACGTCAAGCGCGTCGTGTACACCAGCGGCAATTGAAGCAGCATTTGTTTATTCGACCAGTTGCACAAATCCTGCCAATGCAGGCTTACCAGGCTGCGTGCCTCCTGATAGCGGCGGTGGCAGATAATAATACTGTTTACAAAGCAAAAAAGCTCCCTAGGGAGCTTTTTTTATGAGCAAACGAACAATCAATCGCTTGTGAATGTTCCGGTTTTGAAGCGGAAATTCTTGGAGAAAGAACCCGTTGGGTTTGTAGCTGATACCAAGCCAGTATTCGTACCGACCAGCGCTACGTCGTAGAACGTGCTGTTTTTGAGGTACGTTGTAGGCGCTAGAAACCACTGGTTCGATCCGAGGATGCTGTTGGGATCGTTACTGGCATTCAACCAACGTGTGGCTACCGAGCCGCCGCCTACTTCGGTGATTGAGCCAGCGGTCATATTGAGTGTCTGACCGGGTGTTGCGTACACGTAAACTGGTTGACCGTATGGAGCTGTTGAGTAAGCGACGCCGCGAAAAGGCTCAGGATTTTCACCGAGGAAAAATGGGTTTAGACCACTGGAGCCTTCACAAGGAAATGTTGATACCGTAGCCGCACTTGGAAGCTGATTCACCTCAGTAGATGCAACCCCGTAGTCCAGCACCAAATGAGAGCTATTGAAATCTTGCGTGCCTACGAAAGTAGTTCGCAAGCCGTACCCAACGCCAATAGAACGATATCCAGACATTGCGGATGCAAGATGGTACGGAGCCGTATACAAATTTTTTAGATCTTCAATTAGCGACAAAGAAGAAGTGGGATAGCGATATGGAAGCCCGGCTGTCGAGCTATTAGGCGCTTGGCCAAACCGCGTAGCCGATATACCCTCACTGATCGAAGAATATGAATAGCCTGCGTTGTTTACTCGATCACCAATAGATGCTCCGGTAAATCCACTCCGCCCAGCAATTTGATTGTGGGCGTCAATCAGGCTGTTTGAAACAATGTAATCAGCATGTCCCTGCGCCGCCACATCCAGTCGAACGTCTTGCGCAACCTTACCAAACCCACAGCGATCACGATCTTCGTTCAAGCGATTAAAAACCGCCAACTTCTCGCCTGTGTAGGTCGGTGTCGGGACGCTCGTCACGAGCTGGGTGCTTTGATTGATGACGGGTGGAACTATCACCACTGGTGGCTGTGCTGTCGTTGTCGGTGCTGCGCCGCCACCACCTCCGCAAGCAGTCAAGATTGCTGCGCCCGCAATGGCTGCTAACGTGAATATGCTGTATGTCTTCATTGGTATTCTCCGAGTTTGTTAAACAAACCCTCGCGAGGGTACGCGTTATTGAATCAGCATGTGACGCTTTTCGCGTTTAGTAATTCGTTTCCTATTTTATGATGATACAACGGAATGTTTTCTGGTTTCGTTGACCGACTTGTATTTGATCTGCTGTCTTGAGTGAAAAATATCACGCTCGATGGATCTTTTTTTTAATCAAACAATATCACTCATTGCCACAGCAAGTGCCATCGGTTGCACCCATATAGGTTGCGCACTGAGAGTGAAGGTTTCTCCTGTCATTGCAAGGAGGAGGGTAGTGCCCATGACTTCAGCGATGGCTTGTGCTGCACTGCTGGGCACGGCATTACCTATACGCTCACGCCATGCTTGATCAGATAGGCCGTCGAGCTCGAACTGTTCTGCTGGATCAAAAAGGCTTTGTAACGCAGCTAGCTCTAGCGTAGTGAATGGCCTGTGCCATGTTCCATCGAGGGATTTGATTCGACACACAAGCTTGTCCATGGCAGCGGGCATATCTCTTGGGTCAGCAACGCTCCACTTGCCATTGTCATGACTGGCACTCGCACTTATTGCGCCGGTGTGTTCTTTCCAATTTGCGACACCGTAGTGACCTGCGGTGAGGTAATTGTCACCCCTCGATCGCTGCATGCCGCTGCGCGGATCTGCGACCGCAAATGCTCCTTGGCCAGTCGTACTGCCACTGATGACTGTTCCACTTGATGCGTTGTAGTCTGTGACAGCATATTTTGCGAAATTGTGCCCAGCATTGCGAGGATCGGCGACGGCTTGGCCACTGCCGTGCGAGCTAGTGACGGCTTGGGCATTGCGATCCCACGCAACGATGCGGAATTCGTTGGAGTGCTTGGCAGTGCCGGTGTGGCGTGGATCGGCGACGCTGAAAGTTCCTTGGCCAGGTGACTTCACGCCAATGACTGTGCCCATAGATTTTTGCCAAGGCACGACGCCGTACTGCTGATACTGATCGCTGCCCACAGGAGCACGCGGATCTGCCACAGAAAACGCGCCATTGGTGGGCATAGAACGGCCTGCAACCGCTCCGCTGGTTTGATCCCATGCTTGGACGCCCATGAAGCCGTTGCGATGCTCTGGCACGACCAGGTAATCCTTGAGATAACCGTTTTCGACTTCAAGGCTGTTGAGGCTTCGCCAGTCTTTGCCGGCCTGTACGAACGCTAGGCGCACCCATGTTTTCCAAGCAAGGGCAGGGATGCGATGCATGGGGCCGGCGGCTGTGTCGCCGGGTAAGCGCATTTGGTCAAGAACTTGGCCAACTGCTCGCAAAGGCTTGGATTTTGGTTGGTAGAGGAAGTTGGGCACTTTCTCGGTGTGGCGTGCCACAAGCAGAAACCGTTTTCTGGACTGTGCGAGACCGCCGATCTCGCCACAATCGTGGCACGTTTCTGCAACGGCATAGCCGTAACCGCGTAGCAAGTCCCCGATTTGATCGAGCAGATGCCGGCCACGGCTTTGGATACGCGGTACGTTTTCAAACAGAATGAGGTCGGGAGGATCGTTGCTCCATGCCTCCAGCATGAGCCATATGCCGCGCAGCGTTAGGCGATTCAAGGCTTGGTACTTATCCGATTTGCTCTTGCCTTCGGCGAGCAATCCGCTGAAACCCTTGCAGGGTGCGGATAGAAAGACAATGTTTGGGCGCTGATGCTGCGCAGCAGCCTGTATGTCTTGCGGCGTAGCCGCTCTCCAGTCGGCCGGAGGAGGGTGTCCATGGAAAGCACGGTACTGCTCATCATCAAAAAGATCGAGCACTGTGCCAGGCACGCCGGCGAGCTGCGTAAAGTCCTTGATGGACGCAGCATCAATATCAATGCCGCCCAAGCATTCAAACTTGGCTTGCAGGTTGCCCACTTCTGGGCGCGCTGCATTGAATCCTTTGGCACCACCGCCTAAACCACAGAACAAATGAAAATGCTTCAAAACCACTGTCTTCATCGAAATCTCCTTGAGTTGAGGAGTTCGACGCGACGAACAACGCGAAGTTGGAGAGCAGCTCGTACGCTGCCCTTGAAAATCTTATGTCGCTGGCATCGCTAGCGAACAATCGGCGCAGATCAGGTTGAGCGTGCCCTTGCCCCAAGCTTGTGCTCCGCAGCCTGCGCATTTGAACTTCACACGATTGGATGCGCCGTTGATGGCAACGCTGGCTAGCATGTTTGGGCTGGCCAGTGCAGGAATAGACTCGTGGAGCGCTGCTTCAGCAGAGGCTAGGGCAATGCCACCTGAATCAAAGACTCCTGATGTCGTGAGCGTCTTACCTGCTGGATAGAAGTCGTACCAGCTGATGCGAAAGCTGGTGTGGAGCAACTCTTTGCATTTTTTGAGGAACGGCCCGCTGTCAAGCAGGTAGTGATCCATTTGGTCACCTGTTTGTCGTCCACCGGGCTTCCCGGTGTGCGATGGAGGTAAGCCCAAGGCAAGCATCTTGTCGGCCCACTCTTGGTTGTGATACTTGCCACGACCGGGCTTGCCATGATGCTGTTGCCACAAATGTGCCATTTCATGCACGAGGGTGGAGAGCACCTGCTCGATGGTCTGAATCGCAAAGTATTCCGGGTTCAGAGCGATCTCATCAGTTTTGCCATTGTCCTGATTCACAAAGCGATTCGGACTGAAATATCCATAGGTGCGCTTATTGCGCTGAAACGTAATCAAACAGGCCGGAAGCTCATTCTTAAACAGCTCCTTGTTGAACCAGTCATAGGCTGTTTGAAACTCTGTGTAGGCTTGTTCTGTGGGTGTGCTTCTGTATTTCACGACACAATTGTATTGCACAATACAAATAATTTCTGTAGAATTGCACAAAACAGCACGGAGACAAACATGTCATTTTTTACGCCACTTCGTTACCCGGGCGGTAAAGGTCGCATGGGGCCGTGGATTGCTGAACTAATGCGTCACAACAAAATTAGTGGTGGTTGGTACGTCGAGCCATATGCGGGCGGCTGTGGAGCCGCTTTATTCCTACTGATACACGGCTATGTAGATCGCATCGTCATCAACGATGCAGACCCTGTGATCTACGCATTCTGGAAAGCTGTCACGGAGCAAAATGATGAACTGATCGAAAAAATCAGGTCAACTAGGGTGTCAATGACGACATGGCGCAAGCAGAAAGAGTTTTTGCAAAATCACACCGCGCACTCACAGCTTGATGTCGCCTTCGCCTCGTTCTTCCTCAATCGCACCAATCGTTCTGGCATTTTGGCGGGCGGCGTGATCGGAGGTAAAGCTCAGGATGGTGCCTGGAAACTGGGA
>JANMDU010000115.1:0-60209 GCA_031376455.1 Variovorax sp. | reverse complement strand
CAGTCAGCGAGATCACGGTGGTGCGCGCGTTTTGCAAAAACAAATACAACACCAAAGCCACGATCACAGCAGCGGCAATGAGTTTGCCTTGCAGCGTTTTGATCGAGGTTTCAATAAACGATGCTTGTCGCATCGTTACTTGTGGTTGTCCCATACCCACGGGCAAGCTGCGCGAGAGCTCAGCAAGCGCAGCTTCCACGGTTTTCGTGAGTTTCACGGTATCTGCATCAGGCTGCTTTTGAATGCTGAGAATCACAGCGGGCTGGCCATTCAAGCCTGCATCGCCGCGTTTGATCGCGGGGGCGAATTTCACATCGGCAATTTGGCCAAGCTGAATCGCTTGATTGTTACGGTAGCCCACAGGCAAGCGCTGTAAATCTTCCAGCCGCGTGGTGCGCGCCAAATTGCGGATTAAATATTCGCGGCCATTGAGCTCCAAAAATCCGCCACTCGAATTGTTAGAAAAGCCGCGCACTGCGGATTCAATTTGCTCCAGTGAAATCCCCAAAGCTGCCATGCGTCCCGTATCAGGCTGCACCTGATACTGCCGCACCTCGCCGCCAATCGGGATCACCTGCGCCACGCCGGGCATCGTGAGCAAGCGCGGGCGCAACACGAAATCTGCATACTCGCGCACAGCCATCGGCGTGGTCTTGCTGACATCTACCGGCAGCGCCACGAGCAACACCTCGCCCATGATCGAGCTAATCGGCCCCATGCCCACATGCTCCACACCGCTGGGTAATTGCTCGCGCACGCTGGCCAGCCGCTCGCCCACCATTTGCCGGGCGCGGTAAATATCCGTCTTCCAATCAAACGTGACATACACGAAGCCCAAGCCCACGCTAGAAATCGAGCGCACGCTCTCCACGCCGGGCATGCCGCTCATGGCTGTCTCAAGCGGCCGCGTGATCAGCTGCTCTACCTCTTCGGGCGCCATGCCGCCTGCTTCTGCTTGCAGCGTTACAGTGGGTTTGTTTAAATCTGGAAACACATCCACCGGCATTTTCACAAGCGTCAAAGCGCCTGCGATCAGCAACACGCAGGAGAGCACGATCACCATGAGCCGGTTGCCCATGGCGGTATGAATTAATTTATCAAACATACATCACCTGCCCATTAACGCACTTGGTTCAGCAAGGCAGCGCCCTGCGTCACCACGCGCTCATCGGCTTTGATGCCATCCACAATCGCCACGCGGCTGCCATCAAGTGCGATCCAACTCACGGTGCGTGCTGCAAATTGTTCTTCACCGGTGTGTATCCAAACGATGTCTTGATTGCTTGGGTTCTTGACCACCGATGCCGTAGGCACAACGAAGCCTTGTGTTTGTGACTTGGTTTGCACAATGAGCTTGACGGCTTGGCCGACTGCGAGTGGTGCGGCAGCTGCCGTACGGAATTGCAGCGGAATCGCGCCTTCACGCAAGCTGCGACCTGCGCCACTGAAATTGAGCTTGAGGCTTTGGTTGTCTGGCAGTGCGAGGCTGGCGGCGGCAATGTTTGTGATGAGCGCTGCATCAAAGGCTGTGGCTTCGACCATCAATCTCGCCGGATCAATGATTTCAAACAACACTTCACGCGCATCGACTACTTGCCCAGCCACCACGTTCGATGAAGCGATCACGCCGGAGACGGGTGCGAGCAGTGATTCAGAAGTGGAAACGCTAGGCGCGACCAATGCGGCGCGAGCGCCGAGGCTTTGCACTTCGGCGCGAGCGGCTTCAATGTCTTTTTGCGGCACAGTGCCTTCTAGCTGCTCAAGGCGAGCCAAGCGCTTGCGAGAGAGCTCCAGATTGCTGCGCAGCTCTGCGGACTGCGCACCTTGATTGGCGCGCTCAATCGGGCTCACGGTGGTGCGCACAATCGCCAGCACCTCGCCTTTGCGCACGGCTTGTCCTAGGGTGGGCAGGCCGCGCGCGGTGACTTCAATGCGCCCGGCTTGGAGTGGCTGCACTTTGCCACCTGCATTCGGATCAGAGATCACTTTGCCGAGCAGCTCCACGGTTTGCGCGGCAGCTTCTGCTTTCACAACCACCGTGCGCACTTGGAGCTGGCGCTGGCTGGGCTTGGGTAAAAAGACGCTGCCATCGGGCTGGCGCTTGGGCGCGTCGCTGCTGGCAGAGGGCGCGGCATCGCCATGATCATGGCCGGGGCTAGCGAGCGCTGGCTCGCTTTGTAGCATGAGCGATGCTGCGAGAGCTGAGAGCGCTAAGGTGAGCACCATTCGCGATTTGTTTTTGCGCCAGCGCATTGCAGCCCATGCGGCTGCGAGCACGGCGAGCGCAATTGCCGCGTAGCCAGCATATTTCGCCCATGGCGTGTGCGCATGATCATGGTCGTGCTCATCCGCATTCCCGGCCGCTTTAGGTTCTGAGCCAATTTTTACATCGCCAGCCAGCAAATCTGTGTCTTTGCCCGCACTGACGGTGAAGCTCAATGCGTACGAGCCTGCTTTTTCCAAAATATCGTTGGTGACGCTGAATGTGCCATCAGTCTCTGCGACGGCCTTGATCTTGATGGGCGCTTTATCAGCTGTGATTTCCACTTCAATCTCGGCTTTGGTGATGGGTTCGTTCGTGCCAAAGTGATCGAGATAAATCGTCATCTTGTTTTGCTTGACGATGCCGACCAATTCAAACAAATCGGAATGCGTACTCACGCGCGGAGATGCGCTGCTCGTGGCCGCTGGCGCTTCATCGCCATGATCATGGCCGGGGCCTGCGATGGCAGGGCTCAAAGCAACCAAGCTCAATGATGCGAGTGCGGCTAGTCCAGTATGGCGCATAGCTTTGAAGGTGAAACGAGAAAAGAAGATGTTAGTGAACGTGTTCATGGCAGGAATCCTTGGGCTTGCTGCAATTGGGATTGGGCGCGTTGGAGTTGGAGTTGAGCTCGGCTGAGTGCGAGATCAGCATCAAATTTTTCGTTGTCAGCGCGCAGGCGGGTGGCCAAATCGGTATCGCCGAGGCGGAAAGATTTGGCATACAAAGCCTGCGCCTCGCTGGCTAGTTTTGCGCGTTGCTCAGCCAGAGTTATTTGGCGTTGTGTGGCGGCGAGTTGCGCTTTGGCTGCAGCAAACTCGCTTTGCAGTTGCCGCTGCGCAGCCTCCAATGCCGTTTGCACTTCATCCAGCTCGGCACGCGCTGCGGCGGCTTTCGCATCGTTGCGGCTGGCACCGCCCAACGGAATACGCACAGAGAATTTCATGCTGGTCTCTGCCGGATTGCCTCGCGCCGATTTCTCACGCGAAGCGCTCACGCCCACTTCCATCGGGTCGCGCGAATCGGCCAAAATGGTGTTGAGTTTGGTTTGATTTGCGTTGACGGCAGCTTGCGCTTCGAGCAGGTACGGATGATTTTGCACATCTGCATTGGGCGCGTTTTGCACTTGGGATGAACTGACAAGCAGGGGTGAGGGCGCTGTATTCAGGCTCGTGAGCGCTTGCCATTGGCTTTGCAGGCTAAGAAGCTCAACTTGCGCGGCCTCAAGCTGCGCGTTGGCTTGCGCGACTGCGCTCTGCGCCATCAAGTTATCAACGCGAGCCACATCACCGGCTTTGACGCGTCGCGCCACATCATATGCCAAGGTGTTCGCCTCGGCCACTTTGCGACTGGCCAGTGTTTGATCTGCCAATGCGAGTGAGTATTTGGCCGCAAGCTCGCGCAGCTCGCCAGAGAGCTTGAGCTTGGCCGCGTGGCCAGAGAGCGCAAAGCGCTGCTCATCGCGCTCAATTTGGCTTTGCGTTGCGCTGCGCAAACTGCGATTCCACAAGGGTGCGCTGAGCTCGGCTTCAATTCCGCGCAGGCCTTCATTCTTGCCAATCAGATCGGTGTTGTGGCTGAGCCCTAAGGTGGGTGGGCTTGAGATAAAGCCCTGCGTTTGCAGCTTGCGCCCAGCGATTTCTGCGCGGCGGTTGGCTTCGCTGCGCTGAAAAGGATGTTTTTGCCAAGCTGATTCGAGCGCATCACGCAGACTGCTTGTTGCGCTCACGGACAACATAGGTGCTTGACCTGCTTGGGGTGCTGGCGAGATTGCTTGGGCGGTGGCAGACGCGCTGATGGCCGCAATAGCCAACAAGCTCGCCCATGTTTTGGGATGTTTCAATGCATTCATCTGATCTTCAGGCCTCAGAGCCTGTGCGTTGATAAAAAAGGAGCGCAGGCCGCAGAGGCGGCACTGCTCTAGACGCTAAGAATCAGAGAGTTACCCAATTGGGGCGTTCGATGCGGGTGTGCGCCGCAGAGGATAAAAGCGTGTCAACACGCGTGTCAAATGATTGGCGAGAAGAAACCGTAGGCAGCTGCAGCTCTGACTGAGGCAGAGAACTCAAATGCGTGCCGGTGCAGTGGTGATGCGCGATGCAATCGGCGGCATTGGCGCAATCGTCTGCGCTGGTTGAATGAGGCGCATCACTTGTGTGGGGATGCATGTGCGAGTGATCGTGGTTCGCATTAGTTTGGTGCTGTTCGTGCGAATGATTCAAATCTGAACAAGATACGAGCGCGCCGAGTTGTAATTGCATGAAAAGTGCAACTAACAACAGCATGTTCAACATAACTCTCATGTCTGAATTTTACCCAAGGTTCTAAAAAATACTGACAAGTTTGTAGGGATTGCTAATGATTTTCAAATAGTCGCGCTAAGTGGCATTCTTATTACATTAGAAACCTTCAACACACTCTAAGCTCAAGTCATGACAAGCCTTCAACCCCACAAATCAGCAGGTTATTTGATCGGCCAAGCCGCCAAGATGAGCGGTGTAAACGCCGCCAACATCCGCTTTTATGAGAAAGAAATGCTCATCAGCCGTCATGGAATGGGCGTGGGAAGCTATCGAATGTATAGCGATGAAGATGTGCATCAGCTGCGCTTTATTCGCCAGTTGCGCAGCTTGGATATGACGCTCGCTGAGGTGCGCACACTGCTGGGCTTAGATTTGCGCAAAAAGCGCGATTGCCAAACGGCCCGCGATACGCTTGATGCGCACATCGGGCATGTGCGGGAGCGATTGAAAGAACTCAAAGCGCTGGAGAAAAACCTGATCAATCTGCGCGGGCGCTGTGATGGGCAAGATGAGCATTGCCACCTCATCGAAGCGCTGCATGCGCAGGCGGGTGTACACGTCGCTTTAGGCAAAGCCGGCAAGCGACATCAAGCTTTGTAGCTTTCTTTCCTTACCGAATGTTTTTACTCAAGCGCTGGAGAATCGGCAATGCGCGGTCTGGATAGTCGGTGATCAAGCCATCTGCGCCAGCTTCGATAACAGCGGTCATTTCAGTTTCAGTGTTCGTCGTCCATGGAATGACTTTCAAGCCAAGCTCATGAGATTTCTTCACCAAGGCGGGGGTGAGGTCGGCAAAGTAGGGGGACCAAATCTCGCAGCCAGCAGCTTTGACCATGCTGGGCACGTCGGCATGATCAGCCGCGCTGACTGAGCCCGTCCAGCGGGGGGATTTGTCTGAGCCCGGCGTGATGTTGCCCCAAGATGTCTGTGCTGTCAGGCATGAGGTCAGCACTTTTTTGGTGTGACCATTTTGTAGCGCTTGGATGTGTTGCAGCGTACGCCAATCAAAGCTTTGGATCGTAACACGGCTGGCCATGCCGTGGACTCGAACAAGATCAAGCAGCTTGCGCGCGAATTTGGCGGCGCTCACGGTATCGTTGGGTTTCTCGGGAGAGATTTTGGTCTCGATGTTGAAGCGGATTTTTTTATTGCCCAGCGCATCGACTCGCTTGAACAATGTGGACAGCGCCGGCATGCGCGTGTCGTCGATGGGCTGTTGATCCGGGAAGCGTTTGGCATACGCGCTTGTCGGGTTGATGCGACCCACGTCATAGGTTTTGAGCTCGGCCATGGTGAGGCGATTGACGAGCATCGGCTCTGTTAGATAAGTGCCGCTCGCATCGCGTGTGATGTCGGGATTCAGAGCGCGATCATGGCTGATCACAATCGTGCCATCTTTACTCACGCCGACATCGAGCTCAAGTGTGGTTACGCCAAGCTCAATGGCTTTCTCGAAAGCAGGCAGGGTGTTCTCAGGCAAGAGCCCACGCGCGCCGCGATGGCCTTGGAGATCAAAAGGAGCGAAAGAGGTGGTTTGGGCAGTAGCTGAGTTCATACCCCAAATTATGAGGCCATTTATAAGCAAAAGTAGCGCTTTGCCGGCATAGAACCTGCGCAGAGTGCTATTAAAACAGGAGTTTAGTGAATGCATACTTGCGATCATGCATTCAGCGCAAGTCCGTCTGATGACAGCTCAATCCGTCAGCGAGGAGAGAAATTGCTTGAGCTCCGGCGTTTGCGGATTGCCGAAAAGCTGCGCTGGTGGCCCCATCTCATGCACACGGCCTTGATGCATGAAGATCACGCGATTGCTCACCTTGCGGGCGAAGCTCATCTCATGCGTCACCATCAATAACGTCATGCCCTCATGCGCCAAACCTTCGACAACTTTCAGCACTTCGCCGACCAGTTCAGGATCGAGCGCAGAAGTGATCTCGTCGCAAAGCAACACAGCAGGCGTCATCGCCAAAGCGCGCGCAATCGCCACGCGCTGCTGCTGGCCGCCAGAGAGCTGCTCGGGCATGGCATCGAATTTTTCTGCCAAGCCAACGCGATCAAGCAGCTTGCGGGCGGTGGCTTCGCCCGCTTCTGCTTCACGCTTTTGAACGAGAGACGGCGCGAGCATGATGTTTTTGCCCACGCTCAAATGTGGAAACAAATTGAAGCTCTGAAAAATCATGCCGACTTTTTGGCGCAAGGCTCGCATGGCATCTGGCTTGTCATGCAGCAGCGGCTGGCCTTGCACGCTCAAGCTTCCGCTTTGAAAGACTTCTAAGCCATTGATGCAGCGTAGCAGTGTGCTTTTGCCCGAGCCGCTTTTGCCGATGATGGCGATGACCTCGCCGGGCGCGACAGACAAATCAATCCCTTTGAGCACTTCATTCGCGCCGAATGATTTGCGCAGCCCAGAAATTTCGATGATGGAAGCAGTGTTCATGATGGCATCTCTTCTTATTGAGCAGGGCGCAATTTGCGCTCTAAGCGTTTGGCAACCAAGCTGATCGGAAAGCACAACGCAAAATAAAACAGCGCCACACAGCTGTAAACCACGAAGGGCTTGAACGTGGCATTGGTAATCATGGTGCCGGCTTTGGTCAGTTCCACAAAACCAATCACGCTGGCCAGCGCTGTGCCTTTGATCACTTGTACAAGGAAGCCCACGGTGGGTGCAATCGCAATGCGCAGCGCTTGCGGCAAGATCACATAGCGTAGCTTCTCGGTAAACGACAGTGCAAGCGAATCGCAAGCTTCCCATTGGCCTTTCGGAATCGCCTCGACGCAGCCGCGCCAAATTTCTACCAAAAAGGCGCTGGTGTAGAGCGTAAGCGCTACGGCGGCGGCCGTCCACGCACTGGTTTTGATGCCGAACAGCGCAATGCCGAAGTAGGCCAAGAAAAGCTGCATCAGCAAGGGCGTGCCCTGGAACAGTTGCACGTAGCCGCCTACTAAGCGCTTGAGCCACACTCCGGGAGACAGCCGCGCAATCAGCAGCCCCAAGCCGACCAAGCCGCCACCCACAAAGGCCATGATGGATAGCAGCACCGTCCACCGCGCGGCCAGCAGCAAATTGCGATTGATATCCCACAAAGTGAAATCGACCACGCCCGACTCCCTAGAAAATAAACCGCGTGCCGAGCCACTGCAGCAGCTTGCGCAGTGCCATCGACAAGGCCAGATAAATCGCGGTGGCAATCAGGAAGGCTTCAAACGCGCGGAAATTGCGGCTCTGGATCAGATTGGCCGCATAGCTCAGTTCTTCAGTAGAAATTTGTCCGCAAACAGCTGAGCCCAGCATCACGATGATGATTTGGCTCACCAAAGCCGGCCAAACTTTGCGCAGCGATGGTGGCAACACCACGCGGATGAAAATTTGCATAGGATTGAGCGCTAGGCTCTGCGCTGCCTCCATCTGGCCTTTAGGCGTGGCTTCAATGCCAGAGCGAATGATCTCAGTCGCATACGCACCTAGGTTGATCACCATGGCAATGATCGAAGCAGTCTCTGGGCTGAGCTTCACGCCCATCGCTGGGAGTCCGAAGAAGACGAAAAACAATTGAACAATAAACGGCGTGTTGCGAATCAGCTCCACATACGTGCCCGCTGCCATTTGCATCCAAGTCGTGCCATACACCCGAGCCCAAGCGCAAGTGATGCCCAAGGCCACGCCAAGCACCGTGGAAATGACAGTCAACCCCAGCGTCCAAACAATGCCCTTGAGCAAAATCGGCCACTGCTGCAGCACAGCGAGGAAATCAAATTCGATCATGATGCGCCAGAGTAAGTTGGATTGAAGTGCCTGTTCAAGTAACCGTCGTGGATCTGGCTTTGCCAGTCCACTGACGGTGTCCCCTGGGGGAAGACGACCGCAAGGTCGTCATAGGGGGTACGTTTAATTAGGAAGTTCTCCGGCTGGGCGCCCCAGCCATTTATTCGCCATCTTGTCGATATCACCATTCTTCTTGGCCTCGGCAATGATCTCGTTGACTTTCAAGCGCAGCTTGTCTTCGCCTTTGCCCACGCCGATAAAGTTGGGGCTGTCTTTGAGCAAGAGCTTGTACTCGGTATTGAGCTGTGGGTTTTTGCCCATCATGTTGCCCGCCACAGATGCTCCAGTAGCAATCGCTTGCACTTGGCCTGCAACGAAGGCCGAGACAGCAGCGTTGTTGTCTTCAAAGCGCTTGATGTCTGCGCTGGCGGGGGCGAGCTTTGTGATCTCTTGATCTTCAATCGCACCGCGCGTCACCGATACGGATTTACCAGCTAAATCGGCAAAACTCTTCAAGTTCGTGCCCTTTGCGGCAAACACCGCTTGAAAGAAAGGAGAGTAAGCGGCGGTGAAATCAATCACTTTTTCACGGTCTGGATTTTTGCCCAGCGTGGAGATCACCAAATCGGCTTTTTTGGTTTGGAGATAGGCAATGCGGTTAGCGCTGGTTACAGGCACCAATTCGATGCTCACGCCCATTTTTTGTGCGATGTAATTGGCCATGTCAACGTCCAAGCCTTGAGGCTTCAAATCGGTGCTTACAAATCCATAAGGGGGAAAGTCCGTTGGGATGGCAATGGTGATCTTCTTGGCTTTCATGATGTCATCGAGCGCGGTTTGCGCGAAGCTCGAAGACATGTTGGCAACTGCAACAGCAGCAATGGCAAGAGATCGAATGGTGATGCGGCGAGAAATCATACGAGGGCTCCTAAAAAGTGTATACAGTTTATAAGCAATCTGCATGCCAACCTAGCCCTTGCCAACCTGCGCTACTAGTGCATTCCCTAGGCAGAGTCAGACACAAATGACAGACGCTAATCCAATTTCGCGCCCGATTTCTGCACAGCGCTCGCCCATTTGGGCAGCTCCGCATTGATGAATTTGGCGAAATCATCCGCGCCGAGAAAGGCAGGATCAGCGCCTTGCGTAATCATGCGGTTGCGCACATCTGGCATCGCCAGCACTTGTTTGAAGGCGTCCGAGAGCTTGTCGACGATGGGCTTGGGTGTGCCGGCTGGCGCGAGGAAGCCATAAAAGCCCACCACTTCAAAATCTTTCGCCATCTTCGTTTCCATCACGGTCGGCACATCGGGTAAAGCAGGGTTGCGCTCGCGGCACGTCACGGCCAGCGCACGCACTTTGCCCTGCTTGTGATACTGCGCCGCCTGCGGAATGCTCTCGGCCATGAACTGCACTTGCCCGCCGATCAAATCTTGAAACGCAGGCGCACTGCCGCGATACGGAATGTGTACCATGAAGAGCCCCGTTTGCGATTTGAACATTTCGGGCACCAGATGGCTGATGCCGCCATTGCCTGCCGAGCCATAGTTCACTTTGCCCGGATTGCTCTTGGCGAAATTAACGAATTCTTGCAGCGTGTTAGCTTTCACGCTGGGATTGATCAAGAGTGCAAGCGGCTGCATCGCCGTGCGTGCAATCGGTATGAAATCTTGCGTGGTTTTGTAGGGCAGCTTGGAATACAGCCCTGGGTTGATCACCATCACACCGGTGTTGGCCAGCATGATGGTGTAGCCATCAGAGGGCGATTTCTGCACATCTTGCGCACCCACAATGCCGCCTGCGCCGGCTTTGTAATCCACGATGATGGGTTGCCCAAGCACGCCTTGCAGTTTGTCGGTCAGCAAGCGCGCATGTTGATCCAGCGGGCCACCAGCGGGGAAGCCGATGACTAAGCGGATGGGTTTGTTGGGGTATGAAGATTGAGCATTTGCGCAAGGCAGCAGGGCGCATGTCGCGAAGGTGGCAGCAAGCAGAGTTTTCAGAGCAGTGCGGGTTTTCATGGCAAGGTGCAGTGGGAGAAAACATGCATGATAGATGCAACTTCATACAGCGCCTCCTAGGAGTTTCCTTGAAAAAAAACACAAGCGCCGCGCATTTTGCGCATTGGCCCGCCCGCCTGCCGCACAACCTCACACCGCCAGCCGGATCGCTGTGGAATAATTTGGCCATCAATGCATTGCGCTACCCCGATAAGTGTGCTTTGCGCTTCTTTGACAAGGCGGTAAGCTATGCACAGTTGCTATCATATTCAGAGCAGCTTGCGCAGGTTTTATGCCGGCTAGATGCCAAAAAGAGGACCAGAATTGTGGTCTGTATGCAAAACTGCCCGCAGCTCGTGATCTCGCATTTTGCGATTCTCAGGATCGATGCGGTGGTCGTCCCTGTGAACCCAATGAACAAAGCCGAAGAGCTCAAACACTACATCACCGATCCTGATACGCGCATCGTGATCACCTCGGCAGATTTGGCAGCCGAATGGGCAACAGCATCGAATGCGTTGCCACCAGAACAGCGCTTGAAGCATCTGATCGTGACGCACATGAGCGATGGCTTTGACGATGAAGCTGTGAAAGATATGCCAACCGCTTGGCATGATTGGTTGCTCAGCAAGCATGCTCTGCCAGCGATGGAAGAGACGCAAACGCATGCGTGGAACGATGTGTTTTTGGAAAGCTCTACACAAGTCTTGCCTCCTGTGACGGCCACCAGCGAAGATCTTGCCATGCTGCCTTACACCAGCGGCACGACAGGCCTGCCCAAAGGCTGCATGCACACGCATGGCTCTCTCATGCACAACGCCGTGGCCAGTATTTTGTGGGGCAATGGCACCGCGCAAAACGTGACGCTCGCGGCCGTGCCGATGTTTCATATCACGGGTATGGTGAGCTTGATGCATGCATCGCTTTATGCGGGCGCAACGCTGGTGATCATGCCGCGCTGGGATCGGGATTTGGCAGGCCGCTTGATCTCGCGCCACAAGGTCACGCACTGGACGAACATTCCCACCATGGTGATTGATTTGCTCGCCTCGCCCAGCTTCGATCAATACGATCTCTCCAGCTTGGTCTATATCGGTGGTGGCGGCGCGGCCATGCCGCAAGCCGTCGCGCAGCGTTTGCTTGAGCAATTTGGTTTGCGCTATGTGGAGGGCTACGGCTTGACGGAAACTGCAGCGCCCAGCCACAGTAATCCCACGGATCGCCCCAAACAGCAATGCCTCGGCGTGCCCTTCATCAGTTGCGATGCGCGTATCGTCAATCCTGAGACTTTGGAAGAATTGCCCATGGGCGAGCAGGGCGAGATCGTGATGAGCGGACCGATGAATTTCAAGGCCTATTGGAAGAATCCTGAGGCCACCCAAAAAGCCTTTTTCGAGCGCGATGGGAAACGATTCTTCCGAAGCGGCGATTTAGGGAAAGTCGATGAAGACGGCTATTTTTTCCTCACCGACCGCTTAAAACGCATGATCAACGCGAGCGGCTTCAAAGTCTGGCCAGCCGAGGTCGAGTCTCTCATGTTCAAGCACCCTGCGATTGCAGAAGCTTGCGTGATCGCCACGCATGATGCTTATCGCGGCGAGAGCGTCAAAGCCGTCGTCGTGTTGCGCAGCTCACATGCAGGCCAAGTCAACGAGCAAGATATTCTGCAATGGTGCAGAGACAACATGGCCGTCTACAAAGTGCCGCGTGTGGTGGAATTTGTAACTGCGCTGCCTAAGAGCGGCAGCGGCAAGGTGATGTGGCGGCTGTTGCAGGAAAAAGAGAAGTCTTAGTTCATCCATGCTTGGCGCACGGCATGATTACTACCCAAACCGCTGGAGATTTTCATGATTGATTTACTCGATATCCGCTATGTGCGTCTGGGTACTACTGATGTGCTGGGCGCTGAGCGCTATGCCAACGAGATTCTGGGACTCTGCACGGGCGCGCGCAAAGGCAATGCAAAAAATACGCAGAGCATTTATTTGCGCAGCGATGATCGTGACCACACCTTGGTGTATTTCGATGGCGATCCGAAAGATCACACTGTTGGCTTTGAGCTGCGCGATGCGCAAGCGCTTGATGATGCGGCTAGTGAACTGGAAAAACGTTGCATCGCTGTGCATGTTGGCAGCGAAGACGAGTGCGAACAACGGCGAGTGCGCAGTTTTATTCAGTTCCGTGATTTGAGTGGCAATTGCATCGAACTGGTGGTGCGCCCTGCACATAGCGGCGTGCGGTTTTTCCCTACGCGCGATGCGGGCTGCACAGGCTTTTCTCATATCGGCCTGCGCACCTTGGATGCCAAGCGCGATGAAGCATTCTGGACGCAGGTGCTAGGCGCGAAGGTGAGCGACCGCATTGGCGATGCGCCTCTGCTGCGTATTGATGAAGTGCATCACAAAATTGCGCTGTTTCCCTCCAGTTTTGCAGGGGTGCAGCATATCAACCACCAAGTGCAAAGCGTGGACGACATCATGCGCTCTTGGTATTTCTTGCAATCGCGCGGCATTAAAACAGTTTTTGGACCGGGCAAGCATCCCACCTCGGGTGCGATGTTTTTGTATTTTGAAGGGCCGGATGGGATGGTGTACGAATACTCCAGCGGCGTGCGCAACATCACAGATCTTGAAGATCAGCCGCGCCAGTTTCCATTTGATCCGACTTCGTTTTGCATGTGGGGCTCACGGCCGGATATTGCTGAATTCAAAACGGCAGGATCTTAGGCATGCGACTAGCGCAGTTTGAGCTTCACATGCGCTAAAAAAAGCGCTGCTGCTGCTTGCAGAGGCCGCTCGCGAGCTGAGAGTGCCACAATTTTTCGTTTCACCAGCGGTTGAATCAGCGGTAACACTGCCAAAGTGCCTGCTTGCTCGGCCAGCGCGCGTTGCAGCGCATAAGCGGGCAAAGCAGCAACACCTTCACCCGCCCGCACCAAGCCCACTGCCGTGGCCACGTGTGCCACTTCGTAATTTTGCTGCCCCGAGTGCGCAGGTGTTGCTGCCAAAGCTTGCTTGCGTGCTTGCTTGGGCAACTTGTTCATGGTTTGCTCGACCAGTTGCCGCAGACCACTGCCTTTGGAGAGCAGGATCAAGCGATGGCCGAGCAAAGCTTCCCAAGCCACCGCCGCATTATTGCTAGCACTTTGCATTGCCAGCGGATGCGATGGATGGCAGGCCAGCATCAAGCTGTCTTGCAGCAAAGGCGTGATTTTTAAATCAACGCAATCGTGATCAAAGGTGCAAATGCCTAGGTCAGCCTGTGCGCTGCGCACAAGACTAGCTACTGCATCCACGGCGGTATCGATCAGTTGAATCTGCGCTTCGGGCTGCGTGCGCCGAAAGCTGGCGATCAAATCAGGGAGCAAGCTCGCTGCCATCAGTGGCGAAGTGGCGATGCGAAAGCGCAGTGTGCTTTGCTGGGATTGGCTGCGCAATTGTTCAATGCTGTTTTCCAAGCCCGCTAGCAGCGCTTGTACGACGGGAAGCAAGGTTTGTGCAGGCTCGGTGAGTGTGAGGCGGCGTGTGCTGCGCTCAAACAGTTGAATCTCCAGCTCTTGCTCCAGAGATTTCACCAGCATCGACAAGGCTGAAGGTGTCAAGTGCATCCACGCTGCGGCTTGCGTCATGCTGCCCGTCTGCGCGACGGCGATGAAGGCGCGTAGCTGGCGCAGGCTCAAGCGCTGCAGCAATTGAGAGGCGGGCTGAGAATTGATCATGGCGGTGGGCATGAAATGATTTTGCAGCAGATTTGAACAAGCCTTCAGTAATCTTCATTAACAGCGCTCCGCTTATTGGCGTGTAATACAAATGTGTCTTCCCAATCATCAACCCAAAAAGATTTTTCGCCTCTACGCCGCGAAGATCTGCGCCTGATCACCGGCGCGGGGCGCTTTGTGCATGATGTGCAGATTGCTGGCATGCAGCATGTGGCTTTTGTGCGCAGCGCGGTGGCGCATGGGCGAGTGACAGCTTTGGAGTTGCCAGACCTTCTGGGCGTGCAGTGGCTTACCGCATGTGAACTTGGTGAGCATGTGATGCCGCCGATCAATGCCATGCTGCCCTTGGCGAAAAGCCAGGTATTTCCCTTGCTGGGCAGCGAAAAGATCAGCTATGTTGGTCAACCGCTGGCGCTGGCTGTGGCATCCACGCGCGATGAAGCACGGCGTGCAGTAGAGCTTGCGGTGGTCAAGATTGACGAGCAAAGCGCAACGCTTGATCATTCGGTGGATGCGTCTGCGATGACGAAAGTGGCGTATGCGAGCGCCACCGCGAAAGAAGAAGAAACAGCCGATTCAGTGCGCGTGAATACACGAATCAACAACCCGCGCGTGCTTGCGATGAGCTTAGAGCCACGTTGCGCTGTGGCGTATTGGCGCGTCAGCGGCGATAGCGACAGCGACAGCGAAAGTGGCAGCGACTGCCTGACGTTTTACCTGCCCACACAAACGCCCTCGCGCGCGCGCAGCGATGTGGCGGCGTGTTTAAAAATGCCAGAAGATCGTGTGCAGGTGATTGCGCCCGATGTGGGCGGCGCGTTTGGTGCGAAGGCTTCCGTCTCGCCCGAAGATTTGCTCATTGCCTTGGCGGCGCAACACTTGCGCGCGAGTCTGAGCTGGCAGGCCAGCCGCAGCGAGGAATTTACAAGTGGCATGCACGGGCGCGGCAGTGTGCTGCAAGGCAGCTTGCAGCTAGACGCACAAGGCAGCTTGCTCGCCCTAGATGCAGATTTGCAATTCACATTAGGCGCGTGGCTGCCGTTCTCTGGCGTGATGCCGCTGCGCAACGCTGCACGGATTTTGCCGGGGCCTTACGTCGTGCGCAGCTTGGCTGTCCATGGCCAAGCTAAGCTCTCGCATGCTGCGCCGATGAATATTTACCGAGGTGCAGGCCGCCCTGAGGCAGCATTATTGCTTGAAACTTTGATGGATAAAGCCGCAGCTACGCTGCGCATAGATCCTGTGGAGTTACGCAGAAAAAATCTGATCTCGCCAAGCCAAATGCCATACACCACGCTCACGGGTGAGCTCCTCGATTCTGGCGACTATGCCCGCGCACTCGACCTAGCTTGCCAACAATTTAACTACGCGAAAGAGCGCGCGCAGCAAGCGCAGCGCAGACTGCTTGGCGAGCATGTGGGCATTGGCGTGGCGCTCTACATTGAGCCTTGTGGCCAAGGTTGGGAGGCCGCAAGGGTCACTCTGCACCCGAACGGCAAGATCACAGTGGCCAGCGGCTCACCCGCGCAAGGCCAAGGGCACGAAACCAGTTTTGCACAAATCGCCTTTGATGCGCTCGCGCCGCATCTGAAGTGCGAGCCGCAAGATATTGAGGTGATCTACGGCAATACCGACCTCTGCCCCGAGGGTGTGGGCAGTTTGGCCAGCCGCAGCATGGCGATTGGCGGCAGCGCGATTGTGCAAGCCTGCCAAGAATTGATCTCCGCCAAGCAAGCTTTGCCAGAAGGCCGCTTAGTAGAGCCTCTGGTAGCTGAGGCGAAATACACAGCACGAGAAAGCTGGAGCTATGGCTGCGTGATCGCGCGGATGGCTATCGATGCCGATACGGGCGAGCCCACGATTGAGCGCATCGTGTGGGCGGATGATGCGGGCGTGATCATCAGCCCGAAGTTGGCCAAGGGGCAGTTAATGGGTGGCCTCGCACAAGGCTTGGGGCAGACCATGATGGAGCAAATTTGTTATGACAGTACAGGTCAACTGCTCACGGGCTCGCTGATGGATTACGCCGTGCCCCGCGCTTGCGATATGCCCGCGCAAGTCGAGATCGTTAGCATGCAGACGGCCAGCCCACACAATCTGCTAGGCGCGAAAGGCGTGGGCGAGGCCGGCTGCATCGGTGTGCCTGCTGCGCTGATGAATGCTGCGCGCGATGCACTGCAATTGCCGCCTGAAGTAGATCTGGATTTTCCTTTGCTTGCAGAGCAACTCTGGCGTGCGATGCGTCGGAACTAACGGGTTTTCATTGATAAAAAGGATCGCACCATGGACTACAAAAAATATGAAGCCAAAGAATATGCCAAGCAGCATTTGCGCGGTATTTGGGCGGCAAACCTCACACCATTTACCGACGATTTGCGTTTTGATGAGGCAGGCTTTGCTCATAATATGAAGCACTGGATTGAGACGCTCAAACTCGGCGGCTTGTTCATCAACGGAAAAATGGGTGAGTTCTTTTCCATGACTCTAGCCGAGCGCAAGCGGCAGTTTGACATTGCAGTGGATGTGGCGCAAAGCGTTGGCGCGCGGGGTGCGCAAGATCGCGCGGGCATCATCACTTCGTGCTCCGATACGAATTTAGATACCGTGATTGAGTTGGCCAAACATTCGCAAAACATTGGCGCGGATTACGTGATCATCCATAGCCCTGTGCTGCATTTCGGCTCAGATACGGAGGAGACAATCTACGAGTATTACCGTTACTTGTGCGAGCAGCTCGACATTGGCATCGCCATGTGGAATCACCCCGATTGCGGCTACACCATGAGCCCCGAGTTGTGCAATCGTATTGCTGATTTGCCCAATATTGTGGCCATCAAATACAGCACCGATCGCGCCAACTACAAGCGCCTCTCCGAGATGGCAGGCCACAAAATTCAGGTGAGCAACCCGGATGAGCATGATTGGTTGGAGAACATCATTGAATTGGGCTGGAATTTGTATTTATGCTCCATTCCGCCGTTCATTCTGCAAACGGCGGTGGATCAGCGCATGAATGAATACACGCATCTTGCCTTTAAAGGCAAACATGCCGAGGCCCGCAAGGTGCGTGACAGCATGAATCCGATTCGTGAGGCACTCAAGGCCAGTAAACCCAAAGGCAAAACGCAGGCGCATGGAAAATTGTGGCAAAGCATGATCGGTCAAGTGGGTGGGCCTGTGCGTCGTCCATTGCTTAACTTGAGCGAAGCAGAGATTGCCGCTACGCGCGCGGCATTTGCCAGCTCTGGCTTGAAGGTGAGCTAAAGATGCTTCGCCTGCGCGTGAACGGGCAACTGCATGCTTTGAATTCAGAGGCAGGCACGCTCTTGATTGATGCTTTGCGCGACGATTTAAAACTCACCGGCACGCACCAAGGCTGCGACACTGCGCAATGCGGCGCATGCACCGTGCTCTGTGATGGCGCTGCGGTGAAAAGCTGCAATGTGCTCGTGCTGCAAATGCAAGGTCGCGAAATTCAAACGATTGAATCGGTGGGCAGCCCTGAGCAATTGCATGTGATGCAGCAAGCCTTCAGCACGCATCATGCGCTGCAATGCGGCTACTGCACGCCGGGGCTCATCATGCGGGCGCTGGCGATGCATTCGGAGGGTGTGCCACCAGAGCCTTCGGCAGTGCGTGCTGCGTTAACTGGCAATATCTGTCGATGCACGGGCTATGAAGGCATCGTGGCAGCGATTTGCGAAGGACTTGCCAAGATGCGCGAGACTTCGCGATGAGCGTGATGCCTGCTGGCTTGCGTTACGAGCAGCCTGCGAGTTTGCAGGCGGCTTCAAGCTTGCTGACGATGGACGGCGCTGCCCTGCTGGCGGGTGGGCAGTCCTTACTTGCAGCGATGAAGCTGGGGATGAATGAAAGCGCCCTGCTGGTGGATTTGCAGGCGATCAAATCTTTACAAGAGATCTCGCTCCAAGGCCATCAGTTGATGATTGGCGCGATGGCCACGCATGCTGCGATTGCAGCATCTCCTGTCGTGCGTGAGTTCGCTCCCGGCCTTGCCGCGCTGGCACATGGCATTGCAGACCAGCAAGTGCGCAACATGGGCACGATTGGCGGCTCGCTGGCCAACAACGATCCAGCAGCCTGCTGGCCTGCGGCAGTCCTCGCAGCAAATGCCAGCATCATCACGACGCAACGGCGCATAGCGTCGCAAGACTTCTTCCAAGGGTTGTACAGCACCGCTTTGCAGCCCGGCGAGATCATCACTGCGATTGAGTTTCCACCGCTTGCGCATTTCACCTATATCAAGTTCGAGCAGAAGGCCTCCCGCTTTGCTTTGGTCGGCGTGGCGTTGGCTACTCTTTCAGATGCTGCGCCGCGTGTAGCCATCACGGGGTTGGGCTCAGGCGTGGCGCTATGGCGCGAGGCTGGCGATGCGTTTAACAAGAAGCTTTCAGTGAATTCGCTGGATGCGCTGCATTACCCAGAGCATCTCGCACGCGGTGATTTGCATGCTAGCGCGTTGTATCGGGCGCATTTGGTGCGCGTGCTCGCAAGACGTTGCGTAGCGCAGATTTCTAAGGAAAATCCGGGGTTAGCCGGCATAGAATATGCGCAGAGTGCTATTGATTCAGGAGTTATGAATCGACATGATTCTGCACCTCATGGCTTGCAAATCCAAGGCGAGGAGACGCTTGCTGCGCCGCTCGAAATCGTCTGGCAGCGCCTGCTCGATCCTGCCATTTTGAAAGCCTGCATCGCAGGCTGCGAATCATTCGATCAGCTCTCGCCTACCGCCTATGACGCACAAGTGAAGGTGGGTCTTGGGCCGGTTTCCGCACGCTTTAAGGTGGATATGCAATTGCATGATGTGCAAGCGCTTCATGCATGCACCTTGATTTTCAAAGGTAGCGCTGGCGCGTTGGGGGCGGGCGAGGGCAGGGCGCATGTGCAACTCACAGCAACTTCCAGCGGCACGCGGCTGCAATGGCAGGCCAGCTCGCAGGTGAATGGGCGCATGGCGCAACTGGGCTCGCGTTTGATTGCAGCGAGCGCCAGTAAACTTTCAGAAGACTTCTTTAAAAAATTCGCGCATCAGTTTGCAGTGCGTCAGGATCTTGAAGTGCGAAGCAGCTTGTGGCAAGCTCTGCGCCAATGGTTTCAACGCATTTCTAAATCATGAGCACACCACACATTTCGGCACAACACTACAGCGCCCCACTCAACTTCAACGCATGGCTTAACACCAATGCAGACCGCTTCAGGCCACCTGTGGGTAATCAGCAAATTTGGAAAAATTCTGATTTGATTTGCACCGTGGTGGGCGGTCCGAATCAGCGCACGGATTTTCATGATGATCCGTATGAAGAGTATTTTCATCAGTTCAAAGGCAATGCCTCGCTGCTCATTGCCGACCGCGGTAAGTTCGAGCGAATCGCTTTGAAAGAAGGCGATATGTTTTTGCTGCCCGCTCATGTGCGGCATTCACCCCAGCGGCCGGAAGAGGGCAGTTTATGTACGGTGATTGAGCGCACGCGGCCAGCGGGCACCATGGATGCTTTTGAATGGTATTGCGCAGACTGTGGTGGCTTGGTGGCGCGACGAGAGTTGCAGTTGCTGAGCATCGTGGAAGATTTGCCAAAGGCATTCGCCTCGTTCTACGACACCAGCGATCAGCAACGTACCTGCCCGCACTGTGGCCAGATTCACCCGGGCCGCGATTGGCAAACTTGGCATGCTGCTGCCAAAACCAATTTCAGTATTTAGGTAACCGCTTTTTTCGATTGATATTTGGTGTCTTTCCACACGCCTGAATCCATCACTTCGCGCAAGATGCGAATGGCATGTACACAATCAGCATGCGAGACATACAGCGGCGCAAAGCCAAAGCGCAAAATATCTGGCGCGCGAAAATCGCCGATCACGCCACGCTCAATGACGGCTTGCATGATCGCGTAACCATTCTCATGTGTGAACGAGACTTGGCTGCCGCGCTCAGCCGCTTCGCGCGGGCTGGCCAGTCCAAATCCTAGCGGCGCAATGTGCGTATCAAACAATTCAACGAAGAGCTTGGTAAGCGACATGCTCTTGCTACGCACGGCTTGCATGCTCACGCCGGCATAGACCTGCAACGCAGCTTCAAGGGCGATCAACGAAAGTTGCGATGCCGTGCCTACAAGCAAGCGATCGAGCGTGGCATGCGGGCGATAGCCTTGCTCAAAAGCAAACGGCGCTGCGTGGCCGTGCCAGCCTTGCAGAGGCTGCTCAAGGCTGGCCTGCAAATCTTCGCGCACATAGACAAAGGCAGGTGCGCCGGGGCCGCCATTCAAATACTTGTAACCGCAGCCCACGGCGTAATCCACATTCGCTGCATTGAGTTGCACAGCCAGCGCGCCCGCGCTGTGCGCCAAATCCCAAATCATGCGGCCACCACGCGCCTGCACAAGCTGCGTGATGCGTACCATATCCAGCATACGGCCTGTTTTGTAATGCACTTGCGTGAGCGCCACGGCGCAGAGATCGGTGCCTACGTGTGCAATCACCTGCTCAATCGTGTCTTGATTGGCCTGCACGATGCGTTTGCCATACAGCGCGGCGGTGCTCTCGGTGATGTAGGCATCGGTGGGGAAGTTGCCTTCTTCACAAATGAACGTATTGCGCTCGGGCTGCGCGAGGGCGGCAGCGCACAGCACTTTGAAGAGATTCACCGTGGTGGAATCGCAAGTGATCACCTCGTTTGGCTTTGCGCCAATGAGCGCAGCAATTTGGCCACCCACGCGCTGCGGGGCGGGATACCAATCGGCATCATTCCATGAGCGGATCAGGCCAACGCCCCATTCTTTCTCAATCGCTTGTTGCATGCGCGGCGCAACAGTTTTTGGCAGTGCGCCTAGCGAATTGCCATCCAGATAAATCACACCAGGCGGCAGCGAAAATTCTTGGCGCTTATGAGCGAGCGGGTCTTGCGCATCGAGCGTTTGCGCATGTTGGAGAGCGGAATCGAAGGCGTTCATAGAAAATCAATGCTGTTAGGGAGAGTTGCAAATTATGCGAAATCTAGTTTATGCGGCCACGCACTTTATGCGCCGGGTCGAACAGTGATATTCATCAAATCAATGAAGTTTTGCTCAGCAAGCGGCGTGTCATGGCTCGCAAAACAGTTATTCTCTAACCGATGAGCGTCGGGACAACCCGCTTGAGTAAACCAGTGCAGCTCGTGTATAAACTACTTGAAGCTTAAACTATTTTTTTGGAGAATTTCCGTGAAGATCATTTTTTCTAAGTCTCTTACTTCGGTGGCGTTTTGTATTGCTGCTGCGTTTGTCTCGCAAGCCACCGCCCAAGTCAAAATCGGCTTCATGGCTACGATGAGCGGGCCGAGTGCGCTGCTCGGGCAAGATCAATTTGACGGCTTCATGCTTGGCATTGAGCATTCAGGCGGCACACTGGGCGGTCAGAAAGTAGAGTTGCTTAAAGAAGACGATCAGCTCAAGGTGGATGTGGGTGTGCAGACCATCCAAAAATTTATTGAGAAAGACAAGGTGGATCTGATCACTGGCGTGACGTTTTCCAACGTGATGATGGCGATTTCAAAACCGCTCGCCGATTCTGGCTCAATTTTTGTGGGATCGAATGCGGGCCCTGCGCCACTGGCAGGTGCTCAGTGCAATCAAAATTTCTTTTTCACCTCTTGGCAAAATGACAACCAAGCTGAAGTGATGGGCAAATACGCGATGGACAAGGGCTATAAAAATGTCTATGTGATGGCGCCCAACTACCAAGCCGGTAAAGATTTCATCGCCGGCTTTAAGCGCATGTACAAAGGCACGATTGCAGGTGAGGTTTACACGACACTCGGCCAGCCCGATTACTCTGCAGAGATCGCTCAAATGCAAGCGGCCTCGCCCGATGCGCTGTTTGTGTTTTATCCTGGTGGCATGGGCGTAGCCTTTGTGCGTCAGATGCGCCAAGCGGGCGCTTTAGGCAAGATCCCGCTTTTGGGCACGTCAACTACCGACGGTTCGACCTTGCCAGCTTTGAAACAAACCGCATTGGGCGCACTCACAGGCACGTTTTGGGGGCCTGACTTTAAAAATGCGGTGAGCCAAAAATTCGTGGCTGATTTTCGCGCCAAATACAAGCGCATTCCTTCGCAATACGCCGCGCAGGCCTACGATTCAGCGCTGCTGATTCATAGCGCCTTGCTCAAAACCAAAGGCAATGCGAAAGACAAAACTGCGCTTCGCGCAGCGCTCAAAGCAGCCGATTTCAAATCGCTGCGTGGTAACTTTAAGTTCAACACCAACGGCTTCCCTATTCAGGACATGCATGTGTTCCAAGTAGTCACATCGGATCAGCCCGGAGAAGTCACCCTTGGCACGATTGCCACGCCACTGAAAAATCATTCCGACGCTTACGCTGTGAACTGCCCTTTGAAATAATTCGCTCAATGCATCAGCCCGGCTTGCTTGGAGATTCAAGCACCGGGCTTGTTTTTTGCATGACTGCCTTTCATGACTTTTAACCTGCTTATTACTCAGCTGCTCAATGGTTTTCAGTTTGGCATTCTGCTGTTTCTCATGGCGGCGGGCTTGACCTTAGTGTTTGGCATTATGAGCTTCATCAATTTGGCGCACGGCTCACTGTATATGTTGGGCGCATTCTTCGCGGCAGTCGTTGTGGCAAAAACGGGTTCATTTGTGCTTGGTGTGGCGGCTGCAGCAGGCGGCGTTTTTGTGATTGGAGCGCTGGCCGATAAGCTGGGTTTGTCTATTCTGCACAAGCGTGATCATCTTGATCAAGTGCTGGCAACTTTTGGCATCGTGCTGTTTTGTAATGAGCTCGTGCGAGCGATTTGGGGCAATGCGCCACTCTCGCTCGATACGCCAGCGCAGTTGTCTGATCCCATTGTATTTTTTGGCATCAGCTACCCAAGCTACCGCTTGGTGATTATTGGAGCAGGGTTGGCCGTGGCGCTGGGGCTGTATCTGCTCATTGAGCGCACGCGAATTGGCATGCTGATTCGCGCCGGTGCGAGTAACCGCACGATGGTGGCTGCACTCGGCGTGAACATTGCGTGGCTCAATCTGTTTATCTTTGCACTGGGCGCGGGCTTGGCAGGCTTGGCGGGCGCATTGGTTGCACCCATTAGCTCCGTGCAATCCGGCATGGGTGATGGCGTGTTGATTCTTACCTTGGTGGTGATTGTGATCGGGGGCATTGGCTCGATTCGTGGCGCGTTTCTTGGTGCGCTTGTGGTCGGCGTGGTCGATACGTTGGGGCGGATTTATGCGCCGATGCTGCTGCGCTCTGTTGCCGATGCCTCGGTGGCAAATGCGGTGGGGCCGGCGCTCGCGTCAGTCGCCGTCTATTTGTTGATGGCGGTGGTGTTGGCGTTCAAGCCCGATGGACTCTTCCCGGTGCGGAATCGATGAAGCGGTAAAAGCAAATGGAACGCTTCCAAAAACCTTTGATGCTGATGATCTTGCTGGCGTTGTTTCTCGTGCCGGTGTACGCATGGGCGACGGGTAGCCTGTATCCGCTCACGCTGTTTGGTCGTATTCTCGTTTTCGCCTTAGCTGCTCTCGGCTTGAATTTGGTGCTGGGGTTTGGTGGCATGGTGAGCTTGGGGCATGCGATGTATGTCGGCTTGGGCGCGTATGCGGTGGGCGTGATGTCGTACTTGGGCATTGCGAGCGGGCCAGTGCATTTGGCTGCTGCGCTGCTGGTGACTGCGCTGGTGGCGCTGCCTGTGGGGTGGATTGCACTGCGCACGCAGGGCATCGCTTTCATCATGATCACGCTGGCCTTCGCGCAGCTCTTTTTCTATGTGTTTGTGAGCATGCGCATGCTTGGCGGCGACGATGGCATGAGCATTGAGCGCCTGAGTGATTGGGGCTTTGGTTTGGCGGGCAACAAATATGCGATTTATCTGGCTTTGCTGCTCAGCATTGTGCTCACGCTCTGGGGCATGACGCGCTTGGTCGCTTCGCGCTTTGGCTTGGTGCTTCGCGCCACAAAAGCTAGCGAGAAGCGCGTGAATGCGGTGGGCACGGCGAGCTTGCCTTACCGGCTGATGGCCTATGTGATCTCGGCGGAGATTTGCGCTGTGGCGGGCTACTTTTTGGCTAATCTCACAGGCTTCGTTTCGCCTGCGTACATGACGTGGATGATCTCAGGCGAATTGATTGTCATGGCTCTGCTCGGCGGCTCGGGATTTGTCTTTGGCCCAGTAGTGGGTGCGGTTGCTTTTCTGATGATGGAAGAGGGCTTGAAGGCGTACACCGAACGCTGGGCGTTGTTTCTCGGACCGATCATCGTGCTAATCGTGGTGTTTTTGCGGCAAGGCGTGTGGGGCTTGTTGGCCAAGCGCGGTGAGCAAATCAATGCCGGAGGGCATCACTGATGGCTACGCCGCTGCTTAAAATTGAAGGCTTGCGTAAAAGCTTTGGTGGTTTGCTCGTTACCGACAGTGTGAACTTGGACATTTCTCAAGGCGAAATTCATGCGGTGATTGGGCCCAATGGTGCTGGCAAAACCACGTTAGTCAATCAAATTGTCGGTGAGCTCGCCCCTGATGCTGGGCGCATCGAGCTGCTCGGGCAAGACATCACGCATTGGAGCGTGGCGCATCGTGCGCGCTTGGGGCTGGGGCGCTCCTATCAAATCAACTCTGTGATTCAAAGCTTTACCGTACTAGAAAATATTTTGCTTGCCGTGCAGAGCGGGCCAGTGGGTGGCAAATATAGCTTTCATTTCTGGCAAGCTGCCACGCAAACGTCAACGCTTGTCTCTCGTGCCGAAGAGATCATGGCCTTGGTGGGCTTGGCCGATGCGCGTGATCGTTTGACAGGTGCGCTTGCTTATGGTCAGCAGCGTTTGATTGAGTTGGCGATGGCGCTGGCCTCCAGCCCTAAAGTGCTGCTGCTGGATGAGCCGATGGCAGGTCTTGGCGCTACCGAGACGCAGCAGATGATTGATTTGCTCCAGCGCTTGCAGCGCGAGTATGCGATTTTGTTGATTGAGCACGATATGCATGCGGTGTTTTCATTGGCCACGCGGGTGAGCGTGTTGGTGTATGGCAAGGTGGTGATGTGCGATACGCCGGAGGCGGTGCGCACGAGCTCAGTAGTGCGCGAAGCGTATTTGGGCGATGAGGAGATTGCATGAGAGAGCCATTGCTTGAGTTAGAAGGTGTGGATAACGGTTATGGCATCAGCCAAGTGTTGTTTGGTATGAGCTTGACGGTGCAGAGTGGCCAATGCGTGAGCCTGCAAGGGCGCAATGGCATGGGCAAGAGCACCACGATCAAAAGCATCATGGGCATTCAGGCGGCGTGGCGCGGGCGCATTCTCTTGCGTGGCCATAGCATTGAGAAAGCACCATCGCACGCGATTGCCAAGCTCGGCTTAGGATTAGTGCCTGAAGGCAGGCAAATTTTTCCGAATTTAAGCGTGCGAGAGAATTTGATCGCTACGGCCATCATGCGCAAGGAGCGCAGCAATCCATGGACTTATGAGCGTGTGCTCGCTCTCTTTCCGCGCCTCGGTGAGCGCGCGAAGAATTTTGGCAATCAACTCTCGGGCGGTGAGCAGCAAATGCTCGCGATCGGCCGTGCATTGATGACCAATCCCACTTTGTTGATTTTGGATGAGGCCACAGAGGGCTTATCTCCACTGGTGCGCCAAGAAATCTGGCAAGCTTTGCGAGCTGTGCGCTCGGAGGGCATGAGCATCTTGGTGATCGATAAAAATCTCTCTGCGCTGCTCGATTTGTGTGATCAACACACCATCATCGAAAAAGGCCGCGTGGTTTGGAGCGGAGATTCTGCTGCATTGCGTTCCAATGCTGATTTACGTGCGCAGTATTTGAGTGCTTAACTCATTTTTTAATAGCACTCCACGCAGATTGTATGCCAGCTAAAGGCTGTTTTTCCTTAAAATCTGGTGTTTTTAGCTAAATGCGTTGCGATGGCAAGGCAAATGCAGATGCTGCGTGAAAGGCAGCTTAAAAAACAGTTTAGAAAGGCAGCTTAGGCATACCGCCGCTCATGCCGGGTAAGCCTTTCATGCCACCTGAGCCGCCCATTCCGCCGAGCTTTTTCATCATCTTCATCATGCCGCCGCCCTTCATTTTCTTCATCATGTCGCGCATTTGACCGAATTCATTGAGCAGGCGGTTCACTTCCTGAATTTGTACGCCTGCGCCGCTTGCTATGCGCCGCTTACGGCTGGCTTTGCTTTTGCCATCAAAGAGCAAGCCGGGATTGCGGCGCTCTTTGCCGCTCATGGAATTGATAATGCCCTCTTTTTTGATGATGTCTTTTTCAGCGCGGTTCATATCAATGGCTGATGCTTTGCCGGCCAGCTGGCTGGGGAGTTTGTCCATCAAGCTCGATAAGCCGCCCATGTTTTTCATCTGTTGGATTTGCTCTAGAAAATCTTGAAGATTGAAGCTTTCGCCGCTCTTCATCTTCTCGGCCATCTTTTGCGCAGCGGCCATGTCCACATTCGCCGTGACTTGCTCCACGAGCGCCAAGATATCGCCCATGCCCAAGATGCGACCCGCAAAGCGCTCGGCATCAAACACTTCTAGGCCATCAATCTTCTCGCTCGTGCCGGCAAACTTAATAGGTACGCCGGTGATTTGCTTGACCGAGAGCGCCGCACCACCACGTGAATCGCCGTCGGTTTTGGTCAGGATGATGCCGGTGAGCGGCAGGGCATCTTTGAATGCTTTGGCGGTGTTGATTGCATCCTGCCCCTGCATCGCATCAACGACGAAGAGCGTCTCTACCGGGTTCAAAATCGTGTGCAGCTCTTGAATCTCTTGCATGAGCTGCGCGTCAATCGCTAGGCGGCCAGCCGTGTCTACCAGCAGTACATCAAAGTAATGGTTTTTTGCATATTCGAGAGCAGCTCGCGCAATATCGGCGGGCTTTTGCGATGGATCGGAGGGAAACCATTCTGCGCCGGCTTGCGCCGTCACAGTTTTGAGTTGATCAATCGCCGCCGGGCGATACACGTCGCCCGAGACGGTGAGCACCTTCTTTTTGCGTTTGGTGATGAGGTGTTTGGCGAGTTTTGCGACTGATGTGGTTTTACCTACGCCCTGCAAGCCCGCCATCAAAATCACAGCGGGCGGCTGCGCTGCGAGATTGATATCACTTACACCTTCGCCGATGGTGGCCACCAGCTCGCGGTTAACGATGCCCACGAGCGCTTCGCCAGGTTTGAGCGAGCCCACCACCTCTTGACCAAGCGACTTGTCTTTTACCCGCGCAATAAAGTCGCGCACCACGGGCAGCGCCACATCGGCCTCCAGCAGCGCCATGCGCACTTCGCGCAGCATGTCGGCCACGTTTGATTCAGTGATGCGGGCTTGGCCACTGATCGACTTGACCAGTTTTGAGAGGCGTTCGGAGAGGGCTGAGGCCATGATGGAGAGATTGCGGTGGGGAATTCGCCAACGCACGTCAAGCGCGCTGGCTACAGGTAAACTAGATGCATGATTTTATCCAGTAGCTATCAAGCTTGGTTTTGGGTGCTTGCAGTTGTGGCGCTCGTGGCCTATGCGCTGCCAGCGTTGCTGACTGCGTCCAAACCGCAGGCCGTTGCCGGCAGCCTCGCGCTGGCTTGGTTTGCGCATGGGCTGGTGCTGGCGTTTGCTTTATTTTCGGGGCGCTTTGGCTTTGGCCCAGCGCTTTCAGTGATGGCGTGGCTGGTGCTCATGGTGTATGCCGTGGAAAGTCGCTTGTATCCGCAAATGCAAAGCCGCCGCGCTTTGGCCGCTTTTGGCGGCATTTCTTTGTTGATCGGACTTGCATTTCCCGGCACGGCTATGGGCGCTAAAGCGTCTATCTGGCTGCCATTGCACGGCGCGTTTGGTGTGGCAGCTTACGGTTTGCTCGCAGTGGCTACGTTGCATGCATGGCTGATGCGCCGAGCCGAGGTGCAAATGCGCTCAGGATTGAGCAGCGATCAAGTGGCCGCAGGCCTGCCTTTGATGACGCTGGAGCGCTTGATGTTTGGCTTTGCGCTTGGCTCGTTTGTGTTGCTGACGGGCACGCTGTTGGCAGGCTGGTTGTTTGGCGAAGATTTGTATGGTTCGGCACAAGCGTGGCATTGGAATCACAAAACGATTTTCTCCGTCCTCGCTTGGGGCTCGATGGGCATGTTGCTTCTCGGGCGCTGGAAATGGGGCTGGCGAGGCAGAGTAGCCGCGCGATTCGTGTACGGCAGTGCCGCGTTCTTGCTCTTCGCTTACATAGGATCGCGTTTTGTGTTGGAAGTGTTGCTCCAACGCACGCTGTGATGGTTTGATATGAAATACGCGATTGTGATTCTTGTTGTGTTGATGGGCGTGTGGCTTTGGCGGAAGAATCGTTCCGATGATCGCAAGGACGCTGCTGCTGAGCCAAAGCGTAGGAACAGTTCGCCAAGCGGCGCACCGCAAATTATGGTGAGCTGCGCGGTCTGCGGTGTCCATTTGCCGCAGAGCGATGCCCTGATCGGCAAGACATTGCATTACTGTAGTCTCGCGCATCGCCAACAGCGGGAGCCTTGATGCAAGAGGGCACTAGCCGCTTTAGCGCATTGCTTGATTCCAGTGCTTTGTCGCGTGATTTAGATTTGTTGGATCGCGAGAGCGGCTTGCCTAGGTTGTGGCGCGGCTTTATGGCGGCGCGGATTTTAGTGGCGGGCGTGTTATTGCTTTTGCTGCTGTATTTGCGTTTGATGGGACAGCCGCCGCAGATTACCGCGTTTTTGGTCTGCATCGCCTACCTTGCGCTGACCGTTTGGGTCAGAGTTTTGGGGCAACCCACGCTACCCGGCGCGCGATTTGACCCTCAGTGGCTGATCACCATTGGCGTTGATGTGCTGGTGTTTGGTGTGCTGCTCTACATGCAAATAGGCGCGATCAATTTCGCCCCACTGTTTGCTTTGCCTGTGCTCCTAGCGGCTGTGCTCGGACCCTTGCTTTTGGCGCTAGGCACAGCTGCTACTGTTACTGTCGTGGTGTTGATCGATGCGTTGCAATACACCATCGCTGGATCGGCCGATGCAGCGAGCCGCTACATTCAGGCAGCCATTACCGGCATTGGCTTATTTGTCGTCGCTTATTTGGCGAATCAGCTTGCTACGCGTTTGGTGCGACAGGAGCGCGTGGCCTTGGGCAGCGAGATGGCTGCGCGTGCACAAATCCAAGTCAATCAACTGGTGATCGACAACCTCAGCGATGGCGTTTTAGTGATTGATGCGAATGGCGTGGTGCATGCTGCCAACCCTTCAGCGCGCGAGATGCTGGGTGCGGCAGGACCTGTCGCTGGCGAGCATTTGCATGCAGCTAAGCCTCCGTTTGTCCTAGCAGCTCGCCCGGCGTGGCAAAGCTTGGCTGATTTAGCCATGCGCAGCTTGATCGAGCAAAAAGCCATCGAAAGCGACGTGACGATCAACGATGGGCAAGGCCGACTCAATCAGTTGCATGTGAAAACATCCCTTTCTATCCTGCCAGATGCGTCATTGCAGGGTGGTCTTTGTGTGATGTTCATGGAAGATTTGCGCGATATGCAAGCACGAATTCGCACAGAAAAACTCGCCGCCATGGGCAGAATGTCGGCTGCTGTTGCGCATGAAATTCGCAATCCCTTGTCTGCGATTTCGCAGGCCAATGCGCTGCTGGCTGAAGAAATTCAAGATGTCGGGCAGCAAAAATTAGTGCGCATGGTGGCGCAAAATGTGCGCCGTCTCAACCGTGTGGTCGATGATGTGCTGGATGTCTCGCGAGCGCAAAGCGGGCCCTCGAAGGCTGCCACGCTGCGCGAACCCTCACGTTTCATCAAAAGCGTCTGTGATGACTGGGCAGCGCAAAATAAAGCACAAAATATCCTTCTGGCCGGCATAGAATCTGCGCAGAGTGCTATTGAATTTGAAGCGGATCACCTACAACGTGTCTTGGTAAATCTGCTGGACAACGCGCTGCGCCATGCCAGCATACAACCAGGCGCCATTCAGGTCAGCTTTACGGCGGGTGTGCATTTTGGGGTGTGGCATTTGAGTGTATGGAGCGATGGTGCGCCGATTGAGCAGGGCGTGCAACGCCACTTGTTTGAGCCATTTTTCAGCTCACAAAGCCGTTCCAGCGGATTGGGCTTGTATATTTGCCGTGAATTGTGCATGCGTCATAGTGCCACGATCACTTATGAGCGCAGCATGCGTGGCGAGCAAAGAGATCGCATGCCTCAGAGCAATCTTCGCGAGGGCAACGACTTTTTGGTGCAGCTGCGAGCCAGCATGGATGTCACGCAGCCCATGCCTTTGATGTCGTCGCGCTTTTGAGTGCTCCTCTACAATTGCTTCATGTTATCTAACCCTGAGGTATCTAATCGCAGCGCACCAAGTGTGTTGGTGATTGACGATGAGCCGGATTTGCGCACTTTGTATGAGTTAAGCCTCACGCGTGAGGGCTACGAGGTGGTGACGGCCGATAGCGTGGCACAAGCGCTTGCTGCGCTCGATCAGCGCCCATTTGACGCTGTCGTCTCGGACATGCAATTGCCCGATGGTTTGGGGCTGGAGGTGCTGAAATATCTTGCCCAGCCGCAGCGCAGTGAGCGCTGTGTCGTGATTACAGCGCATGGTTCAGCTGAAAACGCGGTCGAGGCCTTGAAGGCGGGCGCTTTCGATTACTTGAGCAAGCCTGTGGATCTGAAGCAATTTCGCTCGGTGGTAGCCCAAGCTGTGCGTTTGAGGCAAAGCGATGCACGTGCTGCAGCTCAGACACAAGCGGTCAGCACAGTGCAGATCGTGTCTTTGCAAACATCGGCAAATGAAGCTGCGAGCTCGGCTCTAGCGGCGATCGTTGGCGACTCTGAAGTCATGAGCCAATTGCGTGCTCGCATCGCTAAAGTGGCGCGCAGCATGGCACCTGTATTGGTGCATGGCGAATCCGGTACGGGCAAAGAGCTGGTGGCAAGGGCGATCCACGCCTGCAGCCATCGCAGCGATGGCCCGTTTGTTGCGGTGAACTGCAGCGCCATTCCTGAGAATTTGCTCGAAGCAGAGTTTTTTGGTGTGCGCAAGGGCGCATACACCGGCGCCGCTGCGGATCGCGAAGGGTTTTTTCAAGCGGCACATGGTGGCACCTTGTTTTTAGACGAAATGGGCGATCTACCGCTCGCTATGCAAGCCAAATTGCTACGAGCCATTCAAGAGCGCAGCGTGCGTCCGATTGGCGATACACAAGAGCTCTCCGTCAATGTTCGAATTGTCAGTGCGACACATCGCGATTTGCATGCTGCTGTGGCGGCTGGGCAGTTTCGGCAGGATTTGTTTTATCGCATCAATGTGATTGATATGGCTTTGACAGCGCTGCGGCAGCGCCGGGAAGACTTGCCGGCGCTGGTCGCGTGTTTGCTTGAGCGCATCTCTCAAGAATCCGGTAGCCTCTTGCCGCCTGCATCCATGGGTTTCATCCAGCAATTACAAGCTTTGCCTTTACCTGGCAATGTGCGTGAGCTGGAAAATTTACTGCATCGCGCAGTGGCGTTGTCTGATGGGAATAGCTTGTCGTTGGATGAAACGTCTCATCGTGATGCGCCCTTTTCTAGCACGCATCAGGAGACGCTCGATGCTTCGGATCGTATGAGGCCAGAGGCCGTGCAGCCACCTCATGTGCCTCGTGATCTGCAAGCCCATTTGGATTCACAAGAGCGAGAGATTTTGGTAGCCGCGCTTAAAGACACGGGTTTTAACCGCACCGCTGCTGCTGCGCGCTTAGGCATGAGCCTGCGGCAGATCCGTTATCGCATGACGCGCTTAGGTATCGAGGCCGATGAAGGCAAAAGCTAAAAGCTCAGGCGAGTGGCACTCAGGCTGGCTCAGCATTGCCCGACGGCTGGATTCTCCCAATTTTGGTGCGCGACCTGCGCAAGCGGCGATTGATCTGATCGTGGTGCATTCCATCAGCCTGCCGCCGGGCACTTATGGTGGCTCACAGGTGCAAGCGCTATTTACCAACGTCATAGATTGGCAAGCGCATCCTTATTTTGAAACCATTCGCGGCATACAAGTGTCGTCGCATTTCTATATTGAGCGCAATGGCCAGCTCTGGCAGTTCGTGAGCGTCGATGATCGGGCTTGGCATGCAGGGACATCGAATTTTCAGGGGCGTGGTAATTGCAACGATTTCTCCGTTGGCATTGAGCTCGAAGGATTAGAAGGTGAGTTTTTTGAGCCAGCGCAGTATGCTGGTCTGGGCAATTTGTGCCAGCAGTTGCGAGCAAGTTATCCCATATCGCATGTGATGGGGCATGAGCACGTTGCTCCTGGCCGTAAATTTGATCCTGGACCAGGATTTGATTGGTCGCGCTTGCAAGCAACTGTGGGCTGGTCGCCTCAGTGTTTTCCCGCGCTATCTTTTTTGAAGTGAAATGTTTCACAAGGCAACAGGTATCGCTGTATCGCTTGCTGATTTTTTGGCAAATACCAAGGTTTGGCAAGGCCTGCGCGGGAGAAAGGCCTGAAAAGCCTGATTTAGATTGAGTCTGTAAAAATGGCTCTAGTCTTAGCGCGGCTTTTCAGCAGGCGCATGCTCCATGCGATGCGCAAAAATCATGCATTGCTTCATTTTTGAGCCCGACTGCGAGCGCTCCTCATACATTAAAAGTACGCAGTGCGGTAGAGATTTTTCGTTGTTTTGTGATGTTTTTTTACGGATTTTCTGACCTAGCAGGTATCGCAGCCCGCAGAGCCCGATACACTACCTATAGTGTTTTTCTAAATGCTTACACACTAGATATAGTGTCTTGACTATTGCACCGCAGCTCTTTATTTGATAGCATGGCGCACAATAGAACCTAATATATTTTCTAAGCAGTCATAACAACGTTAACAAGACTAACTCACGAGGAAGCAATGCAGACAACAACAACTCCAACCAGCACCGCAGGCGCTACCTTAGCTCATGCACCATCAGACTTGTCTGGATCGAGACTCGTGTCAACTGTCGTGTCTCAGCAAGCAGTTAGCAGCCCCTACAGCAGCTATCAAATCATCCGACGCAATGGCGCCGTGGTGCCCTTCGAGCCGAGCAAAATCGCAGTTGCCATGATGAAAGCCTTTCTAGCCGTGCATGGCACACAAGGTGCGGCATCAGCGAGCGTGCGCGAAGCGGTCGATGCGCTCACCAGCAATGTGGTGCGCGCTTTGATGCGCTCAAGGCCAGGTGGTGGCACATTCCACATTGAAGATGTGCAAGATCAGGTGGAGTTAGGTCTGATGCGCGGCGAGCATCTGGAAGTGGCGCGCTCTTATGTGCTCTACCGTGAACGCCGTGCGCAAGAGCGTGCGAAAACACCGGTGGCTTCTACTGCTGCCGCACCAATTTTGCACGTCACGGACAGTGGCAAGCGTGTGCCTTTGGATATGGTTGTTCTCAAAGCTCTGATCGAATCAAGCTGCGCCGGTCTCAACAAAGACGTGAACCCAGTGCCGATCTTTGCTGAAACCCTGCGCAATTTATATGACGGCGTGCCGGTAGACGAGGTGTACAAAGCATCTATTCTTGCGGCTCGCACCATGATCGAGAAAGAGCCCGACTACACCTACGCCACCTCGCGCTTGCTTTTGCATACGATTCGCAAAGAGATTTTGGGCAAAGAAATCAACCAAGCTGAGATGAAAGAAGCGTATCCCGAATACTTCCCTCAGTTTATCCGCAAGGGTGTGGAAAACGAGCTGCTTGATGAAAAATTAGAGCAGTTTGATTTGAAGCGCTTGGGTGCAGCGCTCAAACCTGAGCGTGATTTGCAGTTTGACTACCTTGGCCTGCAAACTTTGTACGACCGTTATTTTTTGCACGTGCGCAAAACCCGCATCGAGATGCCTCAGGCTTTCTTCATGCGTGTGGCCATGGGCTTGTCGCTCAACGAGATTGATCGCGAAGCGCGCGCGATTGAGTTCTACGAAGTGCTCAGCTCGTTTGACTTCATGAGCAGCACGCCTACTTTGTTCAACAGCGGTACGTTGCGCTCGCAGCTGTCTTCGTGCTACTTGACCACCGTGCCGGATCATTTGGATGGCATCTACGAATCCATCAAGGAAAATGCACTGCTCTCCAAATATGCAGGCGGCCTAGGCAATGACTGGACGCGTGTTCGCTCCATGGGCGCACACATTAAAGGCACCAATGGCGAATCGCAAGGTGTCGTACCTTTCCTGAAAGTGGTCAACGACACAGCTGTAGCGGTGAATCAAGGCGGCAAGCGCAAAGGCGCGGTATGCACCTATCTTGAGACTTGGCATCTCGATATTGAAGAGTTTTTGGAGTTGCGTAAAAACACGGGCGATGACCGCCGCCGCACGCACGACATGAACACGGCCAATTGGATTCCTGACCTGTTCATGCGCCGTGTCATGGAAAAAGGGACTTGGACGTTGTTCTCCCCACATGATGCGCCGGATCTGCATGATTTGTTTGGCGCCGCTTTTGAGACAGCCTATGTGGGCTACGAACAAAAAGCAGCGCGCGGCGAACTCAAGCTGCACAAAACCATCTCCGCTCCAGATTTGTGGCGCAAGATGCTGACTATGTTGTTTGAAACTGGCCATCCTTGGATTACTTACAAGGACGCTTGCAATGTGCGTTCACCGCAGCAACACGTTGGTGTGGTGCACTCATCAAATCTCTGTACAGAGATCACATTGAACACCTCTGATACGGAAACTGCCGTCTGCAACCTAGGCTCAGTGAACCTAGTGCAGCACTTGAAAGACGGTGTAAATGGCAAGGAGTTAGATCACATCAAACTGCAAAAAACAATCAAGACAGCCATGCGCATGCTTGATAACGTGATCGACATCAATTACTACGCTGTGAAAAAGGCGCGTGATTCCAACATGCGTCATCGCCCAGTGGGTATGGGTTTGATGTCCTTCCAAGACTGCTTGTACGAGTTGCGCACACCTTACGGCTCGGATGCAGCCGTGAAGTTTGCCGATGAATCGATGGAAGCGATTTGCTACTACGCTTATTGGGCATCGACTGAGCTGGCCAAAGAGCGCGGCAAGTACGCCAGCTACAAAGGCTCGCTCTGGGATCGCGGCATCTTGCCACTCGACACGCTTGAGTTACTTGCCAAAGAGCGCGGGGGCTATGTCGAGGTTGATCGCTCTAGTACGATGGACTGGGATGCGTTGCGCAAGAAAATTGAACAAGATGGCATGCGTAATTCGAATTGTGTGGCCATTGCGCCTACAGCCACCATTTCCAACATCATTGGTGTGGACGCATGCATCGAGCCTTGCTTTGGCAACCTCTCGGTCAAGTCCAATCTCTCGGGCGAATTCACCGTGATTAATCATTACTTGGTGCGTGATTTGAAGCGCTTGGGGCTTTGGGATGATGTGATGGTGGTTGATCTCAAGCATTTCGACGGTTCGTTACGCCCGATTGATCGGGTTCCGCATGACATCAAAGCTTTGTATTCCACAGCTTTTGAAGTTGACACCACATGGATCATTGAAGCAGCAGCGCGTCGCCAGAAATGGATTGATCAAGCGCAATCGCTCAATATTTATATGGCAGGTGCATCGGGCAAGAAGTTAGATGACACCTACAAACTTGCTTGGCTGCGCGGCTTGAAGACAACATACTATCTGCGCACCGTGGGTGCGACGCATGCTGAGAAATCTACCGTGACTTCGAGCCAGCTCAATGCCGTATCTTCAGGCGGTGGCGCAGGTGGCGCGGGTGTGAAGAGTGCTTCTAAGCAAGCGGCCAAGCCCAGTGCGATGGAAGTTGCAGCTGCTATCGCGCAAGCCCAGTTGTCTGCTACGCCAGCCACTGATATTAAGTTTTGCGGTGTGGATGATCCCACCTGCGAAGCTTGCCAATAGAGATAAGCAAAGTTTTTTTATCACTTCATTTTTCTGTGGACTCTTGATTCGATAGCAATCAAGGGCGCTATTAAAAACGAAGTGCAATAAAAAAGCGATGTAATTCAGCAACACAAAACCGAGCAAAGATGTCGCAACACATGCATGAAATTTGCATTTGCATTCATCTGCTCTCATAATCGGAGCAATTAATTATGTTGACCTGGGACGAAGAAGTCAAACCCGCACTGCAAACTGTGAACACAAGTGGCCAGCCGCATCAAGCGTCGAGCCACTTGGATGCAGTACCTTCGCCGATTGTTGCTGCCGCGCGCACAACCTTGGACGATGGCGCACCTATTCCCGCTAATTTTGCGGCGACTATGAAAGCTGCTGAGCATTCCAATCAAGCCAGTACGCATCGTCGTGTGAATGCCGCAGACAAGCGCATCATTAATGGCGCAACGGACGTCAATCAGCTCGTGCCCTTCAAATACAAATGGGCGTGGGAAAAATACTTGGCCACTTGCGCGAATCATTGGATGCCGCAAGAGATCAACATGACGCGCGATATTGCGCTCTGGAAAGATCCCAATGGCCTGACCGATGATGAGCGCCGCTTGATCAAACGCAATCTCGGCTTCTTCGTGACAGCTGACTCTTTAGCCGCCAACAACATTGTGCTGGGCAGCTATCGCCACATCACTGCGCCGGAATGTCGCCAGTTCTTGCTTCGCCAAGCTTTTGAAGAGGCCATTCACACCCACGCTTACCAATACATCGTGGAATCCTTGGGTTTGGATGAGAGCGAAATTTTCAACGCCTATCATGAAGTGGCCAGCATCCGTAACAAGGACGAGTTTCTCATCCCGTTCATCGATATCCTGACCAATCCTCATTTCGTCACCGGTACGCCAGAAAATGATCAAAAGCTGCTTCGCAGCTTGATCGTGTTTGCCTGTCTGATGGAAGGCTTGTTCTTCTATGTCGGCTTCACGCAAATTTTGGCGCTCGGTCGTCAAAACAAAATGATGGGTGCTGCGGAGCAGTATCAATACATTTTGCGTGATGAATCTATGCATTGCAATTTCGGCATCGATTTGATCAACCAAATCAAGCTAGAGAACCCTCATTTGTGGACAGCAGAATTCAAAACGGAAATTAATGGCCTGTTCATGAAAGCTGTTGAGCTCGAATACGCTTACGCTGAAGACACGATGCCACGCGGCGTGCTGGGCTTGAATGCCTCCATGTTCAAAGGCTATCTGCGCTACATCGCCAATCGCCGTGCGGTTCAGATTGGTTTAGAAGAATTGTTCCCTGGAGAAGAAAACCCTTTCCCATGGATGAGTGAAATGATCGACTTGAAGAAGGAACGTAACTTCTTTGAGACGAGAGTGATTGAATACCAATCGGGTGGTGCGCTGTCTTGGGATTGAGCTGCTTGAAAGCAGTCGGTTTCATTTCTAATGCATCGTATTGATCGGCGTTCAGGTTTGCATAAGGCTCAATATAAGAGCCTGCAAACCAAACCTATTTAGGGCGTTGAGCCGTAAGACTCAATGCTTTGAATCGCTTTGTACACATCCGTGCGCGAAGTGTTTTATCTGTTGATCCGTAAACTAGATCTAGGAGAAACAATCATGGCAACTGCGAAAAAAGCGCCGGCAAAAAAAGCCGCTGCAAAAAAACCCGCTGCAAAAAAAGCTGCAGCAAAAAAGCCCGCTGCTAAAAAAGTAGCGAAAAAAGTACCAGCTAAAAAAGCTGCTGCCAAGAAGCCAGCTGCTAAAAAAGTTGCTGCTAAGAAGCCAGCAGCGAAAAAAGCTATAGCTAAAAAAGCGCCAGCGAAGAAAGCTGCTGCGAAGAAAGTAGCAAAAAAAGCTGCTGCTAAAAAACCAGCGGCCAAAAAGCCTGCTGCGAAGAAAGCCGCGAAAAAGCCTGCTGCGAAGAAAGCTGCGAAAGCACCCGCTGCCCCTGCGGCTCAGACCACTCTGAACCCGCAGGCTGCCTGGCCGTTTCCAACAGCCAGCAAGCCCTGATTGGGTTTGAACGTCTGAAATCCCGCCATGCAAATGGCGGGTTTTTTTATGGTTATGAGCTGCGACCGCGAGAGGTTTTCACGATAGAGAAAATCCACCAGGAAATACCCAAAGCAGCAGCGAAGTCATCACCAAGTAACGCAAAAATTTACCGACGAGCATGTAACCTAAGCAGGGCCAAAATGGCATACGAAGCCAACCGGCCACTGCACAAAGCGGATCTCCCAAGCCAGGTAGCCAAGAAAGCAAACAAGCCTTTGGGCCGAGCTTTTCCAGCCATTGCAAGGCTTTCAAATGTACGGATTGGCCTTTGTACTTATCAATCGCGCTGTGAGCACCGTAGCCCATCCACCAATCAATCGCGCCGCCAATCGTGTTGCCTGCAGTCGCCACCAAAATAGCTGGCCAAAAGAGATCAGGATTGAGCTTGATCAATCCGAACACGGCAGGCTCTGAGCCCAGCGGTAGCAAAGTCGCTGAAATGATGGAGATCAAAAATACCGTGGAAAGGCCAAACTGGGGCAAAGCCAGCCATGCCATCAATGCGGTGAGCCAATCAGGTAAATTTTCCATAGTGATAAGAGCAGCGGAGTATACTCGTGCCTCATTTTTCAGCAATTGCATTAACACATTTTCTTCATGACATCCAAGCTTCTAGGTCCAAGCATCGGCTTCTACCAGCTGCCCAATCCGGTGTTTGTCGCACCCATGGCTGGCGTGACGGATTTACCTTTTCGCAAACTTTGTAAAGCATTTGGCGCGGGCTATGCCGTCAGTGAGATGGTCACGTCGCGCAAAGATCTGTGGGCTAGCTTGAAGACCTCTCGTCGAGCAAATCACGAAGGTGAATCTGCGCCGATTGCTGTGCAGATTGCGGGCACAGATGCCGCGATGATGGCCGAGGCTGCTGCATACAACATTAATCGTGGCGCGCAGATTATTGATATCAACATGGGTTGCCCGGCAAAAAAGGTGTGCAACAAATGGGCAGGTTCAGCCTTGATGCAAGATGAAAAATTGGCCTTGGAGATCATCTCTGCTGTCGTGCAAGCCGCGCAACCACACGGCGTGCCTGTGACGCTGAAGATGCGCACAGGCTGGTGCGCGACGCAAAAGAACGCCATGAATATTGCCCTAGCCGCGCAAGATGCTGGCATTCAAATGCTTACGATTCATGGTCGCACGCGCGAGCAGGGCTATAAAGGCGTTGCTGAATACGAGACTATTGGCGAGATTAAAAGCAGGCTGCGTATTCCTATGGTCGCCAACGGCGACATAGATTCGCCAGAGAAGGCCAAAGCGGTTCTGGAATTCACGAAGGCTGATGCCTTGATGATTGGCCGTGCGGCGCAAGGCAGACCTTGGATCTTTCGCGAGATCACGCACTATCTGCGCACAGGCGAGCGCCTCGCGCCGCCATTGGTGGCTGAAGTACGCCGCGCGATGCTGGCGCATTTGCTAGAGCACTATGCGCTGTATGGTGAGTTCACCGGTGTGCGCAGCGCGCGCAAGCATATTGGCTGGTATGTGCGCGAGTTGCCAGACGGTGAGGTGTTTCGCCAAAAAATGAATGCAGTCGTTGATGCCCGTCAGCAGCATGAAGCCGTCGAAGATTATTTTGATGGGTTGGCGCAGCAGATGGATCGCTTGCCTATGCATCGTGCTAAGGCGGTTTTAGAAGAGACAGAAATTTTGAGTGCAGAGTATGAGTAAGAAAAACATTGAAGACAGCGTGCGCTTGGGGCTAGAAGCGTATTTCAAAGATTTGGGCAAAGAATCTCCGCATGAGCTTTACAGCATGCTTTTGGGCATTGTGGAGAAGCCGATGTTGGAAGTCGTGATGCGGCAGGCGGGTAACAATCAATCTAAAGCGGCTGAATGGCTGGGGCTCAACCGCAATACCTTGCGTAAAAAGCTCGGCGAGCATCAGATGCTGTGATGGTCTTAGCCGCATTGCTCATGGCATGCAGTGAACATCAAATTTTTTAAAACATCTAGGGAGCGCACATGCGTGCATTGATTTCTGTCTCTGACAAAACGGGCGTACTTGAGTTGGCGCGTGAGTTGCGTGCATTGAATGTGGATTTAATCTCCACTGGTGGCACCGCCAAGTTGCTCTCTGACAACGGATTGCCTGTGACGGAGATCGCGCAGGTCACAGGCTTTCCAGAAATGCTCGATGGCCGCGTGAAAACGCTGCATCCCAAAGTACACGGTGGTTTGCTCGCGCGGCGTGATCTGCCAGAGCATATAGCCGCACTGAAAAGCCACGCCATAGATCAGATTGATATTTTGATCGTCAATCTCTATCCGTTTGAAGCGACGGTGGCCAAGCTCGGTTGTAGGCTAGAAGACGCGATAGAAAATATCGACATCGGAGGCCCTGCGATGGTGCGTAGCGCCGCGAAGAATTGGAAAGATGTGGCCGTCCTGACTGATGCGACGCAATACGCTGGCGTAGTCGCTGAATTGAAAGCAGGTGGCATTTCACAAAAGACGAAGTTCGCGCTCAGCGTGGCCGCGTTCAACCGCATTAGTAATTACGATGCTGCGATCAGCGATTATCTATCTGCTATTGATTTCGAAGCATCTCACGAAGACAATACGCCGGCGAGAAGCACTTTTCCTTCCCAAACCAATGGCCGATTCGTGAAACTACAGGATTTACGCTACGGCGAGAATCCGCACCAAGCCGCTGCGGTTTACCGCGATCTTTATCCTGCACCAGGCTCGCTAGTCACAGCCAAGCAGTTGCAAGGCAAGGAACTGAGCTACAACAACATTGCCGATGCGGATGCCGCATGGGAGTGCGTCAAGAGTTTTTCCGAGCCAGCTTGTGTGATCGTCAAGCATGCGAATCCCTGCGGCGTAGCACTTGGAGAAGATGGATTGACTGCTTACAGCAAAGCTTTTCAAACCGACCCGACCTCTGCATTTGGCGGGATCATTGCTCTGAACTGTCCGCTGGATGAGCGCGCTGCGCTGCAAATTTCGAAGCAATTTGTGGAAGTGTTGATCGCACCATCTTTCACACCGCAAGCTTTGGAGGTGTTCAAAGCCAAAACGAACGTGCGTGTATTGCAAATTGATTTGCCCCAGCGACAAAGCAGTACTAGCGCTGCGGGAGGCAGCACAGCTTGGGACAAAGGCCAAAACGCGATGGATGTCAAACGCATTGGCTCTGGCTTGTTAATGCAAACGGCCGACAACCATGAATTGCAACTGGCCGATTTAAAAATCGTCACTCGACTGCAACCCACGCCTCAGCAGCTTCAAGATATGCTTTTTGCTTGGAAAGTGGCCAAATTCGTTAAATCCAACGCGATTGTGTTTTGCAAAGATGGCATGACGATGGGCGTTGGCGCAGGCCAGATGAGTCGCTTGGATTCGGCACGTATTGCCAGCATTAAGGCTGGGCACGCCAATTTGAACTTGGCTGGCACAGTGGTGGCATCAGATGCCTTTTTCCCGTTCAGGGATGGCTTAGATGTGGTCGTTGACGCAGGCGCAAGTTGCGTGATCCAGCCCGGGGGCAGCATGCGTGACCAAGAGGTGATTGACGCTGCCAACGAGCGAGGCGTGGCGATGGTGTTTTCAGGGGTTCGGCATTTCCGGCATTGATGATCTATTAGATGCTATGTTTTTGGTAGCACTCTGCGCTGGTTTTATGCCGGTTAACTGCCGAAAACGCTTGAAATCAGAGTCCAATGGCTGCGATACCGGCCTTGGCGATCTGCGCATCCTCGCTTGATTTCACGCCGCTTACTCCGACCGCGCCGATGACTTGGCCGTCTTTCACAATCGGCACGCCACCTTCAAGCATGCCCTGCAGGAGCGGCGCGCTGAGGAAACTGGTGCGGCCTTGATTGATGATGTCTTCATAAATCTTGCTTTCCCGTCTGCCCATCGCAGCTGTATGAGCTTTTGCTGGAGCGATGTGAGCAGAGATGGCCGCCACGCCGTCTAGTCGCTGCAGGCCGAGCAAGTGGCCGCCATCATCAACCACAGCGATCGTCACGGCCCACTGATTAGCCAGCGCTTCTTTTTCAGCAGCGGTAAGAATCGTTTTAACGTCAGCGGCTTCGAGAAATGTTTTGGTTTTCATAAAGTTTCCAAGTGGATAGTAGAAAAGATCGCATAGCTTAACCGCATCGCTTTACGGTTTGGGGTTGTCCAGCATCGGAGGCAGTAGAGATGGAAAATCCGTACAAAGAGTCGGGAATAGCTAAGCAGAGACGACAACATCAAATTATCCTAAAATCAGCACATCCTGCAATATGTACCTGCGGGCAAAAGGAGTATTTTCATGAGTGAACCCCTTGTTTTGAATCAAGGCGTTGTCCTAGGCGGCGCTGAACGCAACCGCGTATTGCGCAACACGTATTGGTTGCTCGCGCTGAGCTTGTTGCCTACCGTGCTGGGCGCTTGGTTGGGCGTGGCAACGGGTATTACCAAAGGCTTGACAGGCTTTATGGGGCTGATCGTTTTCTTGGGTGGTGCATTTGGCTTCATGTACGCGATTGAGAAAACCAAGAATTCAGCAGCTGGCGTACCTGTTCTGTTGGCTTTTACCTTCTTCATGGGCTTAATGCTTTCGCGCATGTTGGCCATGGTGCTGGGCTTTAAAAACGGCAGTGAATTGATCATGACCGCTTTTGCAGGCACAGCAGGCATCTTTTTTGTGATGGCTTCTGTGGCCAGCGTCATCAAGCGTGATCTGTCTGGCATGAGCAAATGGTTGTTTGTGGGCGCTTTAGCTGTGATGGTCGGTGGCATCATTAACGTTTTTATCGGCTCAACCATCGGCATGGCTGTCATCAGCGTCATGTGCATCGGCATTTTTTCGGCCTACATGTTGTATGACCTCAAGCAGATCATGGATGGCGGAGAAACGAATTACATCAGTGCGACGCTAGCTCTGTACATGGATATTTTCAACGTATTCCAAAGCTTGCTAGCTTTGCTCGGTATTTTTGGTGGCGAGAAAGAATGACTTGAATCTTGAGCAGGTATGAAAAAAGCGCCCTAGGGCGCTTTTTTCATGGGAGAAATAATCCTTGAGGATTACTTCTTTGGCTCAACAGCCTTTTTAGCTGCATCAGCAGCAGCACCGGCGGCAGCGCCAGCAGCGGCTTTGGCAGCATCAGCAGCGCCCGCACCAGCAGCAACAGCACCTTTTGCGGCGTCAGCGGCAGCACCAGCGGCGGCACCAGCTGCGGTTGCGGCAGCGCCAGCTGCGGTAGCAGCAGCAGCGCCTGCAGCCGTAGCAGCAGCACCTGCAGCAGAAGCGGCGCCAGCAGCAGCTTCAGCCACTGGGGCAGGAGCAGCAGGAGCGGGAGCAGCAACAGGAGCTGGTGCAGGAGCAGCAGCTTCAGGTTTTTTGCCACAAGCAGCGAGAGCAACAGCAGCCATCAACGAGGCCAAAACGAGGGTCTTTTTCATGAGATAGTCCTTAGTGGGTAGAGAAAACAATTTCCGGAAGTTACCAAAACTTTGCAAGCATTGGCGTAGTCGATTTTGGCTCTCGCCAACTCAACCGATTGAGCTTGGGGCACTCGAACGCCCTAAACACAACCCAGCATTATAGCCCGGCTATGGTGAAAATACAAAAAATGCGACAAACCAGTGCCTAGCCTCCTGCTCTCGATGCAATGTATGCAACACGGTAGTGTGTCTTTGCGGCTTGCTTTAAAATCAAATGTTGCGTTGTAGTCAAACAGCGCGTATTTTCTGGTCTTCCATTGCTTAATCCTGCTCGCCTTTTTTCTAACCCAGTCGATCCAGTGCTGGCCTTGATTGCACCAGACATGGTGTGTGTCGATCAAGTCATTGCTAAAAGATTGTTTTCCAAAGCGCCTTTAGTTGGGCGAATTAGCGAGCACATCATTTCCGCTGGTGGTAAGCGGGTGCGGCCTGCTTTGCTGTTGTTGGTCAGTGGAGCACTGGGATACACACATTCCCAAAAGCATCAGCTTGCTGCGGTGGTTGAGTTCATTCATACCGCCACATTGCTGCATGATGACGTGGTGGACGAATCGACTTTGCGCAGAGGGCAGCCCACAGCAAACGAATTTTTCGGCAATGCAGCCAGCGTTTTGGTCGGAGATTTTTTATATTCGCGCGCTTTCGAGATGATGGTCGAATCCAATTCGATGCGAGTCATGTCTATTCTTGCTGAAGCTACAAATGTTATTGCTGAGGGCGAAGTATTGCAGCTTATGAACATGCACAACGCATCTCTCGATGAGGCGTCCTACTTGCGAGTGATTCAGTCGAAAACAGCAAAGCTTTTTGAGGCCAGCGCGCGTTTGGGAGCTGTGCTTGCGAATAGCGACATGGCCATCGAAATGGCTTGTGCCAATTACGGGCAGGCCTTGGGCACAGCCTTTCAACTCATCGACGACGCTCTTGATTACGCTGGAGACGCAGTGCGCATGGGTAAAAATTTGGGCGACGATTTGCGTGAAGGAAAAGTAACTCTGCCTTTAATCGTTGCTTTACAGCGTGCTGAGCCCGCAGACGCAAAGCTCATTCGTCAGGCCATTGAGAGATCTGACGAAAGCGACACCTCAGCATCCACTTCGCGGCTGCACGCACAAAAATTGCATGCTGTCTTAGATATTATTCATCGAACCGATGCATTAAAGGCAACTCGAGACGCAGCGCGATCTGAAAGCGAACGAGCGATTGCCTCCATTGAGGTCTTGCCTGATTCGCCATACAAAGTGGCATTGGTCTCACTTGGGCAGCAAGCCATCGAGAGAAGCTCCTGACAAGCTGACTCGTTCGCATGGCTTCGCTGCACGGCGTTTCAATGTCTCATTTGTGGTGCATTTGGCTCTGGGTTATTTGGTTCTGATCGCGATGTGGTGTATTCTATGTGTGCCTCACATATAACCTGCATCTTCAGGTGATTTGGTACTGACTAAGCAAAATGGCTGTTGTTGATAATCCGTTAAAAGTTTCTTCGTCCGTGGCTTTACCAGGCACTGCGCGAGCCTTGGTGATGGCCGGCAAGCTAGATCAAAAAAAGGCTGAGGAAATATTTCGAAAATCGCAAACTGGCAAATCCAGCTTTATCGCAGAGTTAATTAATTCTGGTGCTATCTCCTCAGCTGATCTTGCTCACACGATGTCAACTGCGTTTGCTTCGCCACTGATAGATCTAGATGCCATAGATCTCCAGCGTCTGCCCAAGGGGTTGCTGGATACCAAGTTGTGCCAGAGCCTGCGGGTGGTTGTTCTAGCGAAACGCAATAACCGCTTAATCGTTGCTACTTCAGATCCATCTGATCAAACCACAGCGGAAAAAATCAAATTTGCAACCCAATTGGGTGCGGACTGGGTCATCGCCGAATATGACAAGCTGTCTAAACTAGTTGAAACTACCTCAGTATCAACCTCTGAGGCGCTGGACTCTATTATCGGTGCGCCAGGCGATTTTGAATTTGACGAATCTAGCTTGGAGGCAGTGGTTGATGAACAAGAAGAGGTAGCAACGGATGTTGACGATGCACCCGTTGTTAAATTCCTGCAAAAAATGCTCTTGGATGCGTACGCAATGCGCGCATCTGATTTGCATTTTGAGCCTTATGAGCATACTTATCGCGTCAGGTTCCGCATCGATGGCGAATTGCGAGAAATAGCCTCCCCTCCAGTGTCCATCAAAGACAAGCTTGCCTCGCGCATCAAGGTGATCTCAAAGCTAGACATTTCTGAAAAGCGTGTTCCACAAGATGGACGAATGAAGCTCAAAGTCGGAGCTGATCGTGTGATTGATTTTCGAGTCAGCACCTTACCAACGATGTTTGGCGAGAAAATAGTAATTCGTATCTTGGATCCATCCAGCGCTAAATTGGGCATTGAAGCCTTGGGGTATGAATTAGTCGAAAAAGATCGCATCATGAAAGCGATCAGTAGGCCCTACGGCATGATTTTGGTGACGGGGCCGACCGGTTCCGGAAAAACGGTCTCGCTGTACACCTGTTTGAATTTAATGAATAAGCCGGGCGTCAATATCGCTACAGCTGAAGACCCTTGCGAGATAAACTTGCCTGGTGTTAATCAAGTGAACGTCAACGACAGAGCAGGCCTGACCTTCGCCGTTGCGCTGAAGTCTTTTCTTCGCCAAGATCCGGATGTGATCATGGTGGGTGAGATTCGTGATCTTGAGACTGCGGATATCGCCATTAAAGCGGCTCAGACTGGGCACCTTGTGTTATCGACGCTTCACACAAATGATGCGCCGACGACGCTCACCCGAATGCGTAACATGGGTATAGCGCCATTCAATATTGCATCCAGTGTCATCTTAATTACTGCGCAGCGATTGGCGCGACGCCTCTGCCCAAATTGCAAGCAGCCAGCGGATATTCCGATGGAAAACTTGCTGCAAGCGGGTTTTAAGGAAGAAGATATAGACGGCAGTTGGACACCCTATAAGCCGGTAGGTTGCTCGATGTGTAATAACGGCTATAAAGGCCGAGTGGGCGTTTACCAAGTCATGCCAATCAGTGACGATATGCAGCGCTTGATTTTGGCTGATGCCAGTGCAATGGATATTGCGTTGCAGTCGCAAAAAGAAGGCGTGCGAAGTCTGCGCCAATCAGCATTGCACAAGGTAAGAACAGGGATGACATCGCTAGAGGAAGTCATTGCAGTGACTAACGAATAGCGGCAGTACCACCCAAGACAAGGAAGACGCACATGGCTACGGCAGCAAATAAAAAATCAGATATCAAAGAAGTTGTCTTCGAATGGGAGGGCAAGGATCGCAACGGCAAACCAGTGCGCGGTGAACAACGAGCCGCCAGCGAAAATCAAGTGATGGCATCGCTGCGCCGCCAAGCCATCATTCCAGGCAAAATCAAAAAGCGAAAAATGCGCTCGGGCAAATCGATCAAGCCCAGAGATATTGCAATTTTTACGCGGCAGCTAGCCACCATGATGAAGGCGGGTGTTCCGCTCTTGCAATCATTTGACATTGTCGGGCGCGGCAATCCTAATCCAAGCGTCACCAAGCTGCTCAACGACATCCGCACAGATGTTGAAACGGGAACATCTTTGTCTGCAGCCTTCCGTAAGCACCCAATGTATTTCGACAATTTGTATTGCAACTTGGTTGAGGCGGGTGAGGCTGCCGGTATCTTGGAAAGTTTGCTAGACCGTTTGGCGACTTACATGGAAAAGACGGAGGCGATCAAATCAAAGATCAAATCGGCATTAATGTATCCAACAGCTGTGGTTGTGGTCGCATTTGTCGTGGTTGCTGTCATTATGATTTTTGTGATTCCTGCATTCAAACAGGTTTTTTCCAGCTTTGGTGCTGATTTACCGGCGCCAACTCTGATCGTCATGGCAATCAGTGAGTTTTTTGTGAAATGGTGGTGGCTGATCTTTGGTGCGATTGGTGGCGGAATCTACTTCTTTATGCAGGCATGGAAGCGCAACGAGAAGATGCAAAAATTCATGGATCGTCTGTTGCTTAAAGTGCCTGTATTTGGCGCTTTAATCGAAAAATCTTGCATCGCGCGCTGGACGCGAACACTTGCCACGATGTTTGCCGCTGGCGTGCCATTGGTGGAAGCCTTGGATTCCGTGGGCGGCGCTTCTGGCAATTCGCTTTACGCCGATGCGACGACTCGCATCCAACAAGAGGTATCAACCGGCACATCCTTGACCGCCGCCATGCAAAATGCAAACTTGTTTCCATCGATGGTGATTCAAATGACGGCGATTGGTGAAGAGTCTGGCTCGATTGATCACATGCTTGGCAAAGCGGCAGATTTTTACGAATCTGAGGTTGACGAGATGGTGGCGGGTCTGTCAAGTTTGATGGAGCCGATCATCATTGTGTTCTTGGGCACGATCATCGGCGGGATCGTGGTATCAATGTATTTGCCAATTTTCAAACTTGGCCAAGTGGTCTGATCATGCCGGGTGTCTGGATCGAAGCGCTGCCCATCGCTTTGCTGGGTTTATTCATCGGCAGCTTCTTGAATGTTGTGATTCATCGGTTGCCCAAAATGCTGGAGGCTCAATGGGCTGCCGAATGCAAGCAGTTGATGCATCCTGAAGCACCCGTTCAAGAATCTGCTCCGTACAACTTGGTTGTGCCGCGTTCTGCGTGCCCGCACTGTGGTCATAAAATTGTTTGGTACGAAAACATCCCTGTGCTGAGCTATCTGGTGCTGGGCGGTAAATGCTCTCAATGCAAGGCCAAAATCAGTTTGCGATATCCATTCGTTGAGCTGGTCACCGCCACTTTTTATGCCTATTGCGCTTATCGTTGGGGTTGGAGTTGGCAAACGGCAGCTTGGTGCGCATTTTGTACCGCTTTGGTGGCGCTCACCTTTATCGATTGGGACACTACCTTATTGCCAGACGACATCACGCTTCCCTTGGTCTGGCTTGGTCTGATCGCAGCGGCGCTGCGTTGGAATACTGAAGTGACGTTAACGAGTTCTGTTTGGGGTGCAGTGGCTGGGTATCTATCACTTTGGAGTGTGTATTGGGTTTTCAAACTCGTCACAGGTAAAGAAGGTATGGGCTACGGAGATTTCAAATTGTTTGCCGCTTTGGGCGCTTGGTTTGGCTGGCAGGCATTGATTCCGATGATCCTCTTGGCTTCTGTGATCGGAGCGATCGTTGGCATTGCGATGAAACTGAGCAGTGGCTTGCGCGAGGGTGGTTATGTGCCGTTTGGGCCATTTTTAGCAGGTGCGGGTGTGGTGAGCTTGATCTTTGGATCTGCCAGCATCCTGCGCGTCATTGGGCTTTAAGCAAGCCGCGCCATGCGCAAAATCGGCTTAACGGGCGGTATCGGCAGCGGGAAAAGTACCGTGGCAAATATCTTGGTGGCTGCTGGAGTGAGCTTGGTGGATGCCGATGCGCTGTCTCGCTTAGTCACGCAAACCGGAGGCGCAGCTCTGCCAGCAATCCGCTCTGCATTTGGAGATAACGCTATTGCGCCCGACGGCAGCTTAAATCGCGATATCATGCGCCAAATCATACTCAGCGATTCAGGCGCTAAAGCTCAATTAGAGGGTATCTTGCATCCCTTGATCGGATGGCAAATTGATGAGCAATTAAAGCTTACCGAACGCTCTGGCCAGCAGATAGCTGTGATTGACATTCCATTGTTGGTGGAAGGCGGGCTGCGCTGGCGTGGTCGGCTTGATGCGGTGTGGGTGGTCGATTGTTGGCCACAAACGCAAGTCTCGCGCGTGCAAGCACGCAGCGGCTGGCCTTTGGCTCAGATTGAAGCCGTGATGGCAGCGCAAGTCAGCAGGGCGCAAAGGCTGGCAGCTGCTGATGCAGTGATTTATAACGATGGCTTGACTTTGGCGGAACTTGAGGAACATTTGCTGGCGTTGCTAAAAACTGCAAAAGAGCTCGGTCAATAGAGATGGATGCAACACTTCGGGCTATGATTGCTGCCATGCGACGAATCAGCTTGTAGCCGTGATCCTCTACGAATACCCTTTTAACGAACGTGTGCGCACCTACCTGCGCTTAGAGCATTTGTTCGAGCGCCTGGGGCAATTGTTAAGCCGTGACGATGCTTTAGATCATCATTTTGCTTTTGTCACGATCTTTGAAATCATTGAAGTCGCGGCGCGTTCTGAGCTCAAATCGGATGTGTTGAAAGACTTAGAAAAACACAAACAGCATTTGGCGGTCTTTCGCAGCAATGTGAGCATTGATCAAGAAGTGCTCGATGGTGTGATGCATCAAATTGAAGCTGCATTTACGGCAGTGAATACCCAAACTGGAAAAGCCGGTGCATCGCTCAACGATAACGAATGGATGACCAGTGTGCGCAGCCGCATTGCTATTCCAGCCGGTACGTGTGAATTTGATTTGCCCGCTTATTTTCATTGGCAGCATTTCACGGCGGCACGTCGCCGAGAAGATCTGATGCGATGGGCGAGCACACTCTGGCCACTGGCGCAAGCCATTAATTTGCTACTCAAGTTGTTGCGCGATACTGGTTCTGCGCAAAAAGTGATGGCAAGCGGCGGGCAATTTCAGCAGCATCTGCCGCAAGGACGCACTTACCAATTGCTGCGTCTGAGAATCGACGAGACACTTAATCTTGTGCCCGAGATCAGCGGCAACCGCTTGATCGTCTCTGTGCGTTTGCTGCGGCCTTCTGCGGATGACAGGTTGCCCTCGGCTTGTACCGAGGATGCAGGCTTTGAACTGACGCTGTGTAGTTAAACTGAGTCGAGGCAGCGTCCAGCCATGGAAAAAAATCCCCCTGTTGTTTCTTGCCCAGCCTGCGGCGGTAAGAGTATTTTTGCGCCAAGCAATGAGTGGCGGCCGTTTTGCAGTAGACGCTGCAAACAAGTGGATTTTGGGGCGTGGGCCAGCGAAGAGTTTCGAGTGGCTGGCAATCTGGAAGATCTAGATCCTAGCGAATTGTCTGATTTAAGCGATCAAAACGCAACTCGGCACTGATCTGCATTGATCTGCATTGATCTACTCTGAACTCTGGCGCTAAGCCTTTTTCTTGGGCAAAGTGGCCAAGATCACGCCCACCAAGGCAATGGAAAAAGCCAGCATCTGTAGGCCGTCCATCCGCTCGCCAAGCAGCATCACGCCCACCGCAGCCGCTGAGATCGGTAGCATCACGGTGAATACGCCTGCCTGAGCCGCCGGCACGGCCCTCAAGCCCGTCATCCACAGCCACACCGTCCACATGCTGGCGGCGAGTGAGTAAAACAAAAGCAGCATCCACATATTGACTGGTACGCTAGAAAAATCAAAATTCAAGGCCTGCCAAATCCCTAGGGGCATGACCAAGAAGAAGCCCCACAGATTGATCACGGAGCTGATTCGTTTGGGTGACATCACGCCTGTGAGCTTCTTGCCGATCACTGCATAGGCCGCTTCGCACAGTACAGCGAGAAACACCAATAGATTACCTAAAGCGGCATTTTTATCAGCTAAATCGACGGGTAGCCGACGTATTTCCTGCGCAAAGTGCTCACTTTTTGAGAGCGATACAAAAGTAATCCCAAGCACCGCGCAGGCCACGGCTGCCCAGATGCGCATGCCGACACGCTCTCGCAAGAACAGCCAGCTCATCACCGCCACGCATGCTGGAATGCTGGCCATGATCACGCCCGCCGCCACGGCGCTCGTCATGCTGACGCCAAACAGCATACAAATCGAAAACAAAAAATTGCCTAAAAACGATTCGAAAAACAGCAGGCGCTTGGTTTGCGCGTCCAGTGGTGCTTCTGAGGACGGCTTGCGAAGCCAGTGCAGCATCGCCAAACCGCCGATGCCAAAGCGCAACCAAGCGAGCAAAAAAATGGGGAAAATCAAGACAAGTTGTTTAGACAAGCCCACATAGCTGCCCACCAAGGCCATCGACAATGCCAAGCAACTAAAAGCGCGCCATGGCGTATGAGGGGTCGTGGAATAAATGCGCTCGGAACGATTCACAATAGAGGTTTGAAGAATTTGACAATCAATATCATGCCAGAAGCTCAATTATTTTTCGTCTATGGCACGCTCAGGCGCGGCGATGACAACGACATCACTTGCCTGTCTCCTGCACCCCAGTTCATCGGCAACGCAAGCATCACTGGCACGATGTATCACTTAGGTGGCTATCCCGGCGTGTCGCTGAGCGGCTCGGGGCAGATTGTGGGTGAGGTGTATGCCGTGAGTGCTGAGCTGGAAAAAACGCTCGATGCGATTGAATCGGAATATCCTGCACAACCCGACGAATACGCTAAGCGGGCGATCCGAGTGCAGGTGGCCGGGCAGTTTCGCGATTGCTGGGTGTATGAAATCAACCCCAATTACACTTCTGCCAAACCCATCATTGCCAGTGGTGATTGGGTAAAAGATCGGTGACATTCACATGACGACAAATCAGACCATCTCAGCCGCAGGCTCAGCCAAAAATGCTTCGCAGGATCGCGTGATACTTTGCATGAAATGGGGCGTGAAATATGGCGCGGAGTATGTCAACCGCTTGTATGCCATGGTGCGCCGGCATCTTCAAGGCGACTTCACTTTTGTTTGCCTGACGGACAGCGCGGAGGGCATTCGCTCTGAAGTGATTTGCCGAAGTATCCCATCGCTTGATCTACCCGCTGGCGCACCCGAGCGCGGCTGGACCAAGCTCACCACATTTTCTAAGGAGCTTGCCGCGCACATCGGCGTCGCGCAAGGCAGCACGGCTTTGTTTTTAGACATTGATGTGGTGATCGTCGGTGCAATGGATGAATTCTTCAGCACGCCAGGAGAATTTCTCATCATCCATGATTACAAGCGGCCTTGGCGCATCACCGGCAATTCATCGGTGTATCGGTTTGTCTTGGGCGCTTACCCCGGTGTATTGGAGAATTTCCGCAAGGATTTTGATGCGATTCGCCGAAATTTCCGCAATGAGCAAGCTTACCTCTCAGACTTTATTGACCGTCAGCATCAACTGCAATATTGGCCCAAAGCATGGTGCCCCAGCTTCAAATACCACAGCATCCCATCATGGCCCAGCAATTACTGGCGTGAGCCTTTCGTGCCCGAGGGCGCGCGGGTGATTATTTTTCATGGTGAATGCAATCCGCCGGATGCTCTGAGTGGCAAACGCAATCGCGCATTGCGATATATCAAACCCACCAGCTATGTGGCTAAACACTGGCGCGAGGGCGCTTAGTTGACCTTCTTAGCGCGTGGATGCGTGTCTTTGGTTGAGCCATTGTGAAAATTCAGCGCCTACTTCGTGGTGCTGCTCTGCTAAATCTACCGTGGCTTGCAAAAATCCGAGTTTGCTGCCGCAGTCGTAACGTTTGCCGCTGTAGTGATAAGCAAAAATCTTTTGCGTTTTAAGCAGCTGGGCTATCGCATCTGTCAATTGAATTTCTCCGCCGATGCCTCTGGGAATCTGTTCGAGTTCTTTAAAAATCTCGGGCGTGAGAATGTATCTGCCTACAACAGCCAAGGTGCTGGGGGCAACATCGGGCTTGGGTTTTTCGATGATCCCAGTCATTTGGGTCAAGTGATCGGAGCTGCTTTCGCCGCTTACGATGCCGTAACTCATCGTGCGCTCGCGAGCGACGTTTTGTACGGCAACGATACTGGTTTGCAATGCGGCGAATTGTTCGACCATCTGCGACATCACGGCAGGCGCTGCCACCATCAAATCATCAGCGAGCAGCACTGCAAAGGGCTCGTGCCCCACCAGCTCCTTGGCGCATAAGACGGCATGCCCTAACCCAAGCGCACGCGGCTGGCGGACATAGGTGCAGATCATGTCGTCAGGCGCGATGTTGCGAGCTAAATTGAGCAACTCCGTTTTGCCAGCCAACTCCAACTCATTTTCGAGCTCATAAGCGGTGTCGAAATGATCTTCAACGCTGCGCTTGGTGCGGCCTGTCACGAAAATCATATGGCGAATACCCGCAGCATAGGCTTCTTCAACGGCGTATTGAATCAGTGGCTTGTCCACGACGGGGAGCATCTCTTTGGCGGATGCTTTGGTGGCAGGCAAAAATCGTGTGCCTAAGCCCGCAATAGGAAATACAGCTTTTTTAATTTGTTGCATGCAAGATTCTCGCATCAATCAAAGGCAAAGAGATTCATCTCATCAATGCTATAAATTAAATAGCATGTCGCGCAATAAATACGCCGGCTACCTGCCGAAAATGCTTTGAATTATGCTAGGAAACCAGCCAAAAGAGTTGCGAGCTTTTCGGGTTGATCGTGGTGCAGCATATGCCCTGCGTTTTCGATGCGTTCAATGCGAGCCTTGGGCACTTGCTTTAAACGCTCGTGGTAATCGGCCAAGGTGTAGCGGCCTTTGTACCAGCCGGTCATGGAATCATCTGAGGCTTCGATGGCGAGCAGGGGCATACTGATGCGCTGATAGAGGGCGAGTGTTTCTTCGACGCGAGAGAGGTTGGCGTTGACGATTTTGTGGGCAGGATCACCCAAAATTTGGTGTTCGCCGTTGGCGTTAGGCGCTGACCAATGCTGAGCCAGCCAATCGGCTTTGTCTTGAGACAAGCGCGGATTGGTCTTCATCAAACGAGAGGCCACGCCGCCTAGCGCTGGATAGGCGCGCATATCGAGCTCGCCTTTGTGAAATTGCTTGAGCTGATCAAACCACTGCACATAGCGCGTGGGCGCTTGGCTCGCCTTGGTCTCGGGCATGCCGAAGCCCTCTAAGTTGACCAAGCGGCGAATACGCTCAGCACGCACGCCGGCGTAGCTCATCACCACATTGCCGCCCAAGCTGTGGCCCAGCAGATCGACTTGCGCATCAGACGGTGCATCACGCAAAAGGTGATCGATCAGAAAATCTAAATCCGCCATGTAATCGGGCAGCCAATAGTTATCCGTGTCTTCGCCCATGCAGCTTTTGTTTGGGTTGCTCACATGATGCGTGAGCCCATAGCCACGCCAATCGGGGCTGATGATGTGGCGGCCTGCAAGCGCTGTGCTTTCTAGCGCATCCACGACAAATTGGAAGGAGGCAGACACATCCATCCAACCATGCACCATGACAAGCGACGACATACCGGCTTTCGCCTGCCCCCATTCGCGAACGTGATAGTTGTGTGTACGAATGCGCAAAAAGCGGCTGATGCTAGGGCGGCTGGGTTGATACATCACCTCATGTTAGTGGAATAATGGCCTTCGACTGATCGGAACCGTCATGCCTGCGACAAATGCGCCTGTTGATCTTTACGCTGCGATACACCAGCAGTTTCGCTGGCGTGTGCCTGCGCAGTTCAATATGGCGCAAGTGTGTGCGCGGAGATGGGCGGAGAATCCGGATACTATGAAAAACATAGCAGTCCGCGCACATTCTATGACGGCTATCGGTCAAAAACGCTTTGAAATCTTGACCTATGAGCAGCTCGCAGTGCAGGCCAATCAGCTCAGCCATTTACTCAAAAAGCAAGGCGTGCAGCGTGGTGATCGGGTAGCGATTGTGTTGCCGCAGCGCCACGAGACCGCTGTGGCTTACATGGCTGTGTTGCAAATGGGTGCAGTAGCGATGCCGCTGTCGATGCTGTTTGGCGCAGAGGCTTTGGAATATCGGTTTAATGATTCTGGCGCGGTTGTCGCGATTGTGGATGAGAGCTCAATCCTTGCGGTGCTTGATGCGCGCAAGAGCTGCACCGCTTTGCGCTGTGTGATCGGCATCGGCGATGCGGCTGATCACACTGATCTGGATTACGCGCTCGAGACACTGATGCAATCGACACAGTTTCCATTGGTCAAGACGCGCTCTGACGAGGCTGCTGTGCTCATCTACACGAGCGGGACGACCGGGCCGCCCAAGGGCGCTTTGATCCCGCATCGCGCTTTAATAGGTAATCTCACAGGTTTTGTGGCGAGCCAAAATTGGTTTGGTTTTGATGGCCGCACAAACTCAAAATCCGATGCAGTTTTTTGGAGCCCTGCGGATTGGGCGTGGACGGGCGGCCTGATGGATGCGCTGCTGCCCACGCTTTATTTTGGCCGCGAGATTATTGCCTTCAATGGCCGCTTTAGCCCGAAAGTGGCATTTGACATTTTACAAAGCCACCGCGTCACGCATACCTTTCTTTTTCCCACGGCGCTCAAGGCGATGATGAAGGCTTATCCTGAGCCAAAAAGGAAATTCAAATTTAAATTGCAAGCGCTGATGAGCGCGGGAGAAGCGGTCGGCGATGCGGTGTATGACTGGTGCGATCAGCAGCTCGGTGTGCGCGTCAACGAAATGTTTGGCCAGACGGAGATCAACTACGTTGTGGGCAACTGCAATAAATTCTGGCCATCGAAACCGGGAAGCATGGGCAAGGGCTATCCCGGCCATCAGGTGGCGGTGATCAATGAGGCGAGCGAAATTTGCAAAGCAGATGAGATGGGCGAAGTGGCGGTGAACCATTTGGATGTGCATGGCAAACCTGATCCGGTGTTCTTCCTCGGCTATTGGAACAACGAAGCGGCAACGATCAAAAAAACAACCGTGAGTCAAGACGGCCAGCGCTGGTGTCGCACCGGTGATTTGGCTTATGCCGATGCGCAGGGCTACCTGTGGTATCAAGGCCGCGCCGACGATATGTTCAAAGCCGCTGGCTATCGCATCGGGCCGGGCGAGGTTGAGAATTGTTTGCTCAAACACGCGGCGGTTTTGAATGCTGCTGTTGTCCCAAAGCCCGATATTGAGCGTGGCGCGGTGGTCAAAGCGTATATTGTGCTTACTCCTGAATTTATAGCACTCCGCGCAATATATATGCCGGCTAACGACCTAAAAGGCTTAAAAAAATATGATGAAGAGCTGATGGCGCGCATTCAGCAGCACGTGCGCAGCCTGCTCGCGCCTTACGAGTATCCGAAAGAGATTGAATTCATCGACGCGCTGCCCATGACGACGACGGGTAAAGTGCAGCGCCGCGTTTTGCGGTTGCAAGAAGAAGAGCGTTTTAGGAGCTTGAACGCATGAGCACCGAGATCAGCACTTTTCGCACTGAAATCAACGCCTTTTCCATCCGCGCCGCAGAACCGGAAGATGCCGTTGCCTTGTCAGCCTTGATTGGCAGCGAGGGTGTGTTTGAAGGCACATCGCAATTGCCCATGATGCCAGTGGCCTCTAGACTTGAGCGGTTTACAAAAATAGATCCGGTGGGGCTGATGCTCGTGGCTTGCGCCACAGTCAATGGCCAAGAACTCATCGTTGGGATGATTGGCTTGCATGCAGTGCAACCTGGCCTGCGCAGGGCGCATGTGCGAGGCTTGGGCATTTCAGTGGCTAAAGCCTGGCAAGGGCAGGGCGTCGGGGAGGCGCTGATGTCGTCTGCGCTGCATTGGGCAGACAACTGGGCAGGCATCTTGCGTATTGAGCTCACGGTGCTGACGGATAACGCTCGCGCGATTGCGCTGTATGAGCGGCATGGCTTCGTGAGCGAGGGCATGATGCGCGCGCATATCCTGCGTGAGGGGCTGTATGCAGATACGCAAATGATGGCCCGCTTGCATCCCAAGCCGCCCGCTCTGCCAACGATTCGGTAGCCGTGCACCGTTCATAAAAACGACTGCTTTTTGACAATTTGAGGCAAAAGTCACAGGTCAGAAGTTTGGCTATCGATTCTGAGCTATTGGCGTGCAAAATACTTGGCGCTATGTCAACAAACACACCACCTCTTCCGTCTGCAGCCTCGGCTTGGCGCCTGCGCACGATTCTGATTTACAGCCTGTTGATTTTTGCCCTGCTGCCCGCGGCCTTGGTGGGCGGTTTGATGTATCGCAGCACCTTAGAAAACGTCGATCGTCTATCGAGCAAGATCATTGATGACGTGGCTTTTCGTGTGCAGCAAGACACGGAAAATCATCTGCTGCAAGCCCATTCATTGCTAAATGGCGTGATCAAGCCTAAGCCGACGCCCGAGCAGATGCTCAAAGCACGCGAGTTGATGACGCAGCCGGCGGCCTTTGAAGCGCTCGCCTTTTCGCTGACGGGCATGCTACCGGACGTGTCGTTTTTGTATTTCGGCAACCAAGCCAGTGCGTTTTATGGTGTGCAGCAGATGTCCTCTGCCGGCGGGGCGACAGTGAAAGTACACATCAAGCCCGCGCAAGAGCGCAGTCGGCGCTATTTCTCGTCGCTCTATGCGCTTGACTATCGCAATGAACTGCCGCCTGAGACCAAGGAATATGACCCGAGGCAGCGGCCTTGGTATGTGAAGGCGGCGCAAACGCCAGAGCGCGTCTTCACCACCGTCTATCCATCCGCTTCATCGGGTCAGTTGCTGATTACATTGGCTCAAAGCGTCGTAGATGCGCAGGGCAGTGTGACCGGCGTGATTGGTGTGGATTTGTTTTTAGCGGCGCTCACCGAGCGCTTGCAAGCGCAGAAAATCAGTCAAAACGGCGTGGCTTTCTTGGTGGATGAGCAGGGTTTTTTGGTCGCAACATCAACAACAGAAAAACTTTTTTCCAGCGCCGGAGATCAATTGCAGCGGCTTCGTCCAGAGCAAAGCAGCAGTGCCACGATGCGCGAGGCTTATGCGGCTTATCAGGCTTTTAAGGGGGGCGTTGCTTCGGCGGAGAATTCCGAGCAAGCGGATCGAATGGCCTTGCAAAAGCATTTGGACAGCCGAGAGGGCGAGAAAATGATTGCGGCCATGCGCCCTTTTGGAGCATCGCAAGGACTGCAATGGAAAATGATCGTGGCTGCACCGGACAACGATTTTGCGGGCGAGACGCGCCAATCGATTCGCCAATCGGTGTATGTGACGCTTCTGGTCTTGGCCATCGGCGCGATTGCTGCCACATTGTTTGCCTATAACTTAAGCCGACGCTTTGCACGCCTCACACAAGCTGCCTCCGAGTTGGGGCAGGGGCAGATTCCAAAAGTTGAAAGTACAGCCAGCATCGCCGAAGTGCGTACTTTGTCCACGGCACTGCACAGCAGCGCGGTGGAGATTTCAAACAAGCGTCAAGAAATCGAAATTCAAGCGACCGCCTTGCGCGAAGCCAATGAAAATTTAGAAGAGCGCGTGCTAAAGCGTACCGAGGAATTGCTGGCGTCACGCGAAGAGGCCTTGCAGGCGGCTCGCGCAAAATCAGCCTTCCTCGCCACGATGAGCCATGAGATTCGCACGCCGCTTAATGGAGTGGTCGGCATGACCACTCTTTTAGGCGACACACCGCTTAATCGCGAGCAAAAAGACTATGTGCATACGATGCGCGTCTCCAGCGATCAACTGCTGGGCGTGATCAACGATATTTTGGATTTTTCCAAAATCGAATCTGGCAAATTAGATTTGGAGCATGAGCCTTTGAATTTGGAAGCGACATTGGATGAAGCTTGCGATATTGCCGCCACCCGTGCGCGAGAAAAAAGGCTCAAACTGCTGGTGGATGTGTCTGATAACGTACCTGCTTGGGTGCGCGGAGACGTGACACGTTTGCGCCAGATTCTGTTGAATTACATCAACAACGCGATCAAATTCACTGAAGCTGGCCAAGTGGTGATCAGCGTGAATTGCCTCGAGCGTGAAACAAAGTCGCAGGCCGCATTGATTGAATTTCGCGTCTCAGACACCGGCATTGGCATTCCATTGGATCGGCAAGCTGCCTTATTCCAATCCTTCAGCCAAGTCGATTCCTCGACAGCGCGTAAATACGGCGGCACAGGCTTGGGGCTGGCTATTTGCAAGCGCTTGGCCGAATGCATGAATGGACAAGTCGGTTTGGAATCGATACCCGGCCAAGGCGCAACATTTTGGTTCACAGCGCGCTTGCAGGCCTGCGAAGCGCAAGAGATGGCGCATGTATCGTCTTTTCATATGACCAGTTTGAACGGCAAACACGCTGTCTTGGTCGAAGACAATGTGCTCAACATGCGCTTGCTGGATAAACAAGTCAAGCGCTGGGGCATGCGCACCACTTGCTTTGAGCGCGCTGAGCCAGCTTTGGCTTGGCTGATGAACAACAGCGCTGATGTGATTTTGACCGACATGCACATGCCCGATATGGATGGGTATGCGCTTGCTTTGCGTGTTCGCGAACATCAACCCGATGCAAGTATTGTGTTGATCACTTCAGGGAGCCCACCCTCCAAGCAAGAGGCGAGTATGTTTGATGCTGTGCTGCTCAAGCCCTATCGTCCTGCGCAGCTGTATGACTTGCTTGTGCGCGATGTCATGAGCGATTTTTTGGTCTCGGATCACGGCAACTCTGAAGCGGCTTCTGCTGCTAGTAAAAATCAATCGATTCTTGTGGTGGACGACAACCCTGTCAACATCAAAATCGCAGTCGCTATGCTCGCGAAATTGGGCTATCACTCGCACACGGCAGGCAACGGAAAAGAGGCCGTCGATTGGGTGAATAAATCACTCGCCATGCATGAGGGCGTGCCGGCATTTGCTGCCGTGCTCATGGATGCCAACATGCCCGTGATGGATGGCTACGATGCGACCGAGGCCATCCTCAAGCGCCATGGCGCATCAGCCCCGCCCATCATCGCGCTGACTGCCTCTGTGCTGGAAGAAGATCGTCAGCGCTGCCGCGATGTGGGCATGGTCGATTTTCTGCCTAAACCAATTCGTGTTGACGAACTCTCTGATGTGTTGATGCGCTATGGTCTCGCTGCGCAGACGGCTGCGGAGATAAGGCTGAGCACTTTGGGAGGCGATCCAAGCAGCCCGAGGCCACCTCATCGCAGCGATCTGATTGATGGTGATCGCCTCGCGCAATTGCGAGAATTTGACGATGAACTTGGCAGCCTGCTCACTCAAGTGGTCAGTCTTTTCGTGACGGATACGATTCGCC